>NZ_WOTO01000004.1 GCF_010993775.1 Fodinicola feengrottensis | reverse complement strand
GCGCGGCCTCGCCGCCGAACTCCACGCCGCGCTCTCACCCGAGGTCGTCGTCGCCTGCCTGGAACCGCTGGCCGAGGACGTACGCGCCATCGGCTGGGACGTACCGGTCAGCGCGCCCCACCTGGACAGCCTGATCCGCACTCTCGGCGCGTACTTGTGTTCCCGCGCACCCCAACTCGCGGTTTCCGGCCGTACGCTCGCCGTCCGCGGCCGGGCGGTGCTGGTCGACGCGGCGGCGAGCCGAGGGAGATGCCACCGGCCGCGGTCGCCCTCCTTCGTGTCCTGATCCGCCGACCCGGACACGTCGTCAGCCGAGCCGAACTCCTGCGCGCTCTCCCCGGCGGCCGCCACAAACCGCACGCCGTCGACAGCGCGATATCCCGCCTCCGAGCCACCATCGGCGACCCGCGCCTCGTCCAAACCGTGGTCAAACGCGGTTACCGCCTCACCGCCGACGACTGACAATAATTCATCACGTGTTGATTTATTGTTCGTTTGCCCGTACCTTGACAGACGGGGTCGGAAGTCTGTGGGCCGGCCATCAGGGGAGGCGTAGGACATCATGACCGCACAAATGGCGCATATCGGCAACCCGGCAGGCACCGCGAAGCCGCTGGTACGGGCGTTGAAGGACACCGATGCGACCATGCTGGCGGAGGTCGGCGGCAAGGCGGCGAACCTCGGCGAGATGACCCAGGCGGGGCTCCCGGTGCCGGGCGGTTTCACGGTGACCACCGAGGCGTACGCGAGAGTGTCGCCGCGGCAGCTCGACTACGACGACCCGCAACTTCCGGCGAATGCACGGAAAATCCTGCTCGAGACTCCCGTCCCCGACGACGTCGAAGCGGAGATCCGGGCCGCGTACGGGCAGCTCGGCGCTGACGTGCCGGTGGCCGTACGCTCGTCGGCCACCGCCGAAGACCTGCCGTATGCGAGTTTCGCCGGCCAACAGGACACCTACCTGCACATCATCGGCGCCGACGCGGTGGTCGACGCGGTGCGCCGGTGCTGGGCCTCGCTGTGGACGGATCGAGCCGTCGCCTACCGGTCCAGCAACGACATCGACCACCGGTTGGTGCAGCTCGCCGTGGTCGTACAGCGAATGGTGGACGCGGAGATCGCCGGTGTGCTGCTGACCGCGAACCCACTCACCGGGCGCCGACGTGAGGCCGTGCTCGACGCCAGCCCCGGGCTCGGCGAGTCGGTCGTCTCCGGTTCGGTGAACCCGACCATTTCGTCGTCGACGTCGACACCCGTACGGGTGTCATCAAGGAGCGCCGGCTGGGGGACAAGCGGACCCTGATCCGATCATTGCCGGACGGCGGTACGGAGACGGTCAACCTGCCGGATGGTTCGGAGACCGCCTGCCTGACCGACGCCCAGATCGAGGATCTGGCGGCGCTGGGTGACCAGGTCGAGAAGCACTACGGGCGGCCGCAGGACATCGAGTGGGCGATCGAGCCGGGTGGCCGGCTGTGGCTGACCCAGGCGCGGCCGATCACCACCCTCTACCCGCTGCCGACGGACGCGCCGGACAGCCCGGACGAGCTCCGGGCGTACCTCAACGTCAACGTCGCGCAGGGCATGTTCCGCCCGTTCACGCCGATGGGCCTGGCGGCTTTCCGGCTGCTCGGTTCAGGCGTCGCGGACCTGCTGCACCACCCGGTGGCCGACGCTCGGCAGGGCCCGCCGATCCTGAAAGAGGCCGGCGGGCGGCTGTTCGTCGACGCGACCGCGATCATTCGCAGCAAGATCGGCCGCGACATCATGCCGCGAATGCTGGACGTGATGGAGGCTCGCTCGTCGGCGATCATGCGGTCGCTCTTCGACGAGCCGCGACTGTCGGTCATCCACAAGTCGCGGCGGCCGGTGCTCTCCGCGGTCGTACGCGTGGGCGTGCGGTTCGGCGCGCCTCAGCAGATCGGGCGCGCGTTCGCTCGCCCCGCGGCGGCTCGAGAGTACGTACGGAACCTCGAAAAGAGCCTGCACGAGGGGGTCGGGCAGCCCTCCGACGCGGCCGGCCACCTGCGGGCCGCCGAGTGGATCCTGAACAACCGGACGTCCCGCATCATCCCCAGCGTGATGCCGACGATGGCCGCCGGAACGCTCGCGTACGTGCTCGCCGGCCGGCTGATCCCGGACGCTGACCAGGACCTGCGGCGGGCCGTGCTGCGTGCGATGCCGTACAACGTGACCACCGAGATGGACCTGAGCCTCTGGCGGCTGGCGTCGGATCCGCACGGACGCGGAGGCAGCCGCCGAGCTGGCGGACACCTCGGCGGCTGACCTCGCGAAGCGCTACAAGGCTGGCTCGCTCACGGCCACGACCCAGCGTGGACTGGCCGCATTCCTGGAAAAGTACGGCCGGCGGGCGATCGCCGAGATCGATCTGGGCATGCCGCGCTGGTCCGACGACCCGACCCACATTCTTGGCGTGCTGGCCAACTACCTGCGGCTCGATGACGAGCGGCTGGCGCCGGACGCCCAATTCGCCCGCGGTGCCGTCGAGGCGCAGGACGCGATCGAGCAGCTGGTCGCGTACGCGCGGAGCCACGGCCGGCTGCGGGCCCGGCTGGTTGAGTTCGGCCTCCGGCGGTCCCGGGAGCTGATCGGCATCCGCGAGTCGCCGAAGTTCCTGCTGGTCACCGCGCTCGGCATGGCGCGCGAGCACCTCGCGGTGATTGGTCGCGAGCTGGTGGCGCGGCAGCTGCTGGACGACGCCGACGACGTGTGTTTCTTCCTGGATTTCGGTGAGGTCGAGAAGGCGATCGCCGGGCAGGCGTACCAGCCGCTGGTCGCCGAGCGCCGGGAGGCGTACGAGCGGGAGGTCCGGCGCCGGAAGCTGCCTCGGCTGCTGCTGTCCGATGGCGCCGAGCCGGAGGTGACCACCAGCCGGGACGACCTGCCCGAAGGCGCACTCGGCGGCACCCCGGCGTCGTCCGGTACGGTCACCGGCGTCGCGCGGGTGGTGCTCGACCCGACCGGCGCCCACCTGGAACCCGGCGAGATCCTGGTCGCACCGTCCACTGACCCGGGCTGGACGCCGTTATTCCTGACCGCCGGCGGTCTGGTGATGGAGATGGGCGGCGCGAACTCGCATGGCGCGATGGTCGCCCGCGAGTACGGGATCCCCGCGGTCGTCGGCGTCCCGGACGCCACCCACGCCATCAAAACCGGCGACACCATCACCGTCGACGGCTCCACCGGCAGCGTCATCCAGCAAAGCGCTGCGCGGCTGATAGGCGCTGCCCGTTTGGGCTGACGATACTTCGGCAGCAACCTTCTCGTCCGGATGAGGCGTCCTCTCGGCGTGCTTACCTCATTGGAAAGGCGCCCGAGTATGACTGTGGACGGCGATGACCAAGGCTTCGTGGCGTTCGTCTCGGATCGTTCGGCGAGCTTGCTGCGGACCGCGTATCTGCTGGTAGGAGACCAGAGCCGAGCCGAGGATCTGCTGCAGACGGCGTTGACGAAGACCTACCTGCGCTGGGGCCAGCTCCGGGATCCGGCGGCCGCCACCGCCTACGTCCGGCGCGTGCTGGCCAACACCGCCACGTCGTGGTGGCGACTGCGGTCCTTCTCGGAGCGACCGACGGACCGGCTGCCGGAAGTGCCCGGAGCCGACCAGATCGGTGCCCGCGAGGACCAGCTCGCGATGTGGCGGCACTTACAGGCATTGCCAGCGCGACAACGCACGGTGCTGGTGCTGCGCTACTACGAGGACCTGACCGAGCGGGAGACCGCGGCGGCCATGGGCATTTCGGTGGGCGGCGTGAAAAGCATGGCATCACGCGGACTGACCAGGCTTCGGGCCCTGATGGGCATCAGCGGCGACGTCATGGTGGCGGGAGAGGTGTTCTGATGACGAACGACGTGGAAACACTGTTGCGCAGGACGATGCGGGAACAGGGTGTACGGGTTGACGGCCCACCTGTCGGCGGCGAGGAGATCGTCCGGCGCGGCCAGCGGGTACGCCGTACTCGCCGCTGGGCCATGGTCGCCGGCGTGGTGGTCGTCGTCACCGGTTTGCTCGGTGGGGCGGTCGGGCTCGGATCTTTCCGTGACCACTCGTCCGTCGTACCGGCGACCGGTGCGGTGCCGACCGGACCGCCCAAGGTGGTGAGCGTCCAAAAGGACAAGTTGTCTTTGCCTGGAGGCAAAACCGTCGCGCTGCCGCGGTCGGGCCTGACTGGCGGGGCCTGGGTCATCACGCCGGTGGCCGGAGGATGGGTCGCCAACAGTTCGGTGGCGGCGGTGCTGGTGTCGCCGGCCGGGGTGGTCAGCAGCCTGGTCGAGGGAGCGCACACCGCCAACCTGAGCGTGGTCGCGTCGCCGGACGGCGAGCGAGTGGCTGTTACCCAGGCTGGTACGGCCGGCAACCTCGTGCAGGTTTACCAGGTGAGGACCAGGAAACTGATCGGCACCACTTCGCTCGTACGATCCGAGTCGGAGGTCGGGCCGCCGGAAAGCCACGTGCTCGGCTGGTATCGGGACTCGGTCGTGCTCGGAAGCGTGCCACCCAGCGGCCTGCCGCAGGTCGGCCTGTGGGATTTCGCGGCCGGGCCGTGGAACGGCAAGGTGAGCCAGCACGGGGTCGGGATCGTGCAGGGCGCCGCTGACGGTGACCGGTTGCTCGGCTACACGATGGATCCGAAGGGCCGGGTTTGCGTTGGGTTCGTCGACCCGGCTCGTGACTTCGCGATGTCCGGCCAGAGCTGCGACTTCCAGGTCACCCAGGCGTTGGTCCGATCATTTCGGTGGCACCGGGCGGGAAGTCGATTGTGGTCACCGACCTGCTGACCAACGTGATCCGGGCCGCGACGGTCGAGGGTGACCATCTCGTCGCGGGGCCCAAGATGCGAGTCCCGTACCGGTTCCAGACCCTGAGCTTCGCCTGGGAGGACTCCGACACGGTGTTGGGGATCGGCAACCCGCCGTCCAACCCGGATGACACCATCCTGCGTTGCTCGGTGTCTTCCAACGCCTGCAGGGGAACCGGCTTCAAGGTTCCACGCACCATGGATCTCGGCCAGTTCAACGCCGCTGGCCTCACCCCGCAAAATCCCAGGTAACCCCTCGCGGTCAGGTCGTACGCAGGGTGATGGTGGTCCAGGCGCCGACGTGGATGCGGTCTCCGGCGGCGACTGGGCGTGGGACGTTGGGGGACAGGGCGGTGGGGTCGTCGTTGAGGGTCGTGCCGTTCGCCGAGCCGACATCGACGACGGCCCAGCCCGCCGCCGCCGGGTTGGGCGAGTAGGGCGGCGTGCAGGCGGGAGACGCCCGGGTCCTCTGGTGGGCCAGTCAGGTCGATGTCGGGCGCGATGCCCCGCGAAGTGCTCCGCCGGCCGATGCTGATTTCCTTGCTCCGCAAAGGAAAAGACCGCTCCGGGCAGTACGCCGGGAAGGCCACCGCGGCGGCGTCCGGGCCCTCGGCGGCTTGTACGACGTCGAAGTAGGCGCGGTCCGCGCTGATCACCGCGGTCCACTCGCTCGCCGCCGAGACGGCGAGGTCGATGGTCGGCAACGGCATCGGCAGCGGAGCCGTACGGGTAGCGGAGGCAACTGTTGGTGGGGGACCAGTGGGCGAGGCAGTGGCGGGTGACGCAGCAGTGGCGAGCGAGTCGGCGCCACAGGCCTCGCAGAACCGGCCGGCGAGCGGCGCTCCACAGGACCGGCACGGCTGGCCGTTGGGCCCGACCTCGGTCGACATGGCCTCGGTGGCGGCGGCGTCCGGGGAGACGATCGCGAGACCGCAGACGTCACAGAAGTCGTCTTCGGCGCTTTGGTGGCCAGCCGGGCAGGTGGGCATCAGCTGGGTCCCGGCTTCCCGACCCGCTTGGTGACCGTCGAGCGGGTGTCCAGTGTCATCTCGTCGACCGTCTCGACCTGGCGTTTGAGCCGTACGGTCCCGGTCACCGGGTCATCGATGTCGACCACCTTCGCGAGCAGCTTGGCGGTGTCCTCGTGGCCGGTCTCGGTGGCCAGCGCGACCGCCCGGCCGAGCTTGGCCGTGGCGGTCTCCACGTCGCCGGCCTTGCGGGCGGCCAGCCCCTCCTGGATCGCGGACGCCAGCTCGGCCTGCCCGGTGTAGTGCGCGACCTGCGGGTTGATCCGGGTGGACAGCGCGCTGTCATCCGTCCAGGTGGCGATGACCTGCGCTTTCCCCAGGATCTCGCCGTCCGGCAGGACCAGGCTGACCCGGCCGGCCAGCATCCGGTCGCCGACCCGGCGGACTGACCTGGACGCAGACGTGGTAGTCGCGGCTTTCGGTGCCCCAGGACGCCGTCGGATAGTCGCCGCTGCGCGGTACCGACTCGACCCGCCGGTCGGTGAGGTCCAGCAGCGACGGCTCGACCTGCTTCACGTACTTCACGGTCGCGCCCTGCGGGGTCCACAGCCGCAGCGCCACGTCGGCGACCTCCTTGCCCATCGCGGCGGCGGTCATCGACCGGAAGTCGGCGGCCAGCCCGGCCGGCTCGGCGATGATGTCGACGCTGCCGAGCATCCGGTTGGAGATCTTGCGCAGCTCGGCGACCTCCCAGTCGGTGCCGACCCCGCGGCAGTCGACCACATACTTGCCGGCCACCTGGCGCAGGATCGTGTCCAGCTTCTGCGGCGCCTCGTGTTCGTTGCGGCCGTCGGTGAGCAGGATGGCGTGCTTGATGGACGCCGGCTGGTCGGCGAACAGTCGATCGGCCAGCAGCAGCCACTCGCCGATCGCGGTGCCGCCGTCGGCGCGTACGCCCGCGAGCGCGCTCTTGGCCTCGGCGCGGGTACGGTCGTCGGCCGTCACCATCCGAGGGTGCCGCGGATAGATCATCTGAGCGATGTCCATGCCGTTGACCACCGCGAACTGGACCCCGTCGCGGAGCGTGTCGATCGCCACCGAGGTGGCCCGTTTGGCCTCCTCCAGCTTCCGGCGGGGCATCTCCATCGAGCCGGAGCAGTCCATGATGATCACTTCGGCCGCCGGTCCGGCCTGGGCCGTCGACGGGCCACCAGCGCCGCCAGTCGCGCTGACCGTGACGATCGCGTTGACCTCGGCGGCGCCTTCGGGCAGGTACTCGTTCTGGAAGACGGCCAGCTGGAACTGCGCGGTCATGCTTGTGGACTCCCAAGGTCTGTGATGGGGACTGGTACGACGACAACGGTGACGTTGTCGTGGCCGCCGGACTCCAGCGCGAGGGCGGTCAACGCCTGCGCGGTCTCGGCCGCCGGCCGGGTGCCGGCGGTGCCGGGTCCGGCGCGTACGGCCGTCGCCAGCCCGTCCAGTGCTGGCCGGTAGTTCCACAGCCCGTCGCTGCACAGCACCACCGCGCCCGGACCGTCCGGCTGGAACGTACGCACCTGCGGCTGGCGGTCCTCGGCGTCGGCGCCCACCCAGCGCGCCAACGCGTGTGCGTTCGGGTCGGCCATCGCCTGCTCGGCACTCACCCCCGCCGCCACCAGCAGCGATACGACGGTGTCGTCGACCGTCAGCTGCTGTTCGGTCAGGTCGTCGCCGATCCAGTACGCGCGACTGTCGCCCAGCCAGCCGACCGTCACCTCGCTCGCGGTGACGACCGCGGACACGTACGTGCACGAGGGCGCCTCGTGTGCGCGTACAAGCGCGTCCACCGCTTCGAAGGTGGCCGTCACCGCGTCGCCGGTCGCGTCCACCGCGTCGCTATGACTGAAGTCGTCGTTCTCCATAAGTGCCAACAAAAGCACGTCCGTGGCGGCATCGAGGCGGCCGCTTGGGACGCCTCGTCGGCGCGCTCCGAGGACGCCACCCCGTCGCACACCACCGCGACCACGGCCCGGGTCTGGCCGGTACGACCGACCGCGCCGAAGGCCATCGAGTCCTCGTTGCGGGCCCGCCGTCGGCCCCGGTCGCTGACGCCGGCCACTGGGCCGAGGTCGCACTCCATCCGGTCCCGCCCGGCCGGCCGGCCGTGGCCGCAGTTCTCGCAGAAGCCATCGGGTCCGAAGGAGGCGTCGCCGCAGCTCCGGCAGGCGCTGGCGAGGCCGACTGGGCCGCCGACCGGGGTCCGGCGCAGCAGCTGGCTTTCGCCGCACTCCTCGCAGAACCGCTGCGCTGGCTCGACGGGTTGGCCGCAGTTCGGGCAGCTCATCGCGGCCATCACGTCCACGTCCTTGGCCGGATCGCGTTCGCGAGGTCCACCAGAGCGATCCGGTCGGTCCGATTGCCGGCCTGGCGAGCCAGCGTCCGATAGCAGCTCTCCAGGCCGACGCGCAGGTCCGGCTCGACCAGCCGGTGCCCTAAAATCACGCCTCTCGCGGTGCCGTTGGGTTGCGTACGCACCCAACTGAGCGCGACTTCCAGCAGCTCGCGGGTGGCCTGCGCGGTCCGCTCGGCGTCCAGTTTCAGGGCGGCCAGCTGGGTGCCGGCGGTGACCAGGTCCGGCTCGGTCAGGTCGGTCGGCGCGCGGGGTGCCGGTACGAGCGCGGATCGCCGACAGCTGGGCGACCAGATAGTGGCTGGAGGTGTGCGGCACCGAGTTCAGCACGTCCACCGCCTCGATCCGGTCGCCGGTCGCGAGCAGCGCGCGGGCGAGGCCGAAGGCGAAGGCCGCGCGCTGACGTACGAGCGATCCGTCCGCCAGACGATCCGGTAGTAGCGCTCGGCGGTCCGCGCGTCCCCGGTCGCGGCGGCGGACACCGCGACCGCGAGTTTTTGGGCGCCGCCTCGCCCGGCAACATGTCGTAGACAGCGGTGAAGCGCTGCTGCGCGTCTTTCGGCAGGCCGTTGGCCAGCGCGACGAGCCCGCGATACCAGTCCAGCCGCCAGTCGTCCGGCTCGATGATGGTCAGCAGCTTGTCCAGCACCTTGGCGGCGCTGCCGGTCTCGCCGAGATCCAGATACGCGCGGGCGAGCCGCAGCCGGACCTCGACGCCCTCCACCTCGGCCGTGGACAGCTGGGTGACCAGCTCTTTCGGGTCTGTGGTGGTGACCGTGGCCAAGTACGCGATGCCAGAGTCGTCGGAGTCGGCCAGCGGCACCGGCAGGACGGCCGCGACCTCGGTCAGATCCGGCAGCTGGCCGAGCGAGCCGGGTACCCCGAAGGCCAGCCGTTCCGGGGTGAACTCCTTCGAGGCGCCGGGCCGCGGCTGGCCGTCCTTGGTCGCGAGCACCTCGCGTAGCACCCCGGTCAGCTGCTCGCGCATCTGTTCGGCGTCTCCGAACCGGCGAGCGGGATCCTTCGCCGTTGAGCGCAGCAGGAAGCGATAGTACGACTCGAACTCGGCCAGCAGCGGCACCTCGGCCGGCGTCGGCAGGGAGTGCCGGTAGGCGATCTGGAAGTCGAACGGGAAGCTCATCACCGCGAGGCTGCGACCGACTGTGTAGAGGTCGGAGGAGACCGACGGCCATGCCTCGCCGATCTCCGGCGCCTGGTAGCCGACGGTGCCGTAGATCGCCGACTTGTGGTCATCCGCGTGCCGGACCGCGCCGAGGTCGATCAGTTTCAGCTGCTCCTCGGTCTGGATCATGTTGTCCGGCTTGAAATCGCAGAAAAGCAGACCCGTGCTGTGCAGGAAGCCGAGCGCGGGCAGCATCTCCAGCGCGTACGCGATGGCCTGCTCCGGCGGCAGGCAGGCGCTCGGGTCGCCGGCCAGCCGGTTCGCCTTGATCAGGTCCTTCACCGACGTGCCGCCGATGTATTCCATGACGATGTAGCCGACCTCGGATTCAGCACCCGGATGCCGGTGGTTCACGAAGTTGTGGATCGGCACGATGCTCGGGTGCTCGACCTCGGCGAGGAAGCCGCGTTCGGCCATCGCGGCCGCCATCGCGTCCTCGTCACCGCTGTCCAGCAGGCCCTTCAGCACCACCCAGCGGTCCGCGACCGCGTGGTCCCTGGCCAGGTAGATCCAGCCGAGCCCGCCGTGCGCGAGGCAGCCGAGCACCTCGTACTGGTCGCGGACCAGGTCGCCGGCGGACAGCTTCGGGGTGAACGAGAAGTGGTTGCCGCAGTCCGGGCAGAAACCCTCCTCACGGCCTGGCTTCCCGTCCTTGCCGCGCCCCACCTTGATGCCGCACTTGCTGCAATAACGCTTGTTCTCCGGCACCTGCGGGTTGGCCATCACGGCGGTCGCCGGGTCGCGGGCCGGCACCCGCGGCACCTCGACCAGGCCGGCGCCGAGCAGCCCGCGGCTGGCCGTCCGACCGCTGGTCCGCCGGCTGCTCGAGCTGCTGGTCGACACGGTGGAGACCGTCGAGGTCGACGGCGTCCACGCGGCCGTACCACTGCTCGTGGTCGCGGCCGTTCTGGTCGACACAGCAGAGGCGCTGATGGCTTCAGCTTCGAGCCCGCAGCTGTCGCAGAAGCCGTCCTCGTCGAGGGTGCCGCCGTCGCAGCCAGGCTGGACACAGGCCGTCATGGTGACTCCTTCCCGTCTACCGCCCGACCGGTCGTCAACAGCGAGGTAGCGCTGGTCCGCTCGGTGATCGCCTGCCGGTAGCGGTTGACCGCCACGGTGGCCGCCGCCAGGTCACAGGGCGCCGTGAACAGCAGGTCGTGAGCGGTTCGATGCAATGCGGTGAGGTCCAGGTCCTCGGCGTAGCCGACCTGCCGGGCCTTGGCCTGGTACGCGTCGAGCCGGCCGCGCAGTTCGGCCCTGCGGTCCATAAGTCCGTTGTACGCATTCGTACTAGTGCGTACGGCCACGGCTGCGGCTTGCAAGTCCGTCTCCAGCTCCGCGGCCGTGCCAGCCAGCTGCTGCTGCCGCGACCGGTATGCCCGGAGGCACGCAGATCGTCGAGCCGCTCCGCAAGAGCGGTCGCCTGGTCCGGCAACGGTGACAGCCCGGGGTCCGCGATCTTCTCTCGTACCAGCGCGGCGGTCTGCGCGGCCACCTGCTGAGCGGTCGCGAGATCCGCCAGCCGCGAGGCCAGCTGGTCGAGCCGAGCCTGGAAGCTGTCCCGTACGGCCGCCAGCTCCTGCAGCTCGGCTCGTACCGCCGCGAGGTCCCCGGCGAGCCTGGTCAGCTCGTCGAACGAGGTGCCCAGCGGGTCGGCCAGCACGGCCTCGCGGACGGAGGTCAGCTCGGTGGCGATCCGCTCAACCCTGTTGCGGTTGGCGTTGAGAGACACCGCGAGCTTCCCGGAGGCGAGCAGCTGCGATTCCAGCGGGTCGAGTTGTGCGGCGATCCGGAACCAGGCCGTATCGACCGCGGTGAGCAGCTGGGTGATCTGCCGGTAGGTGGCGATCATCCGCTCCAGCAGCACCGGCAGGCTGATCCGGTCGGTCACCGCGGCCGGCACGGTCGCGCCACGCCGGTCGATTGGCATCCGCTCCGCGTCCAGTTCGACCACCGGGCCGGTGAGCAGCGCGCGCAGCTCGCCAACCTCGGCCGGCGTCGGCCGGGACCGCCGGTCGCGGACCTGCTGGGCCTGCTCGACCAGCCGGCGATGGACGCTGAACTGCGCCCACAACACCGACATGTCCTGCTTGGCCTGCGTCCAGCGGGTCAGGGTCACACCGGTCAGGACGGCATCCTTGAGCAACTGATGGCCGGGATGGGTGTCCATCTCCAACAGCGCGCCGGCCAGTCGGGCGTTCTCGTCCGTCTGTGCCTTGAGCGCCCGGTCCAGCTGCTCACGGGTCATCCCCGGTCTCGTCATCCCCGTTCGCTCCCGTCAGTCCCGGTAGCGGGGTTGCGGGGGAGCCGGCGCCGGGCCGAGCAGGCCCGCCAGCCACTTGTCGTACGACGCGGTCCACGAGCCGTTCGAGCGGATCTGGTCCAGCACGCCGTTGACGAACCGGACCATGTCGGTGTTCTGCTTCGGGATGGCGATGCCATACGGCTCGGCCGAGATCGGCGGCCCGACCAGCTGGGTGTAGCGGTCCTGCGCGGCCATGCCGGCCAGGATCGTGTCGTCGGTGGACACCGCGTCGACCTGGTCCTGCTGCAGCATCACCAGGCAGTCGGTCCAGTCGGTGACCGCCACCGCGGTCGGCTTGGAGGGGGCGTTGAGGATGGCCGGCAACGAGGTCGACCCACTGGTCGCGCAGACCTTCTTGCCGGCGAGGCTCGCCATCGAGGTGATCCCGGAGTTTTTCTTGGCCAGGACCCGCTGGTTGGCCACGTAGTAGACAGACGAGAAAGCGACCTGGAGCTCTCGGTCGCAGGTGATCGACATCGTCCGTACGACCATGTCGACATCACCGTTGACCAGCGCCGTGAGCCGTTGTGCGGAGGTGAGCGCGCGCAGTTGGATGCGGTTGGGGTCCCCGAAGATCGCCTTCGCGACATCGTGGGCCATGTCGATGTCGAAGCCCTCGATGGTGCCGGTAGCGGGATCGCGATAGCCCACTTTGTACGTGTTCTGGTCGACGCCAACGATCAATTTGCCGCGCTGTGCGATCCGCTGCATGGTTGTACCGGCCGGCATCTGCCCGGGCGCCGGCTGCGAGCTGGCTGGCCGCAGGCTCGCGGTCGGGTCGCCACAGGACGTGTTCTCCGGCTTCGGCGGCGAGGTCACCACCTGCGCACCGCCCGGCAGCGGAACGGTCGCCTTCACCTGCGTGTTGATGGGCGGTTGGCCGGCACAGCCGGCCAACGCCACCAGCGCGAGGGCCACTATCAGGGCGAACCTGCCCGAACGGGTGCTCATCGGTACTCCTTGAGCCGTTGCCAGCTGCCATAGGCGGACCCGGCGGCAGCGATCAGGGCGAGCAGGCTGGCGCCGACCGCGACGCCGCTCATCGCGCCCTGGCCGTCCGAGACCTCTGCGCCGAAGCTGCCCCTGGTGCGTACGATCGCGTCGCCCAGCTCGCCGTCCAGCCGGTCGAAAGCAGTCGCCGCGCTGTCCGTCCCGGAGCCGATGGTCAGCCCGACCGCGGTCGTGTAGTCGCCTGAGTCATCCGCGGTCCGGATCTTCTTATGTACCTTCAGCCAGGTCGCCGCATCGGTCATGGCGGCCGCGAGGTCGGACCGTACGCGATCGTCGGTCGCGGCCGTCCGGGCCGAGCCGAGCAGCCCACGGTCGTCGGCGAGCGTTTTTGTCAGCCGCACGTAATCCGACTCGTACGCCTGCCCAGCCCCGCGGGCCACCAGGGTCAGCGTCTCGTCCGCCCGAGCTTTCAGAATCGACACCCTGACCTGCGACAACGCGTCCGCCTGGGCGGATCCCTGATGGCGGCTGGCGGAAACCGTTTCGATGGCGATCACCGCCGACCCGAGAACCCAGAGCAGGGACAGCGCCGCCGCGCCGGTCGCGACCGCAGGCCGGCGTTGAAGACCCGGTTCGTACGCCTCAGCAGGTAGCGCTGGGCGAAATAAAGCAGCGCCAGCAGCAGCAGCAGGCCCAGGAGAACCTCCAGGACCGGCCAGGCGCCGGCCTGGTCCTGGTCGGCGGTGAGCTGCGCCGCTTCGCTCTGGTAGAGCCGCTGCGCGGCCGGCAGCAGCTGCGTACGCATCAGGTTCGACGCTTCCCGCTGGTAGGCGGCGCCGAGCGGCAGGCCCTGCCGGTTGTCGGTCCGTGCGGTCTCCACCAGGCCCGTGTACACCGGCAGCTGGGTCGACAGGATGACCAACGGATGATCCGGGCTGGCGAGGTCGGCCGGATCCCGGGCCGCCACCGCGGTGGCCAGCGCCCGGCTGGCCTGCGCGATGTCCAGCTCGTACCGCTGCCGGGTAGCCGCCGGCTCCAGCCCGCCGGACAGGAACGCGCCGGTCGCGGTCGCGTCCGCGTCCGACAGTGCCCGGAAGAGGTTCTGCGCGGCCGAACTCAGCGGGCCGCTGCTGGTGGTCAGCTGGTCCAGCGCCGTCGAACGGTTCTGGACGCCGGTCAGGTTCACCGCGCCGGTCAGCAGGCTGAGCACCACCGCTGCCAGCGCCAACACCGTCAACGTGACCGGCGTGGACCACCCCATCCGAGCCGGCTTCGGGGTTGGCCGCTGGGGTGCCGCAGTCACCGGTGGAACCGCGGTGGTCGCCGCCATCATCGGTCTCCTCAAGCGCTGGAAGGTGCTTCTCTCCGTACTACCTGCCAGAGCCCCTCTTTGTAGCCCTTTTGCGATACAGCTGCCCTTCAAGTGATCACCATGTTCCCCCATAGGAGCAAGGTCTGTTGGGCTAAACGCGACGTCTGTTCGCCGCCAGATATCGAGGGGGAACGCGGGCACGATCAGTACGTATGGAGTTGTCTACGAAGTCCCGTTCAGTGCCCATCGCCGTCCTGTTGGGCGGCATGTTCCTGTCCAATGTGGACATCGCGGTGGTGAACACCGCGACGCCGGCGATCCGGTCCGGGCTGGCCGCGAGCGCCGGCGAGGTCGAGCTGATCGTGTCCGCGTACACGCTGGCTTTCGCCGTGCTGCTGGTCTTCTGCGCTCGGCTGGGTGGGCTGTACGGTTTCGGTCGCGTCTACCGGGTGGGCCTCGCGGTCTTCGTGCTGGCGTCGCTTGCCTGCGGGCTCGCCACCGGCCCGTGGCTGTTGATCGTGGCCAGGGTGGTGCAGGGTGCCGGTGCCGCGCTGCTGGTGGCGCAGGTGCTGACCGGGATCCAGGTGATGAGTACGGGCCGGCAGCGTACTCGCGCGTTGGGCGCGTACACGATCGTGCTGGCCGGCAGCGCGGTCATCGGCCAGGTGCTGGGTGGCCTGATCGTGTCGGCGAACCTGTTCGGCACGTCGTGGCGACCGGTGTTCCTGCTCAACGTGCCGCTGGGCATCGCGCTTTTCGCGCTGTGCCGCACCCTTCCGGTCGGTCGTTCCACCACGGCCGCCGGTCGGCTGGACTATCCAGGCGCCGCGCTGCTGACGGTCGCGCTCGGCCTGCTGGTGTTTTTCCGCTGGTGCTGGGGCCGGGGGAGGGCTGGCCAGGGTGGACGTACGGCTGCCTGCTCGCCGCGGTGCCGGCGTTCGCGTTTTTCGTGGTGGTGGAACGGCGGACGGCCAGGCGTGGCGCCGCTGCGCTGGTCCGGTTGGAGCTGCTCGGTCGCCGGTCCATCAGTTGGACGCTGGCGGCGGCCGCGGTGACCGGGGCGATCTACTTCGGGATCCTGCTGGTGGTGGCGATTTACCTGCAGCAGGGCCGGGGTGCGTCGGCCGCCGAATCCGGCCTGGTGATGGTGCCGTGGGTCGCCGCTTTCGGGGTTGCCGGCCCGCTGCTCGGCCGGTTCAGCCCACGGCATCGGCAACTGGCTGGGCTCGCCGGCACCCTGCTGGTCGCCGCCGGCTTCGCGGTGGTCGCCCTGCTGGCGGCGTACGGACAACCGAGCAGCTGGGTGCTCGCGCTGGTGCTGGGCATTGCCGGGTTGGGCTACGGCGGCACGTTCGCCGGCACGATCGCCGTCCTCACCGACACGGTCGACACCCGCTACGCGGCCGACGTGAGCGGCCTCTTCAACACGATCGTCCGGGTGGGCGGCGTGTTCGGCGTGGCCGTCTTCACCACGACGTACACGGCCACCTCGTCCTTTGTCGTTGTCGCCGTGGTGATGGCGGCGAGCGCGCTGGTCGCCGCGGGGCTGGCCGCGGTCGGCCTGACCGGTCCGCGCCAAGCGGTGGCCGAGCCCGCGGCCGGGCGCCATGACAGGGTAGGCGCATGAGCTACACGCTGGCCTTTTTCGCGGTTCCATTAGCGGAGCTGACCGCGCGGCTGGCCGGCATCGATGCGTCAGCCGACGACCGAGCCCAGCGCACGTACGACGTGTTGCGCGTGCTGGGCCGGCCAATTGACTCGATCACCCACAGCTCGGCCGGCGGCGAGTGGTTCCGCGATCAGTTCGTCGCGACCGCGCTCGCCGGGATCATCGGGGCCGGACCCGCCGGCCACCTGCTCGACCGCCCACTGGCCGGGATGCAATGGTCGTACCAGCCGACTTTTGGCTGGCTGACGGGGATTGAGGTCGCCGACACGGCGGCCCGGCTGGAGGCGGCGGATCTTGATGACCCCGATGATCCGGAGTCTGCCGAGACTCTCGAGAGTCTCCTCGATATTTTGCGGATGGCCGTCTTGTTTGGCGACGACCTTGTGACCGTGTATCACTAACCTCGCGAGGATACCCCAGAGGTTGCTGGTTGAACCTAGCCTTTTAGGGCCCGGTCAAGGAAATCCAGGGCGTAAGCGGCGATGGTGTCGGCGTGAGTCTCAAGCGCGAAATGGCCGCTGTCGAGGAGGTGTATTTCGGCGTTGGGGAGGTCCTTTTGGTACGCCGTTGCGCCGGCGGCGATGAAGATCGGGTCGTTGGCGCCCCAGACGGCGAGCAATGGCACCTGGCTTTCCCGGAAATAGCGGTGAATCTCCGGGTAGATGGGGAGATTGTGGGGATAGTCAGTGAGCATCGCGACCTGGATGGCGTCGTTTCCGGGTCGATCCAGCAGAGTTTGGTCGTGCAGGAAGGCGTCTGGGTCGACGAGGGTCGGATCTGGTACGCCCGTTAGATACTGCCATTTGGTGGCGTCGAGGGTGAGTTGCGAGCGGGCGAAGACTTCCTGGCTGTCGCGGTCGTCGGACTGTAGGAACGCCAGGAATTCGGGCGCCAGGCCGTCGACGTAGGCGTTGCCGTTCTGGGTGATGATCGCGGTGACCCGCGCTGGCTGGCGGGAGGCGATCCGTAGGCCCACCGGGGCGCCGAAATCCTGAATATAGAGGGCAAAACTCTCAAGTTTCAGGGCGGCCAGGAAGTCGACCATCACGGCGGTGACCGACTCGAAGTCGTACGTGAATTCGCTCGGCTTCGGTGCGTCCGACCAGCCGTAGCCGGGGTAGTCCGGCGCCACCACGTGATAGCGGTCGGCCAGCTGGGGAATCAGGTTGCGATACATGAAAGAGCTGCTCGGGAACCCGTGCAGCAGCACGATCGTGGGCGCGTCCCGAGGGCCGGCCTCACGGTAGAAGATCTGGTGACCCTGCACGGTCACGTACCGGTGATGAACCTGGTGTGTCACGGGGTGTCCTCTCGAAAGCCGTCATCGACCCTCGAAGTCTAACGGATAACTGAGTAGATATCCATTAGGAGTGTGAGGATCGATAGTGCCGGGCGGCTCGGACTCGATCGCCGCAGGTGGTGGAACACCAGCGGCGGCGGGCGTGCTCGCGGAAGAAGACGCGTACGCAGCCGTGTGCTTCGCAGACGCGGATGGTGGCGGCTCGTTCCGTGCACAGCACGTCAATAGCGTCGCCGGCGATGGCGGCAAGCGCTTCGGCGAGCGTGCCGGGCCGAATGGTCGACCAGGTGCGTACCGGCCCGGTCGGCGGCCAGGCGACCGAAGAAGCTCCCGGGGTCGCCGCCGCCGCTTCGTTGACGGTGTCGACCGCGGCGGGATCTGCATCGCGTTCTTCCAAGAAAGCGAGGAAAAGTTCCCGTACGGCAGCACGCAGCTGGGCGAGTGAGGACACTTCCCTGAGGACCGTGTCGCTCTGCAGGAGGCCACGAGACCGCAGCCAGGAGGCGGCGGCCTCGGGGCTCGCCAGGTGGTCGATGTCGCCGTTCGGGCCGGCATGCAGCGAGTTCACCAGGGCGAGCGCGACCGAGGCCGTCTCGCCCGGGACGGTTATCCAGTCACTCATAGTCCGTCGAGCTTACCTCATGTTTAGCTGTCGATCTAAACGTTAGAGAACGAGCGAGTGGTGACTGTCGCGCCGGGCCGTCGAGTGAGGAGGTCGGTCAGCTCGGCGGTGGCGTCGGCGAGTGGCTCGTACGATGACTCGTCGGCCGCGTCGAGCAGAAAGAAGGCGTCGGTCGTCTGGTCGGTCAACGCCGTCGTCCGCCGGCCCTGCCGCCAGTTCCACCGCCGGCACGTCACGCCCGCGTCGTCGGCCCAGACCGGCTCGCCGATGGCCGGCGCGGTCGGTCCGTCCGGCCGTTCCGGGATGTCGCAGGGCTCGTCGCCGGTGGCGAACCGCAGCACCAGCTCACCCTGCAGCGCACCGGCGTCCTCGCCGCCGGCCGGCAGCAGATGCCGCAGGCTAACCGCGTTGTACAGATCGACGAGCTCGTTGATGGACGGCACCTGGCCGCTCTGCGCGCGCCGCGCGAGCGCCTCGGCGGAACAGTAGAAGCGGCTCGGTTTTACCCCAAAAGACTGGTAAATCCGCCGCCAGGCAGCGAGTTGTGGGTGTTCGCCGGGCTTGCGTCCGTCGAGGGTCTTGACTGCGGTGGCGACCGCGTCCGCGAGGTAGTCGACGGTCTCCGGGCCGCTCGGGCCGTTGCGCAGGCCGTGCGCCAGCACGACAGTCGCGCGATAGGCGGGATACTGCGCGGTCACCTCTGGCGCGATGCTGATCTCGGTGTTCACCCGCCGATTGTCGCCGATGCCCGTACGGCCGGCGGCCTCGCCCGTACGAGTCGGGGTGGTTCGGGCAGCTTGACGAGGTAAATCCCTTTCGTCACCGAGGTGAACATGCTTCATGCGCTGGTCAGAGGCCGTTCATAAGCACGTCGCTCGCCGCTTCTAGGTTCACCTCGACAACCGAGCTTTGAGGAGCGGCGATGCCCGAGGCCAGCAAGCAAACCGTCACCCGACGCGGCGCGTTGGGGCTGCTTGGGGCGGTCGGTACGGGCGCGGCCGCGGCGCCGTTGCTCGGCGCCACCCCGGCGAGCGCCAGCCCGGCCTTCGTGCCCAGCGTCGGCAACGGCGCGACGCCCGTGCAGGGCCTGCACCTGACCTTCGGTGCGAACCCGGCCCGGCAGATGGTGGCGTCGTGGATCACCGAGGGCTCGGTCCGGCGACCGCGAGTGGTCTATGGCACGCTCGACGGCGGTTTCGGCTGCGTGGCGCAGGCGGACACGCGTACGTACGTCGACGGGACTTCGGGGCGTACGGTCTGGATCCACCATGCCGAGCTGGACCGGCTGCGGCCCGGCACCGACTACATCTACGCCGTGCAACACGACGGCGCGACGCCAGACGCCGGTACGTTCCGGACCGCGCCGGCCGGCCGGGCGCCCTTCACCTTCACCAGCTTTGGCGACCAGTCCGCGCCGCAGGTGACCTGGTTGGCCAACGGCACCGCCGGGCTGGACGCGAACTCGACGCCGGCCACCAAGGACATCGTCACCGGCATCGAGACCGTCGCGCCGCTTTTCCACCTGCTCAACGGAGATCTCTGCTACGCGAACCTGGACGTCGACCGGGTGCGGACGTGGAACAACTTCTTCACCAACAACACCCGCTCGGCTCGCTTCCGGCCGTGGATGCCGGCGGCCGGCAACCACGAGATCGAGAAAGCGAACGGTCCGATCGGTCTGGACGCCTTTCAGGCGTACTTCAAAGTTCCCTCGACCGAGACGGACGCCGAGCTGGCTGGGCTCTGGTACGCCTTCACCGTCGGGTCCGTGCGGGTGATTGTGTTGCAAAACGACGACAACTGCCTGCAGGACGGCGGAGATGTCTATATCAGCGGCTATTCCGGCGGCCGCCAGCTCGGCTGGCTGCGGCGTGAGCTCGCCGCCGCCCGATCGTCGTCGCGGGACATCGACTGGGTCGTGGTGGCCATGCACCAGGTGATGATCAGCACGTCCGACGCGAACGGCGCCGACCTCGGGCTGCGGCAGAAATATGGGCCGCTGTTCGACCAATATGGCGTGGATTTGGTGCTCTGCGGGCACGAACACGACTACGAGCGGTCGCTGGCCGTACGAGGAGTGGTGGCCGGCAGCGAGACGCTCACCCCCCGAATCCGGTGTCCGCGGCCACCGACGTGATCGACTCGACTCACGGCACGGTCCACATGATTCTCGGCGGAGGCGGAGTTTCCGGCACAACCAACGGAAAATTCTTCGCCGACGGCACCGGAAAGGTGCTCACCGCGGTTTCCGCGACGGCCGATCCGGGCACTGGCAAGCGAACCGCCACCTACGTCAAGGAAAAGGCGGTGTGGAGCGCCGTACGAGATATCGAGCACCCGTACGGCTTCGCGGCCTTCACCGTCGATCCCGGCCGGCGGCCCGGCGACACCACGTCGATGCATGTCACGTACTACAACGTGAACAAACCCAGGGGTGAGCTGTCGGTCTTCGAGAAATTCACGCTGCACCGCCGCCGTTCAGACGGCTGAGTTTCTGATCCCAGTGCGCTGGCAGGCGGCGAAGCGTACGCAGAACGAGGTGGACGCGGCGCTCGGGCTCAGTGACCGGATCGGTCAGCCGTAACGTTGGTTGTCGCCTCAGCAGCCGGTCCAATCCGATGCGCGTTTCCAGTCGAGCCAGCGGCGCGCCGACGCAGAAATGAATTCCCTGTCCGAGCGCCAGGTGCCCGCTGGCCCGGTCCCGGGGAAAACCGAAGCGCTCGGGTTCGCTCCAGCGTGCCGGGTCTCGGTTCGCCGAACCGAACAACAGGAACACCCTGGATCCAGCTGGAATCCGTACGTGCGCGATCGTGGTGTCCTGTAAGGCCCGCCGGACGAAACCCAGGGCCGGCGTATCGTACCGCAAACCCTCCTCGACGGCCGCTTCCAAGAGGTCAGGATCAGTGACCAGCCGGTCCCAGTGGCCGGTCGAGAGCAACTGCCACAGGAGGTTCCCCAGCAAGTTCGCCGTCGTCTCGTGACCCGCGAAGATCAGCAACGGCAGCAGGTCCGCGACTTCCGGTCCGCTCAGCGGGGGATGGCCTTTCACTCGCGTTTTGAGCAGGCGGCTGATCAGGTCGTCGAGCGGCGCGTGTTGTCGCTGGCGGACAAGGTTGTCGCAGTAGTCGACGAAAGCCACCGAGGATTCAGCGGCTCGCAGCTGCTCGTCCTCGTTCAGCGTCTCGGCCGCGAAGTCCAATGTGGACTTGTCGCGACACCACCGCATACAACGATCCAGGTCATCCAGCGGCACGCCGATAACTCTCAGGATCACTATCAAGGGAAGCGGATAGCAATATTCGTTCAGCAGGTCCACCTCAGGACCGGCCAGGCGGTCCAAAAGATCGTCCGCGACCTCGCGAATGAGTGGCGCGTAGCCGGCGACCACCGTCGGCAGGAATGCCTGGTTCAGCACCTGCCGCAGGCGAGTATGGGCCGGCGGGTCGGTGTTGCCGAGATGCTTGGCGTGCCGCTTGGAGGCCATCACCGCGGCGACCCGCGGTGGCCATCGTTTTGGCTTTATGGAACGGTCTTCTGAGGAGAAGCCGGTTGGGTCGAGCAGCACTCGTACGACATGGTCATGGCGGGTGATGAACCAGAGGTCGAAGCGATGGCTGTAGAAGACCGGCTGTTCGACCCGAGCGCGCGCATAGAACTCATATGGATCGGGCCCGTGCGCGATGGTCTCGTCGAATTCGGCGCCGAGATGCGTGCTCACGGCCGGAAATCCGCATGCTGATAGAAGCCGTTGCCGAAGCGCAGAATTCGCTGCAGCCAGAGCGCGGGGCGGACTTGGGCGGTCACGAGTGGCCCGAGCAAGTCGTCGCATCGCGCGGTCGCGTCCTCGATGTATTTACCGATCTGGGCTGCTGTTGCCCCGAGTTTCACCGCGTTCAGGTCTGTCTGGTCTGCTTCTCGCTGATGGCTGGCGAGGTCATTGGTGAGCCGCGAGGCGATTTCGGCATGCCAGGCAGCGGTCAACAGCCGGTTCGCGTGATCCACGGCGGCGTGGTCACCACCAGCCAACCAGTCCGTTACCCGGATCAGGCGAAAGCCGCAGCTGTCCGAATTCGCGACATACTCGGCCATCTTCGGTCCGTGGCCGGTGGTCGCGAGCCGCTCGGCACCTGCCCACTCCTGGACCATACCTTGGTACGTATTCTCGAAAAGGTCACGCCAGCGCTCTCCAAAGACAGTCCAAAGTGGACTCGTCCGCAACCTCGCGAGGATATCCGCCAGTGCGACACTGGGAAGATCGGTTGGTTCTGGTTCGGCTCCGTGGGCGACAGTCACCCATCGCGAGACCAGAGTGTCCACTTCGGACCGCGTCTGTGCTCTGCTGTCCACCAGCTCGTCGGTGCCGAAAACCCACAGTTCGAAACGCAGGGCGAGGTCCATCTCGTCGCTGGTGAGCCATGGTGCGGCGTACGCGTATGCGCTGGTGACCGGCGCGACATAGCCGTCATTGATCCAACTGGCGTGTTGGGCCAACCACGGCCCCAGCCGCCGATGCGCCTGGAAAGCGCGTCCAGAGATCTGTCCCGCGACCCGCGCGTCGGGCAGCTCGGGCGGCATCACTGGCTGTTCGCCCATCGCAGTGCGGCGAGCACTTCCGCGGTGATGACTCGACGCGGCGCGTACAGATCCTTGTCGTGCCACAACGGCGGATGAACGGCACTTGACGAAACAATTCTCGCGAGCTGTCGCGCAAAAAGATCGCGCCGCGGTCGATGGCCGGCTCGGTGAGCACCCCGGCGGCCCGGCCAGCGGCCAGGATTTGGACGGCATAGGCCGTTTCCTCGGCCGTGCCGCCCCCCATACTCCCCACGACCCATCGTCTCGCTGAGTATCCAGGACCCAGCGGCTGGCGCGGCGGATCGGCTCGTCCCGGTCGGCAGATTTCACCGCCCGTACGCAGACAGCAGTGGCGTAATAAGGCGACGCATGCCATTTGTCCAGCCAGGAACCATCGGCCTGCTGCTGGTCAACCAGCCAGTTCGCCAGCCGGTCGGCGACGGGGCGAAGGGGGTCGCCCTCGGATCCACGTCCCAGATACCCAGCGATCGCATGCAGGACATGTCCATTGGCACTGATTGATGGGTTGCGTTCGCCCTGCCAGCACTGGAAATGCTCGCCGGTGTCGAAACGCAGCAACACGTCGGGCCGGCGTGCGTCTCCCAACGTGGCCAGGGCTGTCAGCGTCGTCGCGGTGGTGTCCGCGTCGCAAAGGAGCCCGGCCCCTACCGCCACTCCTTCCCGGGTAAGGGCTGCCGTCATACGCTTTCGAATATCGTCGGGGACCGGCACTTGAATCCCGGCACCCAACAACGCGCTCACCGACCACGCGTGCTCGAACATCGTGATCGGCGTCACCCCGGCAACCGGGCCATCTCCGCGCCGTACGGCGTCCAGAAGATATGCCAAAGCGTCGGTCTGCGCACCTGGCGAGGCGTTCAGCCAGGCCGCGGTGGCAGCGGGGGGGGAGCAGCCCAGGTTTGCGTTCGCTGGCTGGACATTGGCCAACCCGGCGGCTCCGCCCAACACCTCCAGGGTGTGCCGGAGTTTGCTGCCGGCCGCCGCCGGGTTCGCCCGGAGCTTGTCCAGCAGCCCGGGATCGGTGCCGACTGGCAGCGGCAACACCGTGCCGGCATAAGGCTCGAGCCCGGCTACTGGTTCTGCGGCCAGCGCCGACAACCGGGCGTTGAGCGCCTCGACCAGCGCCGGCACGATCAGCTCGGTGGCGATCATGTCCGCGGCCGCTGGTCCATCCGGGCCAAGCAAACCGACTAATGCCCAAAGCCCGCGGGACGCGGCCTTGGTGAGGCGTTGCAGGTGCGTTGTCGACATTCCTGTCGTACGGCCAGAACTCACCACCGCGAGCAGCGCGTCGACGGCGCTCAAGGTCGGCACAATGCCATAGCCACCGGGCCCGCCCCAGCTGCCGTCCGCATTCTGTTCGGCCGCGAGGAAGGCCAACCGCCGGGAGCAGTCAGGCAACCAGGGTGCCAAATCCAGGATGCGGCCAGTCTCATAAACCGACGGCGAGACAACGCCGGCTGGATCGGCTGCGATCTCAGCCAGCAATTGCGTCGCCAAGGTGGACAACTCGAAGGTCATCCCGACGCCCATGTTCGTTGCTCCCCGCCATTTCTCCCGACCGATCTCGGATTACACGCTGCCTGGCCCGCGTGGTCAAGAGTTTCCACCGAAATATGCGATTAACCTCGGGAAAGGGCGTGTCGAGATGACATGTGTCAAGAGAATTACTGACTTTCGAGCATTGTGCCGGACTGGGCTGTCCGATAGAACCGGTAACAGACGACTACGAACGAACGAAAGTCGCCAGGTATGCAACAGTCGGTCCGTGTCGCTCCTGTAGCTGGAAACCGCAGTCGTCGGCGTACGAGCGCAAACGACCGAACGGAATCCAGTGCCGATCGAAGAACTCGCCGACCACCAGCCGGCCCCCCGGTCGCAGCACCCGGTGGAACTCGGTCAGGGATTCCCGCGGCGCACCGATTTCGCCGAGTGTGGTGACCAGGTAAACGGCGTCGAACGTGCCGGCGTCGAAAGGCATGCAGGTGGCGTCGGCACGGGTACCGTGAATCGTGGAGATTTCCGCGTCGGCAGCGCGTTTTTGCACGTGATCCAGCATTTTTTGTTGGATGTCGACGATGTCCAACCGGCCTTGGCAACCCAGTTGAGGCGCCACGTGCAGGGACTGCAGGCCGGTCCCGGGCCCGATCTCCAGCATCCGCTCGCCGTCGGCCGGGTCGAGCGCGCGGTCGATGTCAGCGGCGCGCAGGAAGGGCAGTGGGAGATCCAGCAGTCGGCGTTTGTCGTACGGATAAGGGGCCGTGTCGGTGAACCACCAGACCGCGCCGGCCGCGGCGGCGAGTGCGGTGGCGCCGGCGGCCAGCGTGACCGTCTTCTTCTTCATATATGTGTCTGTCCTTCAGTTTCCATGACATTTGTCAGCCAAGCCAGGTGTTCTGGTTACAGTAACGTGGCGATAATCCCGGCCACATCAGACCAAAGTCGGCTACCCGTACGCCGGAAGTGTCGAGTGTGGCCGGGACTGGTCCCGAGACCGTTTCGTACCCTGCGCGGATGACATCGCCGGGGGTTGGTAGCAGAGTCGGTCGCGGCCTTATCGGCCTGGTCGTGGCGGCGGCGTTGGGATTGTTCGGGCAGTGGCCGGCCGCCTCGTTCGTACGCCAAGCTGCCGCCGCCCTGCCGCCGTACGGGACGGACGGTCGCGGCAACCCGCAGTCGACTGACTGCCAGTCGACGGTGACCGCCGGCCAGTCGATCGACGCCGCCATCGGCAAAGCCGCGGCCGGGGCGGTGGTATGCGTGAAAGCCGGCGACTACAGCGGCCAGACCGTGCACCTGAACCGGTCGAAGGTGACGGTCCGATCCAACGGGGTCGCCAAAATCAAGAACGCCGTCGTCACCGGCGCTGGTACGACACTGGACGGTTTCACCGTTGTCGGGGCAGCCTACCTGAACCCGGAAGCCGGCATCGATTTCGCCGGCAGCGACCAGAAAATCGTGCACAACCTGGTCAACGGGCGGCAGTTGGCCTACGGGATCCGCTGCGATCCGTGCCATCGGTCGACGGTGTCGCGTAACACCGTGACGAATCTGCAGAACTACGGGCTCTTTGTCGGCGCGGGGGCCGGCGCGCAGATCCACCTGGAACAACGTCTACGACCTGCACGCCGACCGGGTCAACGATCTGGACGTGGACGGCGTGCGGTTTCCTTGGCGCGCACACGATCCGGAACAACTACATCCACGACATCAACCAGTTCAAAAGCAAGCCGGACAGCACCGGCGACACCCCGCACACGGACTGCTTCCAGACGTACGACACCGGCAGGAAATTCTCCGGTACGGTGATCGAGGCCAATATCTGCGTGCGGGTGTCCCGGCAGTGCCTGATCGCCCAGAACGACACGGCGAAGACGTACGAGATCAGTGGCATCGTCTTTCGCGACAATATCTGCGAAACGTACGACAGTCAGGGTATCAACCTGGGTAGCCTCAAAGGTGTCCGGATCGAGAACAACCTGGTGCTCAGCGGTTTCCAATACCAGGTGGTGAGCCTGGAGGAACAGGACACCGGGCTCGCGAACACCGACACCACGATAATAAACAACATTCTGGTACGGGCGAAGTCCGACGCTTTCACGTACGAGCGGATTGGCAAGACGACCAACGAGAAGTTCCTGAACAACCTGGAAATGCTGGACACCTCCATCGTGCCGCGCGACGCCGCCTTCCAGCAGACCCGCGGCCCGTACGCGGCTTTCCGGACCTCGGATTTCACCTCCTACCGGGCGTATATCGCCCGGCTCGCGGTGCTGGACCGGGGTGTGCCCGGCAA
Source organism: Fodinicola feengrottensis (assembly GCF_010993775.1). GTDB lineage: Bacteria > Actinomycetota > Actinomycetes > Mycobacteriales > HKI-0501 > Fodinicola > Fodinicola feengrottensis. The sequence goes on along the minus strand of NZ_WOTO01000004.1, from coordinate 222,795 downwards.
CACCTCGCCGACCGATCTCGCCGGCAGACCGCGGGTCGCCGGCCCGGCGACCGACCTCGGACCGTACGAGCTGGGTGCCTGTGGCCGGCAGTGCTGACAGACTGTCTCCCGTACCAACCAGGCGGGAGGAGCACGGACAGTGGCACCCAAGGCCCAGGCATTGACGCCGGCGAAGATCGCGGCTTTCGCCCTCGAGTTCGCCGAGACCACCGAGGAGAATCCGTTCGGCTTCGGCACGGACGTCTACAAAGTGGTCGGCAAGGTCTTCGTGATCCTCTCGCCGGAAAACGACCCGCCGAGGGTCTCGCTCAAATGTGACCCAGACCTCGCCCTGCATTTGCGCGAACAGTATGACGCGGTGACGCCCGGCTATCACCTGAACAAGCGGCACTGGAACACCGTGGCCCTGGATGGCAGCGTCCCGGCCGACGAGGTCCTGGAGATGGTCGAGCACTCGTACTGGCGGGTGGCCGCCGGCCTGCCCAAGGCGACCCGCGTCCGGCTCGGCGACGCTCCCTGACATTTGTCAGTAGGTTAGGCTAGCCTTCATTGTTGTTCCGGCTGGCTGGGGAGTCGATGTCCGAACGCGATGTCCTGGTCAGGGATCCTCGGTTTGCTTTCCAGGTGGGCGAGCGCAGTGGTCCGGACTGGCTCAGCCTGGCGGCGACAGCGGACCCGCTGGTTTGGTTGGGTAGCCGAACCAGCCCGAAAACCGAAGCCTTCCTACGCGCCGCCGCTGACGTGCTCAACGAGCCGGATCACCGGCCGGTCGGTGGCGTCGCGACCGGGTTCCGGGTGACGCCCGGCGGAGACCGCGTAACTGGATTCACCGGCAGGTGTCGGAGCGGTGTCGCGCGCGGCGATATGACAGATTAAATAATTCCGGTAAATCGGGCTCCGGGTCGCCGACTTTGTCCGCAGTGGTCGCTCTTTCCTTTGGTTAGTAGCAAGATTTTCGCGAAACCCCCTTGTGATAACCGAGCCGGGGAGGCACTATTTGCCGCGCCCCTGTCCATCACAGAAGGAGAACCATGATGACCGCACCCGTCAACGAAAAAGCAACTGCCGAATTCGATCTGGTGATCGGTGACCTGGAGCTGGAGATCCCGGCGCTGGACGAGACCACCGCCAGCACGACCCACTTGGGCACCGGCGGCGGCAACTGTTTCGACTGCACCTGCGCCGGAATTTACTGCTCGTAGTCCAGGCCTGCCGCCGGACAGTGATTTCGCCGGACTTGTAATGAAAATGTCCGTCGAATGCGATCTGGCGATCGGTCTGTTCGCCGATTCCGGCAGTGGCGGTTGGCGGTCCGTCGGCCGTCAACCGCCGCTGTGATGACTACCGAAAGGGCCGCGGTGCGTCGAGGCGATGGTTGAGTTTCACTGGGAGATAAGCGACCCTGGCCCGTTGGATGGACCTGAGCCGCCGTCGGCGGTGAGCCGGCTGCTGGCCGCGGTACAGGCCGGCGAGGCCGGTGCGATGTTCCCGCAAGTGGTGAGCGCGGGCCCGGAGGGCACCCTCGCGATCGAGCGTCACCTCGGCGGTGCGGCGGACGCTCGGGCCCTGCGTCGTACGTTCGCCCAGCCGCGGTTTGACCCCCTGACAGCCGCTCTCGAACGACTGCAGGCCTGGTGCGAGGCGACCATCCCAGAGTATTCCGACATTCTCGCATCCGACCTGCTGACCAGCACGAACGCCGACCTCTTCGGGGCGTTCGTACGGGAGGCCTTCGTCGCCTGCGCCGCCGATATCCCGGACCTTACGGCTGTGGTGGGGCGCCGGTGTGCCCAGTTTTTTTGGGCTCCTGGACGTGTTCCTCGACCGGCTGCGCCGGGACCTGCGGACCGGCTGGCCGGACAGAGCCGATCTGCGCGGGCCGGTCACCCATTTGTGGGCGCACGACGAGGAAACGCACAACGGCGGGCAGCGGGTGCTGCGGGTGGATCTCGCGGGCGGCGGCCGGATCGCGTACAAACCCCGGCCGGCGTCCGGCGAGCTGTTGTTCCTCAACGAAAACGCGATTTTCGCGCGGCTCAACGAGCTGCCACCGGTGTCTGGGGACGTACGGCTGCCGGTGCTGTCCAGCTGGCGGGGAAGCGGCCCGGATCGGCATGGCTACTCCTGGCAGGAATGGGTGGAACGGCCGCCGGAGTGGGGGATCCTGCGTCGCCAGGGCCAGCACGTGCTGTCTGGTACCCAGCTGACGCCTGCTCAGGCGGGTCCGTTCTGGCGTCGCGCCGGCGCGCTGGCCGCGGCCTGTTTTGCCTTTGGCATCACCGATTTGCACGGCAGCAATGTGCTGGCCGGTGCGCGCGCGGACGACGAGAGCCAATGCTGTATCCGGTCGACCTCGAGGTCTTTTTCGCCGACGCGAAGCGACTGGCTCACACCACGCTGGTGTACGCGCCAACCACCTCGATGACGCACCACGTGGGACTGGAGAACGAGGCCCGCTGGTGCGATGTCGACGCCCAGCCGGTGTGCTGGACGGCCGGCGAGGACGGCGTGTTGTCGTTGGGAACCCGAAGCCGCTCGGTCACTCGGACAGTTACCCGGTCGGTGGTCGGCGACACCACTGGGCGGATCGGTTATGGCCCGTACGTTTCGGCCCTGTTGCGGGGAATGTTCGACACCTGGACGCTCATTTGCCGGCATCGCGACGACCTCCTCGGGCAGGTCGAGCGGGACGGCGCCGACGGGTACGCACGAGTGGTCCGCCGGGCCACCTCGATTTACGTCGGCGCCCTCAACGGCGACCCGGTCGACCCGGCGGTGGTCTTCGACGCGGCCGAGAGCGGGAACAGCTCGACCGCGGCGACGTGCCGTACTTCTTCCGATCGGTCCTGGGCGGCCCGCTGTGCAGCCTGGACCCGTCGCTCGCAGCTTTTCAGCCGCGGCCGGTGCCGAATCCGGAGCCGGTGCCACCGGTGACCCCGCGACCGCTCGCCGACGTCGCTGCCCGGCTGACCTTGGCCACCCTCGGCCCGGCGCTGCTGCGGGACGCGGTGGAGCACGTCTTCGACGACATTCCCGACCATGCTTTCACCGACGATGAACTCGGCGTACGCGTGCGTCTGCATGGTCCGGAAGAGGGTGAGGTCAGCTTCGACTGGCCACAGGTTGGCCGCCGGATCACGTATCGCTGGGATGAGTCCAAAGCCCGGGTAGCCATCGATCCGATCGACGCCGAGCCAGTTCCGGACCCGCTGCCGGCCGGCGTCGAGATCCGGCGCCGGCTGCTGCGGATGGACCGCGTCGATGCCCGCCTGCGGGTGCCATGGGCGCGCGGTGGGTTCACCGACGAGTCGTCGCATCGCCGGCTGACGGCGCTGGTCGGCAGCGGTGCGAGGTGGCTGGGGGAGGTCTTTGACCAGTACGGCTGGCCGGGGCAGTCGATGGTGGGCCTCGCCGCGACCAAGGCGGCCAGCCGGCTGGTCCAGCATCTGGAGGACGACCTCCCGCTGCAGCGGCGGGCCTTGGAGCTGATGACGGTGGCGGCCGACGCCGGCGACTTCCCTCGCCGGGAGATCGCGTACGTGACGGATTCCGTCCGGCTGGCCGAAGGGCGGCCGCAGGTCTACGGCACCAAGTTCGACCGGGTGGACGGTGAGTTGGTGCCTTGCCCACTGGAGGATCCCGAGCAGGTTGATGAGCGCAGGAGGGCGATGGGCTTGGTGCCCCTACACGAATACGCGAATGAACTGCGGGAACGCTTCCCGCTGACGGGAACCGAGCCGACATGACCGGCTGGCGGGAAGTCGCCCAGCAGTGGGGGCGGGCGCCAGCGGTGCTGCCGGATCCGGCGCCGGTGGATCTCGCCGCCGGCTACCGCGCGATGGTCGCCGCAAGCGCGCCTTTTCGCGCTGGCACTCGGTATCAGGCGCTGCCGGACGTACGGTTCCGGGCCGACGACGGGGTGATTCGAGCGCCTGGCGGGCTGCTGCCAGGTGAGCATGACCGGACGCTCGACGGCTATTTCGACCGGCTGGAAACCGACCTCGGCCAGGGTTGCCTGCTGACCGTCGAGCAGCCGTTGATGACCGATTTCGCCCTGTGGTCGGTGGTCCGGGACTGGCTCGCCAGACTGTGGCGGGAGGTCGGCTGGCCGAGTCTGCCGGTGGTCTCGGAGCTCGCGGTCGGTGACCGGATCACCGACCGTGGCGGGCTCGCGGGCGAACCCACTCACGACGTGTTGACCTGGGTGCTGCACGGGACTTTGCGGGTCGCGCTCCAGGACGGCACGGCCGGCCCCCAGCCGACCTTGACCGTACCGGCGGGACAGCTCGCCTATTGGCCGGGCACGCACTCGTACGCGGACACATACGCTGATCGCTGCATGCTGTTGCGGCTGCGCGTACCAACCGACCCTCGCCTTGCTTTCGGTGCTGTCAAAGACCTTCTGGCCGAGACGATGCAGGCGCAACGCGACGGCGACGAGGTGCCCTACCTGCCGATTTCAGCCGGGACAGTCGCGGAGCCGATCGCCGCCATCGCCCAGCAGCTCGGCGAGCAGGTCCAGGCTCCTGAACTGACGAGGGCGCTGCGCGTACAGCTTGGGAAGCGGCGCTCGGCCGCGGGCCTGGAGCCGGTGCCGGCGCCACGATGGCCAGTCGAGCTCACCGCGAGTGACTGGATCCGGCGGACCGCCGAAGTGCTACCGGTGCCGGACCCGCCCGACCGGACAGTGTGGGCGGTGAACGGGTACGGGGTACTTGCCGCTGGCCGGCGCGGTCACTGACCGGATTCTGGCCGAGCTGCCGCTCGGTCGCCCGGTGCGGGTCGGCGAGCTGTGCGCGGCGATCGGTGCGGGGGATCAGTCCGCCAGGGGGTGATCACGCTGCTGCGCGCGTTGCATCGCCTCTACGTCGTCGAGCTGGAGGCGCGTGGTGTCTGAGCTGTTCGTCATGGAAACCCTGGACTGGGACGTCTTCGTACGCGACTGCTGGGATCGCCGTCCGGTCCTGGTCCGGCACGTACCGCGGCCGCCGTTCCAGGAGAACGAGGTCTTCCAAGCGGCGACCGTGGCTGGTCGGTCCGAGCGGCCGGGCGTCCTCCCGCCGAACGCGCAGTTCACCGTCGAGCGCCGGCAACAGGTGGTGGCCGGCGACTTCCTTCCCGAACCGGACGACGGCTCCCTCGCCGGCTACCAAAAGCGGCTGGCCGAGCGTCTGGGTGGCCGCCGCTATGCGCTCATCCTGCACGGCTTCCACGGCATGGCCTATCCGCAGTGGGCACGCGAGCGCGACTTCTACGCGGGCCTGTGGGAGCGGGTCGGGATCCCGCTGAGCGGCGCTATCACGACGCTGTTCCACGGCACGTACGAACACAGCCCGGTCGGCGTGCACAAGGACCGTTTCGCCACCTTCATGTTTGGCCTGGCCGGACGCAAGCGGATGCGGTTCTGGCCGAGCCGGCCCTGGTCCGATCCGGTGAGTACGGTGCTGGACTACGAGCCGTACAAGGCCGAGTCGTTCGCGGTCGAGATCGGACCCGGCGAGCTACTCTACTGGCCGTCCAGCTTCTACCACGTTGGCGAAAGCGCCGGCGACGAGCCGGCCACCAGCGTCAACGTGGGCGTGCCGCGGGAAGGCCACCGGGCCGCGTACGACCTGGACGACCTTTTGCTGAGTGTCGATCCGGCACTGCTCGCCGACCCGGGCCGGTCGTTCGGGCAGTATCCGCGCTCGTCAAGCCCGTTGTTGGGGACCGTGGATGGTTCGCTTCCGCCGGCGTTTGAGCAAGCGCTGGCATATTTCCGCGACTTCGCCGCCGATGGGCTGGCCGAGCGGGCGGTCGATCGCTCGCTACGGATCCGGACGGCAGGTGGCTTGCGGCCGGTGCCGCCGCCGGACGAGCGGCGTGCCCTGCCCGACACCGCAGTGGTTCGCCGTACGGCAGAGATCGTCGTCGCCGGCGATCTGTGTGCCGCCAACGGTCACGTCACCCGCTTTGAGGCGGGGTCGGAGATGGCTCAGTTGCTGGCGAATCAGCCGGTGCGAGTGGGCGAGACCGGGCCGGCCGCGCGGCACCTGTTGGAGACACTGGAGTCGTTCCATGCCGTGGAGCGCGATGAATCAGGGTGACGACATCCGTCAGCGGGCCACTCAGGTGGTCGCGGACCTCGCGGCCCGGCTGGCCGATCCGGCCACGGTGGCCGCGGTCACCGATGCGCCCGGCAACGTGCTTGAGGCGGGACCGCTGACGGTTCCGATCTGGCGGCCGGAGACGCTCGGCGACGGCTATCCCGGCGTTGGCCTGCTGTTCGCCGAACTCGCGGCGGCCGACCGAGGTGGCGTGCCGCCGCCCACGCCCACCTGACCGCGGCGGCCGGCACGGCACCGCGCTCGGCGGCCGGTCGAGACTGTTCAGCGGTGCGGCCGCAGTCGCCTTCGTAGGGCAGGCAGCGGCCTGCGCCTATGGCGGCTATTCGGAGCTGCTGGAACAGCTCGACCGGCACCTCTGCCGGTCCGCCACACACCTCGCCCGGCAGGGTCTCGCGACCGTACGAGCCGGCCAGCCGATCGGCGACGACACCCTTTACGACGTGCTTAGTGGCATCACTGGTCTCGGCCGCTACCTGCTGGCTCGCCGCGATGCCAGCGACCTCGCCGACGCGACGCTGACCGAAGTCCTGCGATGCCTGGTCGCGATCGCGGTTGCCGGGGACGTACGGGTGGACGGCGTGCAGGTGCCCGCTTGGTGGGGCGCGAGCGGCTCGCGGGACTGTCTCAACGTCGGCCTCGCTCACGGGGTGCCCGGCCCGCTGGCGCTGCTCGCGCTCTGCTGGCTGGCTCGCCGGCATCCGGATCGAGGGACAGGACGCGGCGATCGCCCACATCGTGGCGTTGCTTGACCGATGGCGGAGAACCGATGACAACGGCCCGTACTGGCCGTTGTGGGTGACCCTGGACGACCACCGTGGACAGCCCAGTTGGAGCCGTCGCCGCGACGCCTGGTGCTATGGGGCCGCCGGAGTCGGCTGGGCGCTGGACCTGGCCGGCATCGCGCTGGACCGGGCCGATTGGCGAGCTGAGGCGGCGGCGGCGCCCTGCGCGGCTCGCTGGCCACGGCGAACGACGAGACGATCGACAATCCCGGCCTCTGCCACGGCTGGGCCGGGCTGCTCCACATCGCGCGTCGGATGGCCATCGGGACCGTCGATGTCGTCGCCGAGCGGGTGCTGGACGCGTACGCACCGGACAGCGCGTTCGGTTTCCGCTACTACCAGACCGAAGGCACTTGGTACGCGGAGCGGCCCGGCTTCCTCGACGGCGTCGCCGGGGTGGCGCTCGCACTGCACTCGTACGCGACCGGTGAGATGCCCCGTACCGGCTGGGACGCGGCCCTGTTGTTGAGCTGAACCCGCTCCCGGCGGGCCTTGTCCCGGAGCGCTCGCGCTCGCCGACGGTTGTGCATGATGGGCGGGTGGGGATGTCGAGCGATGGCCGGGACGGGCAGTCTTCCGAGAACACGTACGTCGTGACAGTCGAGGCGCCGGGTTCCGGACGGACGGGGCATTTCGCGTCCATTGGCGAGGCGCTGACGGCCGGCTCCGCGCGGTCGCGGCCGATCCGGGTGGTGATCGGGCCGGGCACCTATCGCGAGGCCGTGAAGCTGCGGGGGCAGGTGGAGCTGGTGTCCGCCGGCGAAGGTCCGGTGGAGCTGGCGTGGACGGCTGGGACGGCCGTGGAGGTCCTGGGGTCGGTACGGGTCACCGGGATCACCATCGCCGGAGCGGCCATCAAGAACCTGCCGACGGTCCTGGTGTCGGCGGGGACGCTCGCGCTCGCGCTCGACCACGTCAAGCTGCGCCGCGACGAGGCCCCGGCCAGCAAAGGACCCCGATGCCGAGACCGAAGTCGTCAACCTGGCGTCGGCGCGGTCGGGGTCGTCGATGGACCTGCGGGATTGCCACGTCTCGGGCGCTCGGGTGACCTACGGCGAGAACACAACGGGCGTAGTCGAGCGGTGCGTCCTCACCCAAGCCGCCTACGGCGGGTTCGCGGCGATGGACGGCGCGAACGTACGGATCCTGGACACCACGATCTCCGCGGTCAGCACCGTCGGCATGTGGATCAAGCACGCCACGGTGGCTGTAGAGCGTACGACGATCGACGGCTGCGGGCAGAACGGCGTGTGGGCCGAAGCGCAGGCGCAGGTGACCCTGTCCGACAGCACGATCCGTAAATGTCGTTATCCCAGCACGATTTCCACCGATCGGGCCAACCTGTCGATCGTCGACTGCGCGATCTCGGAAGGGGCCGAGGAGGGCGCGCTGGTACGCACCGGCGGGCGGGATCACGTTGCGACGAACCACCATCGACCGGCCGGGCAACCATGGGGTCTATGCCGAGACGATGGGCGTGGTAACGATCGAGGACTCAGCGATCAGCCAGGCCGGGGCGACTGGGATCACGGTTAAGCCAACCGGCACCGTCGCCGCCACCAACACGCGTGTCGACGGCGCCACCGCGGGTGCGATGGTCAACGGCGGGACCGGAACCTTCACCGGGCTGACCGTCACCGACGTGGTCGAGGCCGGTGTCGGGGTCGAGGGCGGTGGCCAGGTGACGTTCGTCGGCGGCACGGTGCGGCGATGCGCGGGCGGCATAGCCGCCACGGATGAGGGCAGCCAGGTGGTCGTACGAGATGCCACGGTGGCTGACGCGCAGGTCGCCGCCATGGCCGTGGACTCCGGCGCCCGGCTGTCCGTGCGGCACAGCACCGTGGAGCGAGGCGTGCTCGGGTTGGTCGCCGGTGGTTCAGGCAAGCTGACCGTAAGCGACTGCACGGTGACCGACGGGACCGCGCGCAGCGGGGTGTTCGTGTCCGACGAGGCACTGCTGACCGCGCAACGGCTGAGCGTACGGTCCAGCGGCGGCGCCGGTTTGCAGGCCACCGACAGTGCACGGCTGGAGGTGCTGGACAGCGAGTTCGTCGATGGCTCGGCGGAGGGCCTGCGGGTCGACGCCGGCTGCACCGGCCGGCTGCTGCGTTGCCGGGTGGCCGGCAATGCCGACGAGCCGGTGCTGCGCAGCCGGCAGGTCCGCATCGAGGAACCGGTCGAGACCGCGCCCGACCAGATTCAGGTGCCGGCCGGCGCTGGTGCGGACGTACGACCGTCCACTGTGGACAGGGTGCGGCCGGCGCCGAGTGCCATGCTCGACAACATGGACGAGCTGGACGGGCTGGCCGAGTTGACCCAGCTGGTCGGGCTGGAGCCGGTGAAGGCGCAGGTCCGTACCCAGATCAACCTGGTCCGCAACGCGAAGCAACGGGAGGCCGTCGGTCTGCTGTGCCGCCGCTCAGCCGGCACCTGGTGTTCTCCGGCCCAGCCGGCACCGGCAAGACCACCGTCGCCCGCTTGTACGGCCGGCTGCTCGCCGCGCGCGGCGCACTGGCCACCGGTGAGGTCATCGAGGCCGGCCGCAGTGACCTCGTTGGCCAGTATCTTGGCGCCACCGCCCTGAAAACCAAGGCCGTGGTGGAGTCGGCGCTGGGTGGCGTGCTGTTCATCGACGAGGCGTACACGCTGGCCCGTACGTTCGGTGCCAACTCCGACCTCGGCCTGGAAGCCATCGACGAGCTGGTCCGCCTGATGGAGAACCATCGCGACGACCTCGTTGTGATCGTCGCCGGCTACACCACCGAAATGACCGAGTTCATGGACATCAACCCGGGCCTGCGATCCCGATTCTCCCGCACCATCGAATTCCCCGCGTACAACGCCGACGACCTCGCGAAAATCATCGAGCTGCAAGCGAAAAACCATCACTACCAATGGTCCGACGAGCGCTCGCCGCGATCACCCAGCGGTTCCACCGCGAGCAGGACGCCGGCACCCTCGGCAACGCCCGCGACGCTCGTACGTTGTTCGAGCAGGCCATCGAACGACAGGCCGCCCGCCTGGCCAACCACCCGAGCCCCACGTCTGCCCAGCTCATCGAACTCACCGTCGCCGACCTGTCCTAAGGCAAGACGACAAGCTTTCCGGTGGCTTCGTTGTTTTCCATATATTGGTGGGCTTTGACGATGTCGTCCAGGTCAAAGACGCGGTCGACGTTGGGCCGGTAGACGCCACCCTCGACCTCGCGTACGACCCGCTGCAACACGGTCGTGCCCACGCTGCCCTTGAAGTTGTCGCTGTGGAATGACGTGAGTTTGGTTCCGTACGGGATCATCGCGATCGGCTCGAAGTCCGGGATCAGCCAGCCGCTGAGCGAGCCGGCGACGCACACCGTCCCGCCGCCGCGACGGACCAACCGCAGCGAGTCCACGGCCGTACGCGCGCACCGACCAGGTCCAGCACCAAGTCCGGACCGTCGGGCCAGATCGTGCGCAGGCTCGCCGCGAGCGATTTACCATCGTCGACGAGTACGTGGTCGACGCCAGCCGTCTTCACCGCGTCGGCTTTGCTTTGCCGCCGAGTCGTGGCGGCGGTTTCCAGGCCGTAGCCGGACGCGATCGACGCGGCCGCCATCCCGACTGACGAGGTCCCCCCACGAATCAGCAACCGCCGCCGGTCACCCGGCATGACACCCAACGCGTCCAACGAGCCCTGCGCGGTCAGGTACGTCTCGGGCAGTGCGGCCAGGATCTCCCAAGGCAAGGTGGTCGTGATCGGCATCAGCAGCGCATTCGGCAACAACGCGTATTCCGCGTAGCCACCGTCGAATTCCCGGCCCATCTCGCCCATGACGGCCGCGACAGTGGTCCCCTCCGGCAAGCTGGGGTCGGTCGAGGCCGCCACGGTTCCCACACACTCGATTCCCAGCACACGCGGGAAAATCACGCTGGGGGAGTGGCCCTGACGGGTCCGCAGCTCGGACCGGTTCAGGCCGGCGCCCTCAACCCGTACCAGGCTCCAGCCGTCCCGGACCGCTGGTAGAGGCACCTCCCGAATCTCCAGCACTTCTGGGCCACCGGCCCTGACGCAAACCGCCGCACGCATCGTCTGTTGGCTATTGAGCATGCGTCCACTGTCGCTAATGAGCAGTGCGGCCTGCCACCGATAGAATGCCAACTTATGCCCATCGGCCGCCAACCTCGGATGTCCCAGTTGTGGGCGTCGGGCGGTTTGCATCTGTGGTCATCGGGCGGCACGAGTTCAGCACATTCGCACCCGCGTGGCCACCTTGTCTACGCGGCTCGCGGTGTCCTGTCGGTGCACACCGAACGCGGCACCTCGATCGTGCCGGCCAATCGAGCCGCCTGGATCCCCGCTGGGTTCACGCACTACCACCGAGCCCACGGTGAGACCGATATGCGGATCCAGTTCCTGCCGCCGTCGCTGACCCGGCTCGTACCAGCCCATCCGGCCGTGTTCACGGCCTCTGACCTGGCCCGCGAAATCCTGCTCACCCTCACCGGCCCACGCAACTACGAAGGCGCGGCACAGGCCTGGGACCGCGCCGCCCAGGCTCGTCTTCGCCGGGTCCTCGTGGACGAGCTTCACCAAGCGGATGAGCAGCCATTACAGCTGCCGGAACCACACGACGACCGGCTGCGGGCGATAGCCCAACTGCTGTACGAGGAGCCCGCGAACACCACCTCGCTGGCCGAGCTCGGGCAGCGCGTCGGGGCCAGCGGCCGTACGCTCAGCCGGCTCTTCCACGACGAACTCGGCATGACTTTCTATGAGTGGCGCACCCAATTACGCATCTATCACGCCCTCGTGTTGCTCGGCGACGGCCACGACACCACGTACGTCGCGCATGCCTGCGGATGGGCGAACCCCAGCGGCTTCATCACGGCCTTCACCAGCATCATCGGCACCACACCGGGGCGACACCGATCTGCCCGCTGAGCTCGCGGCACGGCTGAGAGCGCGAAAAGTCGTCGCACCGGCGTGCCAGACTCGGGCCTATGAAGTACGTGTTGCTGATCTGCGATGACGAGTCCGCCTCACCGAGCAACGAGGAACTCGACGCCGACCCCGTGCACCAGGCGTGGGAGGCGGACCTGGAGCGGCGCGGCGCCAAGGTGTTCGGCGCGCGGTTACGGCCGGTGGTCGACGCGACGACGGTCCAGGTCCGCAATGGCGAGACGCTGGTCTCGGACGGGCCGTTCGCCGAGACGAAGGACTTCGTCGGCGGCTTCGTGGTGCTGGACTGCGCCGATCTGGACGAGGCGATCGCCATCGCCGCCGGCCATCCCTACGCGCGGTGGGGCGGCATTGAGGTCCGCCCGGTCTGGGAATGACCAGGCCCGACGCCGTAAGAGCAGCGGTCGACGCGGCCTACCGGGACGTGTGGGGCCAATTGGTCGCCACCTTGATCGGCCAGACCGGGACTGGGACCTCGCCGAGGACTGCGCCCAGGATGCCTTCGCGGCCGCGCTCGTGACCTGGCAGCGCGACGGCATTCCGAACCGTCCGGGCGCGTGGCTGACCACCACCGCGCGTCATCGTGCGATCGACCGGCTCCGGCGCGACACCGCCGGTCGTACGAAGCTGCGTGAGCTCGCTATGCTGGCCCGCGAGCCGCAAGAGTCGTCGGTGCAGGAGATCCCGGACGAGCGGCTGCGGCTGATCTTCACCTGCTGTCACCCGGCGCTGCCGTTCGAGGCCAGGGTCGCGCTCACGCTTCGTACGCTCGCGGGCCTCAGCACGGCCGAGATCGCCAAGGCGTTCCTGACCGCCGAACCGACGATGGCGCAACGGCTGGTACGCGCCAAGCGCAAGATCGCCGAGGCGGGCATTCCCTACCGCGTCCCGCCCGCCGAGCTGCTGGGGCAGCGGCTGGGCGCGGTCCTCGCGGTGCTCTACCTGATCTTCAACGAAGGTTATGACGAGCAGGACAGCCGTCGCGCGTTGACCGCCGAGGCGATCTACCTCGCCGGCGTCCTGGCCCGGTTGATGCCCACCGAACCCGAGCCACGGGGTTTGCTGGCGCTGATGCTGTTGCACGAAGCCCGGCGTGCGACGCGTACGGACGACGGCGAGCTGGTCCCGCTGGAACTCCAGGACCGGTCCAGGTGGGACCAGGCGTTGATCACCGAAGGCGTCGCCGTCCTTGACGAGGCGTTGGCCCTGCGCCGCCCCGGGCCGTATCAGCTGCAGGCCGCGATCGCCGCCTGCCACGCGACGGCACCGGACACCGCGACCACCGACTGGCCGCAAATCGCCGCCCTGTACGCGGAGCTGGCGCGCCTCGCGCCGTCGGCGGTCGTCGAGCTCAACCGCGCCGTCGCGGTCGCCATGTCCGACGGCATTCCCGCTGGCCTCGCGCTGGTTGACGAGTTGGCGGCGGCCGGCCGTCTGGACGGATATCACCTGCTGCCGGCCACCCGGGCCGATCTGCTGCGCCGCGCCGGCCGGGTGGCCGAGGCGAGGCTCGCGTACGAGCAGGCCCTCGACCTGGCGCCGACCGAGGCCGAGCGCCGCTACCTGACCCGCCGCCTTCGAGAGCTCTGACAAAGTTTCTCTCAGGTATGTCGATTTCTCATCGGGTACTTCGTCAGTGGGACGAAAAGGCAATCAAAACAGAGGAGACAGTCATGGCTGAGTCAGCCAGCCCGAGCCTGCCCAACGTTGTCGAGCGGGCCACCTTCCAGGGCGAACTCGACACCCTGCGAGAACGGGAGAAGGCGCACACCCGGGAAGGTTCCGCGATCGCCGCGGCCCGTCGGCGGCTGCCGATGGTCGAAGTCGACGCGACGCTCAGGTTGACGGGGCCGGATGGTTCGGTCACGCTGCTCGACGCGTTCGAAGGCCGCCGGCAGCTCATTGCGTACTACTTCATGTGGCATCACGACCACGGCGCCGCCGAGCAGTGCGAAGGCTGCACTTTCTATACCAACCAGGTCACCGAGCTGGCCTACCTCCAGTCGCGGGACATCACGTACGCGGTCCTGTGCCAGGGCCCGTACGAGCAAAGCCGCCGCTATCGGGACTTCATGGGCTGGACCATGCCGTGGTATTCGGCGCAGGACTCGGCCAAGGACCTGCTCGCCGGGCGCCAGGTCGGCATGTTCCACGTGGTCTGCTACGTACGCGACGGTGACCGTGTTTTCGAGACGTACTGGACGACCGGCCGTGGCGTGGAGGCGATGGACAACAACTACGCGCTTATGGACCTCACCGTCTATGGACGTCAGGAAACATGGGAAGACTCGCCGAATGGCTGGCCCCAGCAGTGGCCGGTCGACAGCGCCAACCTCCGCGTCGACGGCCGCCCGACCTCGCAGTGGTCGCGGCTCACCGCCGGCCGCTCCGACGACCTCGACGCCAAGCCCTGAGACGTCCAACCTGCCGTCCTTCGTGGAACCGCGCGAAAGGCGATGAGTTTGGCGGCCTCCCCGCGTCTAGCGAGGGAGGAGAGGAGGTGCAACCGATGAGATATGTCGAGAGATTTGGCGATCCCGCGGACCCGCCGGTGCTGCTGATCGGCAACTCGATGCTGACCTGGCCGGACGAGTTCTGTGAGCGGCTCGCGGCGGGGCTGGATCGCTCAACTGCTGGCCCTGGACTATCCCGACAAGGTCGCCACCCTGACACTGATCTCGACCCGTCCGACCGCGCCTGGGCCTAACGATCCGGACCTGCCCGAGCACGCGCCCGCGATCATGGCGCATTTCATGTCCGCGTCAGAACCGGACTGGTCGGACCGGACATCCGTGATCGAAGGTGCGGTTCAGGTCGGGAAGCTGCTGGCCGGGACGCGCGGCTTCGTGCCCGCTGACGTACGCGAGAATGCCGCGCGGATCTTCGATCGGGTCAGTCCGGATCCCGCTGTCCAACGGTCGAATCACCTGGCCACGGCCTTCGCGGCGTTGGACTGCACGCCCCGGTGGCGCGAACGACTCAGCCAGGTCACCGCACCCACGCTGGTCATGCACGGCGCCGAGGATCCCTTCTTCCCAGTTGGCAACGCCGAAGCGCTCGCCAGCGAAATCCCTGGCGCGCGGCTGCGGGTGTTGCACGGGATTGGCCAGGCGATGGTCCGTCCCGCGTGGCCGGACCTACTCGACGGGATTCTCACGCTGTCGGTCACCGGCGCGCCCCGTCAGGAAGTCACCAACGACCGCACGGTAGTGGTCGCGTGCTTCCCGGCGAATGCTGTGCCCGACTCCGCCGATGTGTACGGGCGTGAGTGGACCGCCGGCCGTACGTTCGCATGCGGCGCCGAACTCCGGGCTGACCAGGCTGCCGCGTTCGGTGTCCCCGTGCAGCAACAAAATCGGGCAGCTCACCGCGGCGAGGACCTCGGTCAGAGGAGGGACCGGCTTGGTCAGGCTGCTGAAAAAATCCGGGTTGATCTCATGCTTTGACGTTGCCCACGGCGGAATTCGTCGGCTGACCAGCGGGGGTTGTCCGCGCGACCCCGATCGAGAGTGTCCTGTGGGTCGAGCGCGCGCAGGTCAGTCAGCCAGTCCGGCACCGGGCAACCCGCCGGCAACAGCTCGCGGCCGAACACTGGAGGATCCTCGAGAACGGCCGCACTGACCAGGTCCGGGCGGATCCGGCCCAGCTGTGCGGCCGTCGTCGCCCCCATCGAGTGCCCGACGACCAGCACGGGGCCGGCTGCGAGGTCATCCAGCACCATGGCCGCGTCTGCCGCTAGCACGGCCTCGCTGACGGGTTCCGCGGGCAGCCCGGATCGGCCGTGCCCGCGCGCGTCGGTCGCGAGCACGCCGCCGTACGAGGTGAAGAACGGGATCAACGGGTCCCAGCACGCGCGCCGAGTCGGTCATCCCATGCAGCAGCAGAATCTCTGGCTTCTCGCCGAAAAGCTGCCAGGCGACATGGCCAGCCCGACTCCGCATACCCGCTATCGTAAGGCCTGCCCAATTCTGATCCCACCGATTATTGAGACAGGCGCTACGACACCAACGCCAGTGTGCGTCAGGCGTAGTTGAACAATGGTGGGAAGGCAAGGACCACGACCCATGCCCACGCGGCGTAAACAGGCAGGTAGCCGGTCTGCCAGCGTTCGAGTTTCGCGAACCGCGTACGCCGGAGGGCGAACGCGAGCAGCAGCCAGGCCGACCAGGCGAGGTTCACCAGCAGAATGACGTTCTCGCCGAGCGCCACCGCTCGGTTCGGGGTCGTCCCGTACCCGCTGATACGCCCGGTGATCTCGAAGAGCACCAGCACGTCGATGGCCAGTGCGCTGACCACCAGGGCGAGTTGCAGCTTGTCGAACAGGCCGGGCGGGGCCAGCGGATCGCGGGCTGAGATCGAGTAGAGCAGCAGTCCCAGCACCACGACCAGCAGCAGGTCGAACAGGATCAGCGCTTGGCGCTCCACGTCGATACCGGCGCTGGACCAGACGACGGCGATGAGAAATGCGAGCAGGACCGCGGTGAACAGCGGAGTGAACAACCGGGTGAGCACCGGGGCGATGTTCTCGACCACGCTTTGTTTGGCCTCGACGAGCCAGCCGGCCACGATGATCGCGCCCATGACGCCGCAGGGAATCAGCCACCGGATGACAAACGTCTCCGGGTTGACCCCGATGGCGTTGAAGGTGCCGAACATGAATGCGACGAGCACCCCGCCGCCGAGGGCGATGAGCACCAGGTAGACGAACCATTCGCCGGTGAAGCGGATGAAGTCCATCCTTCGACGCGACGAGCGCCAGTCCCGCGCCACGTACGCCAGACCCACCACGAACCACAGGGCGATGGGGAGGTGGATGCTGGTGATGACCACCATCTGGGAGCTGCCGGTCGGATGGTACGCGTTGGCAGCCACCGCTCCGAGCGCGAACAGTGCCACCGGGATCCCGATCAGCGGCCCCCGGATCTGACGCCGCCAGCCGAGGTAGGCGGCCAGCCAGGGCAGCCCGAACAGGCTGAAGTTCGCCGCGTAGAACGGGGTGCTCTGTTCCCACGCGACCCCGAACAGCTCGGGCACCTTGATCGAGATCGCCGCGCCCACCGCACAGCCGATCATCACCCACAGGTCCCACCGAGCGCGCTTGTCCGGCACTGAGCCGCCGATGCCGTCAGTCTCGCCAGTGAGCACCAGCTGCTTCCACAGCCGTTCGGAATGCTCCCGGGCGAACTCACGGGACAGCTCGTCCAGGCTGCCCATTCGCTTGACCGCGACCAGAAACGCCTCGTCGGCGCTCAGACCGGCCACCACAAGTTCGTCGACGCAACCGCGGAGGTGGTCTTCCAGTTCGTCGGCGTCGGACTTCTGCAGTTCGGGACGGCGCTGTACGTATTGCCGCCACTGGGCGAACTGCGCCGCCAACTCCTCTTCCTGGCTTTCGTGCACTGTCACGCCTTGCCCTCCAGCGGGATCACCGTCATAGCCCCGCGATCGGCGAGGCCCTGACCGAGTTTCTTGAGCGCGTCCACGACCGTGTCCCACTGCCGGCGCTGCTCGGCCAGCTCAGTCCGGCCCTGGTCGGTGATGCGGTAGTACTTGCGTCGCCGCTCGCCCTTCGCCGCCTGCCAACTCGCCTCCACGTACCCGAGGCGTTCCAGCCGGTGCAGCAGCGGGTAGAGCAGCCCTTCGGTCCAATCCAGCTCGCCACCGGAAAGCTCGTTGATTCGCCGGAGAATGGCGTAGCCGTAGCTCTCGCCCTCGGCGAGGATCCCCAGCACCATGGGCGTCGCCGAGGCGGCGACCAGATCCTTCGTGACTTTCACCAAACCTCACCTCCGTACCTAGCAGCATGATGCATAGTACTTCTAGGTATTTGACCTCGCAACGGGCCCCGACGCGTAACTCCCGGGAGCTGGGCTCGGCTTTGTTTCGCCTGGCTTTTTGTCGAGTGCGGGGTTTTGTTCCGCACTCGACAGGTGCGGCGCCGTGGAGCGGTCTCTACTGGAGCGGGTAATGCTGGCCGCGCCGCTGGAGAGTGACACGCGCTCTATGCGACAAACAGGGCCTCTGACTGGTGCCCCCGGTGCGATTCGAACGCACACTGGACGGGTTTTGAATCCGTTGCCTCTGCCGTTGGGCTACGGGGGCCTGACCGACGCACAGACTATCCCGATAGGCTGCGGGTCCGAACGACTAGGGTGTCCGGGAAGGCCCGGCGGGTCCCGCTCAGCGGGTTTCGTATCGTTGAGCCTTCAAGCTCTGCCCGTCCCAGCTGTCTAGGAGTCACCGTGACCGACGCTTCCCCACGCCGTGTGTTGATCGCGGAGGATGAAGCGCTGATTCGCCTGGATCTTTCCGAGATGCTCACCGAGGAAGGGTTCGAGGTCGTCGGCGCCGTCGGAGACGGCGAGCAGGCGGTTCAGCAGGCCGAGCAGTTGCGGCCGGACCTGGTGATCCTGGACGTGAAGATGCCGGTTCTGGACGGCATCGCGGCGGCCGAGCGGATCGCCGGCGCCCGGATAGCGCCAGTGGTCATCCTGACCGCCTTCAGCCAGCGCGACCTGGTCGAGCGGGCTCGTACGGCCGGCGCGATGGCGTATTTGGTGAAGCCCTTCCAGAAGAAGGACCTGTTGCCGGCCATCGACATGGCCACCGCCCGGTTCGCCGAGATCGTCACGCTGGAGGCCGAGGTCTCCGACCTCACCCAGCGGCTGGAGACCCGCAAGGTGGTCGAGCGGGCCAAGGGCGTCCTGATGGACGAGCACGGGATGACCGAGCCAGAGGCGTTCCGGTGGATCCAGCGGGCCGCGATGAACCGGCGCACCTCGATGCGTACGGTCGCGGCGGCGGTTCTTAAGGGACTCGCCGAGCAGCCGTAGGGCGATGGCGGGTCGCGGTGACCGTCTGACCAGATGGCGAGTACGCTGCGCGGACATGCCGGCCGACAAGTCGGGCAAGGTCCCGCAACACCGTATTTTGGTGATGCGGCGGGACGTTTCCTCCCGGTGGTTTGCGGGGCTGGTGGTCAGCGCTACGGTGGGAGCCGGTCGGGGGACCCATCGTTCGATCGAGGCATGTCTCGGGGAATCAATCCCGGGGTGTGGGTGCTAGGGGGTCCCGTTGGTTCAGCGGTTCAGGATTCGCCGCGCTGGCGTCGCTGACTTGGAGATTGTCCTCCGTTTCGCCGCCATCGCGTCCGACGTGGCGATCGCCCGCCGGCCGCTGAGCCGAGCGGCGGTCGGCCGGCCACTGCCGGCGCACCGCAGCCGGTACGAGGCGCTGCTGCGGGATCCGGACCGGCACGTGGTCATCGTCGAGGACGACGCTGGGGACCCCGCCGGTATGGGCGTGCTGGCCGAGGATCGTACGGGCCCGTTGCACGACCTGCCGGCCGCCCGCCTGTCGCACGTGGTGGTCGAGCGGCACCGCCGGGGCCAGGGCGCCGGCCGCAGCCTGATTGGCGCCGCCGCCGCCTTCGCCGAGCAGATCGGCGCCGAACATGTGGTCGCCGGCGTGGTGCCGGCCTCCCGCGAGGGCAATCGGTTCTTCGCGCGGCTCGGATTCGTCCCGCTGGCCATCCATCGGGTGGCTTCCTTGTCCTTGCTGCGGCGCAATCTCGCGGTCCCCGAGATGACGATCGACTTCAAGGTCGGCGAACACCGCGAACCCGACGCGGGCGTCGCCTAGTTATTCGGCTGAGCTGGCGAAAGACGACTTGATCAGCTGGCAGGTCAGTCTGGCCGAGCAGACCAGCCGGCCGGACTCGTCGCTGATGGCCACCGCGTAGGTGGTGACGCTGCCGCCCTCGTACAACGGCGTACAGACGCCCGTGACAGTGCCCGAGCGGGCCGCCCTGTGGTGGGTGGCGTTGATGTCGACACCGACCGCGACCCGGCCGCGCCGCTGGCCGTGGATGGCGGCGGCGGTGGAGCCCAGGGTCTCGGCGAAAAAACGCACGAAGCGCCGCCGTGCAGCAGACCGAGCGGTTGCCGGTTGCCCTCCACCGGCATGGTGGCGACCAGCCGATCCGGACCGATCTCGGTGAAGCGGATGCCCATCCGGCTCGGCAGTTCGCCGAGGTGCGCGTTGATGACCTCCAGTACGGCCTGCTGGGCCGCCGGGTCGGTGAGGTCGACCGTGAGCCGCTCGGTGAGGCCGGTGGATTCGGTGCTGGTCAAACTGATCTCCCTGGATGTGCTCACGAGCTGCTCGAAGGCCGCCGAGGCAGTGCCCACGGAGCTCACTGTCGTAGCCGAAGACTAGGCTCTCGATGGTGAGCGACCAGCCTTCCCGTGATGGATCTAACCCGCCCCGCCTGCTGCTTCTGGACGGGCACTCGTTGGCATACCGGGCCTTCTTCGCGTTGCCGGTGGAGAATTTCTCCACCACCACCGGCCAGGTGACCAACGCTGTCTACGGCTTCACCTCGATGCTGATCAACGTGCTGCGGGACGAGCAGCCCACCCACCTCGGGGTGGCGTTCGACCTGGCCCGCAAGTCGTTCCGCACCGAGCAGTATGCGGAATACAAGGCGAACCGTTCGGAGAGCCCGGCCGACTTCAAGGGCCAGGTCAGCCTGATCCAGGAGATCCTGGACGCGCTCAAGATTCCGTACGTGACGAAGGAGAACTACGAGGCCGACGACATCCTCGCCACCCTGGTCACCCAGGCCGAGGCCGAAGGCATGCAGGTGCTCGTCTGTTCCGGCGACCGGGACGCCTTCCAGCTGGTCACCGAGAACGTCACGGTGCTCTACCCGCGCAAGGGCGTGTCCGATCTGGCTCGGATGACGCCGACGGCCGTCACCGAGAAATATGGCGTGTCGCCGCAGCGCTATCCGGACCTGGCCGCCATCGTCGGGGAGACCAGCGACAACCTGCCGGGCGTGCCGGGCGTCGGGCCGGGCTTCGCGTCCAAGTGGATCCAGCAATATGGCGACCTTGACGGCGTCATCCAGCACGCCGACGAGATCAAGGGCAAGAAGGGTGAGGCGCTGCGCGAGCACCTCGCCGAGGTGATCCGGAACCGGCAGCTCAACGGCCTGCTGCGCGACCTGCCGCTGCCGCTCTCGGTCGCTGACCTGGCCCGCAAGACCTGGGACCGGGATGCCGTGCACCAGGTCTTCGACGCGCTGGAGTTCCGAGTGCTCCGGGACCGGCTGTATGCGACGGTCGAGACCGCCAAGCCCGAAGCCGAGTCCGGTTTTGACCTGGAGATGGTCCGCCCGGGCCCGGGGGAGCTGGCCGGTTGGCTCCAGACGTACGCGGAAGGCTCGGAGCCGATCGGCGTGGCGGTTGGCGGCAGCTGGGCCCGCGGCGCCGGTGAGGTGACGGCCATCGCGCTGTCCACTGTGACTGGTGTGACCGATGGCACCGCTGGGCACGCGGCCTGGATCGACCCGGCCGCCTTGGACCTGGAGGACGAGCAGGTGCTGGCCTCGTGGCTGGCCGACCCGGCCAAGCCGAAGGTGCTGCACGATGCCAAGGGGCCGCTGCTGCTGGCGCTCGCCTCGCGCGGCCTGAAGGTGGACGGCATCGCTTCGGACACCGCGCTGGCCGCTTATCTCGTAAGACCAGATCAGCGCACGTACGACCTGGCCGACCTGGTTTTGCGCCAGCTGCACCGGGAGCTGCGGTCCGAGGAGCCGGACGACGGGCAACTGTCCTTCGACGACACCGAAAGCGACAACGCGGCCGAGGCGCTGATGCTGCGCGCCGCCGCCACCGTCGACCTCTCCGCCGCACTGCGTGGCGAGCTGGAGGCGAGCGGCGGCACGGCCCTGCTCGCGGACGTCGAACTGCCGCTGGTCGCTGTCCTGGCCCGGATGGAGCAGGCCGGCATCGCCGCCGACAGTGAATACTTGGCCGAGCTGCAGTCGCAGTTCGCTGGCGGGGTGAAAGAGGCCGCCGAGAACGCGTATGGCGTGCTGGGCCGCGAGTTCAACCTGGGATCGCCTAAGCAACTGCAGGGCATCCTTTTCGACGAGTTGCAGCTGCCCAAGACCAAGCGGATCAAGACCGGCTACACCACCGACGCGGACGCGTTGGCGAGTTTGTACGGCCAGACCCAGCATCCGCTGCTGGAGCACCTGCTGCGGCACCGGGACGTGGCCCGGCTGAAGTCCACTGTGGACGGTCTGATCAAGACAGTCTCGGACGACGGCCGCATCCACACCACGTACAACCAGATGATCGCCGCCACCGGCCGGCTCTCGTCCACCGACCCGAACCTGCAGAACATCCCGATCCGGACCGACGAGGGCCGGCTGATCCGCCGCGCCTTCGTCGTGGGCAAGAACTACGAGACCCTGCTGACCGCGGACTACAGCCAGATCGAGATGCGGATCATGGCGCACCTGTCCGAGGACGAGGCGCTGATCGAGGCGTTCAACTCCGGCTTCGACTTCCACGCGGCGACCGCCGCCACCGTGTTCGCGGTGCAGCCGGAGTCGGTCAACACCGAGCAGCGGGCAAGATCAAGGCGATGAACTACGGCCCTCGCATATGGGCTGTCCGCGTACGGGCTGTGCCAGCAGCTGAGCATCTCGGTCGAGGAAGCCCGCGGCCTGATGGACGGCTATTTCGAGCGCTTTGGTGGCGTCCGCGACTACCTTCGCTCGCTGGTGCTGCAGGCCGGTCGCGAGGGCTACACCGAGACCGTGCTCGGGCGCCGGCGGTATTTGCCGGACCTGACCAGCGACAACCGGCAGCGCCGCGAGATGGCCGAGCGGATGGCGCTGAACGCGCCGATCCAGGGCTCGGCGGCGGACATCATCAAGGTCGCGATGCTCGGCGTCGACGCCGCCCTGACTACCTCGGGCCTGCGTTCCCGGCTGCTGCTCCAGGTGCACGACGAGCTGGTTTTCGAGGTCGCGCCAGGGGAGCGGGACGCGGTCGAGGAGCTGGCCCGTCGCGAGATGGGCGCCGCGTACCAGCTGTCCGTCCCGCTGGACGTGTCCGTTGGCGTCGGCTGCGACTGGCACGAGGCTGGTCACTAAATGCGCTTCCTGGACCTGCCGGCCGCACAGGGTCGGCAGGTCGATCGCTTCGACAGCGTCGGCGTTACCGCCCTCGGACTGGTACGTACGACGTATTCCGTCACCACCTTGCGGGTGCAGGCCGGCGGCCTGATCGGCCGGCACGCGGCGACTCAGCCCCAGCTACTAGTCATCATCGCCGGTCGTGGCTGGACGTCTGGCGACGACGGCGCCCGGGTCGCTATCGAGGCTGGTCAGGCCGTGTTTTTTTCGAGGCCGGTGAGGAACACGAGACCGGCTCCGACACCGGTCTCACCGCGCTAGCCCTGGAGTCAGACGACCTCCCTGTACGTGACCTCTGACTTCCCGTTCCGCCCGCAACGCCTCGCCTCGCGCTTCACACCAAGCAGCGGGGCGTTGCCGTCGTCTGCCCGGAGCTATCCATTCGGACTGGAGTCCGGTAATCTCGCGAGAGTAATCGGACTGCGGTCCGAATGGATCGAGCGAAGGGTAGTGGCATGGGCAAGGTGTTCGTACGGCTCGTGGTGGCCGTGTTTTCGTTGGTGCTGCTCGGTGGCACCGCCGCCGCGGCCGCAACGGGTCCGCAAGGGGATCCTGTGGTGTTTCACAGTGCCCGGCATGAGCACTGGATGCCGTGTGAGGGGCTTGCGGGTTGTACGCAGCTGCCGTCGCGGACGAATCCGGTGACCGGCGGCAGTGAGTCGATGTTCCGGCTGAAGGCGGGCACGGTTTTCACCAAACATTGGCACACCAGCCCTGAGCACGTGGTCGGGGTCAGCGGCACGATGATCTACCACCTGGACACCGGCCGGACGTATCGGCTGGGTGCCGGGGACTTCCTTTACTACCCTGGAAAAACAGTGCACTGGGGTCAGTGCGCCCGGGGTGCCGACTGCATCTACTACGTCTACGACGACCTGCCGTACGACTTCCATCCGGTCCCGTAGGACGGGTCAGTGGCTGGCGCGGGCACGGATCAGCGCGAGCAACTCGTCCGACCTCCGCGATAGGCCGGGGCGTACGGGACAGCCGGTTGTCGAGGGCGACGACCAGGGCGGAGCCGAAGAGGGCGCTGGCGGCGAGGCCGGTGTCACGCAGGTCGGGGGACGCGACACCGGCTCGTACGGCCGAGTCCAAGCCGTCGGCGAGCAGGCCGATCACCCGTTCGCGGACGAGCCTGAGTGTCTCGTCCCACTGCCGTTTGGTTAGCCACATCTCGGCGACCAGCAGCTGGCCGTAGCCGTGGTGGGTGTCCACGAACTCCAGTACCACGCCGACCATCGCGGTCATCGCGTCGAGCGGGTCCTTGCCCTGCCTGGCCGCCGACATCGCTTCGGTAAGCCCATCGACGCCGTACGTCAGCAGCGCCTCGATCAGCCCGGATTTGCTGCCGAAGTTGTAGAAAACCGTGCCCTTGGCGACTCCCGCGGCCGCCGCCACGTCGTCGATGGACATCTCCACCGCGCCGCGCTCGGCGATGAGTTCCAGCGTGGCCTGGAAAATCCGGACTTTCGTCGCACCCGCGCGGGCATTGCGACCGTCCTCTTTGGACTGTCCGGGCCGCGACCGCGGCACCCTGCTCATATCACGAGTTCCGGGTGCAGCCGGGACAGCGACCAGGTCCGTTTGCGCCAGGCAGCGTACGTGGTGATGCCGAGCGCCCCGACGCCGAAGGCGAGCAGCACCAACGTGCTTCGGACAATGTCGCCACCGCCGTCGCCGGCGATCAGGTGCCGCAGGGCCGTGACGACATACGACATCGGCAGCAGCGGATGCAGGAACCGCAGGACCGGGGGAGTCGTCTCCCACGGATACGTGCCGCCCGCGCTGACCAGCTGGATCATCAGCGCCACCAGGCCGAGCAGCCGGCCCGGTGTACCGAAGCAGGCCAGGAACATCTGCACCAAGGCGGTGAAAACAAGCGCGGTCAGCACCAGGAAGGCGACCATGCCGACCGGATTCCCGATGTGCAACCCGAGGCCGAAAGCCACCACGGCACGCGATCAACAGAAGTCCTTGCAGGGCACCGATAATCGCGGCCGGCAGCCAGCCGGCGAGTGCGGTGGACAGTGCCGGCGCACGCGCGGCGGCAGGGCGCGCTCGGACAGTGGCCGCAGCAGCATGTAAAGCACCACCGCGCCGACCCAGAGGGCGAGCGGCAGGAAGTACGGGGCAAAACCGGTGCCGTAGTTAGGCACCTTGTTGTTCGCGACCGTCTGCACCGCCACTGGGTCGCCCATGGTGGTGGCCGTACGGCCGCGGGTGCTCGCGTCCGGATGCGGGATCTGTGCCGCGCCGGAGCTGAGCTTGCTGGCGAGCGTGTGCGCTCCGGTGGCGAGCTTGGTGGCGCCGGTCCGCGCCTGCTGGATGCCGCTGGAGAGCTGGCCGGCTCCGCTGTCGAGCTGGTCGGCGCCAGTGGCCGCCTTATGGATGCCGTTGTGCAGTGCGGGAGCGGCGGCGGCCAGTTGGGCGTTGCCGGCCGCGACCTGGCTGGCACCGGAAGCCAGCTGGTTCAGTTGGGCGGCCTTGCCGGCGACCACGGTCGAGGCAGTCGCAAGCCGTCCGGTGGCCCGGTCGTACTCGGCCATCACCTGCGCGATCTGGCTGTCCGTCAGGCCTTGCTGGCGAAGGCGCTGTTCGACCGCCGTACGGTCCGATTTCAACGTACTGACGGCGGTGCTGAGCGCGGTGTTGGCCTGGTTGCCCAGCGCCGCGATCTTCTTGTCGCCACTGGCCACCTGAGCCGAGCCGGCGGCGAGCTTTTGGGTGGCGGCGGGCAAACCGCTGGTAGAGCTGTCGAGTTGGTGTAGCCCACCGGACAGCTGTCCGGTGCCGCTTTGCAAAGTCCCCGCGCCGGTCGCCAGCTGGCTGAGCCCGGCGGTCAGCTGGTCCGCGCCGCCGGCCAGCTGCGAGCTGCCGTCCGCGGCCTGCAGCGTGGAGGAGTGCAGCTGGGTGAAGCCGATCAGCATGGCGTCGGCGTACTTGGCGCCGGCCTGGCTGGCGACCGCCTGCCGGACCTCGGAGAAGACCTGCTTGCCGATGGTGCCGGCGAGGTAGTTGTTCGCGTCGTTGGTGGTCACGTCCAGCTGCGCCTGCTCAGGGTCGCTGGTGGACGGCGACGCCAGCCGGGACGAGAAGTCGGCCGGGATGGTCAGGGAGAGGTAGTAGCTGCCATCGGCGACACCCTTGGCGGCGTCGGCGGCGGTGGTCGTCTTCCAGCCGAACGCGGCTTTGGAATTGGCCAGCGTCTTGCCGAGGTCGCGGCCGGCGTTACTGTATTTGCCGTCGGTGGTGACACCGCGGTCGTTCACCACCAGCGCCGCCGGGGCGTTGGGCAGCCGGCCGTACGGATCCCAGAAGGCGTAGAGGTAGAGCGCTCCATAGAGCAGCGGCAGCATGAGCACCGCGGCGAGCGCGAGCTTGGGCAGCTTGCCGGTGGTGAACCGGCGCAGTTCGGTGCCGGCGAGGCGGAGCGTACGCATCAGGCCTGTCCTTCGGCCTACCGGCGCTGACACGTCGGCGGTGACGAGTGAGATATATGAGTCGGGGGCGAGCGGCAGCCGGCCGGCGTCGCCGTCGTGGCAGTGCACGGCGATGGCCGTGCCGGCCTCGGTGATGTCGCGCAGCGCCGCCCAGCACTGCTCGGCGTCGGCACCTTTGCCGAGGCCGTTCGGGGCGTCGATGACGACCGCTTTCACGCCTGGGCACTGGGCGGCGATGCGGGTCAGCAGGGCCGTACGTTGGCCGGCCGGCACCGCGTCGGTCCGTGCGTTCCGGTAGTCGCTCAGGCCGCTGCCGACCAGCCACCCGCGGACCGCCGCGCGGTTCGCCGGAAGGCCGCTGAGCTGCAGCGCCTCGGCCACCGTGACACTGAACGGCAGGGCGCCGTCGGGTCCGAAAGGCGCGGCATCGCTGACGATCCGGACCGCTTTGGCGAGCTCGCGCTGATCGGTGCTGCCGTCCAGCCGGACCTGCCCCTGGGTGGGCCGCAGCCGGCCGGCGAGCACCAGGCTCAGCACGGTGTGACCGCTGCCGGCCGGCCCGGTGAGCGCGACCAGGTCGCCGTCGCCGAGCGTCAGGGAGACCGGCGCGAGCGCAGTGCCGCGTTTGGTGCGTACGCCCACCGCGTCCGCTTCGATCTTCATCGATCCTCCGCGAGATATTTGAACTGACCGGCCAGTGCAAATTTATGCCCAGCGGGTACGCCGGGCAACTCCGAACGCGGGTGAGGCTCGCCACGACGACCACGTCACAGCTCCCTCAGTACGCGCCCTTCATCGCCGTACGCACCTGTGCGAGGGTCGCGTTGGCTATGTCGATGGCTCGCTCGTTGCCTGTCCTCAGGATCTGGTGGAGCTGAGCCCGATCCTTTGCGTACTCGGCTCGGCGGGCCCGGATGGGAGCAAGGTATTCGTTGACTGACTCGGTGACCGTCTTTTTCAGCGCGGCCGCGCCGGCCGCGCCGATCTCGGCGGCCACCCGTTCGGGGGGTGTTTGTTGGCCTGATTCCTGTTGCTGGCATAGCGCTGCCAGCAACAGGAGTGAGGCGACTTCGGGGCGCGCGATCGGGTCGTATGCGATGTGCCGCTCGGAGTCGGTCTTGGCCCCCTTGAGCAGCCGGGCGGTCTCGTCGGCAGTGGCGGCCAGCGCGATCGAGTTTCCCCGGCTCTTGCTCATTTTGGTGCCGTCCGTACCCAGCAGCAGCGGTGCGTTGGACAGCAGCGCGTCGGGCTGTGGGAACACCGTGCCGTACCGGTCGTTGAAGCGCCGGGCGATGGTGCGGGTCAGCTCGAGGTGGGGGAGTTGGTCCTGCCCGACTGGGACCAGGTTGGCCTTGCAGAACAGGATGTCGGCGGCCTGATGCGCTGGGTACGTGAACATCAGCCCGCTGACAGCGGCCTGTCGAGAGTGGGCGATCTCGTCCTTGACGGTGGGATTGCGGTTGAGTTCGGCGACCGAGACCAGGCTGAGGAACGGCAGCAGCAGCTGGTTGAGGGCCGGGCGGTACGGCGCTGTGCGTGAAGATCGTGCTGCGTGCCGGGTCGACGCCGATGGCGAGGTAGTCCAGCGTCAGATCCTCGACGTGCTCGGCCAGGTTGTCGGCGATGTCGCGATCGGTGAGCACCTGGTAGTCGGCGATCAGGACGAACAAGTCCACGCCGAGGTTCTGTAGGCGTACGCGGTTGTGGAGGGTGCCGAAGTAGTGGCCCAGATGCAGCCGCCCGGTGGGCCGGTCGCCGGTCAGCACCCGGAACTGTGTCGGGTCCTGGCTGATCAGCTCTTCGAGCTTCGCGCTGCGTACCTGGGCGGCTGACAAACCGAGTGTCTGAAGGGTGGTGGTCATGAGTGTCTCCTCGGGTTGGTGGCCGTCAGGACGACTCGAGCCGCTCCGGGAAACGCGAAAGGGCCGTTCGTCCGAACGGCCCTTTGTCATGGGTGAGAGGTGGCCGCTCCTAGGAGGAGCGCCACCAGCTCAGGCATGACGAACGATGCATGTCCACATCCTAACCTAACCTCAGCAGCGACTCGCGAGAAGGTCGACACCGTCGCCGTCGAGATCGGCACAGAATGCCTTGCGTCCGGTCATGGCCATGATCAGCGCGATCGTGGGGCCGCTGATCTGCGCGCCGACGCCGGTCGCGAAGGAACCGTCGGTCGCGGTCAAGCGCAGCCCCACGATCCGCCCTTTGGCGAGTACGACCTGGTCAGAGCCCTGGTAGTAGTCGGCGAGCCGGGTGAGCATCTCGATCGGGTACGCCCGCCGGATGCCCAACGGGCGGCGGATGTCCTCGGCGTGGACGACGGATTCGCCCAGCACCGCCATGATCGGCAGCGGTGGTTTGGTGGTGCTGTCGACCACGTCGCGGAACCGCTGGAGGGTCTCGGTCGGGCTGTCGCCGAGTTGTTCGGCCAACCGCATGGACACCTGCTTGTCGAAGTCGAAGCGGCACTTGATGACGCCGGCCAGCCAGTGCACCGCGTTGAGCCGCGCCGACGAGCTCAGATGCGCGAGCACGTCGCGTACGGACAGGCCGTCGCACAGGGACGGGGTCATCCACAGCTCGTCGGTGAGACTCGCCAGATCGGCCGCGAGGGCCGCGCGCTCGGCGTGGACCAGGGACCAGAGGGTGTTCGGCATGTGCACTCGCTCCTGTTGGTTCGGGTTTGGAGGAGGTGACTGCCGGCGTACGGCAGAATCGTCGGTCGTGGGCAATATTGGTGCAGTGGACGATCTGGCACTCGCACAGGGCGGGGACGGCGCGGCCTTCGACCGGCTGATCGCGCCGTTGCGCGGGGAACTGCGGGCACACTGCTATCGGATGCTGGGGTCGATCCACGATGCCGACGACGCCTTGCAGGACGCGTTGCTGCGGGCGTGGCGTGGGTTGGCCCGTTTTGAAGGGCGAAGCTCGCTGCGTGGATGGCTCTACACGGTGTCGACCCGTACGTGCCTGGATCTGGTGAAGTCCCGTGGGCGGCGGGCGTTGCCGATGGACCTCGGCCCGTCCAGCAAGCGCGCGGTTCTGGACTCCAGGCCGCTGACCGAGGTCAGCTGGCTCAGCCCGTACCCAGACGCCGGTCACGAGCGGCGCGAAGCCGTCGAGCTGGCTTTCGTGGCCGCGTTGCAGCACCTGTCCGGCAACCAGCGGGCGGCGCTGCTGCTGTTCGAGGTGCTCGGATTCTCCGCCGCCGAGATCGCCACCATGATGGACACGTCCACCACCGCGGTGAACTCCGCACTCGCGAGGGCCCGACAGCGGATGCCGGCGGCGGACGGACCGGCAGTGCAAGGATGGGCAGTCGGCAACGCGAAGGCGCGGGAGCTCGCCGCCGGCTTCGCCACCGCCCTGCAACGCGGCGACGCCGACGCGTTGATCGCTCTACTCACCGAGGACGTCACCTGGTCCATGCCACCCTTGCCGCACTGGTACGCGGGCATCGCGGCGGTCACCGACTTCGCGGTCGAGGTGCCGCTGACCAGGTGCCCCAGCTGGCGATCTGTGCTCACGAGCGCGAACGGTCAACCCGCCGTCGCCTGCTACCTGGGCGAGGACGCCGACGGGCCGCATCGTCCATGGTCGATCAACGTACTCACCTTGCGCGCCGACCGGATCTGTGCAATCACGTCCTTTCTGGACACCGACCATTTCCCGCTGTTCGAACTGCCGAGTCAGCTCTGATCGAGCCAACCTGTACCCGGAAAAGGGCACCGCGCTCGGCAGGGAGCGCGGTGCCCTTTCTGGGTGGAGAGTCGTCAGCCGGTGACGAGGGTGGCGCCGAGGGCCTGCAGTGCCGGGTTGATGGGCTGGAAATACGTGGTAGTGCTGTCGCCGCCGGACAGGATGCCCTGGGCCTGGGTGCCGGCCACCAGCGAGCCGCCGGAGTCGCCAGGCTCGGAGTGCACGTCCGTCTGCAGCATGCCGGTCACGGTGCCTTCTTCGTACTGCACCGACTGGTCCTTCGCGCTCAACGTGCCGCAGGTCCACTGGGTGGTGGAGCCGGACTTGCAGACCGCCGCGCCGATCTCTGCCTCGGTGGAACCGGCCACCGTGAGCGTGCCGCTGTCGTTGACCACCAGAGGTTTCGGGGTCCAGGCGGACGTGACCTTCGCCAGCGAGTAGTCGTGGCCGGGGAACTGGTGGGCGCTGAAGGTGCCCAGCGCGGTGCTCTGGTCGGCGGCCTTCAGGTCGCTGCCGATGGCCGCGCAGTGGCCGGCCGAGACGAAGCCGCCCTGTACGGAGAAGCCGATCGAGCAGCGGGCCTGGTCGGCGATGAAGTACGCGTCGCCGCCGCGTACGTCCGCGAAGGTGCGTGGCTGCTGGGCCCGCTCGACGATCTTGACCGTGGAGTTGTCGACGCCGGCGGCCGCGATGAAGCTGCGTGCCTGTGCGGTGGCGCCATTGAGGACAGTCATCGTCACGGTGTTGCCGACAGTGTCCTCACCCCAGGTCGCGATCGACTTGGACGCCTTCGCGCGGGCCGCGTTGAGCTTGGCGACCGTGGTCGACAGCTGCTTTTCCGAACGCTTGGCCAGTTTCGCGTCGGCGCCGGCCGTACGAGCCTGGCTGAGGCCGGCCGCGGTGGTCGCCAGCACGACGAGCCGGTTGCTGGTGGCGTCGAAGTACGAGCCGGCGAAGCTGTCGCCAAGCTGGTGGGTCAGTCGCTGCCCGAGGGTGGCCGCGGTGGCCTGGTTGGCCATCCGGGCGATCGCCTGCGGCTGGCTGAGGCCGAGGTCGCGTTGCAGCGCCTGCACCATCGCGGCCGGCGGTGCGGTGGCGTCGGCCGGGGCGGTGATGCCGGCCAGCGCCGCGGTGGCGACGATGGCCACACCAGCGGCGGCGGCGATGCGGGGTATCCGCATAGGTGTCTCCCTTTGTCCGGTTGAACCCATGGTGGTCGGAGCCCACTCTGCGTTCGGCGGACGAGGCAAACAATCCGTGAGGTACCGGGTATGACTACCGAACAAATACCCAAACTATGAGTTTCTGGGGCGAGACAGACTCCCAGCACACTTACCCCGAAACCACTGACCTCAAACGGGTTTGTCGCAGACGAAAATCGCGGTGCCGCCGGGAAAGATCTTGCCGCGCAGCGGGCTCCACTGTCCCCACAGCCGGGCGTGCCCGTCCGGCCATTCCGGCTCCAGCAAGTCGGTGAGAGTGAACCCCGCGCCGACGATTTCCCGGATCCGGTCGCCGAGCGTGCGGTGGTGTTCGGCGTACGTGGCCGAGCCCCGCTCGTCGATCTCCACGTACGGCGTGCGGTCGAAATACGAGCTCTGCGCGACCAGGCCGTCCTCGCCCGGGTCGTCGGGGAAGATCCACCGCATCGGATGGGTGACCGAGAAAACCCACCGGCCGCCCGGTCGCAGCACCCGGAACACCTCGGCCATCAGCCGGTCCGAGTCAGCCACGAACGGCACCGCGCCGAACGCCGAGCAGGCCAGGTCGAAACTCGCGGCGGCGAACGGGAGCGCGGTCGCGGTGGCCTGCACCAGCGGCGGGCGGACACCGGTCGCGTCGGCGCTGACGCGGGCGTGCCGCAGCATGCCGGCGGACAGGTCGGTGCCGACCGCGTACGCCCCCTGCGTGGTCAGCCAGCGTGAACACGGGGCCGTACCGCAGCCGACCTCCAACACCCGGCGACCGGCGACCGCGCCCAGCAGCTGGGCGTCGGCCTCGGTCACGCCCTCCGGGCACCAGACGAAGCTGGCCTCGCCGAGGAAATCGCCGTGCTCGGCCACGTAGTCGTCCGCGTCCGCGTCCCACCACAGCCGGTTGGCGGCGATGCTCTCGGCCGCCGAGACGGGTTTGTGGGCCACCCCGACCGTGCCGAGCCGTACGGTGGCCGAGACGTGTGGGTCGGTGGCGGGCATGCGCCGATCGTACGGGCGCCCTCAGATGGGAGTGTCGCCCGGCGTTTTTCGGTGGGATTCTGGGGGAATCGCACTGAATGCGAACCCACCGCCTGAGCTGTGAAGATAGTGCCGGGGGACGTTGGACCTGTCAACCAGGGGCGCGGTACGCTCGAGCGTGCGCCGTGGATTCTGTGTGCCTCAGCAGGGAGCAGGTCCGCGTTCGTCGGTTCGTCCGCGTTTCTAGAGGGACAGCCCGGCATCGCTCCCACCGGTCAAACGGTGGGGCGGATCCGGAAAGTTCCCCCCGTTCGCTGCCCGTTCCGCCGGAAGAGTTCGCGGCAATGGACCAATTCCATAAACCACCCACCGGAGCAACCCCCCAGATGACGAGCAGCACCCAGGCACCCCCGAAGACTCCGCAGGTAGCGGTCAACGACATCGGGTCGGAGGAGGCGTTCCTCGCCGCCATCGACGAGACAATCAAGTATTTCAACGACGGAGACATCGTCGAAGGCACGATCGTCAAGGTCGACCGGGACGAGGTGCTGCTGGACATCGGTTACAAGACCGAGGGCGTCATCCCGTCCCGCGAGCTGTCGATCAAGCACGATGTCGACCCGTCCGAGGTTGTCTCCGTTGGCGACCACGTCGAAGCCCTGGTTCTCCAGAAGGAGGACAAGGAAGGTCGACTGATCCTGTCCAAGAAGCGCGCGCAGTACGAGCGCGCCTGGGGCACGATCGAGCAGATCAAGGAAGCCGACGGTGTGGTCACCGGTACGGTCATCGAGGTCGTCAAGGGCGGCCTGATCCTGGACATCGGGCTGCGCGGCTTCCTGCCCGCGTCGCTGGTCGAGATGCGTCGGGTCCGCGACCTCCAGCCGTATGTCGGCCGTGAGCTCGAGGCCAAGATCATCGAGCTGGACAAGAACCGCAACAACGTGGTGCTGTCCCGCCGCCAGTGGCTGGAGCAGACCCAGTCCGAGGTGCGCAGCGAGTTCCTCAACAAGCTCGCCAAGGGCCAGGTCCGCAAGGGTGTCGTCTCCAGCATCGTCAACTTCGGTGCGTTCGTGGACCTGGGCGGTGTCGACGGTCTCGTGCACGTCTCGGAGCTGTCCTGGAAGCACATCGACCACCCGTCCGAGGTCGTCGAGGTCGGCCAGGAGGTCGAGGTCGAGGTTCTGGACGTCGATCTGGATCGGGAGCGCGTGTCGCGCTGTCGCTCAAGGCGACCCAGGAAGACCCGTGGCGCCAGTTCGCCCGTACTCACGCGATCGCCCAGGTCGTGCCGGGTCGGGTCACCAAGCTGGTGCCGTTCGGCGCGTTCGTCCGTGTCGACGAGGGCATCGAGGGCCTGGTGCACATCTCCGAGCTGGCCGAGCGGCACGTGGAGATCCCGGAGCAGGTCGTCAACGTGGGCGACGAGATCCTGGTCAAGGTCATCGACATCGACCTGGAGCGCCGCCGGATCTCGCTGTCGCTGAAGCAGGCCAACGAGGGCGGAACGGTCGAGCCGGCCGAGTTCGACCCGGCGCAGTACGGCATGGCCGCTCAGTACGACGACTCGGGCAACTACATCTACCCCGAGGGCTTCGACCCCGAGACCAACGACTGGCTCGACGGCTTCGACAAGCAGCGGGAGGAGTGGGAGCGGCAGTACGCCGAGGCCCAGTCCCGGTTCGACGCGCACCAGAAGCAGATCGCGGCGGCCCAGAAGGCCGACGCGGAGGCCAGTGCCACCGGCGGCACGGGTGGCGGCGGCGGCAGCGCCCCGTCCTCGTACTCTTCGGACACCGACGCCTCCACCGGCGGGACGCTGGCCACCGACGAGGCGCTGGCGGCCCTGCGCGCCAAGCTCTCCGGCGGCAACTAGTAGTCAGCTAACGAACCAGGCCCCGACCGCTCGCCGGTCGGGGCCTGGTTTGTTTTTGTTCGGCAACTCAGGAGTTGACGGTGAGGGCGGTGGCGAGGCGGTTCCATTGCGGCGCGGTCAGGGTGGAGATCGGGGTCGGCGGGTCGATGCCGGTCGAGGTCAGTAGCCGATGCGCGCGTCTGCGTGGGTGGATCTCACCGACGGCCGCCGCGATCGGCAGCCGGGGCTCGGCGAAACCCCGACGGATCAGGTCACGGACCGGTCTGGACAGTGTGGTCGTACGCCGAATGACGAGATGGGCGGCGTCGACGCGGGGGGCGGGGGAGAAGCTCGCCGCTGGTACGCGGGCCGCCACCCTGATCGCGTACGACGCGGCCCAGCCGGCCTCCTCGGCGGTGCGCGGGCAGCTCCGGGCCAGCCGGACCGCGAAGCCCCACTCGACCAGCAGGTCGGCGCGGTCATCGGGCTGGTCGGGTGCAACAGTCGCCGTACGAGTGCAGTCGACACGGCAAAGGGGACGTTCGCAACTACCGCGTACGGGCGCCTGGGCAGCGGCACGTCCCGCAGGTCTGCGTGCACGACCCGCACCTGACCGGCGAACCGGCGTTCCAGCCGGCGGACGAAGGCCGGATCTCGCTCGATCGCGAGAATCCGCGCACCGGTACGGGAAAGAGGCGCAGTGAGCGCGCCCTGCCCCGGGCCGAATTCCACGATCAGGTCGCCCGCCGCCGGCCGGGCTGATCGCAGCATGGCGTGAACAACAACTCGTTTGTCGGTCAGGAAATGTATGCCATGGGACATGGGAGTGTCCTCCAGTGAGTACGTCTGGGGGGGAAATGACGAAAGCCACGCTCAGCCGCTGGCTAAGCGTGGCAACCGACGACGTACTTCACTGACCCGTCAGGGGATCAGGGCGTCGCCGGCCTCACCGCACGCGCAGCCGCATGAACGCGGTCACGCCGAAAGTGGTTACTCCCATGGCGGTGACACTAGTGCAGCAGTGCCCCGCACTCCACCGCTTATTGCTACCCCCAAAAATGCCGCCCCCGAATCGAGTCTTCGCGCCGGGTCTGACAGTTTCGGCTCGTAAGAATGTAGGTAACTGACCCCGGTGGGGGTCGGGATGTTGACTGTGGGACTTTGGCCCGCTCCCGGTGTCGAGTGTGGGATTTTGTTCCGCACTCGAGGATCCAGTAGGTGCGCCGCGAAACTGTCGTACGCGCCGAGAACCCTCGATTCGGGGGCGGCATTTTTCGAGTGGGCCGCGAAACCGTCAGACTGGCGGCCGTACGACGAGGTCGCCCGGGACATCAGCGGGCGACGCGGAGCCGGCCAGCGCGAGCGCGTGTGCCAGCTCGGCGGTGAGGTCGGTGAGCAGCCGCTGGACGCCGGCGGCGCCGTCGACCGCGAGGGCATAGAGGACCGGTCGGCCGACGAAGACGGCCCGAGCGCCCAGTGCGAGCGCGGAAAGCACGTGCTCGCCGCGGCGGATGCCGCCGTCGACGTAGACCTCGGCGTCCGTTCCGCTCACGGCATTCGCCACCTCGGGCAGCGCGTACGCGGTCGAGACCGCGCCGTCCAGCTGCCGGCCGCCGTGGTTGGACACCATGATCGCGGACGCGCCGGCCGAGACCGCGTCCCGGGCATCGTCGCCGCGCAGCACGCCCTTCAGGACCACCGGCAACCCGCTGACCTCGCGTAGCCATCCGAGGTCGTCGAGGCTCAGGTCGTCGGCGCGGTCCGGAGAATGGGAGCCCCAGTTCGCCATCGTGCTGCCGGCCGGTACGACGCCCCAGACATCCGGAATCTCGGTCGGCGGTGGCGTCCCGACCACAGGCACGTCGGCGGTCAGCACCACCGCCCGCGCGCCGGCCTCCCGGGCGCGTACCAGCATGTCCCGGCACAGCCCGCGATCACGCAGCAAATACGCCTGCACCCACCATGGCGTGCCGGTCTCGCCGACCTTCGCGAACGGCACTCCGGTGTTGCTGGTGACGCACATCAGCGAGCCGGCGGCGCCCACTCCGGTCGCGGTCGCCGCCTCACCGCAGGGGTCGCACATGACCTGCAAGGTCGAAGGCGAGACCAGGATGGGCGTACGAATCTCAGTGCCGAGCACGGTCGTCGCGGTCGAAACCGCTGAGACGTTCCGCAACATGTGCGGCCGCAAGCGCAGCTGGTCCCAAGCGTCCACGGCCTCCGCCGCGGTCCGCTCGCCGGACGCACCGCGGCGGAAATACTGGTAGACCGAGGGGGAGAGTCTGGTGGCCGCGAGGTCGCCAGTCCGTCTGTCCAGCGCATGATCCTCATCTTGCCGAACATGGGACGTCAGGTCACCAGGGCCTCGCCCATACCCGCGACGATCGCGTCGACGGTCTCGGCGGGCGACTGCGCGGAGGTGTCCAGCCAGAGGCCGCGGCGAGCCGTTCCGGTCCGAAGCACAGCGTCCATATGAGCAGGTGTCCAGTCGCCGCCATAGCCGGTTTTCGCTCGTACGACCTCGCGTTCGGCCAACGCTCGCGCTGTTCTCCGATCGTGCCGCAAGGCACGGATTGGTGGTCCCTGGTTGACGGTACGGTCCTGTCGAATAATGGACGACGTGGACAGACCGCAGTTGGCCGACTTTCTCCGACATCGCCGGGAGGCGTTGCAACCCGAGGATGTCGGGCTGCCCAAAGGGCCGCGCAGGCGCACGGCCGGGCTGCGTCGCGAGGAGGTCGCCGGACTGACCGGCATGTCCACCGACTACTACTGCCGGCTGGACCAGCAGCGCGGTCGCGGCCGTCCGAGCAGATGCTGACCGCGTTGGCCCGCGGCCTGCGACTGACCGTGGACGAGCGCGACCACCTGTTCCGGCTGGCCGGGCATGGCACCCCCGCCCGGGCACGACGCAGCGACCACGTCAGCCCGGCACTGATGCGCGTACTCGACCGGCTTGACGACACGCCCGCCGCCGTCATCTCCGACCTGGCCGAGACACTCGCGCAGAACCGGCTGGCGGTGGCCCTTCTTGGCGACCGGCTTCGGTTCACCGGGCTGGCGCGCAGCGGCGCCTATCGCTGGTTCACCGATCCCACCGAGCGGCTGAGCTTTCCGTCGTCCGACCACGCCAACCACAGCCGGTTCGTGGTGGCCAACCTGCGGTCGGCGCTCAGCCGCGGCCCGGACGACCGCGTTGTCGAGCTGGTCGACCGGCTGCGTACGGACAGTCGTGAGTTCGCCGAGCTGTGGGAGCAGCACGAGGTCGCGTTTCGTTCCGAGCGGCACAAACGGATCATTCATCCGGAGCTCGGCATGATCGAACTCGACTGCCAGGTCCTGTTCACCGAGGGCCGTGATCAGGCGCTGCTGGTCTTCACCGCTTCACCAGGCACCGACGGCTACCAGAAACTCCAGCTGCTGTCCGTTATCGGTTCGCAGCGCCTCAACCCGGCCCGCTGACGGGCTACCAGTGCGCCGGCCGTTGAATACCTTCACGCGGGGACATTCGCCATAACAGGCGCAATTGTCATGACTTGGACGGCGATCTGTCACATTTGACCAACATCGAAGCAATGGCGTACGCGACTCCACGACCGGCTCCGTCGACGCGGAGTCGGTCTGGTCGACATGCGACCTGTGCTGTGCTACCGCCCGAGAATGTCTGCGAGGGCGGTGGATCCGGTGGCCAGCCATCCGCCGACCACCGCGGCGCTGGCCGCCGCGGCTACCCCGAAAACGAGCGCCGGCCGGATCCGCCATCGGGCGGGCTCGGTCGCGTGCTGGTTTCGGGACGTGGTCGGTTCGAGCCGGGCAAGGACCTCCGGGATCTCGCGGCAGTAGCGCAGGCCAGGCTGGCCAAGCCGGTGCCGGCCGACACGCTGCGCATTCATCCGAGCCTCCTGGTCACGATCTGGACGTCTGTGACGATAAGCCGGCCCAGGCTGTGCGTACGGGAGGCGCGCGGCGTGTCACCTGCATAAATGCTGTCTCGGAGAGGGCGGTAACGGTGCGTAACTCGCATCGGAAGCCACGGTGACGGCGGGATTGTCGGACACTCTGCGCAACAATCATCGACAAATCCGGCAAATCGCCCACTCGTCACACGTGCCACTCCATGATCACACGCCCCGGAGTGTTAAGAGCCGGAGCGCCGGCCGGAAACCGGTGATCACCGTCTGCGACACTCCTTCGATGCTTCGGATCGGGCTCACCGGCGGCATCGGCGCCGGCAAATCGTCGGTGTCGGCTCGGTTGGCGGCCCGCGGCGCGGTGGTGATCGACGCGGACGGACGGCTCGCCCGCGAGGTGGTCGAGCCGGGCACCTCCGGCCTCGCCGCGGTCGTGGAGGCGTTCGGGCCGGACGTGCTGACCGCCGAGGGCGCGCTCGACCGGCCAGCGCTCGCTGCCGTCGTCTTCGCCGATCCCACGGCCCGGCAGACGCTGAACGCGATCGTCCACGTCCACCCGCTGGTCGGCGCCCGGACGTACGAGCGGATGCGGCAGGCCGGCGAGGACGCGATGGTGGTGCACGACGTGCCGCTGCTGGTGGAGAACGGTCTCGGCCCCTCCTACCACCTCGTCGTCGTGGTGCACGCGGACGAGGACGTACGGGTCGACCGGTTGCGGCGAGATCGCGCCATGCCGGCCGAGCAGGCGCGGGCCCGGATCGATGCGCAGGCCACCGACGAGCAGCGCCGGGCCGCCGCGGACGTGTGGCTCGACAACGGCGGATCGCTGCGGACACTGGAAAACGCCGTCAATCAACTGTGGGACGATCGGCTGCTGCCGTACCAGGAAAACCTGCGCGCCCGGCGACCCGCGACCAGGTCCGGGCAGGCCGAGATCGTGCCGTCGGATCCGACCTGGCCCGCCCAGGCAGAGCGGGTTCTGGGAAAACTGCGGGCGGCGCTGGGGGAGACAGCCGTGCGCGTTGACCACATCGGTTCCACCTCGGTGCCGGGACTGGCCGCCAAGGACATCCTCGACCTCCAGGTGTCAGTACGGGCGATCGCTGACGCAGACGCCGCCGCGAACACTTTCGCGGACGCTGGTTTTCCAGCTGTTCAACGGATCCGCTCAGACGAGCCGAAGCCGATCGAGCCCGATCCGGCACGTTGGGCCAAGCGCTACCACAACAACGCCGATCCGGGCCGTCAGGTCAACCTGCATGTCCGGGTGGTCGGCTGGCCGAATTGGCGCTATGCCTTGCTTTTTCGCGATTGGCTGCGCGCCGATGCGGACGCGCGCGGAGCGTACGAGCGACACAAACTCGCGCTCGCCGCGGATTTTCCGGACTATGCCGGATATGCCGAGGCGAAAGAGCCGTGGTTTGACCAGGCGCTGCCAAAAGCCGAGGAATGGGCTGCCCGTACGGGCTGGTCTGCTTAAGGCGCGTGTGTTATTGAGTCTGAAGGCAGAGGACGTAGCTGTCGGAGTCGTCGACCTTGCTCGTGAACGCATAGCTGGCGTTGGAGCCGCTGCCCTGGCATTTGGTCACGTCGGTGGTGCCGGTGAAGCGGGCCATCACTTTCAGAGCGCCCGCGCTGGAGCAGTCGGTCTGGTCGACGAAGCTGTTGTCCGCGGCCACCTTGCGAACCTTCACGCACTGGCCGATCGGCACCGTCAGGCCGTCACCCTCACCGGTCGGGGTGGCGCTGGGCTGGTCGCTGGGGGAGTCCGATGGCGCCGGGGTAGGCGAATCGGCCGGGCTGGGACTGTCGCTCGGCGCGGCGGTCGGGGTCGGCGCGGCGGCGGCGGTGGGGGTCGCCGGCCGCAGGAACGCGAAGCCGCCAACGAAGGTGACGACACCGCCGCACAACACCAGCAGCACCACGGCACCGATCACGATCCCGGTGATGGCGAGCCCGGACAGGCCCTTCTTCTTCGACGGCTCGGGCGGGTTGCCGTACGCCGGCGGGACGCCCGGGTCGGTCGGCTGCCCGTACGGCCCGCCAGCATAGGAGTTCGGGTCAGGCTGCCCGTAAGGCGGTGGACCACCGCTGTAGGGGACAGCGGAGTTCGGTTGGCCGTAGGTGGGCGGGCCGCCGGTGTACGGGACCGCCGAGTTCGGGTTCGGCGGATAGCCTGGGGCTTCCTCGTACGGGTCGACGAAACCGCCTGGCGGACCGTACTCGCTCATTCCGCACCCCCTGTGTGGCCCGCGGCTGTCCTCATGGACGCACTCCAGCGGGCATCCCAGTCTGTGTCGTCCCAAGCCGGGACGTAACGGCCTGCCGGGCAACCGGCGGGGCAGGCGTGCGGGCCAGACGACATCTCGTCACGCTCGGGCGACGACTTCGCGGTTCGGTCGTACGGACGCGGGTACGTCGGCGCCTTCGGTGTAGGTCGCGGCAAAGGTCCCGTGATAGCCGAACAACGGGCCGAACCGACGGTTGGCCACCGTGACCGAGATCCGGAACCGGCCGAGGTCGTCGTCGAACGACTCCCGTACCGTCGCGATGCCGCTGACCAGCAGCGGAATCCCCAAGGTGAGCGGACCCTGGTGCCAGCGCTGCGCGCCGGATCGGATGATCAGGCCGCCCGCGTCGTCGACGGACGCGCGCAGGTCCACCGCCACGTGCTGGTGGGTGCCGAGGTAGTCGACGATCGTGCCGCGGCGCGGGCTGTAGACCATCGTCGCGTCCCAGCGGCGCGGCTGGTCGAAATCGAAGGTGCGTACGAACGTCAGCGTTTCCCGGCCGTACGAGTCGCGGTAGGCGTAGTTCTGGATGGTGAAAGGCACGTCCTGCCCGGTGGCCGGCAGCAGGATGTGCCGCTTGGCGCCGAGGGCGAGGAACGGCTTGGTGAAGCCGCCGCCGCTCCAGATCTTGTCCATCACGCCGGTGCCAACACAGGCCTGCCCGGACGAGAAGCCGAACCGGCGCCGCAGTTGCGGGTGCAGGCGATCGAAGTCGGCGCCGAGGGCACGTTGGAAGATGGAAGACATGTCAGGGCTCCAGGGTGGATGCGATGGCCGGTACGCTGGCGGACTGCCGGTCGGGCGGACGGCGCTGGCAGCGCCGGGCCGCCGGGCTGGACGGCAGCGGCGGGATCAGCAGTGCGGCGGCGACGATCGCCGCCGCCAGATAGGGCGGCAGAAGCCACCACACGCCAACGCACAGAAAGATCCGAAGACCGGCGTCCATAAGTCCGTGGCGCAACGACCGTTCCGGTGGCGTCCCGTGCTCCAGCCACAGCCGGAGCCGATCGAATGACCAGGCCGTTCCCCAGCCCATCAACGGGCGGAACAGTCGGTCGGCGAGCCGGCCGAGCCGGCCCCAACCGGGTTCGTAGTCGTAGCCGGTGATGAACCGAACGCCGTCCGGAGTGGGCACATAACGCCAGTAGCCGGCGCCCGACCGGATCAGTGAGAGTGGATGTCCGGAGTCGAACCGCAACGCGGACGTACGGGCGCCGTCGGCCCTCGTACGTTCACCCGCGGTGACGCCAGTCCCAGCGATGACCACGCCAGGCAGCACCCGTACGGCGTACCGGAACCGCTGCGGTTCCGCTGGGTCCGGCCGGGCCAGGTAGTCGATCTCGGTGAACCGCAGGTCCCAGCGTTGATGCTGGCGTGGCTGCTGGGTCAACTGCCAGAGCTCTTCTGCGTCACATCGGATCGTCGTCTCCACATAAAGCCTGCTCAACTGCCACCTCCCGAGGATTTAAGCGATCGCTCAAGATGGAGGATAGCAACTTTAAGCAATTGCTCAAGTGGTCGAAAGGGCACAGCGGGGCCGGCGTCACCGCGAATGGTGGCGCCGGCCTCGTACTGCTGTGAGTCAGCTCAGGTCAGTGATGACCGTCTTGGTCTCCATGTAGTTGTTGAAGACCGCGTGGCCCATCTCGCGGCCCCCCCCGGACTCCTTGTAGCCGCCGAACGGCAGCGTGGCGTCGAAGACGTTCCACGTGTTCACCCACACCGTGCCGGCGCGCAGCCGGCGGGCGGTCCGGAAGGCCTTGGAGATGTCGCGGGTGAAGACGCCGGCGCCGAGGCCGTAGTTGGTGTTGTTCGCGACCGGCAGGATGTCCTTCTCGGCGTTGAACGGCGCGGCCGCCACGACCGGGCCGAAGATCTCCTCCTGGACGGCCTTCATATCCTCCTTGGTGCCGGTCAGGATGGTCGGCGCGACGAAGTAGCCCCGGTCGCCGACCCGATCGCCGCCGATGACGCCGGCGCCGTCGTCCTTACCAGAGCCGATGTATCCGGTCACCCGATCGAACTGCTCCTGCGACACCAGCGGCCCCATCGTCGTGTTCGGGTCGAGCCCGTTGCCGACCTGGATGGTTCGGGCCTGCTCCGCGACGCCCTCGACGACCTGGTCGTAGATCGACTCCTCGACATAGAGCCGGGAGCCGGCCACGCAGCATTCGCCCTGGTTGAAGAAGATCGCGTGGGCCGAGCCGGCGATCGCCTTGTCGACGTCGGCGTCCGCGTACACCACGTTCGGCGACTTGCCGCCGAGCTCCAGGGTGACCTTCTTGAGGTTGCCAGCGGCTGCTTTGACGATCTCCCGGCCGACCTCGGTCGACCCGGTGAAGGCCACCTTGTCCACGTCGGGGTGCGACGCGAGCGCGGCGCCGGCGTCGCCGAAACCGGTGACGATGTTGAAGACGCCCGCCGGTACGCCCGCCCGCATCGCGAGTTCGCCCAGTAACAGAGCCGAAAGTGGCGTTTGCTCGGCCGGCTTGAGGACGACCGTGCAGCCGGCGGCCAGCGCGGGTCCGACCTTCCACGCGGCCATCAGCAGCGGGAAGTTCCACGGAATGATCTGAGCGGCGACGCCAGTGGGCTCGCGCAGGGTGAATGCCAAGTACGCGTCCGGGTCCCACGCGGAGACCGGGATCGTGTTGCCTTCGATCTTGGTGGTCCAGCCGGACATGTAGTGGAACAGGTCGGCGGCCAGCGGTACGTCGGCGGCCTTGGCCACCGCGTACGGCTTGCCGTTGTCGAGCGACTCGAGCAGCGCGAACTCCTCGAGGTGCTCAAGGATCAGGTCGCCCAGCTTGTGCAGGACCTTGCCGCGCTGGCCGTGCGGCATCTTGCGCCACGGGGAGCCCTCTTCGAAGGCCTCGCGAGCGGCCCGTACGGCCCGGTCGGCG
This sequence comes from Fodinicola feengrottensis, assembly GCF_010993775.1. Classification (GTDB taxonomy): domain Bacteria; phylum Actinomycetota; class Actinomycetes; order Mycobacteriales; family HKI-0501; genus Fodinicola; species Fodinicola feengrottensis. The sequence continues at coordinate 179,705 of NZ_WOTO01000004.1, read as the reverse complement.
TCTTCGGCCTCACCATGCGCGACGGACGCGAGGACTTCTTCGGTAGCCGGGTTGATGGAGTCGAACGTCTTGCCCGACGCCGCGTCCACCCATTCTCCGTTGATCAGCATCTTGCGGCTCAGTGCACCCACGACTTCCTGGATGCGCGGTTCGTCGAACGCCAGTGTCATGATCGACCTCCTCGGCCGGATAACGGCTTTCGCTATTGCGGTCCAGGTCACATCGAAGCACCGCATAAGCAGCTCACAACAGGGCACAGCTGCCGCATCTGCGCTTTCGGAGAGGCAACCGCGCCCGGTGGGAGAGGTTGCAACGCCGTTGCAGAGCTGTACAAGCCCGGTCGGCCGTACGGGACTGTCATACGTCCGGCGTACCGTTGTGGGTATGAGGCCCAAGCTCGACATCATCCGCCGTGAGGGCAAGTTCGAGGTGGTCAGCGACTACCAGCCGTCCGGTGACCAGCCGGCCGCGATCAAGGAGATCTGCGCGCGGATCCGCGCCGACCAGAGCAACGTCGTGCTGCTCGGCGCGACCGGCACCGGCAAGTCCGCGACCACCGCCTGGGTGGTCGAGGAACTGCAGCGGCCGACCCTGGTGATGGCGCCGAACAAGACGCTGGCCGCCCAGTTGGCGAACGAGTTCCGCGAGCTGTTCCCGCACAATGCGGTCGAGTATTTCGTTTCGTACTATGACTATTACCAGCCCGAGGCCTATGTGCCGCAGACCGACACCTACATCGAGAAGGACTCGTCGGTCAACGACGAGGTCGAGCGGCTCCGGCACTCCACCACCCCCGCAGCCTGCTCACTCGCCGGGACACCATCGTGGTCGCGTCGGTGTCCTGCATCTACGGGTTGGGCACCCCGCAGGAATACCTGGACCGGTGCGTGCGGCTGAATGTCGGCGACGAGATTGACCGGGACAAGCTGCTCCGCCAGTTCGTCGACGTGCAGTACACGCGCAATGACGTCGCCTTCCAGCGCGGCACTTTCCGGGTCCGCGGCGACACCGTCGAGGTCTTCCCCGCGTACGAGGAACTCGCGGTCCGGATCGAGATGTTCGGCGACGAGATCGAGCGGCTGTATTACCTGCATCCGTTGACCGGCGAGGTGATCAACGAGAGCGACGCGGTGATGGTCTTCCCGGCCACCCACTACGTCGCCGGTCCGGAGCGGATGGAGCGGGCGGATCCGTGGCATCGAGGCGGAGCTGGAGGAGCGGCTCGCCGAGATGGACCGGCAGAACAAGCTGCTGGAGGCGCAGCGGCTGCGGATGCGTACGACCTATGACATCGAGATGATGCGTCAGGTCGGCTTCTGCTCCGGCATCGAGAACTACTCGCGGCACATCGACGACCGCGCGGCCGGCACCGCACCGCACTGCCTGCTGGACTTCTTCCCGGAGGATTTCCTGCTGGTCATTGACGAGTCGCACGTGACGGTGCCGCAGATCGGCAGCATGTATGAGGGTGACATGTCCCGCAAGCGGACCCTGGTGGAGCACGGGTTCCGGCTGCCGTCGGCGATGGACAACCGGCCGCTGAAGTGGGAGGAGTTCCTGGACCGGATTGGCCAGACTCTCTATTTGTCAGCTACCCCGGGAAAGTATGAGCTGGGCCGGACCAAGAACGACGTCGTCGAGCAGGTGATCCGGCCGACCGGGCTGGTCGACCCGGAGGTGATCGTCAAGCCGACCAAGGGCCAGATCGACGACCTGGTCGAGCAGATCCGGCTCCGGGCAGACCGGAACGAGCGAGTTCTGGTCACCACGCTCACCAAGAAGATGTCGGAGGACCTCACCGACTATCTGCTGGAGCTCGACATCAAGGTGCGATATCTGCATTCCGAGGTCGACACGCTGCGCCGGATCGAGTTGCTGCGCGAGCTGCGCAAGGGCACTTTCGACGTGCTCGTCGGCATCAACCTGTTGCGCGAGGGTCTCGACCTGCCGGAGGTCTCGCTGGTGTCCATTCTGGACGCCGACAAGGAAGGCTTCCTGCGCTCGGGCACCTCACTGATCCAGACCATCGGGCGGGCCGCTCGAAACGTGTCCGGCCAGGTGCATATGTACGCGGACAACATCACGCCGTCGATGGAGAAGGCGATTGATGAGACCAACCGTCGGCGAGCGAAGCAAGTCGCGTACAACAAGGCGAACGGCGTCGACCCGACCCCGCTGCGCAAGAAGATCGTCGACATCCTGGACGTGATCTATGCCGAGGCCGAGGACACCGAAGGCGAGCTGATCGGCGGTTCCGGCCGCCAGCAGTCCCGCGGTAAGGCTCCCGTGCCAGGCCTGTCATCCAAGGGCGGTGCCGGGCCGGTGAAGACCGAGGGAATGGCCCGTGCCGAGCTGGCCGACCTGATCCACCAGCTCAACGACCAGATGCTGGCCGCCGCCCGAGAGCTGCAGTTCGAGCTGGCAGCCCGGCTCCGGGACGAGATTTCCGAGCTCAAGAAGGAAGTCCGGCAAATGGACCGGGCCGGCGCCGGCCGCTGACCGTACGGCCGCTCCCGTGACGGCAATTACACCATTTGGGGTAGCCACCTACCATGGCAATGAACATCAAAGATCCGGAAGCCGAGCAACTGGCGGCCGAACTGGCAACACTCACCGGCGAGACCAAGACCGCCGCGGTGAGGGCAGCACTCCGCGAACGCTTGGAGCGACTGCGTCAACCTGATGTTCGTAAGCAGCGGCATGAGCGGATGATGCGTGTCCTGGAGGAGGAGATCTGGCCGCAGATCCCGCCCGAGGTCCGCGGCAAGTCCATAACGAAGCAGGAGCGGGAAGAGATCCTCGGGTTCGGGCCGGAGGACGTGTGATCGTCGATACCTCAGCGGTGATCGAGATCTAGTGTCCTGCGGTCCGGCCGAGGGATGGGTTGGCGGTGTAGTCGGTGAAACCGATGATGTTGCCGGCCGCGTCGGCGACCTCGACGATCCAGCCGGTGGCGACCGAGAACGGGTCGGACAGTGGCTCGACGCCGCGAGTACGGAGAGTCTCGGCGGCTTCGCGGGCGTCTGGCACCTCGAGCCAGAGCCTGGCAGCGGTTGAGGGTGCGGGGGAGGCGACGGTGCCGCGACGCAGCAGAAGGCCGGGGGCTTCCGGGCCGAGCTTGAACAGTGCGATGCCCGGTTCGTCGAGCCGGAAGACGAGTGGCAGGCCGAGGCGATCGGCGTAGAACTCTCGATGGCGTCGTCGAGATTGGCGACCGCGAAGAGAATGTTGTCGACGCCGAGTACGCGAATTGCGGAATTCATGGCTTTTATCCTTTTTGTGAAGTTCGATCTGGCTGGTAGTTCTCCAGTCCGAAGAGGACGATGGCGTCCTCGAATGCGGCCGCCAGCCTTTGGAGTCTTGCTGGATCGGCTTTCGCATATCGCAGGCGGATCGGGCCGGCCAGTGGTGCATTCCTGATCAGTCGGCGCCCTTTTGTGGTCAGCCGTACGATCCGGCGCCGTCGATCGTCCGGATCGGCGGCCAATGCCACCCACTCGCGGCTGGCCAGTCGGTCGACCAACTGCCCGAGAGTGGCTGGGTGCATGACCAGTCGGTCCCGCATTTCCTGCAGCGACAACGCTTCGCCCCACTCGTCGAGCATGCGAAGAATGGCCAACTGGGCACCGGTTACCTGGTGGTGACGTTGCAACTCGCGGTTCAGACCGGCGAATGCCTGGTCCAGTCGGGTCCAAGCGTGGATCGCGGCCAGGGTTTGCGCAGCTGGTGGTGTCGACACTCTTATTATGTATCACATACTAATTTGGTCAGCAAGGAGTTGTGACGAGAGTGAGTGTTTTCGGTTCGCCGGACTAAGGAAAACAACAAGACACCCGGTGTGCTCCGGGTGAAATGTGGATTGCTTGCAACGAAAGAGAAAATGACGCTGACCAGGAATGGGCGCGGCCGGAGGTGACCTTACCGGACTGCCGCTGACGAGTGAAACCGCCCTCCTGTTTCCCCAGTGACAGTCAGGACAGAAGAAATTAGCAGACCGTGGCGACCTTTTGGTGAACACCTTGTTTCGGATCGATCGGAGTGGTTTCCTGACCGAATAACCGAGGCTGTGTGTGAACGTGTCATCGCTGTCCGTCGATTTTCGGGAGGAGATTCGCAAAGTCGGAATACGTCACAATGCCCGGCGCTTGTCCCATCGTTCGTTCTTGGGATAGTTTGCTGCCTCTAGTCCATTCAGGTGGCCGGTGTCGGGAAAGCGATGCCCTGTCCGCCGTACGCGCCGACCCGGTTCGTGGATGGGCTCATCACGCCTGCTCGGCCAATGGAGGCACGGTGGCATTGGAATCGGTGGCCCTGGATGTGGCTGGCCGGCTGCTCACGCTCGGGATCAGTCCGTGCGGCGAGTCGGACGCCACCCTGGTCGCGGCCGTCTGTCGGGCCGGTGGCCTCGGCATTCTCGATCTTGGTAGCACTGCCTCGGTCGCTCGCAATGCCCTTGCGATGGCAGCGAAAACGGTGACCGGTGCCTTCGGCGTCCGGGTCGCCGCCGGCTGTGACATCGGTTTCGAAGTAATTCTTGCAGACACTGCACTGTCCGCAGTGGACACCGTGGTGCTGGGCCGGAATGCGCCATGGTCGATTGCCGACGTTGTCGAACACCGCACTGTTCTGGTGGAGGTCACCCACCTCGATGAGGCCCTTGTCGCGGTGGCCGCCGGCGCGTACGGCGTCATCGCCCGCGGCAACGAAGCCGGCGGTGAGGTCGGCGAGCTCAGCTCTTTCGTTCTGCTGCAACAGCTTCTGGCCGATCCGCGGATCACCTGCCCAGTGTGGGTGGCCGGTGGGATCGGGCCGCGGACAGCGGTGGCCGCGGTGGTGGGCGGGGCGGCGTCGTCGTACTGGAAAACAGCTTGCGCTGATGCCGGAATCGGAGCTGCCCGACGATGTGCGATCGCTTCTTCACGGTACGGACGGATCGGAGTCCGTCCTGGTAGACGGGCGGCGGATGATGGCGCCCCGCGGCGGGCCCGGACGCGCTCTGCCGATCGGCCAGGACGGCTTTTTGGCGCAGGTCTTCGCCCGCCGGTATGGCAGCACGGCTCGGGCCGTACGAGCGATCCGGGCGGCAATTTTCGAGGCACTGGAAGAGAATTCCATTGGTGCGCGGGCGTTGCGGCCCGATTCGGTGCTGGGTCGGGCGGTGGGTACGGCGCTGCCGATCGCGCAGGGTCCGATGACCCGCGTTTCCGACCAGGCCAGTTTTGCCGCCTCGGTGGCCCATCATGGCGCGCTGCCGTTTGTCGCGTTGGCGCTCAGCGGGCCGGACCAGAGTCGGGCTCTGCTGACCGAGACGAAGCAGGTCGTCGGCGACCGGCCCTGGGGTGTCGGGGTGCTGGGTTTCGCGCCGGAAGAGGTGCGTAGGGCTCAGTGGGAAGTCATCCACGAGTTGCGGCCATCGGCCGTCATCGTGGCCGGCGGCCGGCCGGGGCAGGCGCAGGCGCAGGCATTGGAAGCGGCCGGCATCCAAGCATTCCTGCATGTGCCGTCGCCGGGCCTGCTGCGGCAGTTCTTGGACGCAGGGTCCCGAAAGTTCGTCTTCGAAGGCGCCGAATGCGGCGGGCACGTCGGCCCGCGGGCCAGTTTTCCGCTCTGGGAAGCCCAGATCGGCGTGTTGCTGGAATACCTCCAGGAGCGCTCCGCGGACGTGGACCTCGGCGCCGCTCTGCGGTCTATTTCGCCGGCGGCATTCACGACGCCCGGTCTGCCGCGATGGTCGCGGCGGCGGCGGCACCGCTGGCCGCCCGCGGTGCCGGGATCGGCGTACTCATGGGCAGCGCATACCTTTTCACCTCGGAGGCAGTGACCGACGGCGCGGTGGGCCAGGTTTTCCAGCGCCAGGTGCTGGCCGCGCATCGTACCGACCTGCTGGAGACCGCCCCCGGTCATGTGACCCGCTGCGTCGCCAGCCCGTTCACCGCCGAGTTTGCCAGCGTACGGGCCGAACTGCGGGACAGCGGAGTGCCAGACCGGGACGCGTGGACCGAGCTGGAGCGGCTCAATGTCGGCCGACTGCGGGTAGCCAGCAAGGGACTTCGGCGCGACGGACCGGATCTGGTGACTGTCGACGAGCCCGAACAGCTGGCGGACGGCCTCTTCATGGCCGGCCAGGTCGCCGTTTTACGGTCGGACGTCACGACAATCGAGCGGCTGCACCAGTCGGTCACCGTCGATGCCGTTGACTTCCTTGAAGAACGTGTGCGTGAGCTGCGAGACCGCCTCGGCATCGAGCCCGTGGAAGCGCCGGCGCCGGCGCCGCTGGATGTGGCGATCGTCGGGATGGCCTGCGTTTTCCCTGGGGCGCAGGACCTGTCCGCGTTCTGGTCCAATGTGGTCGGTGGCGTCGACTCGGTGACCGAGGTTCCGGCGCAGCGTTGGGATTCGTCGCTTTATCACGAGCCGCCGGGCGGGCACGCCCCAGGTGAGCGCACCCCATCGAAATGGGGTGGCTTCCTACCCCGGATTCCGTTCGATCCGCTGCGCTATGGTATTCCGCCGACCGCGCTGGCCAGCATCGAACCCGTGCAGCTGCTCGCCCTGCAGGTAGCGGACCAGGCGCTGGCGGACGCCGGCTATGCCGACAGTGGCTGGGATCGGTCGCGTACGAGCGTGGTTTTCGGTGCTGAGGCCGGAAGTGACCTGTCCAACGCGATGGTCCTGCGTACGGTGTGTGCCCAGCTATTTCGGCAAGGTGCCGGACGGCCTCGACGATCAGTTGCCCCGATTGACCGAGGATTCCTTTCCGGGCTCGCTGGCCAATGTGATCGCCGGTCGGATCGCGAACCGGCTGGACCTGGGTGGCGCCAACTACACGGTCGACGCGGCCTGCGCGTCTTCGCTGGCCGCCGTCGACGTGGCCTGTAAGGAACTGGTCAGCGGAACCAGTGATCTGGTGTTGTGTGGTGGCGCGGATCTGCACAACGGCATCAACGATTACCTGATGTTTTCCTCTGTCCAGGCGCTTTCTCCGACTGGCCGGTGTCGTACGTTCGACGAGACCGGCGACGGGATCGCGCTCGGTGAAGGAGTTGGCTGTGTCGCGCTGAAGCGGCTCGCTGATGCCGAACGGGACGGCGACCGGATTTACGCGGTCATCAAAGGCGTGGGCAGCGCCAGCGATGGAAAGTCGCTGGGCCTGACCGCACCTCGACCGGAAGGGCAACGCTCAGCTTTGCAGCGGGCGTACCGAAACGCCGGCATCTCGCCGTCTCAGGTCGGGCTGGTGGAGGCGCATGGCACCGGCACGGTGGTCGGCGACCGTACCGAGTTGACCACCCTCAGCGAGGTTTTCGCCGAAGCTGGAGCCCAGCCGGGCAGGTGTGCGATCGGGTCGGTGAAGTCGCAGATCGGGCACACCAAATGCGCCGCCGGGCTGGCCGGCTTGATCAAGACCGCGATGGCGCTGCACACCGGCACGTTGCCGCCGACTTTGCACGTCACCGCGCCGAATCCGGCCTGGCAGCCGGACACCAACCCGTTTGCGTTCGGGGCCGGCTCGCGGCCGTGGACCGCACCGGTCGCCGACCGGGTCGCCGGCGTGAGCGCCTTTGGCTTTGGTGGCACGAATTTCCACGTCGTCCTGGGTGGGTACGACGCTGGTCCGGCACCTCGGCATGGGCTGCGAGAGTGGCCGGTGGAGCTGTTCACATTCCGCGGTGTCGATGATCAGGCCGCGGCCCGCGACGTCGAATGGTTGCTGGATCTGCTTCGCCAGGCCGAAACCGCAGGTTCGCCAGTGCGGTTGCGCGACCTCGCCGCCACCGCGTCCCAGCGGGCGCAACGGCGGGCGGATCCGGTGCGGATCGCGATCGTGGCCGCTGACCTGGATGCTCTTTCCGAGCTCTTGCGGCGCGCGGCGGCTGGTGAGAGTGATCCCGATCGTGGTTTGTTCCGGTGTCCACAGTGGACGGACGGGCCTACCAAACTGGCTATGCTGTTCCCTGGACAGGGCAGTCAGCGGCCCGGCATGCTCGCCGATCTTTTCGTGGCTTTCCCGGAGATCCAGCAGTTTCTCCGGCTGGACGAACGGCACGCCGGACCTCTCTTCCCGCCGACGGCGTACGGGCCGGATGCGGTGGCAGCGCAGGAAGGCCGGCTGCGGGACACCCGCGCCGCCCAGCCCGCGCTGGGCATTGCCGGCCTCGCCACTCACCACCTTTTGTCCCGGGTGGGCGTCGAGGCGGACATGCTGGCCGGGCACAGCTATGGCGAGCTCGTCGCGCTGTCGGCGGCCGGCGCTTTTGACGCGCGTACGCTGTTAACTCTGTCATCTGCTCGGGCTGACGCGATACTTTCCGCCGCTGGCAGCGATCCCGGCACCATGGCCGCGGTGGCCGCCGGCGCGGACGAGGTGCGGGACGTGCTGTCCGCGGCAGGGCTGGCCGACCAGGTCGTGGTGGCCAACCACAACGGGCCCCGGCAGGTGGTCATCTCCGGGCCGACCGAGCTGGTCGATCGCGCCATTGTTGACCTGCGGACGGCCGGCCTGGCCGGAAAGAAGATCCCAGTCGCGTGTGCTTTCCACAGCCCGCTGATCGCCTCCGCGGTGCGGACGTTCGGCGAAGAAGTGGCGTCACACCGTGTTCGCCCGCTGGAAAGGGAAGTGTGGTCCAACCGTACGGCCGACCGCTACCCCGTCGCGGCGGCGGCGGCGGCGGTTGCCGATGGACTCGCCGGCCAGGTCGGCGCGCCAGTAAAGTTCGTCGCCCAGATCGAGGCGATGTACGCGGCCGGCGCCCGGATTTTCGTGGAGGCGGGGCCTGGACGAGTGCTCAGCCGACTGGTTGACGCCATTCTCGCCGACCGTCCACATGAGACGGTCGCGATCGAGGGCAAGGGCAGTGGACTGCCCGGATTTCTGACCGCGTTGGCTCGGCTCGCGGTGGCCGGTGTTCGGATCCGTACCGACTGGCTTTTGCGCGGCCGGGACGCGCGGCAGCTCACCGGCACCACCCTGCCCGCCCAGCCACGCTGGACTGTCGACGGTCAGGTCGTACGCACGGCGGATGGCGCGCCGCTTTCTGGCGGGCTTCGGCCGGCCCAACGGATCCAGGAGAAGACGATGAGCCAGTCGGTGCCGCCCCAGCAGAACTCGGGCACCGAGCAGTTGATCCGCGAGTTCCTGTTGACCAGCAGGGAAATGGTCGCGGCCCAGCGGGATGTGCTGCTGAGACCTCGGGAAGGCGCCGGTGCTGGCTGCCGCGCCTGCCCCTGTCGCGCTTGCGATAGCGGCTCCCGAGCTCGTTGTGGTCCCGCCAGCACCGGTCGCCGCTCCCGAACCGTCCACAGTGGACGTCATGGGTACGGTTCTGACGCTGATCGGTGAGCGCACCGGCTATCCGCTGGAGATGATTGAGCCGGACGTGGACCTGGAGGCCGACCTCAGCGTCGACTCGATCAAGCGGGCCGAGATTTCCGGTGAACTGCTGGCCACTTTCGCCAGCCCGGACCTGCGGTTCGCCGACGCGGATGTCGATGAGTTGGCCAAGCGGCGCACCGCGCGGGCGATGGTCGAGTGGATTTCGGTGCGTACGAGCAGCAAACCCAGCGTCAGGGAACAGCCGCCGAAGGTGCACTCCACACCGGAGTTGCCGGCCGGATCGCCCCCGCAGCGGTTTGTGCTGGAGCCCGTGCGGATCTCGCCGTCCACAATGGACAGTCCGTCGATGTTGAATGGGCTGCGGTTGGCGATCGTGGGTGACACGGACGGCGTGCTGGCGGCCGCGGTCGCGACCGCCTTGGCTGCCTGTGGCGCCGAGCCGTTGGTGGGTGTGGAGCAGGAAAACCTGGCTGGCTGCGCCGGCATTATCGACCTTGGCCCGCTGCTCAGCCCGGTCGTCGAGATCGATCGGGTGGCGTTGGACGGCATTGAGTGGGCACTTCCGGCGGGACTGCCCGCGCTGAAGAAAGCGCTGGCTGGTTCGCCGCGCTGGCTGCTCACGGTGACTGCCCGTACGACTGGCGGCGCGGTCTCGCGGCACGCCGGCTTGCGCGGACTTTTCCGTTCGGTGGCGCGGGAATATCCGGACGTCACGACGAGGCTGGTCGAGGTCGACCCGGCGCAGCCCACTGATCTGCTCGCCACCGTCATTGTCACCGAACTGTTGGCAGCGGACTCTGCCCCGGTGGTGGTGGCCGACGGTGGCGAGCGGCGCGCTTGGGAAATGGTCCAGGCTCCGCTCGGTGCTTTGGCCGGGGTGGGCGCGGGCCCTGCCGGTGAGGGCGCGGCGGAGGCCGCCGCGATCGGGTTGGGGCCGGACTCGGTCGTCCTGCTGGTCGGCGGAGCACGCGGAATTGCCGCTAGATTTGCCGAAACGCTGCAGGCCGCCAGTGGCTGCCGGATCGAGTTGATCGGACGTACGGCGTTGCCGGTCGGCCCTGAAGACGCGGCGACCGCCGGCGCGGGCGAGCTGGCGGGCCTCCGGGCGGCATTGGTCGCGCAGGGTCATCGCAGTGCCGCGGAGGTCGACCGGATGGCCCGGCGCATTCTTGCCGAGCGTGAGGTGGCCCAGACCGTGGACGAACTTTTGGGTAAGGGCGCCACAGTTCGCTACCACTGCGCGGACGTACGGGACGAGGACGCGATTCGGCGGATCGTGAAGGACATTCACGCCGAATACGGCAGGCTCGACGGGGTCATCTACGCGGCGGGTGTGATCGAGGACCGGCTGCTGGCTGACAAAGACCAGGAGTCGTTCCGCCGAGTCTTCGAGACCAAAGTGGACGGTGCTCTCGCGCTGCTGCGAGCGCTGCGAGAAGAAGGCCCGGCGCAGCCTGGATTCCTGGTGTCGTTCGGCAGTATTGCGGCCGCTCTCGGCAACCGCGGCCAGGCTGATTACGCGGCGGCCAATGATGCGATGGAGTCGATGGGTGCGGCCTGGGCCGCCCACACCGGCGGCCGGGTGCTGACTGTTCATTGGGGACCGTGGGCGCCGGCCGGCCGGCACGGCGGCATGGTGTCGGCCGAACTCGGCCGGGACTACGCGCAGCGCGGTATCGACCTGATTGACCCCGAAGAAGGCGTTTTGAGCCTGCTGCGGGAACTTGCCTGGGGCGAGCCGGCGGTCCGTTCAGTCGTCTACACGGCTTCGGGCTGGTAGCCGATGACAACGGCCACGCCCGTCGCGATCGTCGGAATGGCGGTTCTGCTGCCCGGTGCACCGGACCTGGACCTGTCGACCTACTGGCAGAATCTGGTGGCCGGAGTGGACGCCATCACCGAGGTGCCGGCGGACCGCTGGGACCCGAGAGTTTCTACCAACCGGGCGAAAAGAACGCAGCAGACAGGCTTTCTTGCCGGCGTGGCGGGTTTGTGGACGAGTTGGCCGAGGTCGAGGTCACCCAGTTTGGGATTATGCCGGCGTCGGTGGCCGACGCCGAGCCCGACCAGTTGATCGCGCTGCGGGTCGCGGCGGCCGCGATCGCTGACGCCGGCGGCGAAAGTCAGCTGCCTGATCGTGACCGGGTCGGCATTATTCTCGGCCGCGGTGGGTATATTGGGCCGGGTCTCGCGCGGCTGGACCAGCGAGTAAAAACCGCCCAGCAGTTGGTGCGTACGCTCGCCGAACTGGTGCCCGCCCTGGATGCCAGCGAGCTAGCGAAAATTCGCTCCGCTTTCACCGATGCGATAGGCCCGACCCATCCGGACGGGGCCATTGGCCTGGTGCCCAACCTGGCCGCTTCGCGGGTAGCGAACCGGCTGGATTTGCGCGGTCCGGCGTACACAGTGGACGCTGCCTGCGCCTCCTCGCTGGTCGCGGTCGATCAGGCGATGGGTGAGCTGGCGACCGGGCGCTGTGACGTGATGTTGGCCGGTGGGGTCCACCACTGCCACGACATCACTTTCTGGAGTGTTTTCAGCCAGCTCGGCGCGTTGTCGGCGGCCGAACAAATCCGGCCGTTCGACAGCCGCGCCGATGGCATCCTGATCGGTGAGGGCACCGGGGTGGTGGTGCTGAAAAGGCTGGCCGACGCCGAGCGCGACGGCGACCGGGTTTACGCGGTGATCCGCGGCTGCGCGGTGGCCAGCGATGGCAGGGCGGCGAGCCTTTCCAGCCCGGATCCGGGTGGTCAGATTCGAGCCGTAAGACAGGCCTGGCGAGCCGCCGGACTGGATCCGCTGGCGCCCGGTTCGGTGGGCCTGATCGAGGCACATGGCACCGCCACCCGGGCCGGCGACCAGGCCGAGTTGACGACCCTGCGGGAGGTTTTCGGACCACCGACCGAAACCGGTCCGGCGGTGATCGGTACGGTGAAGTCGATGATCGGCCACACCATGCCGGCGGCTGGGGTGGCCGGACTGGTGAAGGCGGCTCTCGCGCTTTTCCATCAGACCCTGCCGCCGACTTTGCATTGTGAGCAGCCGAACCCAGAGCTCGTACGGACGCGGTTCGCGCCCATCGAAACCGCGCGCCCGTGGTCCACTGTGGATGGTCAGCCGCGCAGGGCCGGGGTGAACGCCTTCGGGTTCGGTGGCATCAACGCTCACGTGGTGCTGGAAGAAGGCTCGCCGGCGCGGTCCGGCAGGCCAGTCGCTGTCGCCGAGCCGGACCGGGTGTTGTTGCTGTCAGGAGAAAAACCCAGCCGCACTGGCCGCTGCGCTGGACCGACCGGACGCGAACGTACGAGCGCTGCCCGCACCGACCGGTGGCCGGTGCCGGCTGGCGATTGTCGAACCGACCACGAAACGGCTCGCGGTGGCCCGGAAAGTGGTGGCTCGGCAGGCCGGCTGGCGTGGCCGCAACGACATCTGGTTCAGCCCACACCCTCTCCTGGCAGACCCCACGGCTCGTACGGCCTTCATCTTTCCTGGTCTGGAAGCGGAATTCGCTCCCAACGTCGGGGATATCGCCGCGCATTTCGGCCTGCCAGCGGCGAATCTGACCAGCGACAGCCTCGGTCAGCACAGCATCAGCGTGATCCGGGTCGGCCGATTGCTGGATGCGGTGCTCCGCCGGTTGCGAATGGCGCCGGATGCCGTCGCCGGGCACAGCGTCGGCGAGTGGACCGCGATGATCGCCGCGGGTGTGTACGGCGCGGCGGCCTCGGACGAGATGCTGGACCGGGTCGACCCGGATTCGCTGCGGGTGCCTGGCGTGGAGTTCGCTGTCCTTGGATGTGCGTATGAGCGGGTCGTCGAGGCGCTGGTCAAGTGGCCCGATGTGGTGGTGTCACACACGAGAACTCCCCGAACCAGACGATTGTCTGCGGCCCCGCCGGTGCGATTGCCGAGGTTGTCGCCGACTTCCGCGCGCGGCGGGTGATCTGCCAGGTGCTGCCGTTCCGGTCTGGTTTCCACACACCGATGCTCGCGCCTTACCTCGACCAGTTTCGCGGGTTTGTCCAGGACATGGTGATCCATCCACCAGCAGTGCCGGTGTGGTCGGCCACCACGGCGTCGGTCTTTCCCGTAGGGGCAAGAGAAGTCCGTGAGCTCTATGTGCGGCACCTGGTCGAGCCGGTGCGGTTCCGTTCGCTGATCAGGAACATGTACGCGGCCGGCTTCCGGGTTTTCGTGCAGATCGGCCCCGGTCAGCTCGGCTCGTTGATCGACGACACTCTCGGCGACGACGACCATCTGACCGTGCCGGCGAACTCTTCCCAGCGGTCTGGGCTGGACCAGCTCCGGCGGGTCGCCGCCGCGGTGTGGGTGGAGGGCGGATCGCCGGACTTTGGCGCACTGTCAACCATAGTGCCGCCCGTACGCACCAGAAGTCCGATCAAACTGAACCTGTCCGGTGGTTCGGTGAGCCTCGGTGCGGCGGCTCGCGGGTTGGTCCCATCGCGGGACACCACCCGGTCCACTTTGGACGACTACACCGCCGATTTCCCGCTCGCGGCCGAGTTGGACGCGATGTTGCGGGAAACCGAGCGAACCGCGGTGGCGGTGTTGCGGGCCGCTAGCCCGCGACCGGCCGTACCAAGGACTTTGCGAGTTTCCACCGAAAAACCATGCCCTATTTGCTGGACCACTGTTTCGCCGAGCAGCGGGAGGGCTGGCCGGACGAGATCGACCGGCGGCCGGTGGTGCCGGCGACCACGATCGTCCGGTTGATGATGGACGCTGCCGAAAAAGAGGTGCCGGGCCGGACCGCGGTGGGAGTTTCGGACGTACGGCTGAACCGTTGGCTGGTGGCCGCGCCGGCGGTGGATGTTCCGCTGGCTGTCACTCCCACCGCCGCGCCGGACCGGGTCGAAGTCGGGTTGGGTGAGTACGCCCATGGAATTGTCCAGCTGGGTAGCCACTATCCGCCGGCGGTTCCACCGTGGCCAGCACCTACTGCCGCCGAGCGGGTGCCGACCATCACCGCCGAGCGTTTTTACACCGAACGCTGGATGTTTCACGGGCCGCGCTATCAGGGCGTCACCGAACTGCTGGCGGTCGGCGAAAAGCATGCGCGGGCGGTGTTCACCGTGCCGACCGCGCCGGGTGGACTGCTGGACAATGTCGGGCAGTTGCTGGGGCTGTGGATCGTGGAAACGCAGACCACTCGCCGAGTGGTTTTCCCGGTCTCCATCGCGAAGATCGACTTCTACGCTGACGAGCCGGCGCCCGGCAGCGAGGTCGGATGCACGCTGGTGGTGCGGTCGATCACGGATCGGGCGTACGAGTTCGACGCGCAGCTGACCAGCGGTGGCCGGGTTTTCGCGGAAATCAGCGGCTGGCAGGACTATCGCTTCGACAGCCACCTGGCCATCGAGTGGGCCTACCGGATGCCGCAGCGAAACCTGCTCTCCGAGCCGCAGGCCGGCGGGTGGATGCTCACCCCGGAGCGGTGGCCACGAGAGGCCTCGCGGGATCTTTATCTGCGCAAGTATCTGAATACCAGCGAGCAGGCCGAATACGCCGCGCTACCAGCCACATCGCAGCGCCGGTGGCTGCTCGGCCGGATAGCGGTCAAGGACGCGGTCCGTGGCTGGTTGTGGGAGCAAGGCTGGGATGCCTTGTTCCCAGCCGAAATCGCGGTCGGCAACGATCCGTCCGGTCGCCCGTACGTCACCGGCCGGCACCGCGACGACTTGCCGGCCTTCAGTGTCTCGCTGGCACATTGCGCGCAAGTCGGGGTAGCGCTGGCTCGGCCAGGCGCGTCGGTACGGGTCGGCATCGACGTCGAACAAGTCGTCGAGCGACCGGCCAGTACGATGGCGTTCGCGCTTTCCGAGCCAGAGCAACGCAACGATTGCTGGCCGACTCGGTGACGGCGACCGGGGAGCCGACGCAGCTGTGGTTTGCCAGATTCTGGACAGCGAAAGAGGCGGTGGCCAAAGCGGAAGGCACCGGCCTCGGTGGCCAGCCGAGGCATTTCGTGGTGACCGAGGTGGTCGGTGACGAGCTGGTCGTGTCCGTACGAGCGCGGACCCACCGGTTGCGATCGGCGACCGTTCGCAATCCGGCCGACCTTCCGGACCGGGTGTATGTCGTGACGTGGACGATTGATGAGGAGAGCGGGCAATGACTGCGGTTGGCGGCATCACCACTGCGGAGATTCTGGTGGAGATCAGCGGAATGCTTCGCGGCATCCTCGATGACTACGGGCTTGACGGCGTCGAGATCACCATGCGGACCACCTTCCACGAAGAGCTGGAACTGGAAAGCATTGACCTGGTCACGGTCGCGGGACGCATTCAGGAGCGCTATGGCGAGCGAGTGAACCTGGCTGAGTTCCTCGCCGAAAAGGACCTGGACGACGTGATCGGGTTGCGGGTCGGCGAACTGGTGGACTATGTGGCTGACTGTGTTGGCGCCGGCGAAGGGGAGTGCTGAGGCGTGGGCATCGACGTGATCAACGGCAACCGGATGCATTTCGAGGTGATGCCGGCAAAAAATGCCGGTCGGGGGCCCGCGCCCAAGGCGGTCTTCATCCACGGCCTCGGAACTGACAGCCTGGCGAGTTTCTACCTGACGCTGGCCGCGCCGGTCTCGGCGGCCGGCGTCGACGTGATCGCGTACGACCTGCGCGGGCCATGGCCGGAGCGAGTTGCCGGAGTCCGGCTACCAGGTAGCGGACTTCGTGGCCGACCTCGCAGGTCTGCTTGACGAGCTGGAAGTGTCCGAACCCGTTCACCTGATTGGAAACAGCTTCGGCGGCACCATCGCCTTCAGCTATGCCGCGGCTTTCCCGGAACGGGTCGCGAGCATTGTCTCCATCGAGGCGGAACCGGCCACCGAGCCGTGGGCGGCCAAGATGACCGAGACGCTGGAAAACATCATGCGGGAGATCCGCCGCGAGGAGTTCTTTCACTGGCTGGAGGCCACCTTCGGCAGCCATCACACCCGGTTGACCAGGGCCGCCGCGAAAAGACTGCTCACCACTACGATGGCCGTCGACGTGCCGCAAGGCCCGCTGCTCGATTTGGAAGCCCTGCAGGAAATCCGCTGCCCGGTGTTGTCCATTGTGGGCAGTGAGGGCTTCCAGAAGGACGACCTGACCGCGCTCGGCGAGGCGCTGCCGTACTGCCGGACGGAGGTCCTGGACGGGCAGGACCACTCCGTGTTGGTGCAGTCCCACCGGGTGGTCCGGGAATTGTTGCTACGCTGGATTTCCGAGCACGACCCGGTCCCGGCATGAGCCGTTTTCTCTTTGTGGTGCCACCTTTCGCCGGCCACATCAACCCGACCGTTGGGGTGGCCGCCGAGTTGGTGGGCCGCGGGCATCAGGTGGCTTGGGCGGGCCCGTCGGCGTCGTCGAGCGGTTTGTCGCGGGTGTGGTTTACGACTGCGCGATGCCGCCGGAGTCCGCGTTGAACCGGCCGGCCGACCTGCGAGGATTCGCCGCGCTGCAGTTCCTCTGGGCGGACGTGCTCGGCCCGCTGGCCGATGCGATGGTGCCCGGTGTGACGGCCGCGGTCGAGGATTTCGGACCGGACGTGTTGGGTGGTTGACCAGCAAGCGATCGCCGGTGCGGTGGTCGCGAACGTGCAGGGGTTGCCCTGGGCGACTTCAGCGACCACCTCGGCCGGGCTGCTCGATCCGCTGGCTGGCCTGCCCAAGGTGGCGCAGTGGCTGGCTGGGCTGCTCGACGACCTGCAGCGCCGGCACGGCGATCCGTACGTCGGCGAGGATCCGCGCACCTCCCGCGATTTGGTGCTGGCGTTCAGTACGCCCGAACTGGTCGGCATCGAAAGGGGGGAACTGCTCCCGCACGTACGTTTCGTCGGCCCTTCCATCATCGACCGGCCGGACCCGATCGCGTTCGGCTGGCAGCTGTTGGATCCGACGAAACCGCTGGTCCTGGTCACTTTGGGCACTGTCAGCGCGGATGCCGGCCAAGGGTTCCTGGCGGCCGCGTTCGACGCTTTGAAAGCGCGCGCCGACCGCATGCAGGCCGTGATCGTGGACCCGTTGGGTACGCTGCCGGCCGACTCCGCGGACGTGATCGTCCGCGGCCGGGTGCCGCAGGTCGCGTTGCTCGAGCGAGCAGCCGCGGTGGTCTGCCATGCCGGTCACAACACGGTTTGCGAAGCGTTGAATCAGGGCATTCCGCTGGTCGTGGCACCGATCCGGGACGACCAGCCGATAGTCGCCGACCAGGTCGTACGAGCCGGGGCAGGCCGGCGGCTGCGGTTCGGCAGAGCCACCGATCAGCACATCGGAGCGGCCGTCGACGCGGTTCTGGACGACCCGACATACCGGGAAAACGCTGACAGGATAAGGAAATCCTTCCGCGATGCCGGCGGCGCGCCCGGCGCTGCCGTCGACCACCTGGAAATCCTGGCGAAGCTCAGACGGCCGGCGCGCGGGTGAATTCCCGGACGGCCTGAGGCAGCAGCGCCGGTTGGTCGGGTCGGGTCCTTATGGCCGAAGGCCAGTGATCCCGAGGCCGGGCGCGGCGGCGAGCCGCAGGTCCGGTCCTTCGTACGACGGGCCGCCGGTCACCGGGGAGTGTTTCAGCCACCAGGCCGCGTCGAGGTCGACGGCGTAAGGGGTCCTGGTCACCGCGGCGAGGCTGGCGGCGGCGCCGATGCCGACGTGGCTCTCCATCATCGAGCCGACCATCACCTGCACCCCGCTGGCCTCCGCGACCGCGACCAGGCCGCGCGCCGGCCGTAGCCCACCGGACTTGGCGAGCTTGATGTTGACCACGTCGGCGGCCCGCCGCCGGACGATCTCCACCAGGTCGGCCGGTGACCACACGGTCTCGTCGGCGGCCACTGGGGTCGACACCCGGGCGCTGACGAAGGCGAGTCCGTCCAGGTCACCGGCTGGTACGGGCTGCTCGACCAGCTCGATGCCGAGGTCGGCGTCCTCCAGTTGGGACACGATCCGTACCGCCTCGCGGGCCGTCCAGCCCTGGTTGGCGTCCAGCCGGATCACCGTGCCCGGCCCGGCCGCCTTGCGGATCGCCACCAGCCGGTGCAGGTCTTCGACCGGGTCACCGCCGACCTTCACCTTCAGCACGCGAAAGCCTTCGGCGACCCGCTGACCAGCGGCTTCGGCCATCTCGGCGACCGGGCCAAGGGCGAGGGTCACGTCGGTGGGCATGAGTCGTGGGGCGGCGCCGAGCAGCTGGCTGAGCGGGACGCCCAGGCGTACGGCAGCGAGGTCGTGCAGGGCACAGTCCACGGCGGCTTTCGCGGCGGTGTTGCCGACAACCGCGGTCCCCACCGCGCGGCAGAGGTCGTCCAGGTCGGCGGGATCGCGGCCGGTCACCGCCTCGGCCAGCGGTCCAGCAACGGCGGCGGCCATCCCGGGCAGCGAGTCGCCGGTGATCTTCCAGGTCGCGACTCCCTCGCCCCAGCCGGACCGGCCGTCCGCGTCGACGATCTCGACCAGCAGGCTTTCGACGACTTCGGTACGCCGCACGGCCGTCACCCACGGCGTGTGCAGCGGGACGGAAACCTGATGGACACGAACCTCTGTGATCGTCACACCGGCTACTTTAGCGAGCGGCCGGAGCCGGTCAGCGAATATGACGATTAGGTATCAGAAAGCACCAAATCGACTGTGATCTGTGTCGGTCCTTCTGAATTGGCTCCCGAAACGGGAAGATCAGCGCTGCCTGGCGCGATCTAATGCCGCGAAAGAGCACTGTGGACTGGCGAGGGGAAGCCACTTGAGCATGCCGCCGACCGGCGCGGACCTCACGCCGACCGAGGTGGTGGGGGACTTGCCGCGAGCCCAGGTCGTCGGCCGTTCGCCGTGGCAGCTGGCCTGGCTGCGGTTGCGCGCCAGGACCGTTGGGCGCTGGCTGGCGCGATCGTGGTGGTGCTGTTCTTCCTGATCGCGATCGGGGCTCCGCTGCTCGCCGCGATCGAAGGTCAGGACCCGTACACATACCACGTCGACCTGCTCGACCCGGTCCAGGCGAACGCGCCGCGTGGTGCGTTCGGTGGGGTGAGCTTGCAGCACTGGTTCGGGGTCGAGCCGCTGACCGGCCGGGACATGTTCGCGATCGTGGTTTACGGCGCGCGAACGTCGTTCCTGATCGGCGTCGCCGCGGCGGCCACCTCGGTGCTGATCGGTACGGCCGCGGGCTTGGTCGCCGGCCTCTCGGGCGGCTTCGTGGACACCCTGATCGGCCGGATCATGGACGTGGTGTTCAGCTTCCCGGCGCTGATCTTCATGATCGCGTTGACCGTGATCGCACCGGACTGGCTGCCCAAACCGGTGCTGCTTATCGCGGTGATGGGCTTCTTCGGCTGGCCGACGGTCGGCCGGGTCGTACGCGCGCAGGTGTTGTCGCTGGTCCGCCGGGAGTTCATCGACGCGGCTCGGACGCTGGGCGCGCAGCCGCTGCGGATCATGGCCCGCGAGCTGCTGCCGAACGTGGCTACCCCGATCATCGTCTACACCACGATCCTGATTCCGAGCATGATCGGCACCGAGGCCGCGCTGTCCTATCTCAGCGTCGGTATTCCGCCGCCGACGCCGGACTGGGGACGCTCGATCAGCGACGCGGTGCAGTGGGTGCAGACCGACCCGATGTTCCTGATCTTTCCCGGTGGCGCGCTTTTCCTGGTAGTGCTGGCATTCAACATCCTGGGCGACGGCATTCGCGACGCTCTCGACCCGAGGCTCGGTCGCCTGTGATCCGATACCTGATCCGCAGACTGCTCGGCATTGTCGTCGTGCTGCTCCTGATCACCGCCGTGACGTACCTGATTTTCTTCGTACTGCCGTCGAATCCGGCGCAGCTGTCGTGTGGCAAGCCGTGTACGCCGGACCGGCTCGCGAAAACGTCCTGCATTTCGAGCATCTCGACCTGCCGGTGTACGTGCAGTTCTGGGAATTCCTGGTGGGTCTGGTGGCTGGCCGTACGTTCGGTGCCGGCACTGGCCTGGTGCATTGCGTGGCGCCCTGCTTCGGCTATTCGTTCCGGCTCGGTGCGCCGGTCACCGACCTGATTGCCCAGCGTTTCCCGATCACCGCGTCGATCGCGGTCGGCGCCGCGCTGCTGTGGCTGGTGGTGGGGGGGTCGCCGCTGGGGTGATTTCGGCCGTACGAAGGGGAAGTGTTCTGGACCGTACGTTGATGGTCAGCGCGCTCGCTGGGGTGTCCGCGCCCACGTACCTGGTCGGGTTGCTCGGTATTCTGCTTTTCGGTTTCGGACTGAACGCGGTTCCGGTCAGCGGATATGTGCCGTTTTTCGATAATCCACTGCAATGGGCCTGGCATCTGGTGCTGCCCTGGTGCGTACTGGCCTTCGTGTCGGCCGCTGTCTATACGCGACTGACCCCCGAACCAGATGCTCGAAGTGCTGGGGGAGGATTACATCGTCACGGCCCGCGCCAAGGGCCTGACCGAGCGCCGAGTCGTCCTCCGGCACGGACTCCGCTCGGTGCTGGCGCCGATTATCACCGTTTTCGGGCTGGACCTGGGATCGCTGCTCGGCGGTGCGGTGATCACCGAGTCGGTCTTTGGCATGCAGGGCATCGGGCAGTTGTTGATCGAGGCGGTGCACCAACTTGACCTGCCGTTGGTGGTCGGCCTCACCGTCTTCTCCGGATTTCTGATCGTTCTCGCGAACCTGGTCGTCGACATCGCGTACGTCTTTCTCGATCCGCGGGTGACGTATGACCAGTAGAGCGCGAGTCAAAGCCTGGGCGAACATCCCTTCTCCGAAAGGAAGTCGCCAATGAAGAGACGTCGATCGCTGGTCCTGCTCACCGCTGGTCTCGCGTTGACCGCGAGCGCCTGCAACGCGAACCCGAGCGCGGGGTCCGGTAGTGCCGTGCCGCGATCAGAGGCGGCACCCTGCACATCCTGGACGACTCGCCGACGATGAAGGAAGACCCGGCGAAAAGCCAGAACTTCGCGACCAGCGCGATCCATCTGATCGTCCGGGGTCTCACCACCTGGAAAACCGATCCGGGAAAGCCGCCAACCGTCGTCGCCGATCTGGCCACCGATACTGGCGAGCAGAGCGATGGCGGCCGTACGTGGACGTACCATCTCAAGCCGGGGCTGCGTTATGAAGACGGCAGCCGGATCACCACGCAGGACATCAAGTACAGCGTGGAGCGTACGTTCGCGCCGCAGTTGTCGGAAGGCTTGGCATATCACAAGACATTGCTGGTGGGCGGCCAGGACTACAAAGGCCCGCTGACTGGTCAGGACCTGCCGTCGATCCAGACACCGGACGCCAGCACGATTGTTTTCCATCTGAACAAGCCTTTTGGTGACTGGCCGTGGATCGCCAGCATGCCCGCGTTCACCGGAGTGCCGAAGTCCAAAGAGGACGTGGTGCACTACCAGGACCACCCGCTGGCTTCTGGTCCGTACAAGGTCCAGTCGGCGCAGCAGGGCACCAAGTTCGTGCTGGTTCGCAACAAGTATTGGGACCCCAAGACCGACCCGGTGCGGACCGCGATGCCGGACTCGATCGTGATTGACATGGCGTTGAACGACCAGGTCATCAACCAGCGGATCATCGCTGACCAGGGCATCGACCAGTCCTCTTTCTCATACGTGAATCTGCAGGCCGCGCTCGCGCCGAAGGTGCTGAACAACCCGCAGGTGAAGGCCCGACTGGCGATTTCGCCGAGTGGGCTGTTGAAATACCTCGCGCTCAACACCCACAAGGCGCCGCTGGACAATGCGGACGTACGCCGTGCCATCGAATACGCGGTCGACAAGAACGCCGTGCAGGTGGCGGCCGGCGGGCCGGTGATCGGCGGCGAGTTGGCCAGCACGTTGATTGAACCGGGCATTCCCGGCTACCAGAAATTCGACCTGTATCCGGCGCCGGCGTCCGGAGACATCGCCAAGGCCAAGGCGCTGCTGGCGCAGGCCAAGTTCACCCAGACCACGCCGCTGGTGTTGTTGACGGACAACGCCTCCGCGAACCTGGCCATCGCGCAGGCTATCCAGGAGTCGCTGGGCAAGGCCGGCATCAAGGTCACCCTGAAATCGGAGGACAACGACTCGCAGGTCGCGGACTCGACCAGCGGCAAACCCGTCTACGATCTCGCGCTGTCCAGTTGGGTGCCGGACTTTCCCAGCGCCCAGGGGGCAATCCAAGCGTTGTTCGGTAGCAGCGAGATCGGTAACAACGGTCGGAACATCTCCCAATACTCGAACCCGCGAGTGGACGCGGCGATCGGTGCGGCGGTGGGGCAGCTCGATCTGAGCAGGGCCGCCTCGCAGTGGGCCGCGCTGGACCAGCAGATCATGGCGGACGCGCCGATCGTTCCCTTATATTACGCCAAAAACACGTACTTACGCGGTTCCCAGGTGGCTGACTTCCAGTTGCCGCTTTATCCGCCCTATCCGAACACCCTGACCGTCGGCCTGGCCGGCAAATGAAAGGAAGTTTCCGGTGAAGAAGAGCCGGGTTCTGATCGCCCTGGTGGCTGCGGTCGCGTTGACCGCGAGCGCGTGCAACGCCAATCCGACCCCCGGGTCCGGCGGCACCGCGACCACGGGCGGCACGCTGCACATCCTTTTCGACAACCCGACATTGAAAGAGGATCCGGCGAAGAGCCAGAGCCTCGCGGTCAGTGCGATCCACCTGATGATCCGCAGCCTGACCACCTGGAAAACCGACCCGAACAAGCCGCCGACGGTGGTGCCGGACCTCGCGACCGACACCGGTACGCCCAGCGATGGCGGCAAAACCTGGACCTACCATCTCAAGCCGGGTGTCCTTTATGAGGACGGCAGCAAAATCACGTCACAGGACGTCAAGTACAGCGTGGAGCGTACGTTCGCGCCGCAGCTGTCCGAGGGTCTGGCGACCACAAGACTTTGCTGGTCGGCGGTGAGAACTACAAGGGCCCGCTGACCGGCCAGGACCTGCCGTCGATCGCGACGCCGGATGCGAGCACCATCGTTTTCCACCTGAACAAGCCCTACGGTGACTGGCCATGGATCGTCAGCATGCCGGCGTTCACCGGGGTGCCCAAGTCCAAAGAGGACGTGGTGCACTACCAGGACCACCCGCTGGCTTCTGGCCCGTACAAGGTCCAGTCCGCCCAGCAGGGCAGCAAGATCGTGTTGGTCCGCAACAAGTATTGGGACCAGAAGACCGACCCGGTGCGGACCGCGTTGCCGGACTCGATCGTGCTCGACATGGCGCTGAACGGCGAGGTCATCAACCAGCGGATCATCGCCGACCAGGGCGCCGACCAGGCGGCGTTTTCGTTTGTCACCCTGCAGGCCGCGCTCGCTCCGAAGGTGCTGAACAACCCGCAGGTCAAGGCCCGGTTGGCGGTCTCACCCAGTGGTGCGCTCGACTATTTGGCGCTGAACACCCGTAAAGCACCGCTGAACGACGTGAACGTACGCAAGCAAGCGATCGAATACGCGATCGACAAGAACGCCGTCCAGATCGCGGCCGGCGGCCCGGTCATCGGCGGGGACATCGCGTCGACGCTGATCGAGCCGGGCATCAGCGGCTACCAGAAATATGAT
Organism: Fodinicola feengrottensis; assembly: GCF_010993775.1. GTDB lineage: Bacteria > Actinomycetota > Actinomycetes > Mycobacteriales > HKI-0501 > Fodinicola > Fodinicola feengrottensis. The sequence goes on along the minus strand of NZ_WOTO01000004.1, from coordinate 155,839 downwards.
CTCTACCAGGCGCCGGCGTCCGGTGACGTGGCGAAGGCGAAGGCGCTGCTGGCGACCGCGAAATTCAACCAGACCGCCCCGCTGGTGCTGATCAGTCAGAACGACTCGCTGCACGTGGCCGTCTCGCAGGCTATCCAGGCCTCGCTACAGAAAGCGGGCATCAAGGTCACGCTCAAGCCGGAGGACGACGACTCTTGGCAGGCTGACTCGACCGGGGGGAAGCCGAACTACGACCTGTCGCTTTCGGGCTGGCTGCCGGACTTCCCAAGCGCGCAGGGCTCGATCCAGCCGCTGATCGGGACCAGTGAGATTGGCAACGGCGGGTTCAACATCTCGCAGTACTCGAACGCGCAGGTGGACGCGGCCATCGCCGCGGCGACCTCGCAGACCGACCTGACCAAGGCCGCCGCGCAGTGGGGTGCCCTGGACCAGCAGGTCATGCAGGACGCGCCCATTGTTCCGCTCTTCTACGCGAAAAACGCGTTCCTGCGCGGCTCGAAGGTGACCAACTTCTATCTCCCGCCGTACCCGCCGTACCCGAGCGTCCTGACCGTCGGTCTGACCGGCAAGTAGGAGTTTTTGCCGCAACGCCCCGTTACTTGCGCTGGACGCAAGTGACGGGGCGTTGCGGACTCAAGGGCGGATTTACTTGACGGCGCCCATGGAGAGGCCGCGGACGAGTTGTTTTTGAGCGATCCAGCCGCAGATAATGACAGGCAGTGAGGAGAGTGTGGCGGCGGCCGAAAGCTGGGCCCAGAAGAGGCCTTCGCTGGTGATGAAGCCGACCAGGAAGACCGGTACAGTGGCGGCCCGCGCGGCTGTCAGGTTGACGGCGAAGAAGAACTCGTTCCAGGCGAAGATGACGCAAATCAGAGCCGTCGCGGCCATGCCTGCCTGCGCGACCACTGGCAACATGATCTGGGTCAGGATGCGGGGCAGGCCGGCGCCATCGACCTGGGCCGCCTCGATGATGGCTTTGGGCACTTCCAGGAAGAACGAGCGCATCATCCACACCGCGATCGGCAGGTTCATCGCGGTGTAAAGGATGATCAGCGTCCAGATGTTGTCGAGCATCGCGAGTTGCTTGGCCACCACGTAAAGCGGCACGATCACCGCGGCGACCGGCAGCATCTTTGTGGAGATGAAGAAGAAAAGCACGTCCTGCGTCTTCTTCACCGGCCGGATCGACACGGCATAGGCGGTTGGTACGGCCAGCACCAGCACCAACAGCGTCGACACGATCGTCGCGTACGCGGAATTGAGCAGGTACGGTACGAAACCGCGAGCGAAGACGCTCTCGTATTGTTCGAGGGTCGGTAGGAAGAAGAGCCGCGGGGGATTGGTGTAAGCGTCGCCCTCACTTTTGAATCCGGTCAGCACCATCCACAGCACCGGGAAAAAGAACCCGACGCCGATGATCCAGGTGATCGCGGTCAGCGCGGACGAGCCGGGGCGCCATTTCCGTGGCGCGGGCCGCGGAGCGAGGGCCGCGTGGCGGGCGGTCTGGACGGTCATGCTTCCTCCCCAGCAGTGAAGCTCTTGAAAATGACCCGCAGTGCGACGGTGGCGACGATGATCGTGCCGACCACCACGACCACTCCGAGGGCGGCGGCCTGGCCGATGTCGAAGCCCAGGAATGCCCGCTGGTAAAGGTAAAACGGCAGGTTGGTGCTGGATGTGCCAGGCCCGCCCTGGGTCATCATGTAAATCTGGTCGAAGGTGTTGACGACATAAATCGCGCCAAGCAGCACACCCAACTCGATGTAGCGGCGCAAATGCGGCAGCGTCACCAGCACGAAGGTCTGCCAGCGGTTCGCGCCGTCCACCGACGCGGCCTCCAACACCTCGGCCGGCTGGCTCTGCAAGCCGGACAGCACCAGCAACATCATGAACGGCGTCCACTGCCAGACCAGCGAAGTGATCACCGAGGTGAGCGGGAACTGCGCCACCCAGGCGGTGCTGCCGGCGCCGAAGAGTCGCAGAACAGCATTGACCAGGCCGAAAGTCGGGTCGAACATGGTGGTTTTCCAGAGCAGCGCACCGGCCACCGGCATGATCAGGAACGGGGTGATCAGCAGCGTACGCACCACGGCCCGGCCCGGGAAGGCGCGGTCCAGCAACAAAGCCAGCCCGATGCCCAGCAACATCGCCACGATCACACAGCCGGCGGTGATCAGGATGGTGTTGAGGGCGGCTTGCCGGAAGGTGCTGTCGGTGAAGACTCGTACGTAGTTTTCCAGCCCGACGAAATGCTGGGATCCCGGTCGTACCAGGTTCCAGGATTGCAGTGAATAGAAAAGCGTGAAGAGAAACGGAAGCTGGGTGACGATGATCGCGAAGATCAGCCCGGGCAACAGCGGCACCCGGCGCGACCAGCCTTCCCGCCGGACGGCTTTCTTCTCCACCTGGGTGAGCGGGCGCATCGGCGTGGCGAGCGTTGTCATCTCCGGTCCCCCTTTATTGGCGGTAGGTTTCGCCGACGGTTTCGGCGTATTGTTGGGACTGTTGGAGCGCCTGGTCGACGGTGATGTTCCCGGCGATCGCGGCGGCTATCTGTTGGCTGACCCTGGTACCCAGATCCTGGAACTCGGGTATTCGGACGAACTGGATTCCCTGATAGGGCACCGGTTCCGCGGTGGGATGCGCCTGATCGGCCGCTCGCATCGCGGAAAGGGTGGCCTCCGCGTACGGCTTGGCGATCGCCGCGTACTGCGGGATCTGGTACGTGGAAAGCCGACTTCCCGGTGGTACCCGGGCCCAGCCGAGCTGGCTGCCCACGGTCGTCATGTATTTCTTGTTCGTCATCCACTGGATGACTGCCAGGCCGCTTCCTTGTTCTTGGAGGTGGACGGAATTCCCAGCGCCCAGGTATAAAGCCAACCCGACGCGGGTGTCTTGACGACCGGCGCCGGCGCGTAGCCGATCTTGCCGGCGACCTTGCTGTTGGCCGGGTCCTCGATCGTGCTGACCATCGAGGTGGCGTCGTACCACATCGCCACCTGACCCTGGCTGAACTGCGTGACGCATTCGGAGAAACCGCTGATCGCGGCGCCCGGCTCGCCGTACTTCTGCACGGTGTTCACATAAAACTGGACTGCCTGTTTCACCTCGGGTGAGGTCAGCTGGGCGTTCCATTTCTGGTCGAACCACCGGCCGCCGTACGTGTTGATGACGGTGTCCAGTGGTGCCAGCACCTCGCCCCAGCCGGGCAGGCCGCGCAGGCAGATCCCGGAGACGCCGTGGGACGGATCATTGAGTTTCGCGGCCATCGCGGCGACCTGCGGCCAGGTCGGGTGGGCCGGCATGGTCAGCCCCGCCTTGGCGACGAGATCCTTGCGGTAGGCCAAAAACGAGGACTCGCCGTAGAAGGGCGCGGCGTACATGCCGCCCTGGTACGACACCGAGTCGCGGATCGACGGGACGAAGTCGTTGGCGTCGTAATCCGGGCTCGCCGACATGTATGGCGTGAGGTTGGTCAGCCACCCGTTCTGCGCCCACTGCGGCGTCTCGTAATTGCTGATCATGGCGATGTCGTACTCGCCGCCCTGGGTGGCCACCGATGCGGTGATTTTCGCGCGGGCCTCGTTTTCGGGCAGCGTGACGAACCGGAGGTTGATGTCCGGGTGGTCGGCGGTGAACTGTTTGGAGAGCTGGATAGCGTCTTTCATCTGCGGGTTGGCCACGATCGCGACGGTGAGGTTGGTGCTGCCGCTGCCGCCCAGCTCACCCGCGCCGGCGCAGCTGGTGAGCAGCGACAACGCGGTGGCGGCGGCGACCGCCAGCAGGACGGGGGACCGTGGTCGCCGACGGCGGGCATGGGGCACGGAGATTTTCACGGGCGCTCCCTGGGGTTGTGACCGGCATCTCTTTGGTACGCCACTGCAGGCACCGTACGGCCACGTAAGCGTTTACGCAAGCGCTTACGTGGTATCGTCACGCCACTCAGTCGGTCGAGAAGAGGTGATCGATGGTCAGGCCCGGTCGTGCCGGATCAGCGGTGACGATGGCCGAGGTGGCGCGGCTCGCCGGTGTGTCCATCGCGACGGTGTCGCACGTCCTCAACGGCACCCGAGTGGTCCGCGAGCAGACCCGCGAAGCGGTGTTGGCGGCGATCGGCGAGTCTGGCTACACGCACAACACCGTGGCCCGGTCGCTGGTCACCCAAAGCACCCGCTCTATCGGAGTCGTTGTCTCGGCGATCTCAAACCCCTCGCTCGTCGAGGTCCTGCAAGGAATCGAGGCCGCGCTCGTACGCGCCGGCTACACGTTGCTGCTCGCGGACTCGCACGATGAGCCGGCGGATGAGCTCGCGGTCGTCCAGACCCTGCACCAACGCCGGGTCGACGGCCTGATCGTGGCGCCCTCCACCGACCCGGTACGTACCATCGGCTACCTGGCCGACCGCGCGGTGCCCGCGGTGTTCGTGGACCGGATGGTCGACGACCGGTTCGACCAGGTCGGCCCGGACAACGCCGAGCCGGTCGCCGCCCTGGTCGATCACCTGGCCAGCAACGGGCACCGGCGGATCGCGTTCGTCCGCGGCCGGCCGGGGCTGAGTACGACGATCGAACGGGACCACGGCTACCGGCTCGGGATGTCCCGGCGCGGCCTGCCGATCACCGACGAACTGGTGGTGGATGGGGACTCCGAACAGCATGCCGGCTGCAAGGCGATGCACGCGTTGCTCGACCTTCCGGAGCGGCCGACCGCGGTGGTGGTCGGCAACAACAGCATGACTATTGGTGCCGTACGGGCGATCCGCGAAGCCGGTCTCACCGTGCCGGACGACATCGCATTGGTGGCTTTCGACGATTCCCGTGGGCGGAGGATTTTTCTCCCCGACTGACCGTGATGGCCCAGCCCACCAGGGAAATCGGCACCTGCGCCGTACAACTTCTGATGGACCGGTTGGCCGACCCGACCAGGTCACCCCGCACCGAACGCCTGTCGCCGAGTCTCGTGCACCGCGATTCCTGCGGCTGTACGAAAAAGTAGTCAGGCTGGCCGGCGGGCGAGCACCACCAGTGAGACGCCGGGCAGTCGTACGGCGAGCCAGTGCGGCAGGACGGACTCGATCCGCAACACGATGGTCAGGATCCAGTTGACGATCGGATGGACCGGTGCCAGGTCACTTTTCGGGTCGCTTTCACTGTCAGGACTGGCATCCGCGGCCGCTTCCAACCGTCGACGGCCCATCGCGCGGACTGTTCGTACGGCTGGATAGAGCAGAATGTTCCAGCTCCACACCTGACTGTCGTCCAGCGCGAAACCAGCGTCTCGCATCAGGTCGATCAGCTCCGATCGGCGATAGCGGCGCTGGTGGTTGATGGCCACGTCGTGCGCGGACCACAGCGCGGGATGCGCCGGCACCGCCACCAGCGCGAAGCCGCCGCGGCGCAGCACCCGCAGCAGCTCGGCGGCGGCGCTGACATGGTCGGGGATGTGTTCGAGTACGTCCGAGCTGACCACCAGGTCGACGCTCTCGTCGGCCAGCGGCAGCCGGGTGGCGTCGCCACGGAACGCGCTGTGACCGCGGCGCCCGATCGCCGACGCGCCTTCCGCGTCCAGCTCGACCGCGAGCGCCTTCCAGCCGCCGTCGCGCAGCACGTCGGTGATTTGCCCGACCCCGGCGCCGACGTCGAGGGCGACTGGCTGGGCGTGGCCGTCGCAGTGGTAGCGACCGCGAATTTTGCCGGCATGCTGGGCGATCAGCCGTCGGCGACCCCGCGCCCACCAGTGCACGTCGGCCATCCGGAGGAGATTCTCTACGTCGTCGGCCATGTCGTGAGGACCGCGTGCCCTTCATGTCAGCGAATGACGTACACGATATCCACGTGCTGGCCAGGTCATTACGTAGGGTTGGGGGATGGGCGTGGCCGAAGGGTTGGACGTACGGCTGGAGGAGCACCGGATCGGGCTCACTGGCTACTGCTATCGCTTGCTGGGGTCCGGTTTCGAGGCCGAGGACGCCGTGCAGGAGGCGTTCGTACGCGCGTGGCAGAGCATCGACGGCTTCCAGGGCGGCCGGGCGTCGCTTAAGACCTGGGTCTACGCGATCGCCACGAACGTCTGTTTCGACATGCTCCGCAGTGTGCAGCGGCGGGCTCGTCCGATGGATCTGAGCGCTCCGAGCCAGCCCGGGTCGCCGATCGGGGTGCCGTTGCCGGACAGTGCCTGGGTGCAGCCGATTCCGTCGAGCCGCGTGCTGGCGGCGCACGCCGATCCCGCCGAGCTGGCGGCTCAGCGGGAGACCGTGCGGCTGGCCTTCGTGGCCGCCCTGCAGCAGCTGCCGCCAAAACAGCGCGCCGTGCTCTCATCCTGCGTGACGTGTTGCGCTGGAAAGCCGACGAAGTGGCCGATCTGCTGGACGCGTCGGTGGCCTCGGTCAACAGCGCGTTGCAACGCGCACGGTCCACTATGGACAGTCGAGAGCTGGCCGCTGGCCGGCCGATGGACGATGAGCAGCGAAAACTTCTCGGCCGGTACGTCGACGCCTTTGAGCGGTACGACGTGGAAGCGCTCACCGCGTTGTTGCACGAAGACGCGACCATGTCCATGCCGCCGTTCCGATGGTGGTTGCGCGGCCGGGAGGCGATCCGGGGCGCCTGGGTGGGCGGCGCCGACGGACCGTGCAAGGGCTCGGTGTTCGTGCCGGTCGAGGCGAGTGGCATGCCGGCGTACGGGCAATATGTCCCGGCGTCCGGTGGCGGCTACAAGCCATGGGCGTTGGTGCTCTTCGATATTCGCGGCGAACGGATAGCGGGCATTTGTACGTACCTGAATGCCGACCGACTTTTTCCGCTCTTTAACTTGCGCTTAACCGGAGAATCAGGAAATAGTTCGCAATTCTGACCGAATTTGGCAAGGAGTCTTGTCAAGACTTCTGAAGCGGGTTTAGGTTGCGCTGGCCGCTACCGCCAAGTAGCGGCGGTCTTGGTCCCATTTGCACGGTAATTAGCGGCTGTTCTTCACGAGGGCGGTGGCGGTATGCGGGTGTCCAAATCCGGCAGAACCAGGAAAATCATCAGATTAGTGGTCGCTGCGGCGGCCGCTTCTGCGTTGGTGGTGGCGGCGGCACCAGCCTCCGCAGCACCGACAAAAAACAGCCTAATACCCCCAATGCCGCCGCGGTGGCCAAGGCGGTACGAGCCGGAAATCTCGCCGCGACGCACGGCGTCCGGCACAACTGTCAGACCCAGCTGCGGGGCCGGCTCGTAAACCTCGGCTGCGACCTGTTGACGGTGACGACCAGCAAGGGCTCGGCCACCCCGATGACCACCGCGACGCCGACCGGCTACGGCCCGGGAGACCTCGCGAAGGCGTATTTCCTGCCGGCTCCGACCGTCGGCCCGACCAGCACCGAGTCGATCGTGGCGGTTGGGGCGTACCCGAATCTTGAGGCCGACCTCGGCACGTACCGCAGCTACTACGGCCTCTCGGCCTGCACAGTTGCCAACGGTTGCCTGAAAATCGTGGACTACCACGGTGGCCCGGCGCTCGCCCCGGACTCGTCGCTGGCCTCGGTCGAGGAATCGTACGCGACCGAGACCGCGCGCTGGACGTCGACATGGCGTCGGCGGGTTGCCCGACCTGCCACATCACCGTCGTACAGATTCCGATGAGCCTGCTCAAGCTGCTGGAGGCGGCGACGCTGCAGCTGCCTGGCGCGCTGGCCGACGACTTCGGCACCGCGGTCAAGGAGGCGGCGACCCTCGGCGCGAAGTCGGTGAGCATGAGCTATGGCCTGCCGCCGGGCCTGCAGGCCAGCTACATCGGCGCCGGCGCGCCGGCGATTGCCTTGCACCACAAGGAATGGCCGTGGTGGCGTCCTCCGGTGACGGTGGATATGCCGGCAACACACAGATCTGGCCGCAGCAGCTGCCATGGGTGACCTCGGCCGGCGGTACGACGCTGACCACCACCGACGGCGGTCAGACCTTCACGCAGAAGGCATGGGGCGGCACGTTCACCAACTCGCAGGGCACCACGAGTTTCGTGGGCGCGGGCAGTGGGTGCGCGACGAACCTGGCGGCCGCGGTCGGCCAGTCGGCGGCGGCTTCGGCGAACTGCGCCGGTCACCGGGCCACCTCGGACGTGTCCGCGGACGCTGACCCGTACACCGGAGTTTCGGTGTACGACACGTACACACCGGACAGTGGCACCGGCGGCGGTTGGTTGACCGTCGGCGGTACGAGCGCGGCCTCGCCGTTCATCGCGGCGCTTTACACCCGCGGTGGCGCGCTGTCCTCGGTCGAGGGTCCGAACACGATGTACTCGGCGCCGGCCGGCAGCATCACCGACATCGTCGGCGGCAGCAACGCGCAGAACGGTGCCACCGACTGCAGCGCGCATGTGGCGCTCTGCACCGGCGTCGCCGGGTGGGACGGCCCGACCGGGGTCGGCGCGCCGCACGGCCTGGGAGCATTCAGCTAGGCCTCGCTCGTACGTACGCTCGCAGGGGGTCCTTTCACTCGAAGGGGCCCCCTGCGCTTTCGTTCGTAGGCGGCGCGACGGCGGACCCGTACGAACCGCGCTCGCCGGTTCGCTAGTGTCAGACCCGAAGCGAATGCCAGACCGACCGTGGGGGGGGTGGGACGGCGCGTCATCTTTGGGGGTGAAATGGGCCCGTCTCAGCCGGAGCGGCCGACGTTGGACGCGGTCGCGGCCCGCGCCGGGGTGTCGGCGTCCACGGTTTCCCGGGTGGTGCGGGGATCCACGCCGGTCAGCCCGGAGGTCGAGAAGAATGTCCGGGAGGCGATCGCCGCCCTCGGGTATGTGCCGAACCTCGCCGCCCGCCAGCTCGTCACCAGCCGCTCGGACACCGTCGGCCTGGTCGTCGCGGAGGACCAGACGCAGATGCTCGGCCAGCCGTTTTTTTTCGCTGGCATGGTGGAAGGCGTGTCGGCCGAGCTGGCGGACACCCCGTACCGCTTCGTCATCGTGGTCGCCCGGTCCGCCACCGACCGGACCTGGCTGGAGGACTACGTCCGCGGCCGGCACGTGGACGGCGTGATGTTGTTGGCACCGCAACGCGGCGATTCCTTCGGTCGGATCTTGCAGGACACCGGAGTTCCAGTGGTTTTCCTGGGAAAACCGTTCGCCACCCCGGGTGCCTGCTATGTCGACGCGGACAATGTCGGCGGTGCCCGGCGGGCTGTCGAATATCTGTACGCGAATGGCCGCCGGCGAATCGCGACCGTCACCGGAATTCCGACAAAACGCTCTAGCCACGACCGGTATGCCGGCTACCAGCGCGGACTCGCCGCCGTCGGGCTGCCGGAAGACCCGGCTCTGGTGGTCTCCTCGGACTACACCGAGGAAGGCGCGCGGGCCGGCACCGCCGAGCTGATCTCCCGTGACGTGCCTTTCGACGCCATTCTGACCGCGTCCGATGTCAATGCCGTCGGTGTGCTGGAAGCTTTGCGTACGGCCAAGAAACGCGTCCCGCGCGAGGTCGCGGTGATTGGTTTCGGCGATGACCTGGACAGTGGGCGGGCCTGGCTGCCGTTGACCACGGTTTCGCAGCCGACCGTACAGATGGGCCGCGAACTCGCCCGGCTGATGGTTGCCGCGATCACCGGCGGGAAGACCCGCCGCAAGGTCATCCTGCCCACCGAGCTGGTCGTACGCTCGACGACCTAGGTCCAGCCGCCGCAGACCCAGCCGCGGGCGTACCGGTGCCCGGCCCGCACCGCCATTCGGCGTTCGCGCAGGCCCGCCACAGATGTGACGCTGGGCTGCCAGCACTGGAAAGAGCGCCTGTCGCCGACAATGATCAAGGTATGACTGACGCGTACACCATCAAGACCTCGTACGGCCGGCTGCGGGGGTTGCCGATGTCCGCTGGCGGGGCACTGTTCGCCGGAGTGCCGTTCGCCGAGCCGCCGGTCGGGCCGCTCCGGCTGCGGCCGCCGCGTCCCGTGCGGCCGTGGGAAGGCGTACGGGACGCGATCCGCTTCCCGCCCAAGCCGGCGCAGGCCGGGTTCGCCGGCATGGCGCTGGACTCCGCCACGTTCGGCGCCGACGGGGCAGCCGAAGAGGTGCCGATCAGTGAGGACTGTCTGTATCTGAACGTGTGGACGCCGGACGTGGCCGGGAGCCGGCCGGTGATCGTCTGGATCTACGGCGGTGGGTATGAGATGGGATCGGCGTCGCCGCCCGACACCGATGGTGCCGCGCTGGCGCGGCGGGCGGATGTGGTCGTCGTCGCGCGCGAACTACCGGGTGGGCGCGCTCGGCTTCCTGCACCTGGCCGACCTCGGTGGTCCGGAGTGGGCCGGCTCCACCAACCTCGGCCTGCAGGACCAGGCGCTCGCGCTGCACTGGGTGAAGGACACCATCGCCGCTTTCGGCGGCGACCCGGACAACATCACGGTGGCCGGCCAGTCCGCCGGCGCGTTCTCGGTCGGCGCTCTGCTCGCGATGCCCGCGGCCGCCGGCACCTTCGGCAAGGCGATTCTGAGCAGCGGCAGCACCTCACGGATATTCTCCACCGAGACAGTCAATGACATCGCGGCGGACCTGATGGCGAAGCTCGGAGTGTCCACTGTGGACGCTCTGGTGGACGTGCCGACGGAGCGGTTCCTGGCGGTGCAGCCGACCGTGATCGACAACAACCTCGGCCGCCGCAACCTGCCCGGTGGTCGCTCCTGGGGTGCCGTTTTGGACGGTAAGGTCATGCCGCAACGTCCGCAAGATGCGGTGATCGCCCGCGCTGTGGTCGACATCCCACTGCTGGTCAGCGCGAACCGGGACGAGATGCGACTGTTCCAGGCGATGCAGGGACCCGCGTACGCACCGGCCAACGAGGCCGCCCTGCTCGCCGAGATCTCCTCCGCCGGTTTCGATCGGCCGGCGGATGTCCTTGCCGCGTACCGAAAGCGGGCTCCCCAAGCGGACCTCACCGAGTTGCGAACACTGTTCCTCAGTGACGCCATCTACAAAGTGCCGGTGATCCAACTGGCCCAGGCCCAGGTCGCCGCCGGCGGCCGGGCGTACGCGGCCCTCTTCGTCGCCGAACCCTTCGGCCCGGCCCTGGGCGCCTGCCACGGCGCCGAACTCGCCTATATTTTCGACGGCTTGGCCGCGATCAACGCGCAAACGCCGGAAAATCTGGCCGTACGCGACGAAATGATCGCCGCTTGGAGCCGCTTCGCCACCACCGGAAACCCAGGTTGGCCGGTCTACCACGGAAAGGCGCGTCAGTTCGGCTCCACCGGCGAGATGGTCACCGAACCCCCGGAGGACGACGTCACCGCCCTCTGGCGTACTAAGCCGTGATTCTCTGTCTGAAATCCTTCAGAAGGGCGGTTTTCGGCTGGCCAGGTGGCGGGTTTTTCGGGTGGGGGCGGCTGGACGCGTGGTTCGTCCTTGTCGTTTAGGTAGATCGATCCGCGTCGCCGGTTTCTGGTCGGAGGCGCGTCGTCTTCGCCGGGTGGTGGTGGCTCGGTGATGTAGGTGCGTCCGGTGGGGCTCATGACGGTGTAGGTGCCGTCGGGGTCGAGTCTGACTTTCCAGTCGGAATGTGTTTTGAGCCGGTGGTGGAAACGGCAGAGGCAGAGGAGGTTTTCTTTGCAGGTGCACCCGTCCGGAAACGGGGTGGAGTGGTCTTTGTCGCAACGTTGGGCGGCGGTACGGCAGCCGGGCCAGCGGCAGGTGATGTCTCGGGCTTCGATGAATTCCTGCAACGCCATCGATGGTCGATAACGTGCTCGACCGGCTTCCATGAGCTTGGTGGAGCTGGGGTCGGTGAGTAGTCGCCGCCAGGTGGAGTCTTTGGCGAGTCGGCGGGCCATGCTGGCCGGGATCGCGCGTACCCGGCCAAAAACGCAGGCTTGTCGTCTAGGCCGAGCAGTGTGCCGGCCCCGACGACTACTCGCAGGTCAAACGCCGGGCTTGCGCGGGCGCTGGTGGAAAGCGGAACCCGCTGCAGTTGCTGGGGAAGTGGACGGCTCGTACCCGCAGTCGTCGATGCCACCACCGCTTACACCGGTGTCGTCGGCTGCGGGTTGGTTGACTCCGTTGCTGTTGTCGGTGTCATTGTCCGGGAGGTCATTGTCCGGGAGTTGCGGTGACGGGATATCACCCAGGCTGCCGCCGGTGATCAGGTCCAGCAGCGCGTCCGCGCGGCGGACGTCCATTGATCGCGGGTCGTCGTCTGGGCAGGAGTGTGCGTACGCGTCCAGGATCGACATGATCGAGGCCAACTCATCAGCGGTCAGATAGGCCCGCATCCACGCCATCGAATCATCTGCTGGCGACGACTGCACCCGCCGCTGTTGCTTCGCCTCCTCGTGACGATCCTGGGCGGCGCCTGCGGATCGACCGCGATGATCGCCCGCTGGATCGCTTTACGCAGCTGCCCAGGCGTACGGTCACCCGCATCTGGCAAGGTCGCATCGATGACCTCCGCGGCGAGATCAGCGGGAAGTTTCTCCAGCATCTCCAGGAAGATCCTGGCCTTGGGACTGGTGATCACCCCGGCGGCCAATGCCTTCCAGACGGCAGGGAAGTCGCTATAGAGCTGGATCGCGGTGTCCAGGCGGTGTTGGGCGGTCACCTGCGCCACCCGCAGAGCCGGCGCGAAATCCGCCGCACACCACTTCACCACCCGCTCACGCGTCGCGGTCATGGACTCATTCACCAACGAAGGCCCGGCAACCACACGGCGACGCGCCAACTCAGCGAAAGACGCCACCTGACGGGCATCAATCATTGCCCGCATCCGCTCGCATTCCACCACGTCCCCAACCAGCGCGTCATCTCCCAGATCAGCCGGCGCCGCCGACTGACCATGGGACCACCGCACTGAACCCATACCGAACATCGTACGCCTGTTCGAATAGCTGAATTTCGTTGGGGTAGCTAACTAAAACAGCCCCACCAGCAACACCGGAAGCCTTCTCTAGGAGAGGGTGGCATTCCTCGATTAGCTAGAGGGGCGGTTTATTTGGCGGCGGACCAGGCGGATTCGATGGCGGCGGTGAGGAGTTCGCTGGGGCGGCCAAGGGTGTGGTGGCGGCCTTGGCGGACCACGATTCGGCCGCCGACGACGGTGAGCAGCACGTCGCTGGCCGTTGCGGCCATCACCAGCTGGTCGGGCTGGGCGCCGGCGGTACGAGGTGAGTCGGTCTGCAGGCATACGACGTCAAAAGGCGCGCCGACGACGAGCTGTCCGGCGTCCTGCCAGCCGAGGCTGCGGTGGCCGTTGACCGTACCGAAGGAAATCAGCTCGGCCGGGCTGAAATGCACCCGCTGGCCGGACTTTTCCTCGCCGAGGCTGGCAAAAGTGCCAGACAATAGGCGTTCGCGTATTCCAGCGCGCGAATCTCGGCGAGCGGGTCGATCTGTGCGTGCTGGTCGCTGCCGATGCACAGGGCGTGCCGGCGGCGTGCAACCGGCCGGCCTGGCCGATGCCGTCGGCCAGGTCAGCTTCGGTGGTGGGGCAGAAGGCGATGCTCGTACGGGAGTCGGCCAGCGTCGAGATGTCGGTGTCGGTGAGGTGAGTCGCGTGCACGGCCGTGGTCCGCGGGCTGAGCGCGCCGTGGTCGGCCAGCAGGCCGGTCGGGGTGCGGTTGTACGCGGCGAGGGTGTCCTCGTTTTCCGCTGGTTGCTCAGAAAGATGGACATGCAGCGGAGTGTCGGCGTCCACTGTGGACAGGATTTTGTCGATGGCGTTCTCGGGCACCGCGCGGACCGAGTGAATGGCCGCGCCCAGCCGGAAACTCCGGTCGTCCGGGAAGACTTCCCGCAGTTCGCGCCAGCGCCAGGCCCACCGATCCGCGCTGCCGTCGGAGAATCGGAGCTGTCGCTCGGAAAGCGGGATAGGAGTGCGGTCCGGGCCGATCCCGGCACTCAGGTAGCAGGTGTCCAGCAGGGTCAGCCGGATGCCGACCTCGGTGGCCGCCCGATGCAGCGCGGCGGTCATCGCGTACGGGTCGTCGTACGGCTTGCCGCCGGGTTGGTGGTGCAGGTAGTGAAACTCGCCGACCGACGTGTAGCCGGCTGCCAGCATTTCAGCGTAAACCGCCCGCGCCAGCTGGAATACCAGGTCGGGTGTCAGGATGTCGGCGAGCGCGTACATTCGCTCCCGCCACGTCCAGAAAGTGCCGGCCGCATCGTGTACGCGACCGCGCAGCGCCCGGTGGAAAGCGTGCGAATGGGTGTTGGCGAAACCCGGCACCACGAGGCCGGGCAGATGGGTGGCGTCCGGGAAATGGCCACCGGTACGGATCGCCACAATGATGCCCTTGGGATCGACCTCGATCTCGATCGGGCCGACGAGGCCGCCCGGCAGCCACGCGTGCCGGAGCCGGAAGGCGGTCATCGGGCGAGCTCCCGCAGCACGGCCGCGAGGGCGCGACTGCCGGCCTCGATGTCGGCGGTTTCGGCGTGTTTCCTCGGGCGCGTGGCTGATGCCGGTCGGATTTCGTACGAACACCATCGCGGTCGGTACGGACGAGGCCAACACGCCGGCGTCGTGACCGGCGCCGGTGGGCAACACCGGCGCGCCGTCGAGAGTTTCCAACAGCCGGTCCCGAAGTGCGGCATCGAAAGCCACTTCGGCGAGGAACGACTCCTTGGTCACCACGACCTGGCACCCCTCTTCCCGGCAGGCCGCCTCGGCCGCCGCCGTGATGTCGTCGACCACGTTCATAACCACGGTTTCGCGGTCGTCACGGGCATCCAGCCACATGTCCACAGTGGACGCGATGACATTGGTGCCGCCGGGCACCGGTTGCAACCGGCCGACGGTGGCTCGGGCCTGGTGTTTGGCGGCCGTACGCCTTGCCGCCAACACCGTCGCGGCGGCCGGCAGCATCGGGTCGCGACGGTCCTCAAGCCGTGTCGTACCAGCGTGGTTTCCCTGGCCGGTAAACCGAAAACGCCACCGGCCGTGGGCCAGAATGGATGAGGCGACCGCCACTGGGGTGTCCAGGTCGGCGAGCCCGCGGCCCTGCTCGACGTGCAGCTCGACGAACTGGCCGATCCGCGCGACCCGGTCTGGATCCGGGCCGAAAGCAGCCGGATCGAAGCCGGCCCGGCGGGCCGCGTCGGCCACGCTGACGCCGTCAGGATCGGTACGCCGTAAGGCATCCGCCGGGTCGACCGCGCCGGCGGTGAGCGCCGAACCGAGGCAGGCCCGGCCGAACCGGCCGCCTTCCTCCTCGGCGAACACCGCCAGCGCGAAAGGCTTGCCAGGCTGGAAATTGTCGGCTCTCAGCAGGTCGACGGCGGCCAGCGCGCTGGCAACTCCGAGCGGCCCGTCGAAGGCGCCGCCGCCGGGCACTGAGTCCAGGTGACTCCCGGTGATGACAGCGCTTGCTCCGGGCTCACCCCACCATGCCCACAGGTTCGTGTTGCCGTCCACCTCGACCGTCAGCCCGCGCCGGGCCGCCGCCTCGGCGAACCACTCCCGCAAGCTCAACTCCGCGTCGGTGAACAGATGCCGCGAGTAGCCACCGCGATGCGGATCGGTGCCGGTGCTGGCGATTTCGGCCAGCAGCGCCGAAGTTGGCTCCTGCCCAGCGATCACACGGCCCTCCTGGGTACGTATAGCGGTCAACGCATCCTATGGCAGGACCACGGGTGCTTTGTACGGTCTCTGGACCCGTGACGCTGAGTGTGTGGATCAGCCGATCGACCGCAGCCGGGGGAGTAGCTCGGCGACCTTCTCGGCCTGGGCGATCGGATTGTCCCGGACGATCAGGACCGGCTCTGTGACGCCGATCTTCGCGTACGCCTCGACCTGCGACAACAGCGTCTCCACGTCGTCGGGCACCCGCAGCTGCACGGACCGGCGAATGTCCGCCGGGTCGCGGCCGATGTCGGCGCAGTGCTGGTCGAGCACCCCGGACAGTTCGGCGATCTCGGCCGGCTCACCGCCCGCGGCGTTCCACACGTCGGCGTATTCGGCGGCCATCCGCAATGTCCGCTTCCGGCCGCTGCCGCCGATCCAGATCGGCGGATACGGCCGCTGGACGGGCTTGGGCTCGGCGATGGCCTCGGTGATCTGGTAGTGCTTGCCGGCAAAAGTCGTCCGCGGCTGGGTCCACAGCGAGCGGATGATCTGCAACGACTCCTCCAGCCAGTCGGCGCGGTCCCGAACCGTACCGAACGGCAGCCCGAGCATGGTGTGCTCCTCGTCGGCCCACGCCGACCCGATGCCGAACTCCAGTCGGCCACCGGAAAGGTGGTCGACGGTGACGGCCATCTTGGCGAGCACGCCTGGATGGCGGTAGGTGTTGCCGGTCACCGAGCACCCAATTCGGGTCCGGGTGGTCAGCGCGGCCATGCCAGCGAGAGCGGTCCACGCCTCGAAGATGTCGCTCTCACCGCCGTCGAAACAGGCTCGCGAAATGGTCCATGTTCCAGCAGTGGTCGAAACCGGACTCGTCGGCGATCCGCCAGATCGCCCGCAGCTCGTCGATGGTGGCGCCCTGGCTCAGCTTGAGCCCGAAACGAAGAGGATTCATGTCCTCATTCATACCCCGCGGCCTCGGGGCCGGCGAAACCTGGGAATTCTCCCGGCGCGAGCCAGTCCGACTGTCCGACAGGCTGAACGGACACTTGTGCGTTAACAGACGGGGATTGAGCTTTGTCTACTAAAAGGACATGTCAGGCCGCGATGGTGGTCGTGATCACCACATTCGCGGCGAGCAGATGCGGGCTGTTGACCGACAAAGCCGCCTCGCCGCACGGCGCGTCGCCGACCGCGACGGCGCCGCCGTCCGGGACGAGGCAGCCGCAAACGGCGACGCCGACCGCGACCGGCGGGTCGACGGACATGGGTACGCTCCCGGATCCGTGCACGCTGCTCACCGATGCCGACGTGACCGCCATCAGCGGCCGTCCGGTGAGCGACCACACCGCGAGTACCAGCGACCGCAGCAGGGATATGCAGGTGGGAGCCGGACGACGGCGCGTTGCAGATCACCCTCAACCCGACCACGCCGGACGCTTTCCAGGCGGCGTCGACCAGCGACCCGAACTCCAAACCAGTGACCGGCACTGGTGATCAGGCATTCGTCAACAACTACATCCTGTCGTTCCGGCACGGGATGATCTGGGTCGACGTCAACTGGACGAGTTTCACCGGCGGCGCGGACTCCCGGCTACCAGCCGAGAAGACCCTTGCGGCCAAGATCATCGCCAAACTGGGGTGACGCTGTCGTCCTCGCCGCACCGAGTGACCGGATCATCCTGCCGCCGGTGCGCGGCGCGGCTGCCCGCGAAATATCATCTGGTACGTGACTCAACACTTTGACGTCGTGGTCCTGGGCGCTGGCCCAGGTGGGTACGTGGCCGCCATCCGGGCCGCGCAGCTGGGATTCAGTGTCGCGGTGGTGGAGGAGAAGTACTGGGGCGGCGTGTGCCTGAATGTGGGCTGCATCCCGTCCAAGGCGCTCCTGCGCAACGCGGAGCTGGCGTACGTTTTTCCAGAACGAGGCCAAGACCTTCGGGATCCACGTCGACGGCACGGTGAGTTTTTTGACTACGGCCAGGCGTACAAACGCAGCCGGCAGGTCGCGGACGGACGGGTCAAGGGCGTCCACTTCCTGATGAAGAAGAACAAGATCACCGAGCTGTCCGGCTGGGGCACCTTCACCGACGCGTCGACTTTGCGGGTCAAGCTGACCGATGGCGGCGAGGAGACGGTGACCTTCGGGCACTGCATCGTCGCGGCCGGCGCCACCACCAAGCTGCTGCCGGGCACGTCGCTGGGGGAGCGGGTGGTCACGTACGAGGAGCAGATTCTCAGCGCCGAGCTGCCCGAGAGCATCATCATCGCCGGCGCCGGCGCGATCGGGGTGGAATTCGCGTACGTGCTGCACAACTACGGCGTGAAGGTCACCATCGTGGAATTCCTCGATCGGGTGGTTCCGGCGGAGGATGTCGAGGTTTCCACCGAGCTGGCCAAACGTTACCGGCGGCTCGGCATCGACGTGCTCACCTCGACCCGAGTCGAGTCCATTGAGGACACTGGCACGAACGTACGAGTGACAGTCACAAAAGATGGCAAACAGCAGGTGCTGGAGGCGGACAAGGTCCTGCAGGCGATTGGCTTCGCGCCCAGGGTCAAGGGCTACGGCCTGGAAAACACCGGTGTCCAGCTGACCGAGCGGGGCGCCATCGAGGTGGATGGCCGGTGTCGTACGAACGTGCCGAACATCTTCGCGATCGGGGACGTCACAGCGAAACTCATGCTGGCGCATGCCGCCGAGGCAATGGGCATTATCGCGGCCGAGACCATCGGGAACGCCGAGACGATGGAGCTCGACTACGTGATGATCCCGCGTGCTACCTACTACCTACTGTCAGCCGCAGATCGCCAGCTTCGGCTGGACCGAGGCGCAGGCCCGCGAACAGGGTTTCGACGTGAAAGTGGCGAAATTCCCCTTCACCGCGAACGGAAAAGCGCCCGGCCTCGGCGACACCGGCGGTTTTGTGAAGATTCTCAGCGACGCCAAGTACGGCGAGATCATCGGCGCCCACCTGGTCGGACCGGACGTGACCGAGCTGCTGCCCGAGCTCACCCTCGCTCAACAGTGGGACCTCACCGTGCACGAGGTCGCCCGCAACGTACACGCCCACCCGACCCTCGGCGAAGCCGTCAAGGAAGCGATCCACGGCCTCGCCGGGCACATGATCAACATGTAGGTCAGAGGCGGTATTCGGCGTGGACGAGGTCCAGGAGCTCGGCGACCGACGTGTCTTTTGACGCTTTGTCAAAGGTGATCGTGCCGTGTTGGAGTAGGTTGACGCGGTCGCACACACGTCGACGACGATCTGGCTGTAGTTGTGGGCAATCAGAATGATGGCCAGGTCGGTCGCCGCGCTCCTTGAGTTGCATCAGCAGTCGAAGGATCAACCCGCCTTCTTTCGCGCCCATGGCAGCCAACGGTTCGTCCAGGAGCAGGACCTTCGCGTCCGAGAAAACCGACCTGGCCACCGCGATGGCCTGCCGCTGGCCGCCGGACAGCTGGCTGACCGGGTCGGTGACCGACCCGATGGTGATCCCGATCGAGTCCAGCGCTTCCCGGGCCTTGCGACGCATTTCCTTGCGACGCAGGAAAGGCAGCGGCCGGTGCACCAGCTCCTTGTTCAGGTGCAGGTTCAGGTAGACCGGCAGGTCGTCGATCATCGCCAGGTCCTGGAACACCGTTTCGATGCCGAGAGATCGGGCATGCACCACCGAACGCAGGTGGATGGGCTCTCCTTCGAAGAAAAGCTGGCCGCCATCGGGTTGGTGATATCCGGTGAGGATCTTGATCAAAGTGGACTTGCCGGCGCCGTTGTCGCCGATCAGCCCGAGAATTTCCCCCTTGCGTACGTGCAGGTTCACGTCCTGAATAGCGGTCACCGGCCCGAACCGCTTGCGTACGTGCTCGGCGCGAATCATATCCGTGTCGGTCATGTCCGCCCCCGTACGGCGCTGGCCCGCCGGCGCAGCACGCTCAGATAGGTGTTCAGGAACATCGCGACCAGGATGGCGACGCCCAGCACCACATTGAAGGCGTTCGCGTTCACCCCGGTGAGGTTGAAACCGTCGTAGACGATGCCGAGCAACAGCGCGCCGAGCAGGGCGCCGACGACCGTTCCGGACCCGCCGAGCAGTGCCGTACCACCGATAACCGCTGCCGCCACACCGAAAAACATCGTGTTGAACCCACCGTTGGTGGGATCGAACGATCCCACCCGCATGCCCTCCAGAATGCCGCCGAACCCGGCGAGGGCGCTGGTCACGGCGAAGTTGACGACTTTCACCCGGCTCGTACGGATGCCCGATTCCGCGGCGCCGACCGGATTCGAGCCGGTGGCCTGCGTGTAGATGCCGAATCTGCTGGCCGACAACACGATCTGCATGACGGCGATGATGACCAGCGCCCAGGTCAGTTCCGACCAGCGGGCGCCACCGAATGTCGTACGCACCCAGGTGTCCGCCGGTGCCGGCACCGGCGAGCCGTTGGAGATGATCAAGGACAGGCCCTGCAGGAGAAATGCCATGCCCAGGGTGGTGATGAAGGACGGCAGGTTGAAAAGCGTACGGATGAGGCCGTTGACCGTCCCGATCAGCGCGCAGATCACCACAGTGGCGAGCAGTGCGACGAACAGCGGCAGACCGTTGTTGTTGAGCAGCACCAGAACGAACGGAGCCAAGGTGAAGACGAAACCGGCGGAGAGGTCGATTTCCCCGCAGATCAACAACATCGCCTCGCCCGCTCCGACGATCGCCCAAGGCGCGATGTACTGCGCGATGGTGTGGCCGTTGTCGAGGGACGTGAAACCGGTGCTGGTCAAGGCGAAGTAGCCGGCACAGGCGATCGTCACGAGCAGGATGCTCAACTCGCGGATCCGTACGAGACTGCCAATCAGCGTGTTAGTGGCCAACGGTCGTCTCCGGCGGCAACGGGATCGCCTTGGGCATGGTTCCGACAGTATTTTTCGGGCCACCCTCGTACCTGCTGTCCGCGGACGCGTACCCGGCGACGTTGTCCTTGGTGACGAAGGTCAGCCCGGTGTCGGTGAAGGGTGGAGTGACCAGTGTGCCGGACAATCGGTAGAGATAAAGGTAAAGAACAGGCAACAGGCCCTGTAGGTAGGCGGACTGGTCGATGGTGAAGTCGAGCGCTCCGGCGCCGACCCCCTTGATAGTGTCGGCGAGCAGGTCATATCCGCCGGCATGGATCTTGCCTTGCAGGTTCTTGCTGGTGATCAGCTGCGCGATCGAGGCGGTGCTGCCGGCATCGACGGCATAAATGCCTTTCGCGGACGGATGTCCGGTGTAGGCGGCGGTGATGGCGTTCAGCTCGTTGGCCTGTTCCGCGCCGGTGTTGATGGACAGCACTCGTACGGCCGGAGCGGCCTGCTTCAGCGCCGCGGTGATCCCGTCGAGCCGCGGTTGCACGTTGTTGCCGCCCGGCTGGGAAATCCCGACCAGGATGTCGCCGGAGCTGACATCCTGGGCGATCCGTTGTCCCATCAGGAATCCGGATTGGTAAAGGTCCTGCCCGACATAGGTCAGCACGTAGTTCTTGGCCGCCGAGGCGTTGTACGCCAGCACCGGAATTCCCTTGGCGAGGGCCCGTTTGGTCGGCTCGACGAAGGCATTGCTGTCGGTCAGTGCAATCGCGATCCCGTCGGCGTTGCCGTTGATGGCGGTGTCGAAGGCGTTCACCATCTCCGAGACGTTGCCGGACTCCGAGCCAGTCCATTGTGGTGCCGGCAGGCCCAGGAGGGCGGCCGCGTCGGCGAGGCCGTTCCGGGTGGGTACGAAGAACGAGTTTGTGGTGACGTGGTTGACGAAGACGAACTTCCACTTCGGCGTGGCCGGGAAGGAGCCGGCGGCGCCCGATGCCGCCGTCGGTTTCCCGTTGACGCCCGTACAGGCGCTCAACAGCATCGCCGCGGCACCGCCGGTGCCCAGGAGCTTCAGCGCCGTACGCCTGGAGGAACTGGCCGGTTGGGTCTCGTGCATGGATGACCACACATCCCGTCTGGTCCGGGTGCGGGCCGGGCTGGTCGGTCCGCGTGTGGGTGAATCATTGGATGATTCGTCGATAGAGTCAAGAGCCACGGTTTGACATAATCACCGAATGATTCGATGATTTTGCGGTGAGCACGACCCGCGGCGGCCCGCTTGGCCGGCACCGCACGATGCATGGCCAGGTGGTGGAGTGGCTGGGGCTGCGCATCGTGTCCGGCGAGCTGACCAGCGGCAGCCAGCTGCCGAATGAGGTGGAGCTGGCCGCGCAGCTGGAGGTCAGCAGAGGGGGAGTGCGGGAGGCCGTCAAGGCGTTGGCGGCCAAGGGGCTGGTCGAGCCGGGCCGCGGCTGGGCACTCGGGTGCTGCCGCGGGCCGACTGGAACCTGATGGACCGGGAAGTCATCGAGTGGCACGGCCGGGCCGGCGACCCGGACTTTCTCGCGCACTTGCTGGAACTTCGGCTGGTAGTGGAGCCGGGTGCGGCCGGCCTCGCCGCCGAGCGGGCCAGCGCGGCCGAGGTAGCCGCGCTGCAGGCCGCGTACGACGGGATGGCCGAGCACGCTGGTGCGTTGCCCGAGTCGGAGGACGACTTCGTCCGCGCGGATCTTGCCTTTCACCTGATTTTGTTGCGTGCGAGCGGCAATCAGCTGATCGAGCAGCTCGGCCGGCTACTGGAGACCGGCCTTCGGCATTCTCTGCAGACCACCTCGCACCTGCCGGGGGGGGTGCGCGCGACACTGCCGCTGCACCGCGCCGTCCTGCTGGCTGTGCAGGGGCACCGGCCAGCGGCCGCGTCGCGAGCGATGCGCCGGCTGATCGACACCACACGGCCGCCGCGGCCGCTGCCATGATGTCGCCGCGCTGACGGGCGCTCGTCGATTACCATTCGGCTTTATGCGCAGTCTTCGGACAGTGGCGTCCGCCGCCCTCGCCGTCTTGCTGGTCAGCGGTGTGGTGGGCTGCGCGGCCAGCAAGGTCGACCCGAAGGCGATGGTCGATCTGCACGGCGGCCTGCTCCGGCCCGATGGCAGCGCGGCGCCCAAAATTGCGGCCGGGCTGTTCCGCGCACCGGACCCGGCGGAACTGCTCACCGTCGGCCTGACAGCCGGAGCCGCCCTGGTTTCCTGCCTGAGTAAGGAATCGCTGCCGATCTGCAAAACGGTCCAGCAGCAGCGTACGGACGCGAACGGCGGCTACCGGTTCCGGATGCGGGGCTCGGACGTGCAGGGTTTCTTCGGCGAGGCCAGCTTCTTCTCGCTCGCCGCCAGCCTGCCTCCGGCCGGCGCCGAGGTGGCCGGGCCGAGCGTGGTGTCCGACTTCAAGATCCAGCGCACACCGACCTTTCGGTGCCGGCTCTGACCTTTTGGCGACCCAGCCACCTCGCGGCGGCTGCTGGAGGCCAGGTGACCGTACGCTGGGACGCCCTGCCGTCGCCGGTTTCCGGCTACACGGCGGAATTCGTCGACGGCGACGCGCAGGTGTGGAGCCAGCCGGCGAAGCCCGGCGACCGGGTCGACGCCCGCGCCCTGGAAGACACCCGGGCCGGGTTTCGAGTCACTGCCAGCAGTTCCGTGGACGGGCCGGACACCACCTTCGCGATTACCCACCAAAGCCAGCAAATCCGCACGGATGGTGGCGTGGGCGCGCCACTTTCCCGCGGCGCGGCGTGTTTCGTGCAGGGCTGGACCGGTGCCGTACGGCTGGATCCCTGTCCGCTCACCGACGGCCGATTCGGTGCGAGTTTCCCCCTCCAGCCCTGCTCGGACGGATCGACGCCCGCGCCCACCGGTAAGTCCTGCCCAGCTGACACCGCTGTCTGGGTGGATTTGGGGGAGTCGCGGCCCGTCCGTACGATCTTCGCGCACGGCTTGGCCGCAGCCGCACTGACCGTCGACAGCAGCGACGACGGCGTGCGGTGGACAAACTCGCAAGACCGTGCACGCATTGTCGGCATTCGAAGAGATTTCCCTGCCAGTGACGGTGAACGCGCGGTTTGTCCGGTTGAAAACGACCGGGCAAAGCGCCCAGATCACGTCGTTGACGGAAATGTCGGTCTGGCCGACCGCCTGATCGCTGAACCCCCAAGTGGGCAATGACTGTGGGCACGGCGACGGCTGTCGCCGGCACCGATTTTATCGGTAAAGTGATCGGTCTGTCGCCTTCGACTTCGGTCCGGTTCTGGCCACCACGAGCCGATCCTCATGTGGTCATTGACTCTTGACAGTCGTCTCGCGATAAGGCCGAATTCTCCGGGACGGTGTTCGCCAACTGCCAGTTTGACCACAGTGGCCGTTTGCTCTTGACAGATAACGTTTTCTGCCTTTACTTAGTTCAAGTCTTCACCAAAAGGTGCTTCTGGCTGTGGTTCGTCCGACCCGCACGGAAAACTGGAGGTGATCCAATAATACTCGTCGACCTGGCGCTCATCTGCGCCAATGCGGTACTGGTGACGATCTTGTTGAGGGCTGCCGCGACAAAGATCGTCAAACCTTCGACGACCGCGAGTGCGTTGCGTGAGCTGGTGCCAGCCTTGCCGCCCAAGCTCCCCGTCGCGGTACGGGTGTTGGCCGCGTTGGAGTTCGTGGCGGCATTCACGTATGCGATCCCTCCGGCGCGGCTCCCTGGCCAGTTCCTGGTCGCGTTGCTGGGCGCCGGTTTTGTGGTGCTCGGTGTCGCCGGCATGGTGCGCGGCAGCAGCGAGCCTTGCGGCTGCTTCGGTGCGGAAAGCACGAAACCGTTGGGGCTCACCAACATCATGATGGGCGTGGCGCTGGTGGCCGCTGGGGCTGCGAACCTGGTCGTATGGCCAGTGCTCGACGCGCAGACATGGGCGGTTGGCAGTGCCTTGACGGCCGTCGTGCTGTCGGCGGGCTGGCTCCTCATCTCTCGCATCGCAAGCAGATCCTGGTGATCGCCGGGAACGTTTCTTAACAGATCGGAGTCGGCCACATGATCGTTGTTGGTGCTCTGGCTTTGCTTCTTCTGACGGCCGCGGTAGTGGTGCTTTTCGCCATGGTGGGTGAGTTGTCCACTCGAATCCCGGTCCCCGCGGACGATCCCGGCGTCGCGTCGCACAGTGATTTCATCGCTGGCGCGGTGATGAACGACTGGCCGGAAGCCCTTGGTGGTCTCGCGCATCGCCGTTCGGCGACTGTGCTGGTGTTGAGTTCCATCTGCAGCACTTGCAACAGCGTGGCTGACGAACTGGCGAACTACCGCCCGGAAAAGCTGGCGGACATCGGTGTCGTGGTGTCCTGCGGGGTGGCGCAGGTCGGTGAGGATTTCGTCGGCCAGCACTCGATTGGCCATCTGCCGCATCTCGTCGACGCCGCCGCGGCAGTTGGGTTTCGACGAATTTCGGCGTCAAAACGAGCCCGACGGCGCTGCGCTTCCAGGACGGTGTCCTGGTCGAGGCGTATTCGTTCAGCAGGCTCGAGCCCTTGCTCGGACGGATTTCCACCGTACTGGAAGGAGTGTCATGACCGCACCAGAACAAACTCCTGGAGTGATCGAGAAGCCAGTGCTCCGCAGGCGCATCCTGACCGCGATCGGCGCCACCGGCGTGCTGGTCTCGGCCGGCGTCTTCGGCGGCAAACCCAAGGCCGCGTCTGCCGCGCCGGCGTCGCCCAACGGCCCGAACTGCTGCAACCTCGCCCACTACCCGGCCAACACCACGTACGACTACTGCCACGCGCACGCCGCCTACATCTGGTACTGCTCTGAGCCAGGTGGATTCCTGCATTGCTCTTGCTGCGAGACGTCGGGTGACCAGTATTCGGCCGCGGACTGCCACTACAACTAGGTCAGCGTAGGCCTGCCAACCCAAAGCGACAGGTGGACTCTCAGGTGGCCGTATGGCTCGTGATCGGTGGCGTGGCCGCGATCCTGCAGATTTTCAGCCCTTGAGGCCAATCCATGGCCGGGGTCGCCGGTCCTATGCTCAGGCGCAGCAAATTCCAGGGCGCGAGATTTCTGGCTGGTCTGTGGGTCGGAGGCATGGTCGCTTCGGCTTTGTTGGCGACGGTGGCTTTCGGGCTGGGATCGCTGGCTTCCTGGCTGCTGCCTCCACTGGTACGGCAGATTGCCGCTGGCGTGGTGCTGGTGGGTTTCGCGGTGGCCGACCTGGCCGCCAAGACGCCGCACATCTGGCGTCAGGTTCCTGTCCAGTACTTGAAAACCATGCCGCCGGGCAAGTTGGGAGTGGTGTGGGGTTTCGACCTTTCGCTGCTTTTCACCACGCAGAAATCGACCTCGCTGACGTGGGCGGCGTTGACCGGCCTGGTGCTGCTGGCTCCGAGCGCGTCCTGGTTGACCTTGTGCGGGATGACCACCGGGGGGTGCTGACGATCGTCGGTCGCAGCATTCTCTTCCAGCTGCGAAGGCCGTCGCTGTTGGGGGATTTCCGGCAACCGTGGTTCCATCTCGTGCGGCGTACCACCGGAGTCGCGTTGGTCGGAGTCGCCGTTTACATCGCGTTGGGAGCGTAGCGGCATGAGCAATCATGAAAGAGTCAGCGACAAACGCGGTCAGGTGGTCATCACCAGGTTCGCGTGCCCGTCGCTGAGTGGATTGTTCCGGCTGATGGTTCTGCACATCCACATCAAGCGTCAGGTGCGCCGGCAGGCTCCTGGCTTTGTCGGGGGCAAAGCGGTGATCCTGTGGCGGCAGCGGACGATGCTGAGCATTACGCTCTGGCGGCACCTGGACGACATCTATGACATGGGAAAGGTGAACGCGCATATTATGGCGGCGCGGGTTCCGGCTCGGCTGGGAATCCAGACGTCGTGCGGCATCTATTCCTACAGCGGCGACTGGCGCGCGATCATGTTCGGCACGCCGGCCACTTCCGCGGACCCGTTGGTCGCCGCTGCCCCATCGCCTACCGCCGGCGTCGCCGGCGCTGACTTGGAAAGGAAAAAACATCATGAGCTTGCCCACTGATCGCGGCATAGCCTTTATTCTGAACAATGCCGATGGTACGAGGAATGTCTACGTAGCGGCGGCCGCTAGTGCGTCCAACGCTCCGCAAGACGTCTTCGCTATGCACCTGAAGCAGAAGAACGTGAAAGTGGATCCGGCCGTCACACTGATTCCGGCCGGCACCATGTCAAGGACCACCGAGGTCGTGCACGTGACGGGCGACAGCAACGGACAGGTGTTCGTGCAGTCGCACGCAAAGAACCTCGGACCGATGATCAAGTAGGTTCGATTTCATCGAGGCAGCACCGCTCCCGTACGTTTGACCGTACGGATCAGCGGTGCTGTTTCGAGTGTCTGGACATCTTCGAATGATCCGATTTCTCCGGTGACGCAGTCAAAAAGGGCGTCCGAGTCGGGGCATGCCAAGGCCACCATCAGGTTCGTCGGTCCGGTGGTCACGGCGGCGAACTGCACATACGGGTGGTTGGCCATCGCCTGCGCGACCGCGATCAGACCGGTTGGTCGGACGGTCATCCACAGTCGCGCTTCGGCGTGAAATCCCAGCGCTTCCGGCGAAATATCGAGTTCGTAGCGGAGAATGCCGGCCCGCGCAAGACCGTCGATCCGCCGTCGTACGGTCGACTCCGACCAGCCGGTCGCCGCCGCGAGATCGGCGTGCCCGGCTCGTCCGTCCCGCGCCAGGATTTCCAGCAGCGCCTGGTCCGGGTCCGTGAGCTCAGTCGTCCCGGTTGCCGCCTCCGGCTGTGGTGGCCGCAGTTTTTCCACTTGAGCGGCGGAAAGTCGGGCTATGCCAGACCAGCCGCTGGGCGCCGCATAACCGCGCAGCATCGCGTGCGCGGTCATCGCGAGCACCCGGGTCGTCCTCGGCAGTTTTTCCAGCAACAGAGCGTCGTCGCGTTCCTCAGTCGTATGCGCCTGGATGAAACAGGAGATCTCGGTGCCGCCGGACAGGATGTGCACCCAGTAGGTGTCCGGCCGGCGGGCCAGCGCGGCGGCGATGGCGGTGGCCGCGTCCGGGGTGCAACGCAGCCGGATCGTCCACGACGAATAGCCGAGCCGGGCGCCGTCGACGCCGCCGACAACCCGCAGGATGCCGGCCGAGCGCAGTCGCCGGTAGCGGCGGGCGACGGTTTGCTCCGAGACGCCGAGCACGTCGGCGATCCGCGCGAAGGGCGCGCGACCGTTGATCCGCAGCGCGTCCGCCAACGCCCGGTCGAGATCATCCATGGAAGATTCCACCCCACGATCGTACCGATTGGCGGATTTCGTCGCCTTCGCTGTTTCGGCTGGTTGCACAAGCTGGTTCCATCCCATGCTGGCGGAACCGAAACCGCTGACTTCTGTGGGGCTGAGATGCGCGAGATCCTGGTGACCGGTGCGACCGGCAATGTGGGCCGTCAGGTCGTCAAGCAATTGCTGGCCAAAGGCGTCGGGGTGCGCGCTCTGACGCGCCGTCCCGATGCATCGCTCCCGGCTGGCGTCGAGGCCGCGTACGGCGACCTCGAGAAGCCCGAATCGCTGGCCGCCGCTGACGTGTCGGCCGTCTTTCTTGTCTGGCCGCTGCACACCGCCGAGACGCTGCCCGCGGTGCTCGAAGCGATCGGTCGGCCGGTGGTGTTCCTGGGGTCTGGCGGCGTCCGTGACTGCACCTTCGACCAGCAGATTGAGCTGCTCCGACGGTCCGGTCTGGAGTGGACCTTCATCCGGCCGAGCACCTTCGCCGCCAACGCGCTTTGGTGGGCGCCGCAGATCCGCGCCGGCGATATCGTCCGCGGTGCGTACGGGCAGGTCGCGATGCCGATGCTGCACGAGGCGGACATCGCGGCAGTGGCCGTACGCGCGCTGCTCGACGGCCGGCACGCGGGTGCGGTTTACGACCTGACCGGGCCTGAGCTGGTGGCGCAGGCCGACCAGGTCCGTCTCATTGGTGAGGCGATCGGCCGGCCGCTGCGCTGGGAGGAAGTCGACCGGCCTCGGGCGCGCGCCCAGATGGTGGCGGACGACTTCCCGGAGTCCTTTGTGGACGTACTTTTCGACGCGTACGAACAGATGGTCCCGGTGCCCATCACGAACACCGTCCAGGAGGTCGCCGGCCGGCCGGCGCGTACGTTCCTGACGTGGGCTCGTGATCACGCGGCTGACTTCACCGCCAGGTAGGGTGGATCACCGGTGTGCCGGGAAGTCTGGTCGGCGAACCCGGATCGCGACCGCGGTCCGGGTTCCGGTCGACGGGAGTTTTGGCGTGTCGGATGTGATGCCCTTCGGGGTGCTGGTGGGGCTGGTCGCGGCCGCGATGCTGCTTGCCGTGTTGTCGAACCGGTTGAGCACCCGGCTGCGGGTGCCGGCGCCGGCGCTGTTCCTGTTGGCCGCCGCGGTCGCCTCGGATGTGGTGCCGCAGCTGCGGGTCGTCCCGATCGAAACCGTGCAGCGGATCGTGACGGTCGCGCTGGCCGTCATTCTTTTCGACGGCGGCATGCACATCGGCCGTCGTCGGTTGCGGTCGGCGGCTGGGGCGATCGTGTGGATCGGCACCGCCGGCACGTTGGTCACGGCCGCCGCGGTGGCGGTGCTGGCGCATTTTCTGTTCGGCCTGGATTGGGTGCCAGCGCTGCTGATCGGGACGGCGTTGGCGCCGACCGACCCCCCGCCGTGGTTTTCTCGGTGCTCGGTCGCCGCGAGGTTTCCGGCCGGTCCGGAGTGATCCTGGAAGGCGAGTCCGGCGCCAACGACCCGGTTGGCATCGCCCTGATGGTGGCGTTGCTGGCGGCGAGCGGCGCCAGTGGCCTCGGTGCGGTGTGGACCGGGGTGGGGGAGTTCGCGCTGCAGATGGTGGTCGGCGCGGCGGTCGGGATCGCCGGCGGTTTCGGGCTGTCTCTTTTCATTCGGCGGGTGCCGTTTTTGCCCAGCGAGGGACTTTACGCACTGCGTACGCTCGCCAGCGTTTTCGTGATCTATGGAGTCGCGACTTTCGCTCACGGGTCCGGATTTCTCGCGGTTTTCGTGGCCGGCATCATTCTCGGTGACGTACGAGCGCCGTACAAGCGGGAGATCGAGCGGTTCCACGGTTCGCTTGCCAGCTTGGGAGAAATCGTCGCGTTCACCGTGCTGGGGTTGACTGTTTCGTTGCGATCACTGCCTGACGGGCACGCGTGGCAAATCGGGCTGGTGCTGGCGGTTTTGCTGGCTTTCCTGGTCCGGCCGCTCCTGGTGGGGATTTTGCTGTTGCCGGTCAAGCTGCACTGGGGGGGGGAACGGATTTTCGTCCTGTGGTCAGGGTTGAAGGGCGCCGTACCCATTCTGTTGGGTACGTTCGTGCTTGCCTCCGGTCTGCCTGGGGCGACGCAGATTTATGACATCATTTTCGTGGTGGTCGCGTTCTCGGTGATTGTGCAGGGCGGACTGGTGCCGTTTCTCGCGCACAAAGCGGGAGTGCCGATGCGTTTGGTGGAGCCAGAACGTGGTCTTTGGGCGTCCGGCTGCGCGAGGAACCCGACGGTGTGACCAGGTTTTTCGTGAAAGCCGGATCGGCCGCGGACGGGACCGCTATTCAGGACCTGGACCTCGGCGAGGACGTCTGGATCAGCATTGTCGTAAGGGACGGCCGGTTGTTGCCGGTCCGGAGCGACACCACTCTGGAGGCCGGCGACGAGGTGCTGGCTGTGGTTGATCCGGCGTCCTCCGGTGAATCGACCCACGTTTTCACCGGAGTCGACAAGGAGTAGCCGATGGCCTGAAGTGGACCACGCCATCGGTCGTACGCCTGTTGCCTGGATCACCTGTTAATGGCATCCTCCCGGTAGGCGAACGTTCGCCTACGGGTGGCCCGCGTGGTGAGGAGGCCGGTGTGTGTACGCCTCGCTCAAGGATGTCGCGGCGCACGCGGGCGTCAGTTTCCAGACCAGGTCAGCAAGGTTCTCAAAGGCGCGCCGGTCGCGGTTTCCGACGCCACCCGGCAGCGCATCCTGGCGGCGGCGGAAGAACTGGGTTATGTCCCGAATGCGGTGGCGCGCGGCCTGTTGGGCCGTTCGACATATTCCATTGGCATTGTCGCCGACGATCTCGACGACTGGGCACTCGCACAGTTCGTGGTGGGCGCTGAACAAGAGGCCCGCGGGAATGGTCACGCGGTCATCATCGGCACCGCGTTGGGCGAGGATGGGCCGGGGTTTGTTTGTTCGGAAACTGTTGGAAAGGCGAGTGGACGGCATTCTGTCCGCGGCGCCCAGAATGGAGAAGAACGCCGAGATCGGTGTTCTGCTGCGTGGCCAGGTGCCGGCGGTGAGCATTCACCATGTGCCCGGCGGCGGGGTGCCGGTGGTCGGATCGAGCCACGGCGGCACCGGTCGAATGGTCGCGAACCACCTGGTCGAGCTGGGTCGGCACAATGTCGCGATGGTGGCCGCGGCCCGGCGCAGCGGCGGGTGGTGACGAGCCGGTCGCGCGGTTTTCGGGCCGGGCTGGCCGATCGGGACGTACGCCTGCGCGCCGACCATGTCGTGGAGGCCGCGTGGACCGCCGAGGGTGGATTCGGGGCCACGCTTGAACTGTTGGAGCGCGATCGGACGATCTCCGCGGTTTTCGCCCACAACGACCTGATTGCCTTGGGAGTTTTGTCGGCGTTGCACCAGCGGGGCGTACGAGTGCCGGATGACTGCGCCGTGGTGGGCTGCGACGACATGCCTTTCGCCGCGTACGTCACGCCGTCCCTGACCACCGTGCGCATTCCCATGCGGGAGACCGGGCGGCGCGCGATGACGTTGCTGTTGGACCGGATTCGCGGCGAGCAGGTGCATGGCAGCGTGCTGCTGCCAGTGGAACTGCTCGTTCGCGGGTCGACAGTCGGCTCGGCTGGCGAGAGTCGAGGGCAGCCATGAAAACCTCAGTCGGCGCTCGCTCCCGCGTACCGCTGGACTGCTGGGCCTCAGCGGTTTCAAGTAACGAAAGGACATTTGCGTGCCATCAGCTCGTCTCGTGGTCGACCCGGCTTTCCGGATCGGGGAGGTCGACCCGCGCTTGTACGGCTCTTTCGTCGAGCACCTTGGCCGGTGTGTCTACACCGGGATTTACGAGCCCGGACATCCCACCGCGGACCAGGACGGCTTCCGCGAGGATGTGGCCGAGTTGACCCGAGAGCTTGGGGTGCCGATTTTACGTTACCCAGGCGGCAATTTTTGTCTCGGGATATCGCTGGGAAGACGGCATCGGCCCCAAGGACCAGCGGCCCACCCGGTTGGATCTCGCCTGGCGGTCGGTGGAGAGCAACGAGGTTGGCACTGACGAGTTCTGTCGGTGGACCCGCCAGGTCGGCTCGGCGCCGATGCTGGCGGTCAACCTCGGCACCCGGGGCGTGGACGCGGCGGCCGCCCTGGTTGAGTATTGCAACCATCCGGGCGGCACGTACTACGTCTGATCTGCGCAGGAAAAACGGCGCCGCTGATCCCCATGACGTAAGGGTGTGGTGCCTGGGCAACGAAATGGACGGCGACTGGCAGATTGGCCACAAGACCGCGGACGAATACGGCCGGTTGGCGGCCGAGACGGCGAAGGCGATGCGGTTGGTGGACCCGACTCTGGAGTTGGTCGCGTGCGGCTCGTCCAATTCCCGGATGCCCACCTTTGGCAGCTGGGAAGCGACCATTCTGGAACACTGCTACGAGTACGTCGACTACGTGTCCCTGCATTCGTACTATCAGGAGCGAGACGGCGACAAGGCGAGTTTTCTGGCCTCTGCGCTGGACATGGACACCTTCATCGACGCGATCGTGGCCACCGCCGATCACGTACGGGCGAAGGGCCGACACAAGAAGCGGATCAATCTTTCCTTCGACGAGTGGAACATCTGGTATCAGGTCGGCACCGAGATGAGCCACGACTGGGCGCACGCGCCGCGGCTGGTTGAGGACGAATACACCCTGACCGACGCGGTGGTGGTCGGCAACCTGCTGATCAGCCTGCTCCGGCACGCGGACCGAGTGAGCATGGCCTGCCTCGCCCAGTTGGTGAACGCGATCGGTGCGATCCGCTCCGAGCCGAATGGCGCAGCCTGGCGCCAGTCGATTTTCCACCCGTTCGCGCTGACCAGTCGGTACGGCCGGGGAACCGTGCTGCGGACCGCGGCGACCGGTCCGTCCGTCGTACGAGACCGCCTGGTTTGGTGAGGTGCCAGTGCTGGACAGCGTGGCGGTGGAGTCGCCGGACGGCACCGCGGTGACGGTCTTCGCAGTCAACCGGGACCAGCGGGAAAGCCTGCCACTGACGGTGGATCTGCGCGGATATCCGGGCCTCGCGGTGGCCCATCACACGTACGTCGGCGACGGCGACCCGCAGGCCACGAACACCGCCGCGCATCCGAACCGGGTCGCGCCGCGGACCGCGGCACCCTCCACAGTGGAGGGTGGGAAACTGGAGATCTCCCTGCCGCCACTGTCGTGGAACATGATTCGGGTGTCTCCATCCCAGGGTTGAGGCGGAAAGGTCCACCCGTGTGCTGGTGCCGTCGATCCGATATCGCCGTACTGTGATCTCGGCGCCGCGGGACCGATTCGCGGTCACGTTGTGGAGGGGGAGTCGGTGACGGTTGCCAACGTGTTGATCGGGCTGGCTGTGTTGGCCTACCTGGTCTTCCGGCAGTTGCAGGCGCGCCCGGTCAAACAGAAGTCGAACCAGATTTTCCTGTTGGTCGTGGCGGTGTACGGCCTTTATTCGTCGGCGCAGGTGCTGCAGGGCCATCCACTGTCGCCGGGCGGGCTCGGTTTGGTGTTGGTCGGATTGGTGCTGGCCGGTGCTTTTGGTCTGGCGCGGGCGCTGACCGTCAAACTCTGGCGAGATGGTGACCAGTTGATGCGCCAGGGCACCTGGTTGACCGCGTCGCTCTGGGTCATCGGTGTGGCTGTTCACCTCGGGCTTGACGTGCTCGCCGAAAAACTGGGTGCGCCGGCCGGGTTGGGCTTCGCGAGCCTGCCGCTTTACCTGGCGATTACCTGGTTTGTGCAGCGGGTCGTCGTCAACAACCGGGTGCGAACCGCATAGTTGATGGCCGCCTCCACCCGCGGGTGGAGGCGGTTTTTTTTCGGTCCAGGGGTGAATGCGCTGGACCGCGTCCTCGCGCGAGGGTGGTTCGTACGAGCCACGAATGCATGGAGGACGTGCGTGAGAATTTTCCTTGTCTTGACCACTTTGATAGCCGGCTTCGTGCCGATATCCCCGGCGGCCGCCTCGCCGGGGATGACAACCCCGCAGTGGGGAGTGTGTCCACCCCAGACGCCCGATGCCTCCGGGCAGTTCGTCGATCGCGATCAGCGTCAGCAGTGCGCGAGGATTCAGGTCCCGCTGGATACCAGCATCCGGACGGGCCGAAAATCGACCTCGAGATTTCGCTGCTCAAGTCGGCCAAACCCGCCCTGCGCAAGGGATATCTGCTGACAGTGCCCGGCGGCCCAGGGGTCACTGGCCTGGATCACCCGAGCGAGCTGGTCCGCCAACTGCCGGCCGCGGTGACCGACGCGTACGACCTGGTCGGCCTGGATGATCGCGGGGTTGGCCAGAGCACTCCGGTCAAGTGCGGACTGTCCGACGCGGACCGGGCGGCCGAGAAGGGTTTCCCCTTTCCGTCGCCGAACGGGGACATCTCGAGCAGCCTGTCCGACGCTCGCAGGATCGCCGACACCTGCGCCCAAAACGCCGGCGACTATCTGAGCTACCTCACCACCGCGAACATCGCTCGCGACCTGGACCACATCCGCCAGACCCTTGGCGTACCAAGGATTTCCTTCTACGGCACCTCGTACGCGACATATCTCGGCGAGGTGTACGCGACGATGTTCAGCAGCCACACCGATCGGATGGTGCTGGACAGCGTGGATCCGCCGGGCGGCGTCAAGCAGGCGCTGAACCTGGACGGTCTCGGCGCCGAGCAGACCTTCCCGGATTTCGCGAAATGGCTGGCCGCGCAGGACAGTACGCTGCATTTCGGTACGACGGCTAGCCAAGTGCGAGCCACCTATTTCCGGCTGGCCGCGCAGCTGGACCGTACGCCGAAGAAGACGCCGAGCGGGCGGGTGTTGGACGGTAACGGCCTCCGGGCGGTCACCGACATTTCTTTGACCGGCCCTCGGTATTACCCACTCGCGTCCGCCGTCTGGCAGTTCGCGGCCGCACCGGCGGCAAAGGCGGCCGTGCCATCCACGACGCTGCCGACCGTCGTGCCGGACAACCTCGTCTCGGCGCAGGACGCGGTCATCTGTGGGGACGTGGCCTGGTCCCGAGATCCCGCTACCTACGCCACCCAGGTCCGGGTCGACCGGGCGCTTTTCCCGCTGACCAACGGAATGCCGGGCAACGTGTGGCCGTGCGCGTTCTGGCACTACCCACCGCGCGAGCCGGCCGTACGGCCGAATACGAACGGGCCGCGCAATATCCAGCTGCTGCAGAACCTCCGCGATCCATTCACGTCATACATGGGCGCCCGGCAGACGCTGGCGGCCTTCGGGCGGCGGGCCGCGATGGTCAGCATCGACGCCGGCGGGCACGGCGTCAATCTCGCGAATCCGTGTGTCAGCAGCGCATTGTCGGCATTCCTGCTGGATGGCCGACCGGTCGAGTCCCGCTGTCCGCAGTAAAAAACCCCTTCAGGCGTCCCGAAAACAGCGACCGGTGCCGAGCAGTGCCAGGCCATGCAGGTCGCCTGGTCCGTAGTCGGTGGTGCTGACCGAGGCGTCCGGGTTCATGATCTCGTGCGGGTCGTGGACGTGCCCGAGGCCGACGAGGTGGCCGAGCTCGTGCTCGATGATCGCCCGGGCCCGGGCCCGGCCGCCGCTCTGTTTCAGCCACTCGTTGATTTGTGGCCCGTCCAACACGACCGTGCCGCTCACGTAGCGGCGCTGGCCGGGATCGCCGTACGAGTCGCGCTGTAGCCGATGCCGACCACCGGGCCATCGAGGTCGGCCAGGTCCTGCGGGTCGGACCAGCTGATCAGCACCGGTGCCCACCGATTGCCGTAGCGCTTGGGCTGGAAGTCCGGCCGGTGCGGCACCGGCACCTCGGTGGTGGCGCCGTCGTCGTGGAAGTGCAGGCCGGTGGCCGCACCGAGGCGGGCGAGCGCCTCGCGCAACACGGCGTCACCGTTGCGCGGCTTACTGGCACGGTTGGTGACGTAGTGAATCGGCCGGCACGGGTCGTACGCCACCGGTGCCTGGGAGGTGCCTTGCGTCAGGGTGATCTTGTACGGGCCGGTGTCCGCCGGCAGCGGCCCAGGTCGCCCCAGCGGACGGGATCGCGCGTCGGCCGGCAAGGGCGGCGGGGTGAAGACGTTCGTCTCATGGCTGGCCTGCCGAACCGGCAGCGGATCACAGCCGGTGACGGCCAGGACAGCCACGAGACTCACGACAACGACGAGCGCTTTGCGAAGACGGTCAGAGGCCGTGCGACGCGTCATTCGGCGGATACTTTTTCAGATACGCGGTGAAGTCGTCGCTGTTGATCGCCTTGCCGAGCGCCTCGACGCCGGTCGAGCTGACCCGCTCGTAGTCGGTGCCGCCCATCTGGATGGTGCCGTTCATCGGCATGGTGCTGAAGGTGACCGCGCCCAGGCCAAGCGAGCGGGACGCGAAGACCAGGTCCTTGACCGGCGTGGTGGTCTCCACGGTCACCGAGCCGATGACCGTCTCCAGCAGTGCGTTGAGCTTGTACGGGTTGCTGAGCACGCCGCCCGTGGTGGCCTTGGCGACCAGCGCCCGGATGACCTGCTGCTGGCGCTTCATCCGGTCGTAGTCACCGGCTGCGAGTCCGTGCCGCTGGCGCACGTAATACTCCGCGTCCATACCGGTCAGGTGGTGGATGCCCTTGGTCCAGGTGCGCTTGAACTGGTTGTCGTACGTCGTCTTGTCGACGTTGACATCCACGCCGCGCGACCGCGTCAACCGCCTTGATCAGCGCCGAGAAACTGACCACCGCGGCGTAGTTGATCTTGATGCCGAGGAGGTCCTGGACGGTACGGAGGGTCAGCGACGGGCCGCCGTACTGCAGCGCGGCGTTGATCTTGTCCTTACCGCCCTGCCAGGAACCGCCGGCCGGGATCCGCACGTACGAGTCGCGCTCGATGGAGAACGCGTACACGTGCTGGAAGGACTTGTCGATGTGGAACAGGATGATCGAGTCGGACCGCTGACCGTCCACGCCCTGGGTTTTGGCCCGGGAGCCGTCGGCGTTGTCCGAGCCGAGCATCAGGATGTTCAGCGGGCCGGTGACCGGGGCGCCGGACGGCGGCACACTGGCCCGCTCGTTCTGCGGGACACCGCCGAGGATGTCACTCTTGTGAACCTCGTCGGCGTAGTGGTTGATCACCTGGTTGGCGGCCACCCAGCCACCGCCCGCGAGGACCACCACCACGATGCCGATGATCAGGCACAGTCGCGCCCATCGCGGCGACTTGGACTTCTTGGTCTTGCGCGGCCGGTCGTCGTCCTGCCGCGAGGCCCTGCTCGCCAAGCTCACCCAACTCCTTTGTTGTCTGCTTGAGTGCGGAGGATACCTGACTGGTGTCCATGCTCCTCGCGCCCTGTTTGGTGACGACGCTAGGGGGTGGTTGGTTCCCTCAAACCGCGAAATCGGTCCTTTTTGTAACGTTTTTGCTCTTCGTTTGCCGATGACTTCCCGTCGGCTTGCCGGTCTACCCCGACATGAACCCAACCCAACCCAGCATCATCCATTGTGCCGACCAGCCGTACGTGGCCATTGGCGGCACCGTCACGATGCGGACCATCGGTGAGATCGCCGACCGTATCCCGGCCGTCTTCGGATGGCTCGCCAGTCGTGGCATCGCGCCGGCGGGCCCGCCGTTCCTGCGCTACACCGTCATAGACATGAGCAGCCACCTGGAGATCGAGGCCGGCGTACCGGTCGCCACCGAGGTGCCGGGCGACGAGGACGTACGACCAGGGGTGCTGCCAGCGGGCCGGTACGTCACGGTGACCCACCTTGGTTCGCCCGAGCAGCTCGTCAGCGTCGTACGCGCGGTGCTGGAGTGGGGTGGCGAGCGGGGTCTGCGCTGGGACCGGGAGGACACGCCAGCCGGCGAGAAGTGGGGGTGCCGCTTGGAGTCGTACAAGACGAATCCGGTGATCGAGCCGGACATGTCCAAGTGGGAGACCGAGCTGGCCTTCCGGTTGGCCGACTGAATCTCGGCGCGCCGAGCCGGGCCGCGGTGGTTTACGGTGTGACCGACTTGCGGTGATCAGGTCCGGGCACACGGAGGCAGAGCCGGCGATGAGCTACTTCGAACTGGGCAACGACGGCCCGCTGGTGATCCTGGTCGGCGTGGACGGTTCGGACTCGTCGATGCACGCGGCCGCGTACGCGGCTGGCATGGCCCGGCGGCACGGTGCCGAGCTCGTCATCGTGTACGTCGGCAGCACACCGCAGATGTCGGCGTTGGTGCCGTCGCTGGCCGGCTCGGTCGAGGAGACCTTGGAGGAGGTCGCGCAGGATCTGCGCAAGCAGATAGAAGAGGCGGCCTCCCGGGAGCACACGCTCAACTACCGCTTCCTATCGGTGCATGGCGACCCGTACACCGAGCTGACCAGGATCGCCGACGAAACCCGTGCCGACGCAGTGGTGGTCGGCGCGTCCGAGCAGGCTGGCCACCGGCTGGTCGGGTCGATCGCGGTCCGGCTGGTACGCAGCGGCCGCTGGCCGGTCACCGTGGTGCCGTAGGGCCGGGAATCAACCGCGGCCTTAGTTTTCTTGGTGGCGGCGTTTTCTAGAAGATCGGGCCGCTGGGCCGGCGGCGGAAGCCGTGCTCCTGCCTGGGCATGACCTGCTCGACCGGAACCTGGGGCGGCGGCTGGGTTTTGCACTCCTCGACGGCTTCCCGCAGGAGCGCGGCGGTGTCCGGGAGGGTGGGCAGCGCGGTCGCGGGGTGCCGGCGAAGTTGATGGCCTCGACGAGGTCGCCGCAGGTGGCCCGCCGCCAGTGCGTCAGGTTGGGCACCTCGACGCCAAACCTGGTTTCGAGTAACCGCAGGACCGAGGTGTGGTCGTACGTGTGACTGCTGACCAGGCCACCGCGGGTGAACGGCGAGATCAGCATCGTCGGCACCCGCGGTCCAAGACCGATCGGGCCGGCGATGCCAGCCGCCTCCGGAGTGGTCGCCAGCGCGGCCGGCGTCAGGTATTCGCCCGGCGTGCCCCGTGGCGCCTGCGGTGCTCGTACGTGGTCGAAGAACCCGCCGTTTTCGTCGTACGTCACGATCAACAGGGTTTTCTGCCAGACCGCCGTGTTTGACGTAAGCGCTTCGAGCACCTGCTGGAGAAAATAGGCGCCGCCGGCCGGCATGTATTCCGGGTGTTCGGTGGACCAGGACGGGCCGACGATCCAGGAAACCTGGGGCAGATTGCCGTTTTGTACGTCCTGGCTGAGAAATGTTCGGCACCTTGCCGCTGGCCAGCACCGTACGGCCGCGCCGGAAGAGGTCGCTGGTGCGATCCTGGTAGGCGGCGAAATGATCGAGCATGTTGTCGCCGAAGTCGTCGCCTTCTCGGTAAAGGCGCCAGTCGATGCCAGCCGCCTGCAGCCGCTCCGGATAGGTCGTCCAGCTGAAACCGTTCTTGAAGTTGTTGATGCCCGGCCCGCCATGTGTCGCGGCTGGGTCGATTGACGCGGACATCAAGTAGAGGCGGTTCGGGATGGTTGGCCCGATGACCGAGCAGAAATAGCGGTCGCAAACCGTGAAAGTGTCCGCCAGCGCGTAGTGGAAGGGCAGGTCGTCGCGGGTGAAGTACGACATCACCCTGGCGCCGCCGTTGACGATCGCGGCCGGGTGGTCGGAGACCTTGGCGATCTGGGTGTCCGGAGTGACATGGCTGGACACCCAGGTGTCGTTTTTCCCGCCATTCATGGACTGATGCTGCACTTGCCAGGTATGCGACACGTCGGTGAGGCAGTGTGCGGAACTCGTCGCGACCGGCAGGTGCCACGGGAGCAGCAGGCCGTTGGCGCCGTCCTGCGCGGACGGGTCGAGCTGCTCGAAGGCGGTCCGGCCGGTCCGCCAGTCCCGCGGCACCAGCGGGTCGTCGAAGCCGGCAACCCCTGACAGGGTGCCGAAATAATGGTCGAATGACCGGTTTTCCTGCATCAGGATCACCACATGCTCGATGTCGGACAGTCGCGATCCGGGCCGGGCCGGGCGACGCTGGCCAGCGCGCTGCGGGCCGAGGCCGACAGCGAACCGAAGCCGGCCATCGCGCTGACCAGCCCGCTGGCGAGCACCTGACGACGAGTGAAGGAGGCCATGATTTGTCCGCTTTCGTCAGGCTTTAATGGGCGCTATGCGGAGCTACCCGTTCAGCCTGACCAAATACGGACCTTTGGTCAAGGTATTTCAGGGCAACAAAAGGGGGTTCAGTCCGTGTCGCCCTGAGGTTTCCGGTGTCCTACCAGCCGCGAGCCGCCCACTCGTCCAGGTGCGGGCGCTCCACGCCGAGGGTGGTGTCCTTGCCATGGCCCGGGTAGACCCAGGTGTCGTCGTCGAAGCGGTCGAAGATCTTGGTGCGTACGTCATGCAAAAGCGACTGAAAAGCCTCGGGACTGCCCGTTCTTCCCACCCCGCCAGGGAAAAGCGAGTCACCGGTGAAGACATGCGTGTGCCCTTGGGGATCTTCGTACGCCAACGCGATGGATCCCGGAGTGTGGCCGACCAGGTGGATGGCGGTCAGCGTGCAGTCGCCGACGACCAGCTCGTCGCCGTCGTCCAGCGGCACATCCACCGCCACCGGCAGCCCTTCGGCGTCCGGCCGACCGGCCGCGGTGGTGGCGCCGGTGGCGGCCACCACGGCGCCGATCGCCTGCCAGTGGTCCCCGTGCTGATGCGTGGTGAAGACCGTGCCGAGCTCCCCGTTCGTACGCTTCGCCAGCAGCGCGATCAGTGTGTCGGCGTCGTTGGCCGCGTCCACCAGCAGGGTGTCGCCGGTCTGCCGGCATTTCAGCAGATACGCGTTGTTGTCCATCGGGCCGACCGAGACCTTGCTGATCTCCAGGTGGGTCAGCTGCCGGGTCTGGGCCGGGCTGCCGACGCTTACTTCACCGCTGTATGTGTCCGTCACGGTTCGTCATCGTGCCACTGTCAGGGTTGGGCTTCCAGCTGCGGGACCCGGGCCGCGAACCACTGGCGGGTGGTGGCCGCGTCGGTGTGTACGACCGAGACGATGCCGACCTCTTGAGCGGCCTCCACGTTGTGCTCGATGTCGTCGATGAAGGCGACCGTCTCGGCCGGCAGCGCGAGCCTTTCCAACAGCAGCTGGTAGATCGCCGGATCGGGCTTGGCCAGCCCGACTTCGGCGGAGATCACCGACACGTCGAAGATGTCCGCGACGAGGTCGAGCGGGTAGTCGTTGGCCCAGCTGGTTGGACAACATAGCCGTCCGCAGGCCCGCCGCGCGCAGGGCTCGTACCAGCTCGACCATCGCCGGGTCGACGGTCATGTCGGCGAACATCCTGGCCAACAAGCCCGCCGCGACGACCGGTCCGCCATCGGTCAGTTGGAGTTTGGCCGCCAGCAACCGTTCGAACTCCGGTCCGGGCATCTCGCCGGTCTCCAGCCGATAGGCCGGTGACGTGCCGGTGGACCGGTTGAAGACCCATTCCGACATGACCGTCCGGTAGCCGTCGACGGCGATGCGCTCGCGGGTCAGCCAGGTCATCACCGCCCGGCCCACCGAGCCGGTGAGCACGCCGCCGAAGTCGAACACCGCGGCCCGCAGGGGAGCACCATCCATGGCTCGCACGATACCTGTCGTTCCCGCCGCTGCCCGACCGACCGCCCGGTATGATGACGGGGTGGAAGCAGCGATGCCGGGCGAGTCATCGGCGCTGGGCGCGCCGGAGAAGCTCGCCCGTACGGGCGTGCCCGGCCGGTTGTTGGAGGCCGCTACCCGGCTTTTCGCCCAGCAGGGTTTCGAAAGTACCTCGGTCCAGGAGGTGGTGGAAGCCGCCGGCGTGACCAAGGGCGCGATGTATCACTACTTCGGCTCGAAAGACGACCTGCTTTACGAGATCTACCACCGGGTCCTGTCCGTACAGATGGAACGGCTGGAAAAACTTCTCTCCGGCGACGGCTCGTACGCCGAACGTGTCCACGCGGCCGCCGCCGACGTGGTCATGACCAGCATCGCGAACCTCGACGACACCGTCATCTTCTTCCGGTCCATGCACATGCTGGGCACCGAAAAAACAGGCGCTCGTACGCGCCGAACGCCGCCGCTACCACGAACGTTTCCGCGAGGGTTATCTCCGACGGTCAGGCGGCCGGCGAATTCCGTACCGATGTGCCGGCCGACCTGGTCGTCGATTACTACTTCGGCGCTGTTCACCATCTGGGCATCTGGTATCGCCGAAAAAGGGGCGGCTCTCCGGTCGCAAGGTCGCCGAACACTACGGCGACATGCTGATCTCCAGCCTCCGCACCCAATCACCCCTCGCGAAAACCTAGCGAGTCTCGTACTTGCGCAGCTCGCGATGTGCCAGCGACCGCTTGTGCACCTCGTCCGGCCCATCGGCCAGGTGGAGCGTACGAGCGTGCGCGTACAAGGCGGCGACTGGGAAGTCCTGCGAGACGCCACCGCCACCGTGTGCCTGAATAGCCCGGTCGATGATCCAGGTGGCCACCGAGGGTGCCGCCACCTTGATCGCCTGAATTTCGGTGTGTGCGCCCTTGTTTCCGACGGTGTCCATCAACCACGCGGTTTTGAGGACCAGCAGCCGCAACTGTTCGATCTTGATCCGCGAATCGGCGATCCATTCCTGTACGACGCCCTGCTCGGCGATCGACTTGCCGAACGCGACCCGCGAGGTGACCCGGCGGCACATCGCCTCCAGCGCCCGCTCGGACATCCCGATCAGCCGCATCGCGTGATGAATGCGGCCGGGGCCCAGCCGGGCCTGGGCGATCGCGAAACCGTCTCCCTCACCGGAA
Source organism: Fodinicola feengrottensis (assembly GCF_010993775.1). Taxonomy (GTDB): domain Bacteria; phylum Actinomycetota; class Actinomycetes; order Mycobacteriales; family HKI-0501; genus Fodinicola; species Fodinicola feengrottensis. The sequence continues at coordinate 113,448 of NZ_WOTO01000004.1, read as the reverse complement.
ATGATGTTCTGCACCGGCACTCGTACGTCGGTGAACTCGATTTCGGCGTGGCCGCCGTGGGATCCGTCGGTGTAACCGAAAACGTGCATGCCGCGCTTGATGTTCACGCCGGGGGGCGTCGCGGGGGACCAGGATCATGCTCTGCTGGCGGTGCCGGTGCGAGCTCGGGTCGGTCTTGCCCATCACGATGAAGATCTTGCAGCGCGGGCTCATCGCGCCCGATGACCACCATTTGCGGCCGTTGATCACGTATTCGTTGCCGTCGCGCTCGATTCTGGTGCTGATGTTGCTGGCGTCCGAGGACGCGACATCGGGCTCGGTCATGCAGAAAGCGGACCGGATCTCACCTTCCAGCAGCGGTTGCAGCCACTGCTCTTTCTGTGCTGGTGTGCCGAACATCGTCAGCACTTCCATGTTGCCGGTGTCCGGCGCGGCGCAGTTCAGCGCGGCTGGCGCGAGCTCCGGACTGCGGCCGGTGAGCTCGGCGAGCGGCGCGTACTGCAGGTTGGTCAGCCCGCCACCATGCTCACCGGGCAGGAAAAGGTTCCACAGCCCGCGGCTGCGGGCCTCCTGCTTGAGATCGTCGATGATCGGTGGTTGTTCCCACGGATTCTCCCGCTTTTCCAGCTGCTCCTCGAAGATCGGCTCGCTGGGATAGATATGCGAATCCATGAACTCGGTCAGCTGACCCCGCAGTTCCTCGGTACGGGCGTCGAACGCGAAATCCATCGGTGCTCCTCACCTGGCCGGGCCGTTGCCGCGAGCATACCGACTGGTCGGTTGACAGTGTAGTGTCCGGTTGGATACGTCATACCGAACAGTTGCTTCGAGAGAAGGATCCTGCCCGGATGAGTCCGACTGCCCCAGCGTTGCAGGAACAGGTACGCGACTTCCTGGCCGCCCATGACCCGACCGGCATCTCTACCGACGAGCAAGCGGCTGGAGTTTCTCCGCGCACGCTTCGACGCGGGCCTCGCCTGGGTGCACTTTCCGTCTGGCCTCGGCGGTTTGGACGCGGCGCGGTCGCTGCAGACCGAGGTGGACGAGGCCTTCGCGGCGGCCGGTGCGCCGGACAACAGCCCGCGCCGGATCGGCATTGGCCTCGGCATGGCCGCGCCGACGATCCTTGCCTTCGGTACGGACGAACAGCGACAGCGATTCCTGCGGCCGCTCTGGACCGGCGAAGAAGTGTGGTGTCAGCTGTTCAGCGAACCCGGCGCCGGCTCCGATCTTGCCGCGCTGGGCACCAAAGCCGTCAGAGATGGCGAAGAATGGCTGATCAACGGCCAAAAGGTCTGGACCTCGCTGGCGCATCAGGCCCGCTGGGCGATCCTGGTCACTCGAACCGACCCGGACGTGCCAAAACACCGCGGCATGACCTATTTCGTCTGCGACATGACCGACCCCGGGGTGGACGTACGACCGCTCCGGCAAATCACCGGCGAGGCCGAGTTCAACGAGGTTTTCCTTTCTGACGTAAGACTTCCGGACTCGTACCGGCTGGGCGAGGTCGGCGACGGTTGGCGAGTCGCGCAAACCACGCTGATGAATGAGCGGGTGTCGATCGGCGGTGGCGCGATGCCACGCGAAGGCGGTGCGATCGGCACGCTAGCCGCCACCTGGCGAGAGCATCCGGAGCTGCGTACGCCCGGCACGCACGATGCTTTGCTGCGGCTGTGGGTGGACGCCGAGGCGGTCCGGCTGACTGGCCGCTGGCTACGCGAGCAGTTGGCCGCCGGCGTACCAGGCCCCGAGGGGTCCGCGGCGAAACTGGCCTTCGCCCAGCTGAACCAGCAGATTTCCGGCTTGGAGGTGGAGTTGGCCGGCGAAGACGGGCTGCGCTACGACGACTGGACCATGCGCCGACCGTCCGATGTGGACTTCTTCGGTCGTACACCTGGCTACAGATACCTGCGAGCCAAGGGAAACTGATCGAGGGCGGCACGTCGGAAATTCTCCGGAACATTATTTCCGAACGCGTCCTCGGGCTGCCGTCCGAGCCGCGGGTCGACAAGGACGTGCCGTGGAAGGACCTCCCACGATGAGCCAGCTGCTGTATTCCGAGGAAGAGTCCGATCTGCGCGCGAGTGTACGGGCGCTGCTCACCGACCGATCCGGGCCGGACGTGGTGCTCGGCCGGATCGAGACCGACCAGCCGTACGACATGGCGCTGTGGAAGGCACTGGCCGAGCAGACCGGCTGTGCCGGGCTTCCGATCGCCGAAGCACAGGGCGGTGCAGGCGCGTCTTTCCGGGAAACCGCCGTGGTTCTGGAGGAGCTGGGCCGATCCGTCGCGCCCACCCCGTTCTTCGGCAGTGCGGTGCTGGCGACCGCCGCGCTGCTGGCGGCCGGCGAGACCGAGCTGCTGTCGGAGCTTGCTGGGGGGGGGGAGCGGTCTCGGCCACTCTCGCGGTGCCGTTTTCGTTCTTCGGCAACGACTTTCCTTCGGCCGTACGAGCCGAGGGCGGCACTTTGAGCGGGACCGTGACGACTGTCGTCGACGCCCTGACCGCGGACTATTTCGTCGTACCAGCCGAAGGTCCGGCGCTGTTCGTCGTTGCCGCGGCGGATGTCACGCGGTCGCCGATCGTCACGCTCGACCCCACCCGGCCGCTTGCCGATGTGACGCTGGAAAAAAGCGCACGGCCGGCAAATCGCGGCGGGCGACGATGCCGTAGGAGCACTCACCGCGGCCTTGCGTACGGGCGCCGCGCTGCTGGCATCCGAGCAGTTGGGCGTCGCCGAGCGCGCGCTGGAAACCACGATTGAGTATTTGAAGACCCGCTACCAGTTCGGTCGCCCGCTCGGCTCGTTCCAGGCCCTGAAACACCGGCTCGCCGATGCCTGGGTGTCGGTGACCCAGGCCCGCGCGGTGGCCCGCTATGCGGCGACCTGTGTCGCGACCGACGACCCGGACGCCGACATCGCCATCGCCCGCGCTGGCCCAGGCCCAGGTGTCCCAGGTCGCCGTCACCGTCGCCGAAGAGGCCGTCCAGCTGCACGGCGGCATCGGCTTCACCTGGGAGCACCCCGCACACCTCTACCTGAAGCGAGCGAAGAGCACCTCCCTCGCGCTGGGCACGGCCGCGAACCACCGCGCCCGCCTCGCCACCCTGGTGGACCTGCCGCTCTGACCACCTCTTGATCCGCAACGCCCCGCTGCTTGCGCCAGACGCAAGCAGCGGGGCGTTGCGGACGTTCTGGGAAAACGTCGTACGCATAGTCGCTGGTCGTTGCTGCAGTCGGCCCCGGGTGTGGACATGTGTACGAGGCCGGGATCAAACTGTCATACCTCCCGGTTACATTGGTGCGGGGGACTTCTCGTCCTTGCATCGACATCAGCTTGTACGAACACCAGCCGTATCGACGAGAGAGCGGACACATCGCGGTGGCCGACCAGCTTCAACACCTGAGTGTTCATGGCGCGCGTGAACAACCTCAAGAACGTCAGCGTGGACCTACCCAGGGACGCGCTGATCGTTTTCACCGGCCTGTCCGGGTCCGGCAAGTCCAGCCTGGCCTTCGACACGATCTTCGCGGAGGGCCAGCGCCGGTACGTGGAGTCCCTGTCGTCGTACGCGCGACAGTTCCTCGGCCAGATGGACAAGCCGGACGTGGACTTCATCGAGGGCCTGTCGCCGGCGGTGTCGATCGACCAGAAGTCCACGAACCGCAACCCGCGCTCGACAGTTGGCACCATCACCGAGGTGTACGACTACCTGCGGCTGCTGTTCGCGCGGGCCGGCGAGGCGCACTGCCCGACCTGTGGTGAGCTGATCAGCAAGCAGACCCCGCAGCAGATCGTCGACCAGATCATGGCGCTTCAGGACGGCACCCGGTTCCAGGTGTTGGCCCCGGTCGTACGAGCTCGCAAGGGTGAGTATTTGGACCTGTTCTCCAGCCTGCAGACGCAGGGTTTCTCGCGGGCCCGGGGTCGACGGCGTGGTGCATTCACTGGCCGAGCCGCCGACGCTGAAGAAGCAGGTCAAGCACACGATTGAGGTGGTCATCGACCGGCTCTCGGTGAAGGCCAGCTCCAAGCGCCGGCTGACCGACTCGGTGGAGACCGCGTTGCGGCTGGCCAACGGCATCGTGGTCGCCGAGTTCGTGGACCTGGAGGAAAACGACCCAACTCGCGAGCGGACGTATTCGGAGAAGCTGGCCTGCCCGAACAACCACCCGCTCGGCGTCGAGGAGCTGGAGCCGCGGTCGTTCTCCTTCAACGCTCCGTATGGCGCGTGCCCGGAGTGCAGCGGCATTGGTACGCGCAAGGAGGTCGACGCGGAGCTGCTGGTGCCCGACCCCGAGCAGACCCTCGCCGGTGGCGCCATCCAGCCGTGGGCGACCGGTCACAACATGGAGTATTTCAACCGCCTGCTGGGTGGACTGGGTGACGCACTCGACTTCGATCTGAACACGCCGTGGGAAGAGTTGTCGGCAGGCGCCCAAAAAGCGATTCTTTACGGCCACGAGACGCAGGTCCACGTACGCTACAAGAACCGCTATGGCCGCGAGCGCTCGTATTATGCGTCGTTCGAAGGTGTCGTGCCGTTCATCGAGCGCCGGCACCAGGAAACCGAGAGCGAGTGGAGCAAGGAGCGTTACGAGGGTTACATGCGGGATGTTCCTTGTCCCGTCTGTAAGGGCGCTCGGCTGAAGCCCGAGGTTCTCGCCGTCACCATTGGCGGCCAGAACATTTCCGAAGTCTGCGCGATGTCCATTGACGAATGCGCGGATTTCCTTGGCGCGGTGAAGCTGACCCGCCGCCAGAAGGCGATCGCCGAGCGAGTTCTCAAGGAAATTGGCGAAAGACTGCGGTTCCTGCTCGATGTCGGTTTGGACTACCTGTCGCTGGACCGCCCGGCCGGCACACTGTCCGGTGGTGAGGCGCAACGCATCCGGCTGGCGACCCAAATCGGTTCCGGCCTGGTTGGCGTCCTGTACGTGCTGGACGAGCCGTCGATCGGTCTGCACCAGCGCGACAACCGGCGGCTGATCGAGACTTTGGTACGCCTGCGGGACCTTGGCAACACGTTGATCGTCGTCGAGCATGACGAGGACACCATTCGTACGGCCGACTGGGTGGTCGACATCGGCCCCGGCGCGCGGCGAGCACGGCGGCCATGTGGTGGTGTCCGGCTCGGTCGACGATCTGTTGAAGAGCAAGGATTCGCTGACCGGCGCGTATCTGTCGGGCCGGACCGAGATCGCCGTGCCACCGCTGCGCCGGGTGCCGGACCGCAACCGGCAGTTGGTGGTGAAGGGCGCCCGAGAGCACAACCTCAGCGGCATCGACGTGGAGTTTCCGCTCGGTTGCTTCATTTCGGTGACCGGGGTCAGCGGTTCGGGCAAGTCCACCCTGGTCAACGACATCCTGTATTCGGTGCTGGCCAACACCATCAACAGTGCCCGGCTGGTGCCCGGCCGGCACACTCGGGTGAACGGTCTGTCCCTGGTGGACAAGGTGGTGGGCGTCGACCAGTCGCCCATCGGCCGTACGCCCCGGTCCAACCCGGCCACCTACACCGGCGTTTTCGACAATATCCGCAAACTCTTCGCGGAGACCACCGAAGCGAAGGTGCGCGGCTACGGCCCTGGCCGTTTCTCGTTCAACGTCAAGGGCGGTCGCTGTGAGGCATGCTCCGGCGACGGCACGATCAAGATCGAAATGAACTTCCTGCCGGACGTGTACGTGCCGTGTGAGGTTTGCCGGGGCGCCCGCTACAACCGCGAAACCCTGGAAGTTCACTTCAAGGGCAAGAGCATCTCCGAGGTGCTCAACATGCCGATCGAGGAAGCCGCCGAATTTTTCTCAGCCGTACCAGCGATCCGCCGCTATCTGGTCACGCTGGTCGATGTCGGCCTCGGGTACGTACGACTTGGCCAGCCGGCGCCGACCCTGTCCGGCGGCGAGGCGCAGCGCGTCAAACTGGCCAGTGAGTTGCAGAAACGCTCGACCGGCCGGACCGTGTACGTGCTGGACGAACCGACCACCGGTCTGCATTTCGAGGACGTGCGCAAGCTTCTCGGCGTGCTCGACCGGCTGGTCGACGCGGGCAACACGGTGATTGTCATCGAGCACAACCTGGACATCATCAAATCGTCCGACTGGGTCATCGACCTCGGCCCGGAAGGCGGCCGCAACGGCGGCATGGTCGTCGCCGAGGGCACTCCGGAGGAGGTCGCCGAGGTGGCCGCCAGCCACACTGGCCGCTTCCTCCAGCACGTCCTGGAGCCCGCGCCGGCCCCCGGCCGCAAAGCCGTCACCGCCGCCCGCCAACCCAAACGCGCCGTTTCCGCGCCGGCCTCGGCGCCGGCTCCCGCCAAGAAGGCGGCGGCCAAAAAAACCGCTGCCGCGGTGGCAAAAAAGGCGGCTCCGGCTCGTAAACGCCAGCCCGCGAAGCGATAGCCACCGCGAACTCGACGTGTTCGCTGCCGACACACCGTGGTTGACAGCGAAAACGTCGAGTTCGCGAGGGTCAGGGACGGTGGACGACGGTGAGCGGGTCGAAGGCGATGGACGTCCGTGACGTGTCCGGCCACTGGACGCAAATGGTGGAGTTGTCGGCCTTGATCAGGGTGGCTGCCGGCGGGACGGGCTTCGCGCTCAGGGTGGCCAAAGCGGCGTAAAGTCCGCTTCCCTCGCCGACAAGCCGCGGTACGAGTGCCCAGCGAGTGAAAGCCGTGCCCTCCGGTGCTCGTACGTCATCTGTTGAGGTCCAGCCGTGCAGCGGTAGGAGTGTGGACACCAGTGGTTCGTCCGGGCCGGTCGCCCAGCCGGTCTGTTCGACTCCGACGCCGGGTGGAGCGCCTACGACGCGGTGGACTCGTAATTCGTGCGCTCCCACGGCGACGGTGACGCTTTCGATCCGCAGACCAGGAACTGTTGGCGCGCCAGAGCCAAAAACCGGCAGGTGCCAGGAGGCGGCCCAACCCCAGCCATCGCCGTGGGCCGCACCGAGTGGGTGGATGCGGCGGCGGACGCTGCGTACGCCGTCAACGACCACACAAACATGATTGTCGGACACGTTGTGGGTCGACGTTGGGCCGGTACGGGTTGAATAGGCCTGGCGGCCATAGTGCGGATCGTCTTCCTCCGCCAGCTCACCTTCGTGCGGTCGTACGTGGTCGCTGCCGTGGTTGTGCAGTCGTACGATCCCGTCGGTCTGGGTGGTCTGGATGAGCAGACCGGTGGCAGCCAAAGCCAGCACCTGATCCGGGCCTTCGCTGGGCGCGGGTTCCTCGACGGCCGTCCACAGTGGATGTTCGGGCGGTGCGAGGAGGCAGACAAACGCTTTTGAAGCCCAGTAAGGGGAACCGGGACCTGAGTAGCTCTGCAGAGTTGCCGAGTGCGGGCCATGCCAGCCCAGGCTGAGCAGGTCGTCGTCAGTTTTGTCAAGGAAATAACGTAGAGTTCCGCTCAGCAGTCCGCCGCGAGGCACCGGGTGTGAGCGGGGTGTGGCCAGTGATCGCACCGAGTGCCACTGCCGCGCCGGCCGCGAAACGGTAGGTCAACGACCGTCCAAAGTGGATTGGCGCGCCATTGGACCCGAAGAGCAAAGAGAAACTCTCCAGATGCTCATGCAACCTCGGCCCCTGCGGGGCGTCTGCGCCCGCCAGGTAGGCGTCGAGCACCGGATAAAGATGCAGCGCCCACCCGTTGTAATGGTCGAAAGCGCGACCATCGCCGTCGGCATACCAGCCCTGGCCGCGATACCAGGTCTCCAGCAGCTCCAGGGCACGGTCGCGGACGCGGGCCGTCTCAGCGTCGCCCCGGCCGACGGATTCCAGGAAACCGGCCACCGTAAAGGGAAAGAGATACCAGTTGTTGGGCGCCGGGATATGTCTGACGGCGCCGCGAAGCCATTCCTCGACGCGGTCCTGCGCATCGCCGTCGAGCCGATCCCACAGCCACGGCCGGGTCAGTCGCAGGCCAAGCGCGACCGAAGCGGACTCGACCATCGGCTGGCCCTGGACGCTGTGGTCCAGGATCAGCGGCCAGGACTCGGCGTCGTCGCGTCCGGGCGTACGAGTGCCGGCGACCAATCCACTCGCGTACCGGTCGAGCCACCCATGCGGGTCGTCTCCGTTGGCGCCAGCGACCCGAAAACCGGCGGCGAGGAACGTACGCGCATAGCCTTCCAGACCGTCCGAGCGAACGCCGCTCCGCGAGGGCGGACCAGGCAGGTCCAGCAGCGCCCCGCGCGGGGTCGTCCAACGCCAGGCCGCTGCTACCAGGCGGTCCGCGGCGGTTTCCCAGTGCTGGCGGGTGTAGCCGGTGAACGGACTCAGGTCCCGGTCGTCGCCAGGGAGTTTCATGCGAGCAGATCCAACCTTTCGCGTTTCACTGGATAAGCGAAGCCGGACCCGGTGGCCCAGCGCTCGATCTCGGCGGCCGGCGGCGCGCGAGGCCGGCGCCAGCCGGTCCCACTCGTTTCCCTGGGAGCCGGCGAGATGCGGCGTGATCAGCACGTTTTCGCAATCCCACAAAGGATGTTCCGGCGGCAGGACTTCGGGATCGGTGACATCCAGGATGGCTCGTACGTCCCCCCCGCCGAGCCGCCTCGGCGAGCGCGTCCTGATCAACGACCGCACCGCGGGCGGTGTTGAGGAGCACCGCGTCCGGTCGCATCATGCCAATCAACTCGCGGCTGACCAGGCCATGGGTCGTCGAGAGCAGGGGAGTGTGGACGCTGACGAGATCGCTGCGCTCGAACAGTTCTTCGATGCTGACCAGTGGAACGTCGATTTCCCCTTCGAGAACGTACGGATCGTGCAGAAGGAGGTTCAGATCGTACGGGCGCAGTAATTCGATGACGCGTCGGCCGATCAGCGAAGCGGACAGAATGCCGATCGTACGGCCGAAGTTGCCGATGGTCCGTGGCGTACTCAACCATTCTTCGCGTCGCCGGACGGTCTTGTAGTCGCGCGCACGTTCCAGCGCACGTTTGCCGCTCAGGAGAATCATGGCGACCGTGTATTCCGCGACTGGCACCGCATTTGCCGCGGCCGCCGATGAGACCTCGATGCCGCGATCCCAACAGGCTTGGGTGATGTGCGCTCGTACGGACCCGGCCGTGTGCACGACTGCTCGTAGTTTTGGGGCAGCGTCCAGCACAGCCTCGTCGATCGGTGGGCACCCCCAGCCGGTGATAAGGATTTCCAGGTCCTGCAGGCGAGCACCGCGAAAATCGTCTATGACTGGGAGCTGGAGGTCACAGACTTTGTCGAAGGCGGCGAGAGCCCGGTCGTCCAGCACGGCGTCGGCCGCGTTCTGCGCCATCGCGAAAGCAGCGCGTGGGATGGTGGCTATTTGACCGCTCCCGCCGTGAGTCCGGATCGCCAGAATCGTTGCAGGAGAAGAAAGGCGATAACCAGCGGCAGGACGGCGAGCAATGATCCCATGATCACCACCGGATAGTAGTCAGGCGTCACAGTCGCCGAACTGTTCCAGGTGTAGAGCCCGAGACTGACCGGGTAGAGCTTCTGGTCCGACAGCATCATCATGGGCAGGAAGAAGTTGTTCCAGATCGCGGTGAGCTGGAAGAGAAAGATCGTGACCACGCCAGGCCCCAGCATCCTCAGCGCGACTCTGATATATCGAGTCAGCTCGCCGGCGCCGTCCACCCTGGCCGCCTCCAGCACCTCGTCCGGCACATAGCCCTGGCTGAAAATCCGGCCCAGATAGACGCCAAACGGATTGAAGAGTACCGGAATGAACACCGCCCAGAAGGTGTTGACCAGCCCCACAGTGGACGCCATCAGATAGAGCGGAAGTGCCAGCACCGTCTGCGGCACCATCACCGCGGCGAGCACCAGCCCGAAGAGTTTTTCCTTGTGCCGGAACTGGTATTTGTCGAAGGCATAGCCGCACGCGACACTCACCATCGAACTGATCGCAGCGCCGACCACTGCGTAGAGCAGGCTGTTGACGTAACCAGCGGCCGTAGATCCCGCTGTCCATGGCGAAAAGATCGGTCAGGTTCTTGACGAAGGAGAAATTGCCGAACGACAGCACGTCACTGCCGAACAGTGCGTCGCTGTTCTTTGACGCGGCCAGAACCAGCCACAACGCAGGCAACAGCGTGTAGAGAACGGCGATGCCGACAACGAGGTTGACGGTGACTCGACCGAGCAGACGGGGACGCAAAAAACGGCCGTAGTCATCGGGCAATCTCCTGCCGGCGGTCGGTGCGGTTGGACCAGCGGGTGATGCCGTACGACAGCGCGATGGTGCAGATCAGCAGGATCACCGACGCGGCCGCTGCCAGACCGTAGTTGTTGCGGGTGAAGGCAGCGTCGAAAATGTACATGCTGGGGGAGAAACGCGCGCTGATCATCGGAGTCGACTGGCTGAGCAGGACCGGCTCGGTGAAAAGTTGAAGGGCCCAGATCAAGGTGAACATCGCGACCGTGACGATCGCGGAGCGTACCAACGGCGCCTTGACCGAGAGCGCCGTGCGCATCGGACCGGCACCGTCGACAACGGACGCCTCGATCACTTCACGTGGGACGGCTTGCAGGGCGGCATAGAAAATCACCATGTTATAGCCGAGGTTGCTCCACAGCGAGATGTTCACGATCGCTGGTAACACCGTGTGTACGCCCAGAAAGTCGACGGTGATGTTCGCCTTGCCAAGCAGATCGACGACCGGGCTGAGGCCGGGTGTGTAGAGATAGAGCCAAATGATGGCGGCGATGATGCCAGGCACCGCGTGCGGCATGAAGAGTCCGAGCTGGGCCCAGGCCCGCAGACGTACGACACCGGAGTCCAACAGCAGGGCCAGCGCCAGCGCACCGACCACCATCAGCGGAATGTAGAGAAGGCAGTAGGAAACGACAGTGCCGAGGCTGCTGAGAAAGGTCGGGTCGCTGAGCACCGCGAAGTAGCTGCGCAGGCCAACGAAAACTGTCCGGTCTGGCCCGAAGCCGAGGCCCGGCCGGTCTTCGGCGAAGAAGCTCAGCCACAGCGCTGTCCCGACCGGAATCAGGAAGACAACCACGAAGAGCGCGAAGAACGGACCCATCAAAACGCCGCGGGCGAAACGTTCGCCGCGCCGCTTGGTCGCGTGCTTTCGAGTCGTACCCACCAGGCTGGCCGTGCTCGGCGCGGTGGCCGGCGGTGCGCGGTCGTAGTCAACTGCCCACCCCTCTCCTCAAGTGCTGTATTCGGTGGTGGACAGGCCAAGCGCTCGCAGGTCGGGCATGGTGCCGCTCTGCGCCGCACGCACCGCGTCGATGACCGTTTCCTGGCCAGCGCCGGCCCGGGCCAAACCGTCCTGCATCACCCGTTGAGTGGCGGACATTCGTGGTCCCCAGATCCAGCCGTCGCGGATTTTGTGGGCCTCGTCATCGAAAAGCCGGTAAATGTCCTGGCCACCGTAGTACGAGCGGTTGAAGGCCGCGCGGCCTACCTCCAACAGCCCGGGCACCGCCGGATATTGGCTGCTGGCGCCGCTGGTGAGCCGGGCCCGTAAAGCGGCCGGATCCGATACCTGCCATTCGATGAATTCCATCGCGGCCTCGGGATGCGTGCTGTTTTTGGTGACAGCGAAGGTGGAACCGCCCTGAGTGCCGAGCGCGGGATGCGCGAGATCCCATTGCGGCAGAGGCGCGACGCGCCAGCGACCCTTCTGTGTCGTGTGTGCTTTCATTTGGGCACCCGCGTCCCAGGCGCCGGTCAGCCGTACGAGCACCAAACCCTGGCTGACCTGAGCGTCGAACTGGCGGCCGGTGCCGGCATTGGTGAAAACCAGGCGTTCATCGATGAGCCGCTGCCAGTACGCCGCGATCCGGCGGGTTGGCGCGTCCGCGAGTGAGACGTTCCACGCGCCACCTTTGGTGCCGAACCACTGCGCGCCGGCCTGCCACGCGTACGCGGCGACCTGTTGCGCGCCATCGGTGGGAAAAACGTACAATCGGCGGTTCGGCGCCTTGCTTTTGAGCGTACGCGCCAGTGTTTCGAACTCGTCCCAGGTGCGCGGGACTGTCAGGCCGTACTGGTCAAAGAGATCTTTCCGGTAATGCATCACCATCGGCTCGACATCCAGGGGGACAGTGAAAATCCGGCTGTCGAATGTGGTGAGCCCAAGCGCCTGCGGCAATAGTTTCGCGCGCAGCCGGTCGCTGACCATCGAGCTGAGGTCGCGGGCGACGCCGTCGATCGCGAACCCGGGGACCTGCGGATATTCGATGGTGGCGACATCGGGGGCGTTGCCGGCGCGGGCCGCGTTGCTGAGCTTCGCGTAACCCCCTTGGTCGCCGGACGGGATTTGCTGGAAGACGACCTGGATCTTGTTCTGCGTACGGTTGAACGCGTCGACGACCTGCTTGCTGCCGCGCAGCGCGGACCAGAAGGTGATTTTGGTCGGGCCGCTCCGGGAAGCGGTGCCGCCGGCCTGTGCGCACGCGGCGAGCGGGAGCGCGAGGCTCGCGGTCAGCAGCAGGGAGCGGCGAGTCAGTCGACCGGGCATCGAGGCTCCTCTCGGGTCACTCGAATCCTGATCGGCTGAGCGTTTGGAGTCAAGGGATCGATCAAAAGAGGGTTCTAATCGGTCAAACGATCAGTCGAGGCGCGGACCTTGAGTTCCGGTAGGAGCTGCAGTCGCTGCGGCCGGCCGACCTTACCGTCCAGCCGGCGCAGCAGAAGTTCCGCCGCCACCTGTCCCACCTCGGCTTTGGGTGGCGCGATCGCGGTCAGCGGGGTGCTGCCGAGGGCGGCGACCACGTCGTCGTACGCCACGACCGAACAGTCCTGCGGCACTCGTACGCCACTGTCGGCGAGTTGCTGGACAAGCATTAGCGCGTCGACGTCGCCGTGCAGAATCGCACCGGTGGCCTGGTGTTTGGCCAGGATTTCAGCGAGCGGCGGGAGCGGGCCGTCGACCGGATCGGGGCTGGCGTTGGGAGAACTCAGCACGATTGTCCAGCCGTCGATTGCCGGATGCGCCGCCGCGATCTCCGCAAACGCTGTTCGCAATGCGCGTGCGGTCGGGCTGTCGTCGCGGGCGGCCAGCACGATCCGCCGATGGCCGAGCGAGACGAGGTGGTCGACCGCGAGGTGTATTCCGTACCAGTGATCGGAGCAGACCGAGTCGACCGCGTGTAATGCGCTGCCCGGCCGCGGCCGGCGTTCCATGATCACCGCCGGCACGCGCAAGCCCGCTAACCAGCCATAATCGGCTTCTTCGAGATCAGCGGTCCGCCAGCGCGGCGCGATCAGCAGCCCCCGTACGTCGCCGGCGAGCGCTCGCTCCACGATGGGCCGTTCGGCGGCCGGGACCTGTGGCGCGATGTGCAACGCGACCCGTACGCCCGCCTCATCGAGCGCTGTCCGCGCCCCATGCACCGCCTCGTACAAGTAGGTGTGCCGCTCGGGCACCACGAGGACGACCGCTCCGTCGGTGTTCGTGATCGTTTGCGCTTCCGGCTCCGTCGTCGCGCGAGCGAGCGGGCCACCCCGTGTCCGCGCCGCAGCTTGCCGGCCCGCGCCAGCTGCTCCACGTCCCGGCGTACGGTAACTATCGAAACACCCAGCTCAGCGGCCAGATCGCTGACCTTCACCGCGCCCCGGGCGAACACCACGGCGAGGATCCGCTGCCGCCTAACCGCGCTCGTTTCCCGCATCCAGCCCGCCCCGATGTCCGTTTGATCGTTTCGCCCGCAGTCTAACTCGACGTTCCGGTAGTCAACACGCCGACGATGAGGACGAAAACGTCGAGTTCGTGGTGCGGCCGGCTTGCGACAGAGGCGTAGGTGTCATGCTTGCGTACAATGGTGGATGTGACGTGGGTGGCGAACGATCGGTATGGGCTGGGGTACGCGCCTCGCGGGCTGGTGTTCGTGCAGGAGTTGCTCAACACCCGGCCGGTGCGGCCGGGGTCTTCGGCGGACCTGTTGGCGACGGACGAAGACGCGCAGCGCTGGCTGGCTGGCGCGCTGGCTGAGCGGATCGCTCTGCGGGCTGGCGACGCCGCGAAGCTGCGGGATTTTCGGGCGACCGTACGGGCGGTCCTCGAGCACAACACGGACGTACCTGCTGTTGGCTCAGTGGCGCTCGCGGCCCGGATGGAAGCGGGCGGCGAGGTGACGCTGGAGCCGCGTGGCGAGGGTTGGCGGCGGGTCGCTTCTCTTGTGCTGTTGGAGATTTTCGTGGCGCAGCGGTTGGATACGTGGCGAAGGCTCAAAATCTGCCGGAACGATCCGTGTCAGGTGGCGTTCTACGATCGGTCGCGCAACAACAGCGCGGTGTGGCACAATGCGCGGATTTGTGCCAACGCGGTGAATCTTCGAGCGTCCCGGGCGAGACAGCGGACCCAGCGAGCCGCCGGTGCCCGGTTGGACACCGGCCACTGATCCGCTATTCGGCGGGGTGCTCGTCGGCCCAACTGGTGACCAGTTTTCCGTACTCCTGCGATGCTTCCTCCCAGACGAAATGACCACTGTCGACCAGCCGTGCGACCGCGTTCGGCAGTCTGGCGGCCAGGAATTCGCCGTTCTCGGGCGGAACAACGGGGTCTTTCCGGCCGGAGATGATCTGCACCGGGGTGCTGATTTCGGATAGCTTGCTGGCCAGAATCGGCAGCTCGGCAGCGTATCGCCGAACGAAGGCGGACGATTCGACGAACCCGTCGCCCTCGTACGAGAGCAGGTAGTCCTCACGAATCTCCGCCGGCAACCGAGGCTCGATCGCGTCGAGCGCGGGACTCAGGATTGCCCGAGAATCCTGCGCTCGCAGGCCGTCGAGGTCCGGCGCCTCGATGATGTCTTTGAGAATTCCGGTGACATTCAGTGGTACGGATGCGCCGCCGCTGCCGATCGTGATCGTCGCGAACGTGCCGGGCCGCGCCAGCTCGGCGAAAAGGCTCGCACTCGTACCGACATCAGGGCCGACCAGATGTGGCTTGACAAGACCAAAACTGTCGACCACGGAAATCAGGAAGCGACCCATCGCCTGCGGTGAATACAGCTCCGCGCGTCGCTCGGACTGGCCGAAGCCGGGCAGGTCGATCGCCACCACATGGGCGTCCTGCGCCAACTGGTTCCAGATCGGATGGAAGGCGTAAAGGCTTTCCGGCCACGGGTTGGTGAGCAGGAAGGTTCGGCTGGCGCCGCGGCCGCTTTCCGCGTAGCGAATGCGCAAACCGTCGATTTCTCGGAATTCGGGAACGAGAACGAAGGTCTCGGACATCGTGGACTCCTATGACTCGCGTGGGGATCTTGTCGGTACTAACGCGAGATCCGCGACTGGCAGTCCCCCTGAGGCTGGTAAAGCATTTACCACCTTCACGGGTGTGTAGATGACGACCCGTACGTCACCTAACTCGATCGGCAGAATGTCACAGTGGTAATCGTCGATGCCGATCGTCTTTCGCTCGCCGTAATACGCGGCGACTCGCTGCGCCCTCCACAGGTCCTGGAATCTCTCGCTGCTGTCGTTGAGTCGTGCCACCAGGGCCGCGAGTTCCTGGTCATGTGGATACTTTCCATAACTGCGTCGGAGATCGGCAACCAGCGCTTCCTCGAAGCCGGATTCTTCTTTGCTGGTCCGCACGATTCTGCTCGGCAGGCCGGCGAAATGCCGCCAGGCGATGTTGCGCTCCTGCTCAGCGCGAGCCAGTGGATCCCCCAACAGGTCCGTCCAGCCGGCGTTGGTGGCCATTGGATCCCACCTCGCGTTGAAAACCGCGACCGCTGCGTCGATGTGGTCGAGGAGCCGTCGTACGGACGGTGGCAGGACGCTGGGGAGTGCGGCCGGCAGGGCTCGCCCGGCCAGCCGGAACAGATGCGCCCGCTCCGGGTCCGACAACCGAAGTGCTCTCGCCAACGTGGTCAACACCTGCGGCGATGGCGTCGCCGCGCGTCCCTGCTCCAGCAGAACGACATAGTCCACGGAGATCCCGGCCAGCCGCGCGACCTCGTCGCGCCGCAGCCCGGGCGTACGCCGGCGTGGCTCTGCTTTGAGTCCAGCCTCGGCCGGCGACAGCCGGTCACGCCAGGCGCGGAGAGCGGCTCCGAGCTCGTTGACGGTCATGGCGGCCACCTCCAATAGACATAAGCATACTCTCCATGCTTATGTCAGGGGGCGACAAGTTGGGAACGGGCCTGCTTGACCGTGTAGAGCGTGTTGTTGGTGAGGTTCAGCGGGTCCAAGATGCCGCCGGTGTTACCGGAGCCGGTCCACGAGATGGTCCACGTGACGGTCGCGGTGATTTTGAAGGCCGCTGAGGTCGATTTGTACGTGTGCCCGCAAGTGGGCGAGCCGCGTAGACCCTGGGACGGGTCGGTGAGCGGGGTGCCTCTCCCCTGACAGGAAATCGCCGTGCCGTCGCCGAAAGACCAGCTGGATTTTGTTGGCGTGGCCACGACAGTGACCCAGATCTGGCCGAGCGTGGTGTGCTGGGTGAGCGGCTTCCACGTCGTACCGATCCACAGCCACATCGGCGCGCCGGTCAGGCCGCCCCTCATACCGTCGGCGTACGTCGTGAAGGGCCGGATCTGCAGGTCCGGCCTGGGGATCGGCAGCTGGTTCGCCACTTCCTGCGCCAGCCCGGCAGTGCTGATCAAAGGCCCCCGACCACCGGTCGCTGGATCGCCACAGTTCACGTCCAGCCGCTTCTGCTCTTCCGGATTCCCCCCCAATATCCGTCACCCGACAAAACGGCGAAACATATGCGGGGGTCGTCGCTCCGTTATTGCCGCTTTGTCTGGCAGCTTGACTGTGTGAGTCATTTTGTCGGCCTGGGAGGCGCTCGTCAGTATTGACGAATGCTCCTTGGCCACCTGTGACAACGCGAGGTGGTTGCGGTGGCGGATCACGGCGGTGAATATTCGAAGCGTGACTGATTAATATCAAGACTAGAGTGCCTGCCGTCAGGAATCTCAGCATTTTTGGCCCTTGGCAGATGTTCCGCTGACCTTCCAGACGTTCTTCTCGGACTCAGCGTGAAGAGAAGGACCTCCCGTGGGACACCGCGTGTCAGTTGCCGATTTGTCTTCTTGTCGAAAAGTCCGCCCTTAGTCGAGTCCACACACGTATTCGCAAGGGCTGTCGATCCGCTGCGTTGGATCGTAAGGCTAATGATTTGCTCTTCGACTCGTTGTTCTTGATTCTGTTGATCAAGTGCGGACATTTGGTTGAGGTAGATGCCGATTGCCGGTTCCATGGCGACGGGTTCGAGCAAACCTCGCCGACGGCTAGCCGGTGCGACATATGCCTGCGGAAGTGCCTTCGTGATGAACGATCTGGTTTGCGCGTCGATTTGTTCTTCCGCGGTGCCGGTGGTGACGGCTACGGGGGGAGTGAGGGACGGGCTAGGTGAGGTGCTGGGGGTGGGGTTGCCGCCCGAGCTGGTGCTGGGAGCGGGCGGGAGGCCGCCGGGCTGGGTGGGTTTCCCGCAGGCGGTTGCGGCTCCCAACGCCAGGCCGGCCAGCGCTACGACAGCAACGATCCGGACAAGTCGCTTAAAATGCCCCGTCATGGTGAATAAGGGTAGCCGAATCTGCTACCGCGTGGCGACGCTCTGTGCATACTCCGAAGAGAGACGGCTTGATCGATGAAGGAGTACGCTCCGTAGCTGTGGAATCTGCCAAGAAGCGGCCGAAGGTCGTGTTCTTCGACGTCTTCGAAACTCTGCTCTCTCTCGAACCGTTGCGTGACCGGATCGTGGAGGTGGGTCAGCCGGCGCACCTGCTGGAGCTGTTCTTCGCTCGTACGCTCCGAGATGGCATGGCGTTGACCCTGGCCGGCACGTACGAGACCTTCGGTGCGGTCGCGCGCTCGGCGTTGGCGCAGGCCAGCGGGTGGGTGCTCGAGGACGACCAGATCGAGTACGTGGTGAGCGGTTTCGCCGAGCTGCCGATCCATAAGGACGTGACCCCAGCGCTTGACCTGCTGGCGGACGCGGGCGTACGAGCGAGGGCGTTCACCCATGGCCAGACCGAGGTGGTGGCCAGCGCGCTGCGCAAGGCCGGCGTGTACGAGCGGTTCACCGGCGTGATGTCGTCGGCTGACGTGCACACGTGGAAGCCGCCGCGGCCGGCCTATCTGTACGCGTGTGCGACCGCTGGCGTCCAGCCGCACCAGGCGGCTCTGGTCGCGGCGCATTCGTGGGACACCCACGGCGCTGGCCGGGCCGGCCTGACCACCGGGTTCGTGACCAGGCTCGAAGGCCGGGTCCCGCCCATTGTGGACACTCCGGACGTGGTGGCCGAGCGGCTGGACGAAGTCGTCGCCGGACTTTTGACACTGCCACAGTAATCCAGACCGCATCAGGTCATGTAATTACCTTACGGTGGCCGTCTGTTATGTAGTCAGAAACCTCCTGGACGCCCTAGGGTGTTGAGCTGTCGACCGGCGTTTGCCCAGCTCAACCGGAGGAGTACGAGTTGTCCGCTCGATCCCGTTTGACCCTACGAGTGGCGACCGCGTCGGCACTCGTAGTAGCGAGCCTTCTGGTCGCCGTGCCGGCGAGCGCGCAAACCGCCACCGCTTCCGACCGGAGCTGGCTGCCGAAAACCCCGCCCGGCTGGCAGCTGGTCGTCGACCAGAGCCGGACGCCCAGCACCACGATCACCAAGGGCGTCGAGCAGTACGGCGAAACGTACGACACCATCGACGACGGCCGGCAGCGCAGCCAGGTGCTGGACGTGAACCTCGCGGACCCGAATGTGCACATCGGCATGGTCGCGAACGATGACCGGATCACCGACCCGGCCAACGAGACGATCAGCTCGATGGCTGCGCGTACGCACGCGATCGCCGGCGTCAACGGCGACTACTTCGACATCAACGCGAGTGGCGCGCCCCGCGGCGCGCTGATCCGCGACGGCAACATCGTGAAAAGCCCGCGGCCGAACTACAACGCGCAGTTGGGCGTACGGCCGGATGGCTCAATGGTGATTGGCCCGCAGGCCTACACGGCGACGGTTACCGACGGTACGAACACGCACGCGGTCACGTCCATCAACGTGGTTGGCGATCTGATCGGTGGCGGGATCACCCGGGTGACCAACGGTCTCGGGCTCACCGACCGTGCGCCGGGCACCACCAGCCTGCCACCGTCCACATTGGTCGTGGGGCATGGCGACACGTCCGGTTTTGTGGTCGACAGCGTACAAACCGGCCTGAAGGTGTTGCCGGCGCTGACCGCCGACCAGCAGGGGCTCGCGGGTGCTGGCGCCGGCGGCGACTGGTTGGCGGCAACCGTGAAGGCTGGCGACAAGCTGACGGTCAGCCAGAAAATCGCGCCGGACAACGACTTGACCGGTCTGATCAGCGGCGCGACTCAGCTGGTCAAAGACGGCAAGGCGTATGTCGACCCGACTGGCGAACCACCGGGCGGCAACAATCCCACCCGTAACCCGGAAACCGCGGTTGGCCTGAGCAAGGACGGCAAGCACGCGCTGGTCGTGGTCATCGACGGGCGCGGCGCGGACAACCAGGCAGTGGGCGTCACGCCGACCGTGGCGGCCGGCTATTTTGTCGCCCACGGCGTGGATTCGGCGATCCTGTTCGATGGCGGCGGCTCCAGCGAAATGATCGCCCGGCGGCCCGGCGAGACCACTCCGGCGATCATGAACAATCCATCCGACGGTCACGAGCGCAATGTCGCGAACGGCATTTTCGTGTACACGACCGAGAAGTCGGCCAGCCAGGCCCGGCAGGTCGTCATCAACGGTGGCAAGCCGGTGGTCACCGTGCCCAACGCGTCCGTGCCACTCAAGGTGTACGCGACGGACAGTGCCGGAAACCCTGCCACCGGTACGAACGATGTCACCGTCGTCCCGTCTTGGATTGCCTCGTACGAAAACGGCACGTTGACAGCGCACAGTGCCGGCACCGCGGTGATCGTTGCCCGGAACGGATATGCCACCAGCGTGCAGACGGTAAGGGTCACCGACAGTCTCAGCTCGCTGGCGGTTTCGCCGCCCGCACCGGACCGGATCGCGAATGGCGACAAGGTCACCTTCACGTTGTCCGGCAAGAGCGGCTCCACCGACGTGCAGGTGCCGGCCGAGGCGGCGAAATGGGCCGTGACACCGGCAAATCTTGGCACGATCGACGCCCACGGCGTCTTGACGGCCGGAGCCGCTGACGGCGGAATGGCGACCGTGACGGCGACTCTTGGTGGGAAGACCGCGACCGCGAGTGTGGCGGTTGGCGGCGAGTCGCACCACATCGCCGACACCGCCGACGCGAGCGCGTGGAGCCTGCGCAACACCACGACCGCGGACGCCACTTTCACGAACGCTCCCGGCGATGTGCCGCCCGGTTCGTCGGCGGTCGGCTCGATGCAGGTGGCCTATTCGATTCCGCGGTCTCCTGGCGTGAAACAGCTGGTGCTGAGCCCGAAAGTGACGCTGAGCGCGCCGGCCGACGCGAACGGCCGGGCTCCCACGTCGATCGGTGTGTGGGTGAAGGGCGACGGCAAGGGCATTGACTTGCCGCGAAACTGGTCGGCGCGGATGGTACGTCGGCCACCCTCTATCCGACTTTCATCACCTTTACCGGCTGGAAACGGGTCAACATTCCAGTGCCGAGCACCATGCCGGCGCCGATCAGCGTGAACTTCCTTGATTTCCTGCAGATCGCGCAGGCCGACGAGCCGTACAGCGGCACGCTCACCGTCGGCGGCCTGGACGCACTCTATTCACCGCGGCCGATCGTGACGCCGCCGTACGTGGCGGTGCCAAATAACCCGTCTTGGCTGCGGTTCGAGGAGAACGCGGGCGACTTCTCCCACGATGGCACCACGATTCTGACCGGTGACGACGCGCATATGCTGGCGTCTACCCCGAATTCGGCCAGTGCCAACGTGATGGCGGCGATTGCCCAGCGGGTGCCGCGGCTGCCGGCGAACGCCAAACCGGCGATGGCGCAGTTCCTCGGAGACATGTCCGACAACGGTGACCTGCCGAATTTGCAGTACGCCAACAGCAAAAATGCAGGCGATCGGCGTCCCGTATCGCGACGCGGTCGGCAACCACGAGATCACCCAGGGCGCGGTGCCGGAGAACCAGAACTTCACCAAGGTCTTCGGCGACACGCATTACGCGTACCAGCAGGGAAGCGCGCAGGTGATCGTCACCGACAGCTCGCACATCGGCATCCAGAAATCGGATCCGTTCCAGGTGCCGAACGAGCCGCAGTTTCCCTGGCTGGTCCAGCAGTTGACCACCTCCAAGGCCAAAGCGATCGTGGTCGTCACGCACACTCCGGCGTACGACCCGCATGAGGCCAAGGACAGCCAGTTCAGCCGCAGCTGGGAGGCTCGCGAATACGTCCGCCTGGTGCAGCGCTACATCCAAACGCACCCGGGCAAAAACGTGGTGATGGTGTACGGGCATGCCCGCGGCTTCTCCGAGCAAATCCTTGACCCGGACGGAAATGCCACCGATGTCGCGCACGGTGGGGTTCCGCAGCTGACCTTCGCGGACCTCGGCATGCCGGCGTACGCGCCGTCCAACCAGGGCGGTTTCTATCATTTCGGCCTGCTGCACACCTCGCCGTCCGGGACCATCCAGTTCAGCGTCGAGCCGGTGCTGTCGCAGATCGCGGTGACGGCGCCGACCGGGCCGCTGGCCGTACGCAAGACGCTGCGGCTGAGCGCGACCGGCACGGCCGTGGGCGGCGACAACCTGCCGCCGCTGACGTTGCCGATCGCCGATCCGGCCTCGCACGTCTGGTCGTCGTCGGCGTCATGGATCGCCTCGGTGGACGAGCGGACCGGGGTGGTCACCGGCCGGCACGCTGGTACGGCCACGATCTCGGTCACCAGCGGTGGGGTCACCGCCACGACCACGGTGACCGTTAACGGCTAGTCGCGTACGAAACGGCGCCGGAACCAGACAAACCGGCGCCGTTTCGTTAGATTCGGCAGAATGCAACTGCAAGTGGTGTTACCGAATGAATCGGTCGGGATGGGGCGGCGGACGCTGCAGCTGCAGGGAAATCACCCGGGCGGCCGACGCGCTCGGCTATCACACCGCGTGGCTGCCGGATCACGTGCTGCCGCCCGGTCCGTACGGGATGACCTATGGCGGCGTGTACGAGCCGCTGGTCACGCTCGGGCATCTGGCCGGTACGACCACGAATATCCGGCTCGGCACCTCGGTGTTGATTCTTCCGCTGCGCGATCCGTTCCTGGTCGCGAAACAGGTCGCGACCATCGACCGGCTGTCCGAAGGCCGGGTCACGCTCGGCGTCGGGATCGGCTGGGAGGAGTCGGAGTTCACCGCGCTGCGGTCCGATTTCGGCACGCGGGCGGCCCGTACGGACGAGGCCGTCGCGCTGCTAAGGCACCTTTTCGCGGCTGGTGCAGGCCCGTTCGAAGGCACTTTTTATGGTTTCGAAGACGGGTTCTTCGAGCCGCGGCCGGATCATCCAGTGCCGATCATGGTGGGTGGTACGTCCGACGGGGCGCTCCGGCGGGTGGCTCGGCTGGCCGACAGCTGGCAGGGATTTGGCATCGACGCCCCGAAATTCGCCGAACGGGTCGCATTCCTCAAGCAGCAGACCGATCGGCCGATTGCGGTTGGCACGCGTACGGCCTGGGACACGAGCCTGGACGACCTGATTTCCGCGGCGGTCGGCTTCGCGGCCGCCGGAGCCGAACACCTGGCCATCCATTTCGGCGAGCCGGAAGGGTATGTTGAGCGGATGTCCGCCGCAATGCACGGAATTACCGGTGCGCTAAAGAAAAGTTAGGCCGCGCGTCCGGAGTCGTACGAGCAGGTCATGCAGGGCGGGCTCGGCGGTCGGGGAGTCGGGCAGCTCGCTGTCCTGCTCCGTGTCGTCCAGCACTTGGAAAAGACCAGCGATGTCCGCCTCGAAATCACCGTCCACAGTGGAGTGTTCGGCACCAGCTTTGGTGGCGATCAGGTCCGGCAAGTACGCGGGCGCGTCGACGAGATCGACCAGCGTGGGCAGGTGCGCGACGACCTCTCACCAGAACGCAGCAGGTGGATGCCGGTCAGCAGGACGCGAAACGTGTAGAGCAGCGGCTTGAGGTCGTTGCCCTGCTGAAAAAGCCGCCATTGACCGCGGCCGAAACCGCGGTAATGGTGGGCGTGGTGCCTGGTCAGCAACGAAGGCGCCAGGTCGACCAGCTCGGCGTGCACCGGGCCGGTGGTCACGACCAGCGGGGACAGCAGCTGCTCCAGCACATATCCGTTGCGCCGCAACAGCAGCCGCCGGAAGAACTTGCCCGCGTCATGGGTCACCAGGTCGATTTCGGCGCCGGCCCGAGTCCACATCCGATCGATGGTTTCCGGGCCGCCGCGCAACCCGACGACGTCGGAGAGCGGCAGGACGTGGACGCCCCGTAGATCGACATCCGAGTCGACGGACGGAAAACCGTAGAGGTGCGCACCGGACACGGTGACGAACAGCAGCTCGTACGGCTGCTCGGCTACCACGTCCCGCAGCTCCGGCATCGAGAGCTCGCGCGCATGTCCCGGGTCATCGCGGCACTCCGCGCAGGCGTACGTCCCGGAGCCACCCGTCGACGCGCGCGATGTTGGGCACGGCCGGCAGCGGGGTGCCGTCCATGGCGTCGTCCAGGTCGCGGTGCAGCGACAACCGCCACCGCTCGACTTCCTCCCACGACCGTTCGCCGCGTCGCACGGCCAGCAAGGCGTCCCGCTGGTCGCCGACGTCGATAGCGAGCTCGCCCGTACGCAACAGTGTTCGCGCCGACAGCAGCAGGCGCAGCAGGTGCATGACGTGCTTCCATTTCGGCTCGCCGCGCTGGCGCAGGTCTGCCTCGAGTTTCTTGAACTGGCTCAGCGTGTAGCCGTGATAGGTCTGATAAGCCAGCTGGGACAGGAAAGCCTGCCGAATGTCCAACAATTCCTGTCCGACCGGCGTGACTCGGCGGACCAGCGGCGACCAGAGCACCTCCAGGACGTTCGGATTGGCTTTCAACGCCAGCTCACAAAACCGCTCTCGACCTCCCAGCTGAACCACTCATCCTCGGGACCCTCAACGTGCATCGGAGGCTTGGCTAGCGACCAGAAATCCGCTGTCGGCGCGACGTAGACGCCACGCACGTCCGTGTCGGAGGCGTCTGTCGACAGACCGAAAGCGCGCGATCCGACGACGACGGCGTAGATCGTGTGGTCGTTGACGAGCTGGTGCGGATCCGAGTACAGACCCACCGCGAGGTCCTGCTGGTACGCGCGACGTAATGACAGCTGGTCGCGGGCGGCGCCGAGCGTACGACCGTCGGACAGCTTCACGGCGTACGAACCGTCCGGTTGGTCGCCGACGACCCGGCCGATGGCACCGCGCTGGACCGGCCGGCCACTGTGGTCGGCCGCGAGGTCGCGCAGCACCACCTGGGTGCCGACCGGAAGACGCGGAGCTGTCGATGCCATGAGTCCATGCTGCCCGATGGCATCAAGGGGATTTCCGCGGTTTGTACGGCCCGGCATCACCGACACGCTGTCGGTGCGGCGAGCTAGGGTGTGGGCGTGCCGGATCCAGCGACGTACCGGCCCGCGACGGGCACCATCCCCGAGTCGCCGGGCGTTTACCGATTCCGTGACCAGACGGGCCGGGTGGTCTATGTCGGCAAGGCCAAAAGCCTGCGGTCGCGGCTGAACTCCTATTTCGCGGATCCCGGTGGGCTGCACCCGCGGACGTACCAGATGGTCACCACCGCGGCGAGCGTCGACTGGACGGTGGTGGGCACCGAGGTCGAGGCGCTGCAGCTGGAGTATTCCTGGATCAAGGAATACGACCCGCGCTTCAACGTCCGCTATCGGGACGACAAGAGCTATCCGAGCCTCGCGGTCACCTTGTACGAGGAATACCCGCGGCTGCTGGTCATGCGCGGCCCCAAGCGCAAGGGCGTGCGTTATTTCGGCCCGTATTCACATGCTTGGGCGATTCGGGAAACCCTGGACCTGTTACTTCGGGTGTTCCCGTCCCGGACCTGCTCGGCCGGTTTTCAAGCGCTCCGGCCAGATCGGTCGGCCGTGCCTGCTCGGCTACATCGGCAAGTGTTCGGCACCATGCGTCGGCCGGGTCAGCGCCGAGGAGCACCGGGCGATCGTCGAGGACTTCTGCGACTTCATGGCCGGCAAGACGGACCAGATGATCCGCCGGTTGGAGAAGGACATGCGGGCCGCGTCCGACGACCTGGATTTCGAGCGGGCGGCCCGGTTGCGGGACGACATCGGCGCGCTGCGGCGGGCGCTGGAGAAGCAGGCGGTGGTGTTCGGCGACGGCACCGACGCCGATGTGGTGGCGTTCGCGGAGGATCCGCTGGAGGCCGCTGTGCAGGTCTTCCACGTACGAGGCGGGCGGGTGCGCGGCCAGCGCGGCTGGGTCACCGAGAAGGTGTCCGATGTGGACACTGGGCAGTTGGTGGAACAGTTCTGTACGCAGATCTACGGCGGCGAGGACAGCGAAGCGGTGCCCCGCGAGGTGCTCGTGCCACAGCTCCCGGAGGACGCCGAGGCGCTCAGCAGTTGGCTGACCGGCCTGCGCGGCAGCCGCGTCGACCTGCGGGTGCCGCAGCGCGGGGACAAGCGGGCGCTGATGGAGACGGTCCAGCGCAACGCCGGCCAGTCGCTCACGCAGCACAAACTCCGTCGAGCCGGCGATCTGACCGTACGCTCGCAGGCGCTGGCCGAGATCGCCGACGCGCTCGGCCTGGACGACGCGCCGCTGCGGATCGAGTGCTACGACATCTCGCACGTGCAGGGCACCGACGTGGTCGGGTCGATGGTTGTCTTCGAGGACGGGGTGCCGCGTAAGTCCGAATACCGGCGGTTCGCCGTACGCGGCGAAGGGACCATCGTCGAGGGTGAGCGCGGACCGGACGACACGGCCGCGATGGCCGAGGTGTTGCGCCGCCGGTTCGCTCGGTATCTGAGCGAGCGGGAATCGTCCAGCGGTGTGGTCGGCGAGGGCATCGACCCGGAGACCGGAAAGCCGAAGAAGTTCGCGTACGCACCGAATCTGCTGGTGGTGGACGGTGGCGCTCCGCAGGTGTCGTCGGCCGCCGCGGTGCTCAGCGAGCTCGGTATCACCGATGTGGTGCTGTGCGGGCTGGCGAAGCGGCTGGAGGAGGTGTGGTTGCCGGGCGAGGACTACCCGGTGATCTTGCCTCGTACGAGCGAAGGTCTTTATCTGCTGCAGCGGGTCAGGGATGAGGCGCACCGGTTCGCCATCACCTATCACCGGCAGAAGCGGTCGAAGCGGATGACGGCGTCGGCGTTGGACAGCGTGCCCGGTCTCGGCGAAACCCGGCGCAAGGCGCTGCTGAAACACTTCGGGTCATTGAAAAAGCTGCGGGCGGCCAGTGTTCAGGACATCACCGACGTGCCGGGGATAGGTTTACATACCGCACAAGCCGTACACACCGCACTTGGTGGGGTGGCGGCAAATGCCGAAGGTGGGCCGGCTACGGTGGGACAGTCTTCGTCACCGGGCGGGGGAATCGGCCGGTGTCGGGCTTGGGGAGCCGGATTCCTCTTATGGGGAAAATCGCTCCGCGGGGGATGCGATCGCATTTGATGCGGCGACGGGGGAAGTGCTCGAGCCGGACGCTGGGGAGGGGCAGCAGTGACCGGTGGGTCGTCGGCGCAGGCGAGGTCCGCGCAGTTCAGGTCGAGTGACAGCAGGCTGTCCACGGTGCCGTCGGTGATGGACCTGGTCATCGTGACTGGACTGTCGGGCGCGGGTCGCTCGACGGTGGCGCGTGCGCTGGAAAACGTCGGATATTACGTGGTCGACAACCTGCCCCAGTCGCTCGTCATCACGATGGCGGAGTTGGCGCAGCAAACCGGTGGCGCCGCGAGGCGAACGGCGATCGTGCTGGACGTACGCAGCCGCGCCCTTTCTTCCGACATCGCCGAGGCGATCCAGCAACTGCGAGCCCGGGACTTCCATCCGCGGGTGCTTTTCCTGGAAGCCGACGACGATGTGCTCGTACGCCGTTATGAAAGTGTGCGTCGTAAGCACCCGTTGCAGGGCGATGGCCGGCTCTTTGACGGCATCATCGCCGAGCGCGCGCTGCTCGCCAGCGCCCGCGGCGAGGCCGACCTGATCATCGACACCACCGAGCTGAATGTGAACCAGCTGCGGAACCGGGTCGAGGAGATCTTCGGCGACGAGTGGCACCGGCTGAAGGCGACCGTGCTTTCTTTCGGCTTCAAGTACGGCGTGCCCGGCGACGCGGATTTCCTGGTGGACATGCGATTCCTGCCCAACCCGCACTGGGTGCCGGAGCTGCGGCCGCTGACCGGCCAGCACCCGGACGTGGCCGACTTCGTGCTCAAGCAGCCGGGAGCCGCGCAGTTCCTGTCTCGATATGCGGCACTGCTGACCGATGTCGTCGACGGTTTCGCCGGTGAGGGCAAGCAGTATTTGACCGTGGCGGTCGGTTGTACGGGCGGCAAGCACCGCAGCGTCGCCACCGCCGAGCGGCTCGGGGCGATGCTGGAAGAGAGCAAGCTGCCGGTCCGGGTGGTTCACCGCGATCTGGGGCGGGAGTGACCAGGGTGCGGGCCCGCGCGGGAAAGGTCGCCAAGCCACGGCGGACGCCGAAGCTGCGGGTTGTCGCGATCGGCGGTGGCCACGGCTTGGCCGCGTCCGTACGAGCCCTGAAGCACCTCGACCAGCCGGGTCGCCGGCTGGACCTGAGCGCGGTCGTGTCGGTCGCCGACGACGGTGCGTCCTCGGGTCGCGTACGCTCCGAGCTGGGCATCCTGCCACCCGGTGACCTGCGTAAATCGCTGGTCGCGCTGGCTGGAGACAGTCCGACCGCGGTCACCGCGGCGACGTTGTTCGAACACCGCCTCGGCGGCACCGGGCCGTTGGCCGGGCACGCTGTGGGCAATCTGATCCTCGCCGGGCTGCTGGAACAGCTCGGCGACGCACCGACCGCGCTGGCCGCCGCCGCCGCGATGCTGGACGCCCGGGGGCGGGTGTTGCCAGCCGCGGAACGGCCGTTGGTGCTGGGTGGTGAGGTAGTGACGGCGGGATCCGACCGAGCCGAAAAGGTCGGTGGGCAGGCCGCACTCGTCCGCGCCAGAGGCCGGATTCGCCGGCTCTGGATCGATCCGGAAGACGTGCCGGCCTGTCCGGCGGCGGTCCAGGCGATCGAGGCCGCGGACGCGGTGGTGATTGGTCCTGGCTCGTGGTTCACCAGTGTGCTGGCGCCCCTGTTGGTGCCCGGGATAGGGGCCGCGGTGGCGCGGACCCGGGCGAAAGTGGTGCTGGTGCTCAATTTGGCAGCCGGTCCTGGGGAGACCGAGGGGATGACGGCGGCGGCCCATGTGGACGTGCTGGCCGAGCATCTGCCGGGGCTGCGATGCGACGCGATCGTCACCGATCCGTCCGTGGCGCCGGCCAATTCAGAAGTGACAACCAAACTGGACTCTGCCGCCGCGGCAATGGGGGCGCGCGTGATCCACGCGCCGGTGGCGGCAGCCGATGGGACACCTCGTCATGACCAGTCTTTGCTGGCGGCGGCTCTGTGGGGGGCACTGGATGGGGCGTACGAGAGGATGGCGGTGGACTCATGGCGATGACAGCAGCGGTCAAGGATGAACTGAGTCGGCTCACCGTTACCAAGCCGTGCTGCCGAAAAGCCGAGATGGCCGCGTTGCTGCGGTTCGCCGGCGGGCTGCACATTGTGGGCGGCAGGGTCATCGTGGAAGCCGAGTTGGACACCGGCGCCGCGGCCCGGCGGCTACGCCGGGAGATCACCGAGGTCTATGGGCACTCCAGCGAGATCCAGGTGCTGGCGTCCGGCGGGTTGCGGCGCGGGAGCCGCTACATCGTCCGGGTGAGCCGGGACGGCGAGGCGTTGGCCCGCCAAACTGGTCTGCTCGATCTGCGCGGCCGGCCGGTGAGAGGGCTGCCGCCGCAAGTGGTGTCGGCGGGTCTTTGTTGCACGGAAGCGGCCTGGCGAGGTGCCTTCCTCGCGCATGGCTCACTGACCGAGCCGGGCCGCTCGGCGTCGCTGGAGATCACCTGTCCGGGCCCGGAAGCGGCGTTGGCGCTGGTGGGCGCCGCGCGCCGATTAGGTATCTCGGCGAAGGCCCGAGAAGTGCGCGGCGTCGACCGCGTGGTCGTACGAGACGGGGACGCCATTGGCGCCCTGCTCACCCGGATCGGCGCGCACGCGAGCGTACTGGCCTGGGAAGAACGCCGGATGCGCCGCGAAGTCCGAGCGACCGCCAACCGGCTGGCCAACTTCGATGATGCCAACCTCCGCCGCTCCGCCCGCGCCGCGGTCGCCGCCGGTGCCCGAGTCGAGCGGGCGCTGGAAATCCTCGGTGGTCAGGCTCCAATGCACCTGATCGAGGCCGGCCGGTTGAGATTGACGCACAAACAGGCTTCCCTGGAGGAGCTGGGACAACTGGCGAATCCGCCACTGACCAAGGACGCCGTCGCCGGTCGCATAAGGCGTTTGCTTGCTCTCGCTGACAAACGCGCCAGCGAAATGGGCATTCCCGACACCGAGTCGAGTGTCACCCAGGACATGCTGGCCCAGTAGATCTTTGTTTTCGGTGGTGCGGTTGGGGACAGTTCCCCATTTCTGGACAACTGGTCAGGTCTCGAGTGCGGGACAAAACCCCGCACTCGACGTCAAGTGCGGGACAAAAAACCCCACAGCCGGCGGGAATCCAGCCCCACCCGCAGATCGACGCACAGTCGGAAAGTGGTGGCAATCACGTACGTTTCTTGAATCGATCTAGAGGGTCCGGTAGTGGTACGCCAGCCTGGGTCGATAGGCTCGCGAGTGACGACCAGTGTGAGGTGTTCCGCAGCGGCGTTGGGTCGCTGGAGACCACCTCAGATCGAGGAGAGAATCCGCGTGACGATCCGTGTAGGCATCAACGGCTTCGGCCGCATCGGCCGCAACTTCTTCCGCGCCGTGCTGGCCTCCGGTGCGGATGTCGAGGTGGTCGGTGTCAACGACCTCGTCGACAACGCGACCCTGGCGCACCTGCTCAAGTACGACAGCATTCTCGGCCGGCTCAACGCTGAGGTCAGCTATGACGACGAGAACATCACCGTCAACGGCAAGGTCGTGCGCGCGAGCGCCGAGCGTGACCCCGCGAACCTGCCGTGGAAGGACCTCGGCGCGGACATCGTCATCGAGTCGACCGGGTTCTTCACCGACGGCGAGAAGGCGAAGGCGCACCTGGCGGCCGGCGCCAAGAAGGTCATCATCTCCGCGCCGGCGAAGAACGACGACGTGACCGTGGTGATGGGTGTCAACCACGAGACGTACAAGCCCGCCGAGCACGCCATCATCTCCAACGCGTCCTGCACCACGAACTGCCTCGCGCCGCTGGCGAAGGTGCTGAACGACAGCTTCGGCATCGAGCGCGGCCTGATGACGACGATCCACGCGTACACGCAGGACCAGAACCTGCAGGACGCGCCGCACAAGGACCTGCGCCGGGCCCCGTGCGTGCGCCGCGCTGAGCATCATCCCGACCTCGACCGGTGCCGCGAAGGCGATCGGCCTGGTGCTGCCGGAACTGAAGGGCAAGCTGGACGGGTACGCGCTGCGGGTGCCGGTGCCGACCGGTTCGGCGACCGACCTGACCGCGACGCTGACCAACGAGGCGTCCGTGGACGACATCAACGCCGCGTTCAAGGCGGCTGCCGAGGGCCCGCTCAAGGGCTACCTGGTCTACAACACCGACCCGATCGTGTCGGCCGACATCGTCACGCACCCGGCGTCCTGCATCTTCGATGCGCCGCTGACCAAGGTCATCGGCAACCAGGTCAAGGTCCTGGGCTGGTACGACAACGAGTGGGGCTACTCGAACCGCCTCGTCGACCTCGCCGCGTACGTCGGGTCGTCTCTGTAGTGAGCACTGTAGTGAGCACTGAAGTGAGCACCGCTGTCGTTCGTACGCTTGACGACCTGCTGAAGGCCGGTGTCGCCGGCGCAAAGGTCCTCGTACGCGTGGACCTGAACGTGCCGCTGGACAACGGCCGGATCACCGACGACGGCCGGATCAAGGCCGTGCTGCCGACGGTGAACAAGTTGCGCGAGGCCGGCGCTCAGGTGGTTCTGCTGAGCCATTTGGGCCGGCCGAAAGGCAAGCCGGATGTCGCGTACTCGCTGAATCCGGTCGCGATCCGGCTGTCCGAGCTGCTCGACGCGCCGGTCGCTTTCGCCACCGACACAGTGGGGGAAAGCGCGAAAGCGGCCGTCGCGGGCCTGGAAAACGGCGGCGTCGCGCTGCTGGAGAATGTGCGTTTCGACTCGCGCGAGACGTCCAAGGACGAAGCGGAGCGACAGGCGTTCGCAACCGAACTCGCCGCATTCGGTGAGTCCTATGTGGACGATGCTTTCGGCGCCGTACACCGCAAGCACGCCAGCGTTTTCGAACTCGCGCGCAAGCTTCCGCGTTATGCCGGGTTGCTGGTCGCGACCGAGCTGGCAGTGCTGCGCCGGCTCACCACCGATCCCCAGCGGCCGTACGCGGTCGTTCTCGGTGGCTCGAAAGTGTCAGACAAGCTCGGTGTTATCCAATCCCTGCTGCCCAAAGTCGACAAACTGCTGGTTGGTGGCGGGATGTGCTTCACCTTCCTCAAAGCCCAGGGCAAAGAGGTCGGCGGCTCGCTGCTGGAAGAGGACCAGGTCGAGGTCTGCAAGCAACTGCTCGCCGACGCCGGCGACAAGCTGGTGTTGCCGGTGGACGTGGTGGTCGCCGAGGCGATCATCCCGGACGCGTTGGTGAAGGTGGTCGCTGCCGACGAGATTCCGGACAACCTCAAGGGCCTTGATATTGGCCCGGCTTCGGTGGCGCTGTTTGCGGACATACTCAAAACCGCGAAAAACGGTGTTCTGGAATGGCCCGATGGGCGTTTTCGAAGTGGCTCCGTTCGCTGGCGGTACGCGTGGTGTCGGCGAAGCCGTCGCCGCGGTCTCGGGTCTATCGGTGGTCGGTGGCGGTGATTCGGCCGCGGCCGTACGCCTGCTAGAACTGGGCGAGGATTCTTTCGGGCACATCTCCACCGGAGGTGGCGCTTCGCTGGAGTTCCTGGAGGGCAAGACCTTGCCCGGCCTCGAAGCGCTGGAGGACTAAGAAACTATGGCCCGTACCAAGGCGGCCACCACCGGTCGCCGGCCGTTGATCGCCGGCAACTGGAAGATGAACCTCAACCACCTTGAGGCCATCTCGGTGACGCAGAAGATCGCGTTCAGCCTCTCCGAGGAGCAGTTGACCGACGTCGAGGTGGTCGTGCTGCCACCCTTCACCGACCTTCGCAGCGTGCAGACGCTGATTGGCGGCGACCGGCTGTTGCTCGGTTATGGAGCGCAGGATCTGTCGCCGCACGATTCCGGTGCGTATACCGGCGATGTCAGTGGTCCGATGTTGGCCAAGCTCGGCTGCCAGTACGTGGTGATCGGCCACTCCGAGCGCAGACAGCATCACGCCGAGACCGACGACGTCGTCAAGCGAAGGTCAAAGTGGCCCGAAAGCACGGCATCGCACCGATTCTGTGCGTCGGCGAGGGCCTGTTGGTGCGGAAAGAGAATGGTCATGTCGAGCACTGCACGCTCCAACTGCGGGCGGCACTGGCCGGTGTGAAGGCGGAGACCATCCTGGGCAGCGACCCGAAGGGCGACCGCGCGCCGGTCGACCTTGTCATCGCGTACGAACCGGTCTGGGCGATCGGCACCGGCGAAGTGGCCACCGCGGCGGATGCTCAGGAAGTGTGCGCGGTTCTACGGGCCACCATTGAGGAGTTGTACGACGTGGATGTCGCGAAAGGCATTCGTATCCTCTATGGCGGCTCGGTTAAATCATCAAATGTGGCTGGAATTATGGCCGAAGCGGACGTCGACGGCGCGCTTGTTGGCGGCGCCAGCCTGGATCCGGAGGAGTTCGCCCGGATTTGCCGGTTCCGTGAGCATGTGACAGCGTAACCATTCGATAGCTGGCGCAACCAGAGGGCCCACCTGTTATCGCAGGTGGGCCCGCCTTTATATGCACCCAAAAGGTCTGAACCCAATACTTGGATCCGACCCCGCTGGTCCGGCTTTATTACTAGTAGGTCACGATTCTGCGTCGGGGTTGGCGTTTTCCGCACGCGGGCATGCTCGACGGCATTAGAGTCCAGCCGGTTCGTGGTTGTCGGGCCACGCCGCGTACCGGCCATCAGTTACCGAAAGGCAGACGGAGTCCATGACGCAATCGGTTGGCGAAACCGAACTCGGCCACACTCCGGAGATGGTGCCGCAGGAGTCCGGCGCCGAGATTCGGGGTCGTTCCCTGTGGCAGATCGCATTGCGGCGGTTGCGCCGCGACAAGGCCGCGATGTTCGGCGTCGGCCTGGTGCTCTTCTTTGTGCTGTTGGCGCTCCTGCGTCCGTTGCTGGACCTGATCGCCGGTGTCGACCCGTTCACCTTCGACGCCAGCTCGGTCACGTCGGCAGGTTTGCCGATCGGCCCGATCGGCGGCATTTCCGCACACCACTGGCTGGGCGTTGAGCCGTCCACCGGCCGCGACTTGATGGCCCGGTTGCTGTACGGGGTCGCCACCTCGCTGATCGTGTCCGTCGTTTCGGCGATCGTCGCGGTCGGCGTCGGCGTGGTCACCGGCATCGCCGCCGGCTATTTCGGGGGCTGGGTGGACAGCCTGATCAGCCGGATCGTGGACGTGCTGCTGGGCTTCCCGCAGCTGCTGTTCCTGATCGCGCTCACCCCGCTGATCGCGAACCGGCTGAATTCGTTCGGCATCGACTCGACCTCGCCGTTCTGGCGCGGCCTCATCCTGGTGATGGTCATCTCGGTGTTCGGCTGGCCTTACTTCACCCGCGTCATCCGTGGCCAGGTGCTGTCGCTGCGAGAGCGCGAGTTCGTTGACGCGGCCCGTACGGTGGGCGCGAGTGGCGGCCACATTCTGTTCCGGCAGATCCTGCCGAACCTGTGGGCCCCGATCATCGTCTTCACCAGCCTGATCATCCCGGTCTACATCACCGTCGAGGCGTCGCTGGCCTACCTGGGCGTCGGGTTCGTGACACCGACCGCCTCGCTGGGCGTCATTCTTCAGGACGCGGTCAGCTGGTCGACAGTCGTACCGTCGTATTTCTTCCTCCCGGGCCTGGTGCTTTTCCTGATCGTGCTCGGGTTCAACATCTTTGGGGACGGGCTGCGCGACGCACTCGACCCGAGGTCCAGCCACTGAGTTCTCGGCGTCTGGAAACACCGGCGGCAGTCCGGCCGTCGCACTCTTGGGGGAATCCAATGAGGGATGCAGGAAGGGTAGGGAGCGCATGACGCTCAGCAGAAACCGAGCCGTGAGATGGCTCGCGGTCGGTGCCGCGGTCGCGATTTTGACGACCGCCTGTGGCACTCCAGATTCCGGGAGTTCCGGGGGAAGCGGCGGTGCTGACCACAAGGGCGGCACGCTGACGTTGCTGGACCAGTCCGACTTCGAGCACTTGGACCCGGCGCGTAACTACGTGGCCTCGCAGCAGCATGTCGCAGTGCTCTATGCGCCCACCTTGACCTCTTATGTCAACGCGGCCGGCGTGGCCGGTACGGCGATCGCGGGCGACGCGGCCACCGACACCGGTACGAAGAACGCCGACGCCAGCGTCTGGTCCTTCACGATTCGCCAGAACCTGAAGTGGCAGGACGGCAAAGAGGTCACCTGTGAGGACTTCCTGTACGGCGTGAAGCGGTCCTTCTCGGACATCCTCACCGACGGCCCGCAGTACCAGAAGCAGTACTTGCTGGGTGGTAAGAACTACAAGGGCGTTTACCTTGACCCGAACGGCCTGCCGTCGGTCACCTGCAAGGGCGACACCATCACGTACAAGTTGGCTCAGGGTGTGCCTGACTTCAACTACACCGTATCGATGGGTATCTTCGCGGCCGTCCGTAAAGACAAGGACACCAAGGAGAAGTACGACGACCAGCCGTTCTCGTACGGCCCGTACATGATCAAGTCCCACGTGCGCGACCAGTCGCTCACGCTGGTTCGCAACAAGTACTGGGACCAGAGCCTGGACAAGGTTCGGAAGAACCTGCCGGACGAGTTCGACTTCAAGTTCGGTCTGGACGCCTCGGTCATCACCGACCGGCTGATCCAGGACAAGGGCGCTGACCAGGCGACGATGACCTTCGGCAACACCCAGGTCACCGCGCAGCAGGCTCAGCAGGTGTTGAACGACCCGAAGCTGAAGGCCCGTTCGGTCGTCGGCCTCGACGGCTTCACCTGGTATATCGCGGTCAACACCAAGAAGGTCCCGGACCAGAAGTGCCGGCAGGCCTACAACTACGCGATGAACAAGCAGACCGCGCTCACCGCGTTCGGTGGCCCGGCCTTCGGTGACATCGCGACGAGCATCATCGCGCCGACCCTGAAGGCGTACAAGAAGGCCGACCCGTACAACCTGGGCAGCAAGCCCGAGGGTGACCCGGCGATGGCCAAGCAGCTGCTCGCGCAGTCGCCGACCTGCCAGAAGAACATCAAGTTCGACTACTCGCAGACCCCCGACCGGTGACCGGCTGGCCGCCGCGGTGAAGGACGGGTTCGCCCGGGCCGGCATCACCGTGACCGCCAACCCGATCCCGCGTAAGCAGTACTACACCACCGTCGGCAAGCCGGCGGTCGAGGACGAGCTGGTGTACGTGGGTTGGGGTGCTGACTGGCCGTCGGCTTCCACCGTGATCCCGCCGCTGTTCGATGGCGCGCAGATCATCCCGGAAGGCAACCAGAACTACTCCCAGCTAAACGACCCGGCGATCAACAGCAAGATCTACTCGATCGCCAAGAACCCCGACTCCGATGATGCCCAGCAGCCGCAGTGGGGCGACCTGGACATCGCGATTCAGCAGACCGGCGCGACCATCCCGCTCCGGTATGAGAAGGCCGTGTACCTGGTGGGCTCCAAGGTCACCGGTGCGCACCTGCACTCCGAGTACTCCGATGTCAGCCTGCTGAAATCGGTGTCTCACAGTAGAAATCTCGACAAACGGCCACGATGTGGTGCGCCGGCTCACCGGCCGGCGCACCACCTCTGGTCAGCGAAGGTTTTCTCGCACCGTCCCCAGTCGAGGCCGTCCAGATGAGACGGTGACCGAGGCCGACCCACCGGCCGTTGACCAGGAAGACCACGATGATTCGCTACATTCTCCGGCGCCTGCTCCTGGCGGTGTTGACGCTTTTCGTGCTGTCGGTGGTTTGCTACGGGTTGTTCTACGCGATCCCGACCGACCCGGCTGCCGTCTCCTGCTCGAAGCAGTGCACTCCGCAGAACCTGGCCGGCGCGCGGCACAAGCTGGAGCTGGACATCCCGATCCAGTGCCAGTACCTGCGTTTCGTCAAGGGCCTGGTGACTGAGCGGCATTACGCCAACATGACGGGTCCGAAGGACTTCATCGGGTGCCCATCGGTCGGGGCGGCGACCCCCGAAAGCTACAACTGCGCTGCACCCTGTCTGGGCTACTCGTTCGCCCGAGATACCGGCGTGAACGACCTGATAGGACCAAAACTTCCGGTAACAGTGTCACTAACCCTGTACGCGGCCATTCTCTGGATTCTGATGGGCGTCGGCGCCGGCATTGTTTCCGCTCTGAAGCCCCGAAGTCTGATGGACCGCGTGGTGATGGTGCTGGCCCTCGCGGGTGTCTCGCTGCCGACGTTCTTCACCGGTCTGACGATTCAGAAGTTCGTTGTCGACCAGGGATACTGGCCGATCCGCCCGGACTACTTCTCGCCGTTCAGTCAACCGTGGTTCTTCCTGCAGGCGATGTTCCTGCCCGCTTTCGTGCTGGCGATCGCGAACGCGGCGATCTATGCCCGGCTGACTCGGGCGAACATGCTGGAAACCCTGAACGAGGACTACATCCGTACGGCCCGAGCCAAGGGTCTGCGAGAACGCAGAGTCGTGGTGAAGCATGCCCTGCGGGCCGCGCTGACGCCGCTGGTGACGATCGCCGGCCTGGATATTGGTGCGCTGCTCGGTGGCGCCATCATCACCGAGAAGGTCTTCAACATCCAGGGACTCGGGTTCCTGATCGTGGACGCGGTCAACAACCTCGACTTCCCGGTAATCACCGCGGTGACACTGCTCGCGGCGGCGTTCATCGTGTTCCTGAACCTGATCGTCGACCTGCTCTACGGCGTGATCGACCCGAAGGTCCGGCTGTCCTAGCTCGACTCATCGACGGTGTCCGGCGTTTTATCGCCGGGCACCGTCGGCGTGTCGGAGCGAGCGCGTATCCTTGACCACAGCCACACTCGTGTGGCCCATCCTGTCAGTACAGAGAGGCTCCAGCTGAGATGACCCTGGCCCTGTCCATCGTGCTCGTCATCGCGAGCGTGCTGCTGATCGTGCTGGTCCTGCTCCACAAGGGCAAGGGCGGCGGCCTGTCGAGCATGTTTGGCGGCGGTGTCAGCTCGCAGCTCTCCGGCTCGTCGATCGCGGAGAAGAACCTGGGACGGATCACCATCGGTGTCGGGATCCTGTGGTTCGTCTGCGCGATCGGGCTCGGGCTGCTGCTGAAGTTCAACCTCTAGTTCCCGCTGCTGGCGGGACATTCCGCCAATAACGGACGATCTTCCGGTGGATTCGCAGAACCTGGCCTCGTGCCGGTTTCCGGGTCCCGTAACATCTGTTGACTATACGTTTAGCGGCGACCAGACAGGAGCATGCTGTGGCTGGTGGGAACGCCATTCGGGGCACTCGGGTCGGGGCTGGACCGATGGGGGAGGCAGAGCGCGGTGAGTCCGCCCCCAGGCGGCACATCGGCTTCTACTGCGCCAACGGTCATGTCACCCGACCGGCCTTCTCCATGGAGATCGAGGTGCCGGATCTGTGGGACTGCCCGCAGTGCGGGTTGCCGGCCGGCCAGGACGAGGAGCACCCGCCGGCGGCTCCGCGCAACGAGCCGTACAAGACGCATCTCGCGTACGTGCGAGAGCGCCGCTCGGACGCCGACGGTGCCGCGATTCTTGACGAGGCGCTGAACCGCCTCCGCGAGCGTCGCGGGGAGTAGCAAACCAAAAAAGAGGCGCCACCGGAGTTCCGGTAGCGCCTCTTTTGCTTTTCTAGCGGGGAATCTGGCCGGCGGCAGCTTCGTCGACCAGCCAGCGGGTGGCGGTACGCCCGTGCGCGCCAGCGGCCGGCACCTCGGTCAGGGTGGCGCCGGACAGGGCCCGGCCGACCGCCTCGGCCTTGTCCGGGCCGCCCACCACCAGCCACACCTCGTCGGCGGTGTTGATGGTCGGGAACGTCAGGCTCAGCCGGATCGGCGGCGGCTTCGGGCTGTTGAGGACGGCCACCACGGTCCGCTGCGAACGACCCGCCTCCGAATCGGGGAAGATCGACGCCACGTGGCCCTCACCGCCCACGCCGAGCAGGAGCACATCGAAGACCGGCAGCTTGCCGCCGCCGTCCGCGATCAGGTCTTCGGCGTACCGACTGGCCGCGGCCGCCGCGTCGTCGCCGTCCGGCCCGTCGCTCGTGGGATAGCGGTGGACGCGCTTGGGGTCCAGCGGCAGCTTCTCCAGGAAGACCTCCCGAGCCTGCTCGTCGTTGCGCTCCGGGTCGCCGTCCGGTACGAACCGCTCGTCGCCCCCCACAGGCTGACCCGGCCCCAGTCGACCGAGTCCCGGGCGGGGGAGTCGGCCACTGCCGCGAGGGTCGCGGTGCCGACCGTACCGCCGGTGAGCACCGCGGTGGCCTCACCACGGGCGGCCTGCGCGTCGGCCAGCTTGGTGATCAGCCGAGCCGCTACCGCCTGCGCCAGCGTTTCCTTGTCCGGGTGCACTACTACGGACGGGGCCGTGGTCATCCTTGTCTCCCACTCTCTCGTCGCACTGCCGCCTGCGTGACAATCGGATTCCGATTGTCACGCAGGCGCACGCCTAGGCGGTGGCCTTCTTGGCGGCCGACTTCTTGGCCGGAGCCGCCTTGGCGGTGGCTTTTGCGTCGGCGTCCAGGGACGGTACGCCCTTGTTCAACGTGTCCGCGTAAACGTCGTCCGGGTCGAGCCGGCGCAGCTCCTCGGCGAGGCACTCGTTCAGCTTCCGGCGGGCCAGCGCGAGCCGGCGGGTCGGTTGGTTGGGCTGGTCGAGGGTCGCGGTCAGGCCGTCCGGGCGCTCCAGGACGACCGGGCCGCTCGCGCGCTCCAGCCGTACGCTGACGATCCCCGGACCCTTGTTCGTCTTGCGCCGGACCGGGCACTTCAGCGCGTACGCCAGCCAGCCGGCCAGCAGCTCGGTGGAGGCGCTGGACGCCTCTCCGCTGACCACTGCCTCGGTGACCTGGTCGTACGGCGGCTGGTCGAGCGCGGCGGCGAGCGCGGCCCGCCACAGGGTGAGCCGGGTCCAGGCGAGGTCGGTGTCGCCCTCGCTGTAGCCCTCACGGCGCTTGGCGAGCGCGGTGACCGGCCGCTTGCTGGTCATCGCGTCGGTGATCCGCCGGGTAGCGATCTTGCCGATCGGGTCCTGCGCCAGGTTGGCCGGCGGGTCGCTCGGCCAGTACGCCACCACCGGGGCGTCGGACAGCAGCAGCGGCAGCACCACCGAGTCGGCGTGGCTGGCCAGCTCGCCGGAGATCCGCATGACGACCACGTCGCTCGCGCCGGCGTCGCCGCCGACACGGATCTCCGCGTCCATCCGCGACTTCCCGCGTTTTTCGCCGGTCAGTACGACGATGACCCGGCAGGGGTGTTCCCGGCTCGCGTCGTTGGCCGCCGCGATGACCGGCTCGCTCTCGTCCGCGGTGGTGATGACCACCAGCGTGAGCACCCGGCCGAGCGCGACCGCGCCGCCGGAGTGCCGCATCTCGGTGAGCCGGTGGTCGATCGCCGACGACGTGGTGTCGGACAGGGTGACGATCACGGCCGCCTCCAGGTACGCCCGTTGCGGGCCATCATCTCGTCAGCGGACGCCGGACCCCAGGTGCCGGACGTGTACGGGTCGGGCTGGCCCTGCTGGGCCCAGAACTCCTCGATCGGGTCGAGGATCTTCCAGGACAGCTCGACCTCCTCGTGCCGCGGGAACAGCGGCGGATCGCCGAGCAGCACGTCCAAAATCAGCCGCTCGTACGCCTCCGGAGACGCCTCGGTGAACGACGCGCCGTAGCCGAAGTCCATCGTGACGTCCCGGACCTCCATCGAGGTGCCCGGCACCTTGGAGCCGAACCGCATGGTCACGCCCTCGTCCGGCTGCACGCGTACGACCAGCGCGTTCTGCCCCAGCTCCTCGGTCGCGGTGGACTCGAAAGGCAGGTGCGGGGCGCGCTTGAAGACCACCGCGATCTCGGTGACGCGGCGACCGAGCCGCTTGCCGGTCCGCAGGTAGAACGGCACCCCGGCCCAGCGCCGGGTGTCGATCTCGAGCTCGATGGCCGCGTACGTCTCGGTGATGCTCTTTTTGGAGATGCCGTCTTCCTGCAAATAGCCGATGACCTTCTCGCCGCCCTGCCAGCCGTTCGCGTACTGGCCGCGCGCGGTGGACTGGGACAGGTCAGCCGGCAGGCGTACCGCGGAGAGGACTTTTTCCTTCTCCTGGCGCAGATCCTTCGCGTCGAAGGAGACCGGCTCCTCCATTGCGGTGAGCGCCAGCAGCTGCAGCAGGTGGTTCTGGATGACGTCCCGGGCAGCGCCGATGCCGTCGTAGTAACCGGCGCGGCCACCGATGCCGATGTCCTCGGCCATGGTGATCTGCACGTGGTCGACGTAGTTGGCGTTCCAGATCGGCTCGAACATCTGGTTGGCGAAGCGCAGCGCCAGGATGTTCTGGACGGTCTCCTTGCCCAGGTAGTGGTCGATCCGGAAGACCGACTCGGGCGGGAAGATCTCGTCGACGACGTTGTTCAGCTCGCGAGCGCTCTTCAGGTCGTGCCCGAACGGCTTCTCGATGACCACCCGGCGCCACTCGCCGGGCAGCTGGTCGGACAGGCCGGAGCGGTGGAGTTGCTTGCACACACCACCGGGAACGCGCTCGGCGGGATGGACAGGTAGAACGCGTGGTTGCCGTTGGTGCCCCGGGTCTCGTCGAGCTCCTTGATCGTACGGGCCAGCTCGTCGAAGGCGTTGTCGTCGTCGAAAGAGCCTGGTACGAAACGGAAACCCTCGGCCAGCTGCTTCCAGACCGACTCGCGGAACGGCGTACGGGAATGCGCCTTCACCGCGTCGTGCACGATCTGCGCGAAATCCTGCTTCGCCCAGTCGCGGCGAGCGAACCCGACCAGTGCGAAGCCGGGCGGCAGGAGGCCCCGGTTGGCGAGGTCGTACACGGCCGGCATGAGCTTCTTGCGGGCAAGGTCTCCGGTGACCCCGAAGATCACCAGCCCGCAGGGGCCGGCGCTGCGCGGCAGCCGACGGTCCCGCGGGTCGCGCAGCGGGTTCGCCCAGCCGGGCGGCGGGTCGAGCGACGGCCGCTCGGCCGTCTGTGCTGAATCGGTCATCCGGTGGACTCCACGGCTTTGAGGATCCGGTCAATGCCGGCGGAACGGTCGGTCAGGTGGAAGCGGAACACCGGTCGGCCGCGGCCTTCCAGCACCGAGCCGTCCCCGGCGGCCTGCGACTTTTGCAGGGTGCCAAAGGAGAACGGCTGGTTCGGGATCTCCAGATCGTCGGCGACCACGCCGGTGATCTGCAGGAACACACCCACTGGCGTGCCACCCTTGTGGAACTGCCCGGTGGAGTGCAGGAACCGTGGCCCCCAGCCAAAAGTGACCGCGTGCCCGGACCGCTTCGACAACGGGTCGCGTACGCTCGCCAGCTTCTTGTCGGCGTGCCGGTCCAAATACGCTTGCACGGCAACGTAACCGTGGTCGCCGAGCGCGCCGAGAACCTTGCCGATCGCATCGTCCACAGTGGACGCTCCGGCCAGCAGCTCGGCCGGTCCGAAGACCTGCACCGGGCCGTCGGTGAAGACCGGCTCGGTGTCGGACTGCGCGGAGGCCGGGTTGGCCAGCAGATCGCGGGTGGCCTGCTTGGCGGCCTCCACGTCCGGCTGGTCGAAGGGGTTGATGCCGATCACCCGGCCGGCCAGCGCGGTGGCGAACTCCCAGACCAGGAACTGCGCGCCGAGCGGGCCGTTGACCGCGACATCGCGGCCGGCGCCGGCAGCCTCGCCGACGTGCAGTGAACCGCCGACAGTGACGGCAAGCACGTCGTCACCTGTGGTCCCGGCGGCGGTGGGGGACTCGACCGCGACCGGCAGGATGCCCTTGCCTTCCTTGCCGGTCGACTCGGCGAGCAGCTGCTCGGCCCAGTCGCCCAGACCCACCAGCCCGGTGCCGTCGGAGGCGATCACGATCTTGTCGCGACCGGCTTTGTACGCGGCGCCAAGGGCAACACCGAGCGCGACCGCCGGGCCGTCTGGATCAGCCAGCGAGCCGCGTACGGCTTCGGCCTGGTCCAGCAGCTCGGAAATGTCGATGCCGGCCAACGCGCTGGGCACCAGGCCGAAAGCGGTGTGAGCGCCGAATAGCGGCCGCCGACATTCGGATTCGCCAGGAAGACGGCTCGTACGCCGGCCTCTTTCGCCGACTTTTCCAGCGGCGAACCGGGATCGGTGACTACGACCAATCGTTTGTTCGCGTCCGCCTCGGAAAGTCCGGCGTCGACGAACGCTTTCACGTACGCGCGGCGGTGACTGTCGGTCTCGACGGTGCCGCCCGACTTGGAAGAGACGACCAGGATCGTACGGTCGAGATTCTCGGCCAGCGCGGCCCGAACCTGGCCAGCGTCGGTGGTGTCGAGGGTGACCAGCGACTTGCCGACGGTCTCGGTGATGACCTCGGGCGCCAGCGACGAGCCGCCCATGCCGGCGAGCACGATGTGGTCCAGGCCCTCGGCGACCAGCTCCTCGCGGAGTTTTGCCAGCGGCTCGACCAAAGCGCGCGACTCGCTCGCCAGGTCCAGCCAGCCCAGGCGCTTGGACGACTCCGGCTGGGCATCCGGACCCCACAACGTGTGTCGTCGCCGGCGGACAGCTTGGCTGCCACGTCGTCGGCCTTGAAAGCGACCAGCACGTCAGCGGCGCCGGCCACGTCGTACGCGCCGACGACCTGCAGGCCGCCGGCGGCCGCATTCCCGACCTCGTCGTCCTGCTTTTTGCCTTGCTCAGCACCGAAGCCGGTCACGCGGCACCGCCGGCGAGCTGCTTCTCGACGGTCTCCAGCAGCTGCTTCCAAGAGACCTCGAACTTGTCGACGCCTTCGTCCTCCAGGACCTTGACGACATCGTCGAGATCGATGCCGACGGCGGTCAGCTTGTCGAGGGCGGCTTGCGCGTCCTCGTACCCGCCGGTGACCGTGTCACCCTTGATCTCGCCGTGGTCCGCGGTCGCGTCCAGGGTCGCCTCGGGCATCGTGTTGACGACGCCTGGAGCCACCAGTTCGACCACATAGCGGGTGTCCGGGAAAGCTGGGTCCTTCACGCCGGTCGACGCCCAGAGCGGACGCTGCGGGTGGGGCGCCGGCGGCGGCGGCCAGGGCCTTCCAGCGATCCGACCCGAAGGCCTTTTCGTAATGCTGGTACGCGAGTCGAGCGTTCGCGATCGCCGCGGAGCCGCGAAGAGCTTTCGCCTCGTCCGAGCCGATTTTGTCGAGCCGCTTGTCGACCTCGGTGTCCACCCGGGACACGAAGAACGACGCGACCGACTCGATCTTGCTCAGGTCGTGGCCGTTTTCCTTGGCCTTTTCCATGCCGGTCAGGAAAGCCTCGGCTACCGCGTCGTACCGCTCGAGCGAGAAGATCAGCGTCACGTTGATGCTGATGCCGGCCGCGAGCGCCTCGGTGATGGCCGGCAGACCTTCCAGGGTGGCCGGGATCTTGATGAAGGCATTTTCGCGATCGACCAGCCACCACAGCGCTTTCGCCTCCGCCACGGTGTTCTTGGTGTCCCGGGCGAGCCTCGGGTCGACCTCGATGGACACCCGGCCGTCGGCGCCGTTCGAGGCGTCGTACGCCGGACGCAGCACGTCAGCGGCCCAGCGCACGTCGTACGTCGTGATGCTGCGTACAGCCTCGTCGATCGACACCTTGCGGCTCGCGAGATCGCGGGTCTGCTCGTCGTACTCGTCGCCGTGTTCCAGCGCCTTGGCGAAAATCGTCGGGTTGGTAGTCACCCCGACGACGTGCTTGTCGTGCATCAGCGCTTCCAGACCGCCGGTCCGCAGCCGGCCGCGGTCCAGGTCGTCGAGCCAGATCGCCACCCCCGCGGCGGACAGCTCGGCCAGTGGACCGCCCTTGTTCTCTGTCACTGCCATCACTCCCAGAATCTTCGGTTGAATGATTAACGACTGCTGGCCTGCTGAATGCTTTCCTTCGCTGCCTGGACAACCGCTGCCGCGGTGATGCCGAACTGCTCGTAAAGCGTCTTGTAGTCAGCGCTGGCACCGAAATGCTCGATGCCGACGTGCCGGCCGGCGTCGCCGATGACCTTCCACCAGCTCTGCGAAATGCCCGCCTCGACGGCTGACCCGGGCATGCACGTCATGCGGGATCACGTCGTCTCGGTACGTCTGGTCCTGGTCGTCGAACCACTCACGACACGGCATGGACACCACACGGGCTTTAACGCCGTCGGCCTCCAGCGTCTTGCGCGCCTCGACTGCCAGCTGCAACTCCGAACCGGACGCGATCAGCACCACGTCGGGCCGGCCGCTGGAGGCGTCCTGCAAGACGTACCCGCCGCGCCGGACGCCTTCCAGTGACGTGCCTTCCTGGGTCGGCACGTTCTGCCGGGTGAGCGCGAGGCCGGCTGGGCGGTCGGTGTTCTCCAGGATGGTCTGCCAGGCGTACGCCGTCTCGTTGGCGTCGCCGGGTCGTACGACGTCCAGGCCCGGGATGGTCCGCAGCGCGGACAGGTGCTCGATCGGCTGGTGCGTCGGGCCGTCCT
This sequence comes from Fodinicola feengrottensis, assembly GCF_010993775.1. Classification (GTDB taxonomy): domain Bacteria; phylum Actinomycetota; class Actinomycetes; order Mycobacteriales; family HKI-0501; genus Fodinicola; species Fodinicola feengrottensis. Next base: position 68,583 of record NZ_WOTO01000004.1, on the reverse strand, counting down.
CGCCGAGGCCGATGGAGTCGTGCGTCCATACGTACGTGACCGGCAGCTTCATCAGCGCGGCCAGTCGTACCGCCGCCGCGCATGTAATCGCTGAAGACCAGGAACGTGCCGCCGTAGACGCGGGTGCCGCCGTGCAGCGTGATGCCGTTCATGATCGAACCCATAGCGTGCTCGCGGATGCCGAAGTGCAGCACCCGGCCGTACGGGCCGCCGGTGAACATCTTGGTCTGGTGCTCGGCCGGTACGAAGGACGGCTCGCCCTTGGGCGTGGTGTTGTTGGAGCCGGCGAGGTCGGCCGAACCGCCCCACAGCTCCGGCAGCACCGGCGCGATCGCGGACAGCACGTCACCGGAGGCGACCCGGGTCGCGACACCCTTCGGATCGACATCCCAGTGCGGAAGTGTGTCCGTCCAGCCCTCCGGAAGGGCGCGCGCGGCGAGCCGATCGTGCAACGCCTTGCGCTCCGGGTTGGCCGCCGCCCATTTGTCGTACGCCTGCTGCCATTGCGCATGCGCGGCCTGGCCGCGCTGGACGACCTCGCGGCTGTGCGCGATGACGTCGTCGGCCACGTCGAAGGACTTGGTCGGGTCGAGGCCGAGAACCTCCTTGGTCGCGGCCACCTCGTCCTCGCCCAGCGCCGCGCCATGCGCCTTGCCGGTGTTCTGCAGTTTTGGCGCTGGCCAGCCAATAATCGTCCGGAGAACGATGAACGACGGCTTGCTGGTCTCGGCTTTCGCGGCCTCGATCGCGGTGTTTAGCGCCTCGACGTCCTCGTGGTAGCCCTTGCCGCCATCGGTCCAGTCGACGACCTGGATGTGCCAGCCGTACGCCTCGTACCGCTTCGCCACGTCCTCGCTGAACGCGATGTTGGTGTCGTCCTCGATGGAGATCTTGTTGTCGTCGTAGATCAGCGTCAGGTTGCCCAGCTGCTGGTGGCCGGCCAGCGACGACGCCTCCGCGCTGACGCCTTCTTCCAGGTCACCGTCGCCGCAGAACGCGTAGATCTGGTGGTCGAAGAGGCTCTCGCCGGGAGCCGCGTCCGGGTCGAAGAGACCGCGTTCGCGGCGGGCCGCCATCGCCATCCCGACCGCGTTGCCGACGCCCTGGCCGAGCGGGCCGGTGGTGGTCTCGACGCCCTTGGTGTGGCCGTGCTCCGGGTGACCGGGTGTCAGGCTGCCCCACTTGCGCAGCTGCTTGAGGTCATCCAGCTCCAGGCCGTATCCCGACAGGTAGAGCTGCACGTAAAGGGTCAGGCTGGAGTGTCCGTTCGAGAGCACGAACCGGTCGCGACCGGCCCAGTCCGGGGCGGTCGGATCGTGCCGAAGGATGCGCTGGAAAAGCAGATATGCGGCCGGCGCGAGGCTCATCGCGGTGCCCGGATGCCCGTTGCCGGTGTTCTGCACCGCGTCCATCGCGAGGGTCCGGGCGGTGTCCACCGCGCGCCGGTCGAGGTCCGTCCATCCCAGGCTGCTGCCCGATCCTGCTTCTGCCACGATTGCTCCTGCTCACAAGGGTCAACACTGTTTCAGACGTCGTCTTCGACCCTACCGATGTTCGCCACACTCGACAGGTCAGGGCCGGGTCAACGGCGGACTCTTGAATCACATGTCGACTGCTGTTCTTTTCGGCGCGGTTGACGGGTTACCGACGGCCTCCGAATCGACCAAAATCCGGGGCTTTCTTGGCGTGCGCTTGACTTTCGATGGCCGCCGATGGGCATCAGGAGGCCGGATTTCGTACGTACCTGACGGCGTTGTCCTGTCCGTCGGTGGGCGCCCGCGTCGGCGCGGGTGGTTGGCGCTTGGTCGGTGGCACCCCGCAAGGACCGGCCGGAACCCCGGTACTACGATCTGTAGAACACGGTCGATGAGTGGGAGAGGCGATGCTGCCCAGGTTGCCCATGAGCTGCCCAGTGCGGTCGCTTGCCCTTCGCGGTGCGGTGGCTCCCGCGTGACGGCGGTCATCGATCCGGCTCGGCCCCCAGCCGAGACCCCTTCAGTCCAGGCCCAGCCCGCGGTGGCCCGCGGCTTCGGCGCGGTCGTACGCGGCTATGTGGCGCTCACCAAGCCGCGGATTATCGAACTGCTCCTCATCACCACTGTCCCGGCGATGTTCATGGCCGCGCACGGCGTGCCGCCGCTGTTCACCGCTTTCGCCACCCTGATCGGCGGCACGCTGGCGGCCGGCAGCGCGAACGTCCTGAACTGCTATATCGACCGCGACATCGACCAGCTGATGAAGCGGACGTCCCGCCGTCCGCTCCCGCAGGGGCTCATCTCGCCGCGCAGCGCGCTGATCTTCGGTCTCGTGCTCGGCGCGGTCGCCGCCGTTCTGCTCTGGTTCACCACGAACCCGCTCGCGACCGCGCTGTCGATTGGCGCGAACCTCTATTACGTCCTGATCTACACGTTGCTGCTGAAGCGACGTACGGCTCAGAACACCTTTTGGGGCGGCATCTGCGGTGCCGCTCCAGTGCTGATCGGTTGGGCAGCGGTCACCGGCACCCTCTCGTGGTCGGCGTGGGCCTTCTTCGGGATCGTCTTTTTCTGGCAGATGCCGCATTTCTGGGCGCTGGCCATGCGTTTCAAAGAGGACTACGCGGCCGCCGGCGTACCGATGCTGCCGGTGGTCGCCAAGCCGATGCGGGTAGCGGTCGAAATCGTCGTGTACTCGTGGGCGATGGTCGGGGCCTCGGTGGCGCTCTGGGCTGTCGGGATGAGCTGGATCTATGGCCTGGTCGCGATCGCGCTGGGTGGCTGGTTCCTGATCGACGCGCACCGGCTGTTCATTCAGGTCAGCCGCGGAGAGCGGATCCGGCCGATGCGACTTTTCCATGTGTCGATCACCTATTTGACGCTGCTGTCGATCGCCATGACCGTGGACGCCCTGGTCTGACGCCAACAACGAAGGTGCCCCATCGCCGCGCCTTAGCAAGCTCGACTGCGGGCGGGTGGGTCGTGGGGCGGGCTCGGTAGGGTTTGGCCGAGCGGTGGGCGGCTGAGCGTAGGGGGACATGATGGCGGGGCGCGCGCGGGTGGCGTTGGTGACCTGTGCCGAGTTGCCGGATGCGGATCCGGACGACCGGAAGGTGTTGTATCCGCTGACTCGGCGGGGCATCGACACCGAGATTGTGGTCTGGGATGACAAATCGGTCGACTGGGACAAGTATCAGCTGGTGGTTCTGCGGTCGGTGTGGGATTACGTACGCCGGCGGGACGAGTTTCTCCAGTGGGTGGGGACGGTGCCGCGGTTGGTGAATCCGGCGGACGTCGTACGGTGGAACACCGACAAGCGGTATTTGTTGCAGCTGGCCAATCTTGGCCTGTCGGTGGTGCCGACGACGTGGCTCGAACCGGGGGACGCGAGCGTGCTGCCGGCGGCGGGGGAGTTCGTGGTGAAGCCGTCGGTGGGGGCGGGGTCGCTGGACACCGGGCGATACCACGCCGAGGACCCGGAGCTGGTGGCCAAGGCGCGGGCGCATGCGAACCGGCTGCTGGCGGCCCGGCGGACCGTGATGGTGCAGCCGTATCTGTCCGATGTGGACACCAAGGGTGAGACGGCGCTGCTGTATTTCGGCGGTTCCTTCAGTCATTCGGTGAAGAAAGCGGCGATGCTGGCCGGGCCGGTACGCCAGATCGACGGGCTCTATCAGCCCGAGGAGATCACCCCGCACCAGCCGACGGCGGCCGAGTTGGCGATGGGTGAGCGGGTGTTGGCGGCCGTGCCGGGCGGAGCGGATCGGCTCTTGTTGTACGCGCGGGTGGACCTCATTCCGACCGCGACCGGACCGGTGGTGTTGGAGCTTGAGCTGACCGAGCCGTCGCTGTTCTTCGCGCATGCGCAAGGCGCTGCCGAGCGGTTCGCGGACGCGGTGGCGGCGGCTCTGGAGCCGGCCAAGCGCCCTTGACCTCAACATTGCTTGAGGTTGCATGCTGGACCAGAACGGGACGTTGTTGTCGTACCGGCCGCATACCTTGGGAATGCGCTGGGCGAGGACGGCGTTCCGACGCCAGCATAGGGGAAGACGGGTTATAGAGATGTCGATGTCAGATCCAGGGATGTCCGGTTGGCAGATGATGGTGTCCGCCGAGCGGCGAAAGACGCTGTCCAAAGAGAAAAGACCAGGGCGGCGGACCGCCCTGCGGATCATGAGATATGCGCGGCCGTACGGCTGGGAGATCACGATCTTCCTGCTCACGGTGGCCGTGTCAGCGGCGATTGGGGTGGCCACTCCGGTGCTGGCCGGGCGGGTGATCAACGTGATCACCGCGAAGGGCGCGGTGTCGACGGTGATCTGGTTGGCGGCGCTGATCGCCGGGCTCGCGGTGTTCGACGCGGGGCTGTCGGTGGTGCAGCGGTGGCATTCGGCGCGGATCGGTGAGGGGATCATCCTGGACCTGCGCCGGACGGTTTTCGACCACGTGCAGCGGATGCCGATCGCCTTCTTCACCCGCACCCAGACGGGTGCGTTGGTCAGCCGGCTCAACAACGATGTGATCGGCGCGCAGCGCGCGTTCACGTCGGTGCTGTCCGGCGTGGTCAGCAACGTCATCGCGCTGGCCCTGACGGTCGGTACGATGCTGACCCTGTCCTGGCAGATCACTGCGGCCGCGCTGGTATTGCTGCCGGTTTTCGTGCTGCCGGCCCGATGGGTGGGCCGCAAGCTCGCCGACATCACCCGGCAGACCGCGCGGCTCAACGCCAGCATGAACTCGACGATGACCGAGCGGTTCAACGTCTCGGGCGCGCTGTTGGTGAAGCTTTTCGGGCGGCCGACGGCGGAGGCGAAGGAGTTCGGCGACACCGCCGCGCAGGTCCGGGACATGGGCGTCAAGAGCGCGATGTACAGCCGCGGCCTGTTCGTGGCGCTGGGTCTGCTGACCGCGGTGGCCAGCGCCGCCACGTACGGGCTGGGTGGTTGGCTGGCGCTGACCAACGCCCTCTCGGCCGGCACGGTGGTCACCCTCGCGCTGCTGCTGACCAGGCTTTACGGGCCGATCACCGCGCTGTCGAACGTGCAGGTGGACGTGATGAGCGCGTTGGTGTCCTTCGAGCGTGTCTTCGAGGTCGTTGACCTGCCGCCGATGATCACCGACCGGCCGGACGCGAAGACCCTGCCGGCACTGCTGCCGGCGGACCAGCCGGCGATCGTCTTCGACGACGTGCGGTTCCGCTACCCGTCCGCGGACGAGGTTTCGTTGGCATCGCTGGAAGACCTGGCGGTCGCCGACCGGCGGGCGGCCGGCGACGTGCTGCATGGGGTGTCGTTCACCGCCGAGCCCGGCCAGCTGATCGCCCTGGTCGGCCCGTCCGGCGCCGGCAAGACGACGATCAGCCAACTGGTTTCCCGGATCTACGACGTGACCGGTGGCGCGGTGAAGGTGGCCGGCACGGACGTACGCGACTGGACGCAGGAGTCGCTGCGCGGCGCGATCGGCGTGGTCACCCAGGACGCGCACCTGTTCCACGACACGATCAAGGTGAACCTGGTCTACGCGAAGCCGGACGCCACCGAGGACGAGCTGTGGTCCGCGCTGGACCGCGCGCAGGTCGGGGAGCTCGTGCGGTCGCTTCCGGATGGGCTCGACACGGTGGTGGGAGACCGCGGTTACCGGCTCTCCGGCGGCGAGAAGCAGCGGCTCGCGATCGCTCGGCTGCTGCTGAAGGGCCCGTCGATCGTGGTGCTGGACGAGGCCACCGCGCGCACCCTGGACTCCGAGAGTGAGGCGGCGGTGCAGCGCGCGCGCTCGACGAGGCGCTGGCCGGGCGTACGGCGCTGGTCATCGCGCACCGGCTGTCCACCGTCCGGTCCGCCGACCAGATCCTGGTGTTGGAGCATGGCCAGATCGTGGAGCGCGGCACGCATGAGTCGCTGGTCGCAGCCGACGGGCTCTACGCCGAGCTGTATCACACGCAGTTCGCCGATTCGCCCGTACGAGCCGCCAGCTGACCTCCGCGAGCTCGACGTTTCGGTAGACGACACTCCGGGTGGTCGACTACCGAAACGTCAGGTTCGCGCAGGCCACTAGTCCCGAAAGGCGGTGGGGATGCGGCGCCGGCGGTCGACCTCGACGGAGAAGAAGACGTCGGGCCGGCTGTAGTGGCCGGTGGGGTCGAAATTCTGGCGTTCCTCGCGGACCCGGGTGAAGTCCAGGTCGGCGATGACCAGGCGTTCCTCGTCGACCACCGGCTCGACCACCCAGGTGCCGTCCGGTGCCGCGATGGCCGAGCCGCCGCGGCAGTAGTCGGTCAACTCCGCCGCTTCCAGCGCCGTGCGCAACGGAAAGTCGGCGGGCACATCGGCCAGCGACAGCAGGCCGTTCGCGGCCAGGCAGAACACCCGGCCTTCGCGGGCGATGAACCGAGGCAGGTCGGCCGTGTTGTGTGGATTGCCGGGCCAGACGCTGACGTGCAACTCTTCACTCTGCGCATAGAGGGCGTGGCGGGCCTGTGGCATCCAGTTTTCCCAGCAGTTCAGGCCTCCCACCCGGGTCGGTCCGACCGGGTGGACACGCAGGCCGTGACCGTCGCCGATGCCCCAGACCAGCCGCTCCTCGTACGTGGGCATCAGCTTGCGATGGGTGCTGACGATGCCGGCGGCCGGGTCGATGGCCACCAGGGTGCAGAAAATCGTGCCGCCGGATCGTTCTGTGGTGCCCAGGTAAACGAAAACACCGAGATCGTGTACGGCTTCGGTGATGAGGGCGAGTTCAGGGCCGGTCATTTCGACGGCGGCACCGAGATAGGCCGCGTACGCACGTTTCTGTTCCAGGTTTTCGAAACGGGCCCCGCCGGTGTGTTCCAGCCACGACGGGTAGCCGGACAGGAAGGTCTCCGGAAAGGTCAACAGCTCGACCTGCTCGGCGGCCGCATTCTCGATCCACTCCACCACTTTCCCGGTGGTAGCGGCCGAGTCGAGCCAGTGCGGCCGAGCCTGCGCGGCGGCAACCCGCATTCTTCGTCTCCTTCTTTTTTTCAAACAGCGAAAACTTGGGCGTCATCGGCGAATGCCTTGAATTCCATCGCGTTTGCGGCCGGGTCGGTGAGGAACATCGTCCACTGTTCGCCCGGCTGGCCCTGGAATCGCAGATATGGCTCGATGACGAAGGCGGTGCCGGCGGCCCGGAGCCGGTCGGCCAATACGTGGAATTCCTCGACAGTCAGCAACAGCCCGAAATGCGGCACCGGTACGTCGTGGCCGTCCACCGGGTTGTGCGCGGCCCGCGCCTCATGTCCGGGCGCGAGGTGCGTGACGAACTGGTGGCCGCGCAGGTTCCAGTCGATCCACCGGTCCGAGCTGCGGCCCTGTTCGCAGCCGAGAACCTCGCCGTAGAAGTGCCGGGCCGCGGCGAGGTCGTCGACTGGCACGGCCAGATGGAAGCGGGGGAGTGGGGACACGGGCGCGCCTTCCGTTGAGGGAGTTGTCGTAATGTTAACATTAAGACATGAGCGATCAACTGGCTCCGGCCCGGCGGCGCGGCATGGCCGACGAGGTGGCGGACCGCATCCGCGACGCGATTTTCGGCGGTCTCTATGCGCCCGGCACACCTTTGCGGGAAGTGGAGTTGGCCGGCGCTCTGCGGGTCAGCCGGGGGCCCGTACGGGAGGCGCTGTTGCGGCTGGAACGCGAAGGACTGGTACGCAACGAGTGGCACCGCGGTGCGACCGTCACGTCACTGTCCACAGTGGACGCTGACGAACTCGACAGCTTGCGCGGCGCACTGGAGGATCTGGCCGTACGACGACTGATGGACCACGCGTTCGAAGCCGACCTCGTGGCGATCGAGGAAACGGTGGCCGCGATGGCCCGCGCCGAGGACAAACACGCGATGCTGGACCTTGATCTCGCCTTCCACGACGCGGTTTTCGCGGCGGCACATCACGATCGGCTGCGGGCGGCTTGGCAGGGGATCCGCTCCCAGGTGCACCTTTTTCTGCTGATGCGGGTCGGCCGGAGTGCCGCCGGCTATCTGGAACACATTCCAGCTGAGCACCGCGAGCTTGCCCAGGTCCTGCGTGCTGGCAACAGAGAGAGTGCGTTGACGCTCTTCGCCGACCACCGCCGGCACGCGTACGAAGTCTTTCTTGATGAGCCATCGACCGCGGCCGATGGCTCATCAAGCGAACCTAGCCTGAGTTTCCCTGCTAGCTGATCGTTCGGCGTGTTTTGTGTTGTGTGTGTTTGGGTTGTAGGCGTCGATGGTGTATTACCTATATATGCCGTCGATCGTAGGGAAGCGCCAGGCGGGGAAGACGTACTACTACCTGGTCGAGTCCGCGCGGGTGCAGGGCAAGCCGCGGATCGTGTCGCAGCAGTATCTGGGCAGCGCGGAGGAGGTGGTGGCCAAGCTGACCGACGCGGCGGCCGGTGAACCGGTGCGTAGCGAACACAAGGCGTTCGGGGATCTGGCCGCGGTGTGGTCGATGCTGGAGCGACTGGACGTGGTGGGGACGGTCGATGGTGTGGTGTCGCGCCGGGCGGACGCGCTGGCCTCGGTGGGCACGTATATCGCGTTGGCGACGGCGAACCGGATCGTGGCGCCGTGCTCAAAGCTGGCGTTCGCCGATTGGTGGGCCTCCACGCCGGCGCGCGGTGGCTGCGGCTACCGCGCGGCGCGACCGACCATCGCCGGTTCTGGAACGCGATGGATCGGTTGTCGGTAGCCGACCTGCGAGCGATCGAAACCAAGTTAGGGCGGCGGATCGTCACCGAGTTCGGGCTGGACCTGACCGGTTTGGTGCTGGACATGACCAACTTCGCCACCTTCATCGACTCCGGCAACGAGAAGGCGCCGATCGCGCAGCGGGGCAGGGCGAAGCAGAAGCGGGTGGACCTGCGGCTGGTTGGGCTGGGCCTGGTGGTCACCCGCGACGGCGGGGGTTCCGGTGCTGTCCCATACCTATCCGGGAGACCGGCCGGATGTCACCCAGTTCAGCGCGATGATCGACGAACTGGTCGCCCGGTACCGGCAGCTGACTACCTCCGTGGAGTCGCTGACGATCGTCTACGACGCCGGGCAGAATTCCGCCGACAACCACGAACTGGTGGAGGATACCGGGATCGGGTTCATCGGCTCCTGCCACCGAGCGACCATCCGGCGTTGCTGGCGATACCGAAATCCCGGTACCGGCCGGTCGACGCCGACGGTGACGCCGGCCGCTATCGCGGCCTGACCCATGTCGACACCACCGTCACCGCGCTGGGCGTGACACGCCGCGCCGTGCTCACGCATTCGACGACGCTGCACGCCAAACAGGTTCGTGGCCTGGACCAGACGCTCGCCACCGTGACTGGCAAGCTCACCGCTTTGCAGGGCCGCCTGGCGCGCGGGCGCACCCGCAAATCCCGTGCCGCAGTCCAGACCGAGATCGCCACGATCTGCCGACACCGCTGGGTCAGCGACATCATCACCACCACGCTGACCGGCGACAAACCGGCTGAGCTGCGGCTGACCTGGCGCACCGACCGGCGTGCCCGCACCCGCCTGGAGAACCGGATCTTCGGCAAACGGATCCTGTTCACCGGCCACGACGACTGGCCCGTCACCGACATTGTCGCCGGCTACCGCTCCCAATCCGACGTAGAAGCCGGATTCCGTCAACTCAAAGACACTCACGTGGTCTCCTTCAGCCCCATGCACCACTGGACCGACCAGAAAATCCGCGTCCACGTGTTCTACTGCGTCCTGGCCCTAACCATCGCCCACCTCATGCGCCGCGAAGCCGAACACGCCGATATACACATGTCCGTCCGCGAACTGCTAAACGAACTATCAGGAATCCAGGAAACCGTCCTGCTCTACCACGACGGCAACAAAGGACGCCCTCGCGCCAAACGCATGCTCACAGACATGACCTGGACCCAACAAAAACTCGCCGACCTGTTCAACATCCACCACTACGCACCCACCCGCTGACACGACTTAGGTAATACACCCAGCCACCATCCAGAACCCACCTGACCAGGCAAAACACCACCCAAGATCAAACTAGCGAGGAAACTCAGGCTAGCGGGTAATGCGGGCCGCGAAGGTGTCGAGGGTCTGCAGGGATTCGGACCGTGGCTGGGTCGGGAGGAAGAACAGGACTCGCTCGACGCCGGCGGCCTCGTACGCGTCGAGGTCGACGCCGAGATCGCTCACCCCGAAAAGCGTCACCGGGATGTGCCGGCCGGCCCGGTCGCGCAGGCTCTTGATGGTTTCCGCCAGGTCGGTCGGCTGCCGGCTGGCGCTCGGCATCCAGCCGTCGCCGAGCTCGACGACCCGGCGCTGTGCGGCCTCCCCTTCGCCGCCGATATAGATCGGCAGGGTCGGCTGCACCGGCTTCGGCCAGGCGTAGATCGGGTCGAAGTTCACGTGCTTTCCGTGGAACTCGGCCTGTTCCTTGGTCCAGATCTCCCGGATCGCTCGCAGCTGCTCATCCAGCAGTGCGCCGCGGGTCCGCGGATCGGTGCCGTGGTTACGCATCTCCTCGCGCTTCCAGCCGGCGCCCACACCGAGCACCGCGCGGCCGTTGGACACCAGGTCCAGGCTCGCGGCCTCCTTCGCGGTGTGGATCGTGTCCCGCTGGATGACCACAGCGCGATGCCGGTGCCCAGCAGCAGTTTCTCGGTCACCGAAGCGATCGCGGACAGTGCGACGAACGGGTCCAGCGTCCGGTAGTAGATCCGCGGCAGTTCGGTACCGCCCGGATAGGGCGTTTCCTCGCGTACCGGAATGTGGCTGTGCTCGGCGATGAAGAGCGAGTCGAACCCGCGCTCCTCGGCGGCCCGGCCGAGGTCGGCGGGCCGGATGCCCTCGTCGGTGATGAAAGTGGAGAGTCCGATTTTCATGTCTGTCGCAACGGGGTTGGTGCCCGGTTTGTTCCGCGTCAGACCCGATCCGCGGCCAGCTCGACCGGCACCTCGGTCTCCACCGCGGGTGGTACGTCCAGGCCGCGCCGACGCAGTGCGAACAGTGGTCGCAGGGCGCTGATCCAGAGCACGATCGCGCCGGTCACGTGCACCGCGACCAGCACGATCGGCAGGTGCGTGAAGTATTGCGTATAGCCGATCGCGATCTGGGCCAACTCCACGATGAACAGGACGGCGATCGCCTTGGTGGCCGCCTTTGGTGCCTTTCCCGCGGCGAAGGCGACCAGCGCTGCGATGGTGAGCCCCACCAGCAAGATCGCTGAGTCGGCGTGCACCATGCTGACGATCGCCGGGTCGAGGCCGGTGCGTACGGCGGTCGCGTCGCCGGCATGCGGGCCCGACCCGGTCACCACGGTGCCGATGACCACGGTCAGCCCGGCGGACAGGATGAGCAGCCACGCCAGAATCCGGAACGGCTGCGCGCCGAGCCACTGGATGGGCCCGTCGCCGGCCTCGCGAGACCGCACCCAGAAGACGTACGCGACGACGACCAGGGCTGGCGACGGCAGGAAATGCGCCGCCACCACCCACGGGTTCAGGCCGCTGAGGACGGTCAACCCACCCATCACCGCGTTCAGCAGGATGCCGCCGACGAGGACGACGCTCAGCGCGATCAGCGGCTTGCGGCGGGGCCGTGCCAGCCAGGCGAGGCCGAAGGCGATCAGCGGGATGGCGACATCGACGACATCGGCGAAGACCAGCATCCGGTTGGTGAACTCGATGATGCCGTGGATCCCGTATTCCGCCGTCGGCACGTACGACCCGTCGCCGCATTTGGGCCAGGTCGGGCAGCCAAGCCCCGAGCCCGTCAGTCGTACTGTCGCGCCGGTGACCACGATGAAGGCGTTGCTGACCAGCGCAGCGAGGGCGACCCAGATCAATGGCCGGCGCAGCCGGTGGGAATCACTCACCGGCTCAGTCTAGGTGCGCCCTTTTTTGTTGCTCCGGCCTGTCGCGGGGAACCTGCTAACGGCGGCGACGCCCATGCCGGCGGCCGAAAACCCGGGCGAAGAAACCGCGGCGTACGGGCGGCTCAGGCTCCGGTGCCAGGGCCGGCATCACTCCCGGCGCATCGATCGACAGCACTGCCGGCGCATCGACCGGCGCACCGGTGGCGGCGACCTCGGCGTCGACGATCGGCAGCTTGACGGTCGGCGGCATCTCCGGCTCCGGCTCGGGTTCCTCGGCGATCACGTCGCCGATGACCGCGGTGACGTTGTCCGGCGCGCCGCGTTCCAGGGCCAGCTCGATCAGCTCGTTGGCGCACTCGGTCGGGTCGGCGACCTCGCCGAGGGTCGCCACGATGATGTCCCGATGGACCACCCCGGTCAGCCCGTCGCTGCAGACCAGGTAGCGGTCGCCCAGCTCGACGAACTCCTTGCGCAGGGACAGGTCGACCGGGTCGGTCTGCAGGACCTTGGTGACGAGGTTGCGCTGCGGATGCGACTCGGCGTCCTCGGGCCGGAGCGAGCCGCGGTCGATCAGGAGCTGCACGTACGAGTCGTCCTTGCTCAGCTGCACCATCTCGCCGCCGCGCAGCCGGTACGCCCGGGAGTCGCCAGCGTGCGCCATCACGATCTGGTCGCCGGTGAGCAGGAAGGCGCTGAGCGTCGTACCCATCCCGGCGAGTTCCGGCTTGGCTTCGGTAGCCGCCCGGATCCGCCGCGGCATCGTCTCCCGCACTGATGAAGGCGGCGGCAGCGGCGTCCGGGGAGTCCGCTGCTTGCTCCGTGTCTACCGCGGACATCGCGGCGATGGCGGCCGCGCTGGCGACCTCACCGCCGGCCGCTCCGCCGACGCCATCGGCGACGACGATCAGCCTCTCACCCGCGAAATACGAGTCCTGGTTGTTCTCCCGGACCCGGCCGGGGTGGGTGGCGGCACCGGTACGCAGCCGCTGGGCAGTCTTGATCACGGTCCTATCGTGGCGGTTCTCGTCAACGATGTCTCTAGCGACTTGTGCACAGGGTTACTTTCATGCCGGATTCTCCCGATGATCGCCCTGCTCACCGCCCCGGCCGAGCACGCTGCGTGGCCCCAGCGGCACGATCGCGTTGCCCGATCGGGCCTTGGTAAGTGGCCAGAACGGCGGCCGCGGTGGCGACCAGGTCGTCCTGGAGCTCCACCGGCGACACCACCCGCACCTCCGTGCCGAGTCCGAGCAGCACACCGCGAGCCGGCAGCAGACCACGAAAGCGAGCCCGGACCTCACACCAGCCGTCGGCGTCCGGCGGATCGTGTTCGGGTGGTTCGACCATCTGCCGGCGGGTCGCACCGAGCATCAGCGCGAGCCGCTCCGCTCGTACCCGAACGACGACGTCGATGCCCTTGCCGGAAGACTCGAAGGTGGTGCGCAGCCGATGCCACAGCTCTTCGAGGTCCAGATCCGCTGGCCGGGTGGACGGCTCGTCCAGCGCGGTGGCCTCTTGTACGCGCGACACCCGGAACATCCGCGGCTCGTCGTTGTGTGCCGCGATCAAGTACCAGATGCCGGACTTGTGGACGAGTCCGTACGGGTCGAGGAGGTGGTCGGCGGCCGGGCCGCCGCGGCCGGGCTGGTAGCGGATCCGGATCCGCCGGTCCTGCCAGACCGCGTCCTCGATCACCGGCAGCGTTGGTAGCTCGTCGAGCTCGGCGCCCCAGCGGCGGCTGTCGACCACACCCGCTGCATCGCGTGATCTACCTCGGGTTGCTGGCCGACCGGCAGCGCGGCCATCAGCTTGCGCAGGGCTGAGCGCAACGCCGGCTCCATCCCCGGCGTCGAGGTGTCGCCGCGGCCGGTGAAGACGAAAAGCGCGCGGGCCTCGTCCGTACTCAGGCCGGTCATGTCGGTGCGATAGCCGGGGAGCAGGGCGCAGCCGCCGTTGCGGCCGCGCTCGGTGTAGACCGGGACGCCGGCGGCGGACAGCGCCTCCAGGTCTCGGTAGATGGTGCGCTGCGACACCTCCAGCCGGCCGGCCAGGTCGGCCGCGGACAGCTGACCGTACGTCTGCAGCAACATCAGGATGGACAACAGCCGGTCTGACTTCACAGCTGGAAATTCTGCCAGCAATATATGACAGCCGATGTCAGATTATCGCTGCCATGCTGCTCCCCGTACCGCCAACCAGCTACGAAGGAGAAGTAATGAGCGACCCGCGGATCTTGTTCGGCCAGGCGCTGGACCAGGCCGAGAAGGTCATCGCCGAGGCGACCGAAGAGAAGATGAGCCTGCCGACGCCGTGCGAAGAGTTCGACGTACGGAAGTTGAGCGGGCACATGATCGGCGTCGTGCGGCGCGTCATCCACACCGGTAAGGGAGGCAAGGCCGCGGACGTCTCATCGCTCGTACCCGATCTGCCGGCCGCTGAGCTCATCCCGCTGTTCCACGAGGCGCGGGCCACCGTCGAGCAGGTGTGGTCGGACGACGCGTTGTTGGACAAGGTGCTGTCGCTGCCGTTCGGCGAGTTCCCTGGCCGGGCCGCGATGCTCGCGTACGCGCAGGAGATGACTGTGCACTCGTGGGACCTCGCGAAGGCACTCGGTCGGCTGGACCTGCTCGACGACTCGCTCGCCGAAGCGGTGCTGCCGATCGCCCGGCAATTCGTGCCCGCGGACGCTCGTGGCGGCCCGATCCCGTTCGGTCCGGTGGTCGAGGTCGAGCCGGACGCCGGACCGTACGCGCAGCTAGCGGGGCATCTCGGCCGGCGGCCCTGAAACCGGAGCGGAGCGGACACGCCGTACGGGAAAAATGATGCCATTTCGTTATATCTGCTGAGCGTGGCCCCCGCCTACTGGGGCGGATGTGGCGTGTGGCATCTTTTGACAGTCAATGTCCGGATTGCTAGCTTTCACGGGTCGTGTCCGATTAACGGACTCACGGAAAGGACCCGTTCCATGCGTATCTTGCGTGCACGCACCGCTCTCGCACTGGCACTCCTGCTATCTGTGTTGCTCATCGGAGCAACCGCAGCGCCGGCTACGGCCGCCACCGTCCACAGTGCCGCGGTGGCTCAGGTTGCCGTCGCCACGACGTCCGTCCACCTCGACGGCCCCGCCGGCCTTCCGGTGCCGGCCCTTCCGGTGCCCGGCCTGCCGGACATCGGCAGCCTGGTCGGCACCGTGCTGGGCGTGGTCATGGGTCTGCTCAAGACCATCACCTCCCTCCTCCCGGGTGGCCTCCCACTCCCAGCACTCCCCAAGTAAGCCTCTAGTCCCGCTCCACTCTTGCGGCGCGCAAGTCGGTACGACCGCGGCGCGCAATGCGTCGACAACCGCGGCCTCGTCATCCACCGATGACGAGGCCGCAGTTGTTTTGGGGTTCAGGCGGGGGACAGGCGGCGGCCGCGGCGGGGGGGCCGACGTAGGTGCCGTCGACGACGACCGGGTGGCCCGCCTGCATGACCCACGGGATGCCCAGTGGCTGGTGTACGGGGTCGCGGTAGTCGCAGATGTCGGCGACGGTGTCCGGGTCGAAAGCCACCAGGTCGGCGATCGTGCCGGCGGCGACTCGGCCGCGGTCCGGGATGCGGAAGGTGTCCGCCGGCAGCGAGGTCATCCGACGGACCGCCTCGGGCAGGGTCAGCAGCGCCCGCTCGCGGCGATAGCGGCCCAGCACCCGCGGGAAAGTGCCGTAGAGGCGCGGGTGCGGCTTACCGCCGGCGCCGGGCGGCAGGCCGTCGCTGCCGATCATGGTGTGCTCGTACGACAACGCCGTCTCGATGTCGGTCTCGTTCATGCTGAAGCTGACCATCGAGGCCTTGAGCTCCTCGGCGAGTAGCACGTCGATCAGCGCGTCCACCGGCTCGACCTGCCGGTCGGCGGCGATCTCCGCGAGCGTACGACCCTCGTCGCGGTGGCTGCCGGTGGTGGCGACCAGGATGCCGTCCCAGCCGGCGCCACGGATCGTACTTTCCCAGCCGGGCAGACCTTCGGCGATGAGCCGGGCCAGTTCCCGGCGGCCGCCGGGTGGGTCGGCCAGCCGCTTCAGGATCGCGGCCTCGCCGTCGGCCAGGTAGCTCGGCGGCAGCACGGTCGCGAGCATCGTGGACGAGGCGTCGTACGGATAGATGTCATGGCTGACCCGCTGGCCGGCCGCCTTCGCCTGGTCGAGGGCGGTGATCGCGGCCGGCATCCGGCCCCAGTTCGGGCGGCCAGCCGATTTCAGATGCGAAATGTGCGTTACGCCCGGCGGCGGCGCGCGATTTCCAGCGCCTCGGCGATGGCCTCCAATAACCCGGCGCCCTCGTTGCGCATGTGCGTCGCGTAAAGGCCATCGCCACCCAGCACCTCGGCCAGTCGGACCAGCTCCGACGTGCCGGAATAGACCGCCGGCGGATAGATCAGGCCGCTGGACAGGCCAAAAGCGCCGGCCGCCATCGCCGACTCCAGCTCAGTACGCATGACGGCGATCGCGTCATCGTCCGCCGCCGCCGCGTCGGCCATCCCCATCGCCGCGATCCGCAGCGTGCCGTGCCCGACCAGCTGGCAGTAGTTGGTGACATACCCGTTCTGGTCAGTCGTACGGAAGAACTCGTCGAACCCGGACCACGCCCAGTCGATCGGCGGGAAGAGTCGGCCGGTGAACGCGGTGAAAGTGTCGGCGTGCCGGGAACGGCGAGGTGCCAGGCTGAAGCCGCAGTTGCCGACCACCTCGGTCGTCACGCCCTGGAAGATCTTGGTGGTGCGTCAGCTGCCAGCAGCGGCGCGTTGTCGGCATGCGAATGCGTGTCGATAAAGCCGGGCGCGAGCACCAGCCCGGAAAGGTCGACCACGGGCCCGTCGTACGAGCCGCTCACCGCGCCCGGCGCCTCGACGGCCTGGATCCGGTCGCCGGAAACCAGCACTTCGGCGGCCCGCAGCGGCGCCCCGGTGCCGTCCGCCAGCTGGGCACCAATCAGCAGCTGCTCGCTCATCGACTTCCTTTCCTGGTACGAAACGTGGTCCGTTCTTGATCTTCGCACCGGAACCCGTGAATGTGACGAAACGGCGAGGTTTTGTCTGTTTTATGAGCCGTATCGTCACATTCGCGAAGCGACCAAGACTGACTGAAAAGATGAATTCCTGGAATTCACATGACGGTCCCTTGGCTTGCGGGCTATTTTCCCTCATGCCTCGATGAGGCTTATGACGGGGAGAGGAAACGGGGATGCATCGCAAGGCAATGACGGCTGCCCTCATGCTGGGGGCTCGCGGTCGGGATGACCGCGTGCGGACCGGCGCAGCCCAAGGCGGCGGGTACGAATGCGACGCCGGCCGCACAACAGTCCACCGCGGCACCCCAAACGCCAGTTGAGCTGGTGCAGGGCTCGCTCGACAAGACGATTGCCGCGAAGACTTCGAAGATCGACGTGCTGATCACCGTCGGGGCGCCCGGGACCAAGGAGAAGACCGCGGGCAGCGGGGTCGTGGAATTCGGTACGCCGGCGTCGGATCTGACGCTGACCGCACCGAAGCGGCATGAGATCAGCGTGGGCTCGGACAGCTACGAGCAGAAGAGCGGCAGAGCCTGGAAAAAGCTGAGCCCCGACGATGTAGGTGCCGGGCAGGGCGACCAGCTGGACATGCTGCATTTCCTGCAGATTGCTTCAGACCAGGTCAAGACCACCGGGAAGACCACGATCAAGGGCATCGCGGTGACCGGTTACACCGCGTCGGTCAACCTGGACACCGCGGTGGCCGGCGCCGATCCGGCGGACAAGCCCAACATGGAGAACATCCGCAAGTCGCTCGGCAAGCCCGAGCTCCCGGTGCAGGTGTGGCTGGACGAACAGGGCCGGATCGTGCACTTCGAGATGGCGCTGCCGCTCACGTACCAGGGTGTGAAGGTCACCACCGACACCACGCTCACGCTGTACGACTTCGGTGCCCCAGCGCAGATCGCCGCACCGAAGGTGTAGGACTTTCGTTGTAGAGAAAGGAAAACGGGGATGTATCGCAAGATGACGACGGCCGCCATGGCGGCCCTGGTGGCGGTGGGGCTCACCTTCGGGGCGGGCGCCTGCTCGCTTCCCAAGACCTCCACCGCGAGCCGGCCGCAGCCCAAGGTGACCAGCGCTCCGCCGCTGTCACCGCTGCAAATGGTGCAGGCCGCGTTCACCCAGACCTCCAAGGCGAACACGTTCAAGGTCTCGTTGACGATGGTGGTCACGATCCAGGGACGAAAGATCACGCTGTCCGGTGACGGCTCCGGGCAGTGCCAGCCGCCGGCCGCTGACATCGTGTTGTCCGGTCCGACCAAGGTGCACTCGATCACCGTCGGCTCGACCGTCTACGAGCAGGTGAATGGCGGTAAGTGGACGAAGACCCAGGGCAGTGGCGGCAGCAGCCTGGGCTCGGGCAACCAGGCCGACACCCTGCGCTACCTGGAACGCGCGGGCAATGTCACTCCGCTCGGGGCGAAGACAGTCCATGGAGCCTCCGCTACCGGCTATACGGCGACTATCGACCTCAACAAGGCGATCGCCGCGGCCAAGGGCGATGAGAAGACGGCTCTGGAGGCGATGAAGAAGGGCCTGGGAAAGGACACCTTGCCGGTGCAGGTCTGGCTGGACGGCCAGGGGCGGGTCGTCGAGTTCCACCTGACGGTTCCGACCACGATTCAGGGTCACCAGCTCGACATCGACATGACGATGACGATGTTCGACTACGGCACTCCCGTACACATCGTCGCGCCGATCTAACTCTCCCGGGAGCCGACACCGGCGACCCCGTCTTGCTGGTATGCACAGTCTCCATCTGTTCTGGCGATTCCTGCCCGAAGCCGCGGACGCGATGCGCAACTCCGGCACATACGTCCGCGGTGCTTTCGGCTGATTGACCCGATGCCAGATGTCGTCATGGCGCGAATGTGCCACCGGGGTGGGCCCGAACAGGGTAGACAAATGCGGATACAGTCGCCGACCGTTCGGGAGTCCCGATGCGTGTTCGTCGCTCCTCCGCGTTCCGAGCCGCCGCGATCCTGGGAGTAGCCGTCGCGGTAGCCCTGGTTGGCGCGGCCCAAGCCATCGCCACCCCGTCGCTGCACCGGTACGACCACGTCGTGATCGTGTTGCACGAGAACAAGAACTATCCAGATGTGGCGTCCGGAACCAACGCACCTTACCTCCAGCAGTTGGCCGCCCAGGGCGCGCTTTCCAGCCAGTCGTTCGGGATCACCCATCCCGAGCCAGCCGAACTACGTCGCGCTGTTCTCCGGCACCACGCAGGGTCTTACTGGAGACGGCTGTCCGAACACGTTCAAGGGCAAGGGAAACCTGTTCCAGCAACTCGGCGCCGCGGGGATCAGCTACGGCTCGTACGCGGAGGATCTGCCCAGCACGGGCTACACCGGCTGTTCCTCCAGCAAGTACATGCGCAAGCACGCGCCCTGGGTGAATTTCGACAATGTCGACAAGACCAAGCAGTGGCCGTTCTCCTCTTTTCCCAGCGACTATTCGACACTGCCCACCGTCTCGTTCGTGATTCCGAACATGTGCGACGACATGCATGACTGCTCGATCAGCACCGGCGACACCTGGCAGAAGAAGCACCTGGACGCGTACGCGCAATGGTCCAAAACTCACAACAGCATGCTGATCACCAGCTTCGACGAGGACAATTTCACCTCTGTTAACCAGATCTACACATCGTTCGTCGGTTCGAATATCAGCGCCGGGAAGTATTCCGAGCAAATCGATCACTATCGCGTCCTGCGTACCCTCGAGGACATGTACGGGTTGCCCGCGCTCGGCAATGCGGCGAGCCGGACCGCGATCACCGACATCTTCACGGGCTGAGCGCGGCGGGCGATTCGGCGTCGGGGATCAGCAGTCCGGGTCGCCCGGTGCCGTCGGCGGGGACCGCCCACACGTCGGCGTGTCGGGCGTCTCGCCGCACCCCGTACATCACGGTGTGACTGTCCAGCCAGGCCGGTTGGTCGTCCACGCTCCGCGGCTCAGCGAGCAGTGTTTCGCGCATCGTGGCGAGATCGAGTACGGCGAATCGCCACGGTTGCGTCGGGTCGCTGGACACGCGTTTCTTGTACGCGATCCTGGTGCCATCCGGCGACAATGACGGGCACTCGACATTTTCTCGCAGCGTACGAAAAGTACGTCGGGCGAAGTCACCCTCAACCAGATAGCGCTTCCCGCCGGTGCCGGCCGTGGCGTAGAAATGGTTGTCGTCGCGGGTGAACGTGACGCCCCAGTAGTTGAGGTCCGTTGCCTCGTACGGGCGGCCATTCATGGTCAGCGTGAAGGTCTCCAAAGTGCCGGCGAGGACATCCGCGGTGGTGTCCAGAATGCCGGACCGAGTGGAGAACTGGCTGGTCCCGGTGTACGAGTCGCCGGCGACGAACGTCGTCCACGACACCATCCGGCCGCTCGCCGACACCCGGGCGCGGCTCGGGATCCCGTTCATTGGGATCGCCCGGCGGGCAGCCGCGTCCGGCCCGAGCAGGGCGATCTCGTACCCACCCGGATTTTCGGTGCTGGGCCGCAAACACACGCCGCTGCCAGCAGCGGCGTACGCCCGCGCGCAGCGGTCCGCGGTGAACGCGCGGCCCGAGCGCGGGGAGGATTCCGGAACCTCGGCCAGGTGGCCGTAGCTGGGACCGTCCACAGTGGACCGAAAGACGAGCCACTGACCGGCCGCCAGGGTCACCGCTCCCGACCCGCTTCCGGTCGCCCCAGAGCGGTCGGCGGCCCGTACGGCGTACCAACCGCCGGCGCCGGCCAGCACCACCACAGCCACGCCCACCACGGCCATTCGCGCGCGGGTGGACAGCGTTCTCATTTCGCGCTCCGCAACCACCACACGGCCAACGGCAACGCGACCAGGACTCCGGCGGCCGCGACGAAGCCGGCTCGGTCGGGGCCGAAAGCCTGCCAAGCCAAGCCGAAAATGACAGACGAGAGCAGATACGCCAACGCCTGGCAGGTTTGCAGCAACGCGAGGCCGCTCGTCCTAACGCGCTTGGGCAGGAGAGGACTGGCGGTGGCCATAAGGACGCCGTCTACGGCAGCGTAGAACGCGCCGTAGAGAGCCAGCGCGAGGATCGCCGCGGGCCAGCTGCCGCGGTGACCAGCCAGCAGCAGGTAGACGGCCAGCAGAGCGACGTGGCCGCCGACGACGACCCGCCAGCGGCCGAACCGGTCGGCGATCGCCCCCAAGGGCGTGGCCAGCAGCAGGTACGACGACACGTTCGTACCGACCGCCAGCAGCGGAAACCACAGCACCGGCAGACCCTGCCAGCGCTGGATCAGCAGATAGACGAAACCGTCGCCGACGGTGACGAGTCCGAGGAGGATGGCGGCGTACGCGAGCCGGCGGATCCGCGGGTCGCTGAGAAGTCCTAGCGCCTCCTTCAGGAGCGGCCGCTGTGCCGGCACGTCATCGTGGCTGTTGCGTACGAACAGGATCAGCAGCAGAACGCCGAGCACGGCCACGCAAAGACTCACCACGAAAATCGCGTCGTACGCCTGCGCTGTGCCGGCCAGGACTGCGAGCGCGACCAGCGGTCCGAGGAACGCACCAACGCTGTCCAGGGTCCGATGGACGCCGAACGCCCGGCCGAGCGCGGCCGGCTCGGCGGACAGCGTGATCATGGCGTCTCTGGGCGCCGTACGGACACCTTTGCCCATCCGGTCGGCGGCGATCGCCGCACCGACGCCCAGTGCGGACCCGCCGGCCGCGAGCAGGCCGATCTTCGCGACCGCCGACAGCGCATAGCCGGCGCCGGCCACCGTCTTGCGGGCCCGCCACCGGTCGGCCGTGTAGCCGCCGAGCAGTCTGGTGACCGCGGTGACGCCGGTGTAGAGGCCGTCCATAAGTCCGTACTGGGCAATCGACAGGCTCAGGCCAAAGACCAGGTACGCGGGCAGGACCGCGGTCACCATCTCCGATGACACGTCGGTGACCAGGCTGACCAGGCCGAGCGCGACGACGTTCGCGCCGATCGCACCGACGACCCCCGAGCGGGCACCGGGTCGGACCGACGACAGATACACGACGGATTCGTATCGCACGACCAGGCGCGGCGGTGGCGAGATCACGCCAATGTCACACAAGCGCCATCTCCGCCTCGAAGCACCCAAGATCCATCAAGACCGGACCATCGGTGCCAACCGACCGGCATGATGCAGCTGGGCCCGACAAGGAGGATGCCCATGTCTGACCTGACCGAGCACCTCAGCCGGCTCGGCCTCGACAGCACCGAGACGACGGTCGCGTACGCGCGGCTGCTGACCTGCGGACCTGTCGTGCCGGCCGAGCTGGCCACCGCGACCGGTCGCACCGAGCCGGCCATCCGGCTGGCGCTCGGGCGACTGGGAGAGCTTGGCCTGGTGCGGGAGCTCGCCGACGGCACCACGGTGCCGGTGCAGCCTGGCGGTGGAGTCGACCTGCTCGGTCTGGAGCGGCAGGCGGAGGTACGTGCCGCCCAGGCCGCCGCCCTCAACGCGTACGACCTCTTCCGCCGCAGCGTGTGGACGCAGCCTGCGGACAACGTGGTGGAGGTTGTCACCGGGCGGTCCAGCATCCTGGCTCGGAGTGACTTGGCCGAAAGCTCGGCCAGTCACCAGATCCGTCGCTTCGACACTCCGCCGTACCATCGGCCGAACACGATCGCGAACCCGCAGGAACTGGAAAACCTCGCCCGCGGGGTGGAATACCGGGTGGTTTATGCGCGGGTCTCGGTGGGAACGGCGAGAATATTATGAGGGAAACATCAAGCCGTCCATCGCCGCCGGCGAGCTGGCCCGAGTGCTGCCGACGGTGCCGGCGAAAATGACCATCGTCGACCGGCGGCTAGCGCTCGTTTCGTTGCCCGCGACCGAAGCCGCGGTCAACAGTGCGGTCATGGTCGTCCATCCGTCGAGTCTTCTGCTCGCACTGGAAGGGCTTTTCGACTTGGCCTGGCGGGCGTCGTTTCCGGTCCATCTCGGCGGTCGCGTCCCCTCTTCGCTGAGCCCTGGGGAGCGTCGGCTGGTGGCCCTGCTCTCCGCCGGCATGACCGACGAGAAAATCGCCGAACTGCTGGGCATCAGCCGCCGTACGCTGGTACGCCGAATGGAAAAAAACTGATGTCGCTCGCCGGCACCACCAGCCGCTTTCAGCTAGCCCTGCACGCCAGTCGACACGGATGGCTCTGAGAAGCTGCTGTTCAAGTGCGATGTTGATCTTGGTTAGTTAGCCCGTACGAAAAGGATATTCCGGACCGATGCCCGTTATGTGTAGACCAACTAACCAAGATCAACACCTAGGGCGACTCAACGTGACTGCCGGGGGGGAGTTATTCCCACTTGAAGGACACTATCGGGAATCTTTAGAGGAAATTTGTCGTAGACTGAGGGAGCTGATCTCCCGCCAGAGACCGATTGAAAGGATGTCTCTGGAATGGGTGTACGCAAGGACCGGACGCGACTGTCCGAGGCGATCGAGCAGTACCAGATCTGGTGCACGCAGCGGGGGATGGCGGTCGCCACTCGCGCGAATGACAAGTCGGTCCTCACGAGGTTCGTGAAGCTGACCGGCGACCTGCTGGTGTCCTCGCTGGAGGAGCACCACGTCGAGGAGTTCCTCTTTGGCCCAGGCGGGTTGCGGGCCGAGCACCTCGACTACCGAGGACATACTCGGCCCCCGATCAGCGCGTCGTCGGCGAATGCCGCCCTGGCGCGCATGGGGCGTTTCTTCCACTACTGCCAGCGAAAAGGCCTGACCCGGCGGGACCTCACGGGCGACATCATGTCGCTGAAAGCCCCGAAGAAATTGCAGGTGCGCCCGGCGCCCGACGTGATGCTGGCGATGCTAGACAGCTGCGAGGAGCCGCGAGATCGGGCGCTGATGGCTGTAGCGCTCAACACGGCCGTCCGGGCGAGCACGATCAAGGCGGCGAGGGTCGGCGATCTGAACCTGATCGAAGGCGGCTTCCGCGTCGAGCTGGTCAAGACCAAGGACGAGAAGGTGCTCCCCGTCACGGCCGACCTGGACCGGGAGATGCGCAAGTGGCTGACGACCTACGCGGAGAACCTGGGCCGGCCGCTGCGGTCCACCGACTTCCTCGTCCCGGCCCGCAACAACGGCCGGTTCTACTGGGTGACCCACGAGGACGGCAGCCGCGAGTGCCTCCGGACGGCTATCGAGTACCTGCCGCACAAGCCGATGGCGAAGATGGAGGAGGTCATCCAGCGCGCCTATACGGCGGTGGTGGGCGGTGACATCAAGGGGATCGGGATCCACACCATCCGCCGGGGCGTGGCCCGGGCGCTGTTCGACCAGCTCCAGGAAGAGGGCGGGTACGACCACGCCATCCGGGTCGTCTCGGCCCTACTTGGTCACAAGCAGGCCGGCACGACCGAGCTGTACCTCGGCACCTCCTCGGAGGAGCGCAAGCTCGACCGGGTGATGCGCGGTCGCGACTTCCTGACCGCGATGGTGCCGGCCGCCGACGCAGACAATGTCGTGCAGCTGAGGGCCGCGCAGTGACCGCCGGTCGGGGCACGTACGACCCGCACCTGCTGGTGACGCGGGTCGTCAACATGCTGGCCGCTGAGGGCCTCCGGCCGCAGGTCCGGGGCGGGGACATCGGGCGGGCGGTGGTGGCCGCAGAGACGCTCCTGATCGCCATGCAGGTCACGCCGGTGGTCGACCTGGGCGACGAGGACGACGAGTCGTGATCGCGGACCTGCTCGCCGCCCTGGACCAGGAGCTTGCCGCCGTCGGCCGGCGGCGAGAGGACTGCACGTTCTGGCGCACGGCTGTCGACGTGGCGATGCTCGACATCGGGGAGCGGTACCCGGAGGAGGTGTGGACGCTGGCGTACGACTGCGTGGAGCAGCACCGCAGCGCCGTCCTGCTCGGCGGTGGGAGGACGGCCCGGCGGGCGCTGGCCACTCGCGTCCTGCTGCTCCAGACGGCCGGCAGGGCGGTCGCGGACGCGTAGCCGACCACGCACTTGGGGAGCCGGTCGCCGCGACTGGCTCCCCTCCTGTCTCTAAGTATCTTGCTAGTACTGCTGGGATCCGACGACGATGTCACCAAGGATCGTTGGTAGCAAACGGATCCAGGTGACGACACCCGCACACCCCCCCACCCGCAGGTCAGATGGGCTAGCGAAACCACACTCCATGCCTCAGGCTCACGGTAAGTGCTTGAAGTCTCAAGCGTCTACCGCCGGACGTGACAGGGAGATGCACCAGTGGCCGGGAAGCCCACAAGAGCCGCATGGCGATCGCCGCCGAGATCGACGAGGTCGTCAAGCTGAACCTCGCCGGCCACTCGTACCGCGCGATCGGCCGGCGGCTCGGGATCTCCCACGAGACGGTCAGCCGCCGGGTAACCGCCGGCATCGCCCAGATCGTGATCCCCGCCGCCACCGAGATGCGCAAGGTAGAGCTGGAGCGGCTGGACGGCTACCTGCTGGCCCTGCAGCCCGCCATCGAGCGGGGCGACGACAAGGCGATCACGACCGCGCTGCGGATCCAGGAGCGCCGGGCGAGGTACCTCGGCCTGGACGCGGCCCTGGAGCTGAGCGTCCAGCACACGTTCCCCGGCACGGTCGAGGACGAGATCGCCAGGCTCGAGGCCGAGCTGGCCCTCAACGACGCCCACGAGGTCGCCAGTGGCTGACTACGGCGCCAGGCACGCAGGCCGCAGCGCCCTTCTCGGGCTGGTGGACCGGTGCGCCTCCCTCGCGATCGGGCTGGCGGCGGGCGCCCTGCTGGTCCCGCTGCTGCTCGCCCTGCGCCTGGTGGGCTGAGCGGTGGCCTCGAAGCTCCAGCTGGTCGCCCCGCAGCTCTACAGCTACTGGACGCGTGGGAAGGGGGCTGGCTCGCTGGGCTGCCTCCCCGACGCCGTATCGCGCGCTGCTGGCGGCCCTGGCGTCCGAGGGCGTGCCGCCCGGACAGGCCAAGGGTCTGGCGGCGAACATCTATCACTCGGCACTGGGCACGTGGCCCGGCGAGCACGGGGGCGGGCATGGGCACTGACCCCCAGGACGACGACGGCGACACCATCGTGCGGGGCACCGAGTGACGGCCGCTCCGGAGAGGCGTCTGGAGATCCTCCAGCGGATCTACGCACTCAAGGCATACCAGTGGATATGTGACAAGCAGGACTGTAATGGGACGAGTCACCCCGGTTTCCCGCACGCACATTCCAGGAGGAACCAGCGTCCCACAAATGACCCGGATGCCCTGATCTGGCTGCTATTGGCCGGTCGCGGCTTCGGGAAGGCGTTGGCCCTCGATACACCCATCCCGACGCCGACCGGCTGGACCACCATGGGCGGCTTGGCGATAGGAGACCGGGTTCTCGACGATCAGGGCCGCCCGTGCCAGGTCGTGTTCGCCACGGAGACGCAGTGTGATCGGGAGTGCTACAGGGTCGTATTCGATGACGGTTCGGTGATCGTGGCTGATGCCGAGCACATGTGGCTGACATGGGACAAAAGAGCCCGGAAGGCGCACGGTCGATCAATCCAACCTCAGTATGGTCCGCAGATCCGTACGACCATCGAGATCGCGTCGACCGTGATTGTGCAGAACGGCCGCGAACGTAACCACTCCGTCGTGAACACCGGACCGCTCGAACTGCCGGACAGGTCCTTGCCGATTGACCCTTACGTGCTAGGTGCGTGGCTGGGCGATGGTTCAAGCGCCTGTGCGGAGATCACCGTGTCGGACGAGGACGCGGACGAGCTACTCCGGCCCTCGCCGCTGCAGGCGAGCCGGTGACCGGTCCTGCTCGGAGGAAGGAGGGCGCACGGTGCGCCACCTACCCACTTGGAGGGGCGCGTAACCGCGCACAGCCCCGTAGCACAAGCCTGACGGCGCGGCTGCGAGCGCTCGGCCTGCTCAAGAACAGGCACGTGCCGGAGAGGTACCTACGAGCGTCACAGTCGCAGCGCTTGGCCGTGCTGCAGGGGCTGATGGACACCGACGGCAGCGTCATTGTCGGTGGTCACGTTGAGTTCTGCACCACCCGGCAGGCTCTGGCCGACGGTGTCTTCGAGTTAGCCGTCTCGCTGGGCCACAAGCCAGTCAAGCGTGCGGAACGCGCCCGAATCGAGGGCAGGGACGTAGGACCGCGCTGGCGTGTCACCTGGTCGCCACGACACCAGGTCTTCCGACTGGCCCGGAAGGCCACGGCGGTTCGTATGACGACCACACAGGCCAACCGCACTGCCCACCGGTACATCGTCGCCTGCGAGCAAGTGCCGTCCGTGCCAGTGAGGTGCATCGCGGTGGACTCCCCATCGCATCTGTTCCTGGCGGGTCGGACGATGATCCCCACCCACAACACCCGGTCCGCCGCCGAGTGGTCCAAGACCCGGATGCTGGGCGAGCCGAAGCATCGCCTGGGCATCGTCGTGCCCCGGTTCGCTGACGGGCGCGACGTATGCGTCGAGGGCGAGAGCGGCCTGCTGTCGGTGCTGCCTGACGACCGCGTCAAGGACTGGAACCGGTCGCTCGGCGAGCTGAAGCTCGCCAACGGCTCGATCGCGCGCATCTACGCCGCTGACACCGAGAAGTCGGCGGAGACGCTTCGGGGCCCGCAGTTCCACTCGCTCTGGTACGAGGAGCTGGCCAACCAGCGGTACGGCCCAGTCGCCTGGGACCTGGGCATGATGGCCCTGCGGCTCGGGAGCGACCCGCGCGTGTGCGTCTCCACGACGCCGAAGCCGACGAAGCTAATCAAGGAGCTGGTCGTCGACCCGCAGGTGCACGTCACTCGCGGCTCGACGTACGACAACGCCGCGAACCTACCGGCGGTGATCCTGGAGCGGCTGCGAGCCAAGTACGAGGGAACCACGATCGGCCGGCAGGAGCTGCACGCCGAGGTGCTGGACGACATCGAGGGCGCGCTGTTCACCCTCGACCTGATCGAGCGGGCGCGGATCCTGGAGTCCGGCTGCCCGGAGATGGACCGGATCGTCGTGGCGGTGGACCCGGCGACCACCAGCACCGCGCAGAGCGACGAGACGGGCGTGGTGGTGGTCGGCCAGCACGCGCGACCAGCTCTACGTCCTGGCGGACCTCTCGGGCACCTACACGCCATCCGAGTGGGCGACGGTCGCGGTGCAGGCGTACTACGACTCCAACGCCGACCGGATCGTCGCGGAGACCAACCAGGGGGGCGACATGGTCGAGACTGTGGTCCGCCAGGTGCGGCTGCCCGACGGCAGGACCGGCCGCAACGTGCCGTACCGGAAGGTCACCGCCACCAGGGGCAAGGTCCTGCGGGCCGAGCCCGTGCAGGCCCTCTACGAGCAGCGCCGCGTGCACCACGTCGGGCACCTGGCCGAGCTGGAGAGCCAGATGACCACCTGGGTGCCGGGCACCAACGGCTCACCGGACCGGCTCGACGCGCTCGTCTGGGGCGTCTCGGCGCTGGCCTTCAAGCAGGCACGGACGCTCAGCTTCGCCGGCACGGCATAGGGGGGATCAAAAGATGCCTGACTTCAAGGTGACAGACCGGCGGACGCCGATCGGCCCGCCGTCGCCGGAGCCGCTGGAGCGCCGTGACCCGACGATGGCCACCCGGTCCGTGCGGTTCATCTCCCCGAGCCAGGGGCAGATCTCGGACTGGAACGCGCAGCAAGCACTGGAGCTGGCCTACTACAACAACATCTGGGTCTACCGGTGCGTCCAGATCATCGCCCAGGCCATCAGCGCGTTGCCATTCCGTGCCGGCGGCGATATCGAGCGGCCGAACGACTACAGCACCAAGGCCCCGCTGGCGCGGATGCTCGGCCCCGCCGGCCGGCCCCCAACCCGCAGTTCACCTCCCGGCAGATGTGGCAGCAGGCCATCGCCAGCTACCTGGTGACGGGCGTCTGGGCCTGGGAGCTGGACTTCGGCTCTCCAAGGCAGCCTGCGCCCCAGTACGCGTGGCCGATCCCAGCGAACCTCATTCGCCCGGTCCCAACAGACGGCGGCAGCCGCTACTTCGACGCCTACAAGTTCGTCGATCGCGGCCAGCTCAGGCACCTCAGCCTCGACCAGGTCTTCTACGCCTGGCGGCCCAGCCAGCTCGACCCTCGGCAGCCCGAGAGCGTGCTGCAGGCCGCCAGGCTGGACGTGTCCACCGCGATCATGCTCTCCGAGTACAGCGTCGGCTTCCTCCGCAACAACGCCATGCCGGCCGCCGCCGTGGTGACCCAGGCGTTCGAGAACTCCGAGCAGAAGGCGGCCTTCCAGGCCCAGTTCCAATCGAACTACCGGGGCCCCCCGCCAACGCCGGGAGGACTGCGTTTCTTGAGGTCAACGGCGACGGGGACGGCGGCGTTGGCGGGATGCTGGACATCAAGACGCTGGGGAGCACCCAGCGGGACAGCCAGTTTATCCAGCAGATGATCCAGGCGCAGCACTCCATCTCCATCGCGTTCGGCGTGCCGGTGTCCAAGCTGGGCGACGCCAGCGAGCGCACGTATAGCAACGCGGGCCAGGAGCACCAGAACTTCTGGTTCGACACCATCTTGCCGCTGGTCTCGGAGCTGCAGGACCACATCAACCTCCGGCTGGCACCGCTGGTGGGCTCGGAGGCCGGATGGTTCGACACCAGCGGCGTCGTCGAGCTGCAGCCGAAGCGGAACATCACGGCGGTCTCGGTGACGGAGCTGAAGCAGGCCAACCTGATCACCGACGACGAGGCCCGGGACTACATCGGGCTGCCGGCGGGCATGGACCCGGCCAAGGACGAGCAGCCGAGCGTCGTCTCGACGCTGAACCTCGCCCAGGCCGCCGTCGCCCTGGTGGACGCTGGCTACGACCCGGCGGCCGCCCTTGACGCGGTGGGTTTGCCGCCGATGGCCTGGGTAGGTCCGCCCTTCACCTCGTCGCCCGCACCCGTAGCTATCCCGACGGGACAGGTGCAGGCGAGCGACGACGCCGGGGAGCAGCGCCACGCCGGCCCGGACCATGCCCCAGTCCCCACCGGGCACCTCACGAAGGGGATGTCAGCCGCCTACCTGGAGGCGAAGAAGCGTGGCGTCATCCGCGACGCGCACGTCGCGTCACTGACCCGGGCCATGACCAAGCAGGCACACCACATGCTCGACCGCCAGGCCCGCTCCGTGCGGGGCCGCCTGGAGGGCAAGCGCGGGAGGCTCCTGGTTGAGAAGCGGGACACCACCGGCACCGGCATCTACGACCCGATCTTCTGGGTCGAGGAGGTCCGGCAGTGGGCGTCGGCTATGTACGAGATGGCTCTGGCCCTGGCGGCCGGCGCGGACCAGGTAGACCCCGGCTCGGTCGACCAGTTCATCGAGGCTCGGTCGGACGCGTTGGCGGCCACCCTGACCGAGGAGATCCACCGAGCCGTGTCCACGCAGTTCCAGGCGGGCCTGGACGCGGACGAGGATCACGAGCGCGTCGTCGAGCGGATCAACTCGTCGATGTCGACGCTGGTCATCCAGCGGTCGGAGGAGCTGGCCCAGATGGAGGCCGTCCTGGCGTACGACGGCGCGGCCGAGCTGGTGTCAGGCGTGGACGCCTCCACTGTCGGCCAGCTGCTGACCCAGATGGCCGCCAACGAGATCGACCTCGACCAGGCCCTCGCGGCCTTGAACGGTAAGGCGGCGTGATGACGAAGCACGAGCAGAGGTCGCTCCCCGGCGTGGAGCTGCGGGCACTCGACGAGGAGAAGCGGCAGTTCACCGCGAGGGTCTGCAGCTACGGCGTCGCCGACTCCTACGGGTCGGTCTGGGCCCCTGGCGTGTTCACCCGCGGCTCCCAGCAGAAGCTCCCGAAATGCGCCTGGGGACACGACTGGACCGAGGTGATCGGCCGGGGCATCTCGTACGAGGAGCACCCCGACGGCCTGGACATGACGGTCCAGCTGGACGACTTCGACGCAGTCCCGAAGGCCCGGCAGGCCTGGGCCCAGCTCAAGAGCGGGTCGATGGACGAGTTCTCCTTCGGGTTCGCTCGGCAGCAGTGGAGCGAGAAGCGCGACGACCTGGAGCTGTACGGCCCGGACGCGCGCGAGCTGATGACCGAGGCCCGGATGGACGAGATCTCCCTCGTGCTCAAGGGCGCGGTGCCCGGCACCCGCCTGCTCAGCACCCGCTCGGAGGCCCGGATGAGCCGCGAGAGCGCCGCCGACCTGCTGACCAGGGTGGCGGCAGGGGCGATGCCCCTCGTCGAGGCCCTGAGGGCCCTGGACGCCGAGGACCGCGCCGAGGCACCATCCGACGGACCAGCTGGAGCGCCCGACGAGCCCTCTGGCGCGATGGTGGCGCTCGTGCCGGACCAGGCGTCGCTGGACTGGCTCGCCCGTCTCGGCGGCGACCACCCAGCGGACGGCCTGCACCTGACGATCAGCTACCTCGGTGAGGACGCGTCGATCGACGAGCAGACGAAGGCCGCGATCCTGGCCGCCATCACCGACTGGGCCAGCACCGAGGCGCCGATGGTGACTGATGTCGCGGGCAGCGCCTACCTAGGGCCGCAGAGCAGCCGGGTGGTGCTAGTCGAGTCGGACGATCTCGTCAGCGCCTGCCTGGACGTAGGCGACATGGCGCCGCCGGCCAGCCACCACCCGAACTTCGTGCCGCACGTGACCATCTCGGACGCGGGCGACCTCCCGCAGGTCCCGTACGGCCAGCAGCTCACCTTCGACAAGGTCCGAGTCGTATATGGCCCGGACGTGCACGACATCCCTCTCACGGGTACCGACGCGCTGGACGCACTGGAGGACCAGCTGGTCCGGACCTGGAAGACGCGCTCGACATCCTCGACCGGATCTAAGGAGACCCGACATGGCGATCAGCTCATCGGACCTGCTGTACAAGACTTCAACCACGGCCGGGTCTGCAGGCAACACCAACACCCAGACCGTCGCCGGCAGCTCGCTCGGCAAGTACGTGAGCACCTCGTCCATCACCACCGCGACCCTGAACAACCTGTTCCCGGACGTGACCGGCGACGAGAACTCGGCGTCCAACGTGGACTACCAGTGCATGTTCATCCACAACAACCACGCGACCTTGACGCTCACGAGCCCCAAGGCGTGGCAAAGCGCGGAGACCTCCGGGGGCGTCGACTGCGCCATCGGCCTCGACCCCGCCGGGGTGACCGCCAAGGGCTCGTCGAGCGCTCAGGCGGCCACGATCGCCAACAAGAACACCGCCCCGTCCGGTGTCACTTTCTCCGGCCCCACGACCAAGTCCGGTGGCCTTTCGATCGCCGACATCCCGGCGGGCAGCGTCGCCGCTATCTGGGTGCGCCGGACAGCCAGCAACCAGGCAGCCCTGGACAACGACAGCGTCACCGTACGCGTCGAGGGCGACACCAGCGCCTAACGAGCAGGGAGCCCGGTGCTGGCCCCGCGACTCCCTGCTCCCTCATTCGAGTGCGGAATCGCTTGTATAGACAGGATATTCGGGAGGAGGCGGTAGTCGATGGCGGCGAGGACATTCACCAACAACGCGGTGGTCACCACTACTACCAGCAGCATGACGGCCACCGTCCCGGGTAACGCCGGCACCTTCACCATCGCCGCAGCGACGAACTGGCCGACGGCGAACTTCACGGTCCTGGTGGACTCCGAGCTGATCCTGGTCAGCTCCCGGTCCGGGACGACGTGCACCGTCGCGACCAGCGGCCGTGGCTACGACGGCACCACGGGGGCGATCCACGCCAGCGGAGCGATCATCAGCCACCAGGCGGCGTCGCTGGACTACCAGGAGGCCAACAACCACGTCAACGCCTCCTCGGGCGTGCACGTGCACGGCGTCACCGGCTCGGTGGTGGGCACCACGGACACCCAAGCGCTGACCAACAAGACCATCAACGGCAGCAGCAACACGATGACCAACCTGGTCACGTCGCAGGCGTTCTCCGGCTCCGCGTCGGTGGTCACAGGCGCGACCGTGACGACGGTGGTCTCCTTCTCTGCGACAGTCCCGTCCGGGTGCCAGCTGGCCGAGGCCGTATTCGAGCTGACGTACACCGGGACGAACCAGAGAACCGCGTTCAACATCTCGCTCGGCGGGACGGCGATGTCCGGCGACAACTCGCGCTGGGTGAGCCTGCCCGACGGCAGCACATACGGTGTCTCGAAGGCGTGCTTCCTGGCCTCGCCGCCGACCGGCGCGCAGACCCTGCTCATCAAGAGCGTGGCCAGCACGGCGGCCGTGACCGCGACGGCGTCCATCTCAGGCGTCCTGAAGTACTACACGTAGGCGCCGCCATGCCTACCATCCCGAACCTGATCCCAACCCGGATCCTTACCGCCGTCACCGTCCCGGTCGGCCTGGACCTCGCGCTGCAGTGGAAGGTGCGGACCACTGCCAGCGCCTCCTCGGCCGTGCAGTGGAGGGTCCGTCAGGCGACCGGCGCCGCAATGGAGCTGGACTGGAGGGACCGCGCGACAGCTGGCGCGACCGTCGTCGCCAAGTGGAACGCGCGCCACACCACTGGGCAGGCATCGGCGCTGACCTGGAGTACGCGCGCGCCGGCCGGACTGGCGTTGGCGCTGCCTTGGAAGGTCCGGCACGTCGCCGGCAGCTCCAGCGCGCTTCAGTGGGCAGCTCGCCAGACCGCCGGCCAAGCCACGGCCCTGAGATGGGACGCCAGGCAGACAGCCGGGTCGAGCCGCCTGCTGCGATGGAGCGACCGCCAGGCCGTGGGAGGCGCTACGGCGCTGCTCTGGGCCGGCAGAGTCACTACCGGCGGCTCGACGAGCCTGCCGTGGAAGGTACGCGCGACCGCCGGGCTCGCCGCTGAGCTGGGCTGGGCGACCAGGCAGGTAATGGGGCGATCGTGCTCGCTCGGTTGGAGCGTCAGGCAGGCCGCTGGCGCGTCGTCGTCGCTCGCCTGGGGTGACCGAGGTACGGCAGGCAACGCGTCGGCACTGCCCTGGAGTGTGCTGACCGGCGTCGGGTCGGCCGCCGACCTGTCCTGGGCCGCGCGGCAGGCCGTCGGCTCGCCCGTCAGCTTGCCCTGGGGGGCGCGGTCGGCGGCGGGGGTATCCGTAGAGGTCCCCTGGTCCGTCCGGGCACCAGCGGGCTCCTCCGTGGCCTTGCAGTGGGACGTGAGTACACCCGTCGGCCAGGCCGTCGCGGTCCGGTGGGCCGTACGCGCGGTCGCCGGTGCGACGGTCGCGGCTCGATGGAGGGTCGCGGCGACTGCCGCACGAACGACCACGCTGGTGTGGATCGACAGGGCTGCGGTAGCGGCTGCGGTTGAGGTCGACTGGGGAGTCCTGTCGCTGGTCCAGGTGGAGGCGTCCATGACCCTCGTTTGGAACACCAGGTCCAACGTCGGCGCGACCGCCGACCTGCTCTGGGACGACCATGTGACGGTGGGCGCGGGCCGTGCGCTGGCCTGGGGAGACCGCGTCGTCATCGGCGCCCCTGCGGAGCTGTCCTGGGCGCTGCGCTCGCTGGTGGGCGTCGACGGCGGGGTCTCGTGGGACGACCTCGCCCACGTTGGCGGCCAGCTGGAGCTGGCCTGGGGAGACCGCCAACTGGCCGGCCAGCTGGCGGTGCTGCGGTGGGCGGACCACCGTCTCGTCGCGGCCTCCAGCGACCTCCGCTGGACGGTCCGCCGGGCGGTGGGCGAGGCGGCTGCGGTCGAGTGGATCGACCGCGCGCTGGTCAGGGCTGACCTCAGGCTGCTGTGGTCGATCAGGGACATCACGGCGCCGAGGCACCATCGGAGCCCGAACCACAGCATCGTCAGGCCTACGGCTACCGCCGGGCCGCCCACGGCCGCTAGCAGGGCACTGACCGGCCCCACCCGGACGCACCAGACCTCGGGCTCCGGCAACCACGTGATCATCGAGAGGCACTGACATGCCAGACGCCGCCATCCGGCTCGGGGACGACCTACCTGAGCTGAGCGCCACGCTCACGGACGAGACGAACACACCGGTCGACCTCGACGGCGCCACCGTGGCCCTGTACCTGCGAGGCGCCACCGTCGCGTACGACGAGTCGTCCTTCACGGCGGAGAAGACCGGCGACCCGGGGGCGGTGCGCTACGAGTGGGCCGACGACGGCCTGCCGACCGACGGCGGACTCTACTTCGGGCGCTGGCGGGTCACCTACGGATCCGGACAGCACGAGTCCTTCCCCAACTGTGGCAACGGCTTCGTGGTCGAGGTCAGCTGACGAATACAAGAGGGGTGCGACCTTTTGGTCCCACCCCTCGCTATGCCCTACTTCATCGGTTCGCCGTACTTCAACCGGTCTGGGCATTTCTCGCCTCCTCCAACGTGGACATAGCCGCCCTGCGGCATGCGTCTTAGCTGCCGGCGGCAGTGTCTGCAAATTAGCACCTTTCATCACCTCCCTAAACAATTGAGTGAATTAATCATACCGCATTCTCTAAACATTCTTGGAGACGTTCTTGCCTTGCGGAGCAACAGATGTGAGCCCTGTTCCTGTTAACCCACCAGGGGTATCCTGGGGACTAGAAATACCGGAGTAGGAGACGGCAGATAGCAGCGACCACCCCGGGACCCGAGATCAAAAGATCTGTGTCCTGAGGAGGACTGCTACTGATGACCGCCGTACTCAACCCGGTGGAGCTGCGCACAGGCCTGGAGGGCCTGGGCGAGAAGCTCAACGACCTCCGCAGCAAGTCCGAGCAGACCGCCGAGGTCCGCGCCGAGATCAAGCAGACGATCGAGGACATCCGCTCGCAGGACGCGCTGCTGTGCGTCGCCGAGCGCTCCGCCGAGGGCGAGCGTCGGACCCAGAGCGCCCCTCAAGTGGGTACTAGCGCCTTCGGGTCCGAGGCCCGGTCGGCAGGCCAGCAGTTCGTCGACTCCGACGGCTTCCGCGACTACGCCCAGCGTGGCGCGCAGGGCCAATACGAGGGCGAGGTACGCACCTTGCTCACGCAGGGCGACGGCACCGCCGGGGGCGGCCTGTTCGTGCCGCGAGGCACCCCGCTGCCGCCGGTCCCGAACAGGCAGCGGCTGTTCGTCCGCGACCTCCTGAGCGTGATCCCGACCAACCTGCTGAGCGTCCCGTACATCCGAGAGAGCAACAACGCCTCGGACGACGCGCTGATCACCGGCCCGACCGCTGAGGGCTCCAACAAGCCCGAAGTCGCGATGACCTTCACGGCTCAGGACGCGCCGATCCGCACCATCGCCGGCTGGATCCCGGTGACCCGACAGCTTCTGGCGAACGCGCCTACGGTCAGTGGATACATCGACTCGCGGCTGGGCTACATGGTCCAACTGGCCGAAGAGAAGCAGGTGCTCAACGGGTCCGGCACCGCGCCGGCCATCCGTGGCATCCGGCAGACCACCGGCCTGCAGACGCTGACCGACCCGTCGACCGGGGCCGTCGGCGTGGACATGATCGCCATGCTGGGTCTCGCGATCGGCAAGGTCGAGGCGGTCGGCGGCGTCGCGCGACGGCATCGCGATGAACGCGTCCGACTACTGGACGATGGTCACCAAGCGCAACAGCGGCACCGGCTCGTTCGACGGGAACTTCCCGGCCGGCAACCCGTTCACCGCAGGCCCGGCCAACATCTGGGGCATCCCCACCGTCCGTACGCCGTCGATGGAGGTCACCAAGGCCCTGGTCGGCTCGTACAAGCTCGGCGCGACCCTGCTGGAGAACGAGGGGATCACGATCCGCGTCGGAGACCAGCACTCCGACTACTTCATCGGGAACAAGGTCGTGGTCCTCGCCGAGGAGAACGTCGGGCTGGCCGTGAGCCGGCCGGACTACTTCGTGAGGTCGACTTCACCGATATCCACCCGTGACCCCAGGCCTCGTCCACCAGGACTGAGGGCGGGGAGCTGGACTCGTCCTTCCGGCTGCCCGCATCGACCACCCGAGGGAGCGACCGTGCTGCAGACCTCACAGGCGCCGTGCCTGGCGTGCGGCGAGCACGACTGCACGCACATCCCCAACGTCCAGACGCCGTTCCCGCTGAGGAGTGTCATGCCAGAGCCGACCGAGTACGTGCTGGCCACCGACCGGGTGTTCGACGGCGGCTCCCTCGCGTACACCGTCGGCGACAAGGTCCCGCTTGAGGTGGCTGACAGGCTCGGCCTGGAGGGCGAGCGGGTCACCACGGCGGTCGACCAGCCGGCGGACGAGCACAAGGAGCCGGTTAAGCAGGCGAGGTCGCGTACCCCGGGCGCCAAGAGGCGCGGATGAGCGTCGTCACCGAGGCGCGCTACCGGCGCACCACCCGGGACCTGACCACGTCTCAGGCGGACGTGCTGGACGCCCTCACCGAGGCGCAGGGAGCCATCGAGGACCGCCTGGGGCGCCCGCTGGAGTACCTGGCCCGGATGGAACAGGTTTTCGTGTACGAGGGCGGCCAGGTGTTCCCGCGGGCCACCCCCGTGGACATGACGCAGCCGTACAGCGTCTCGGGGATCAACATCTTCGATGACGCCTTCCTTAACGGCGGCTACTACTACGACCGGCCGTCCAGGGCGACAGTGACCTACACGGGCGGCTGGACCCAGCAGACGCTGCCGTCGCGGCTGTCGAGGGCCGTCTGCCTGACCGCGAGGCACCTGCTGGACGCCTCCGAGACACCCGCTGGGCTGCGCAGTGCCGCCGTCGGGGATGCCAGCGTCACATACGACGGCCCCACCGAGATCGACCTGCCGCCGGGAGTCTGGGCCTCCATCAAGAAGTACGCGTATCGGGAGCTGATCCCGGTGAGAGGGGCCTGGTCCTATGCCTACTGAGCGGATCGAGCACCCGGATGGCTTCGGCCCAGCCGAGGTGCCGGCCGGCGCGGTCTCCATGCGAACCGTCATCGGCAGCCACACCGAAGTCGAGTACCCGGACGCGCCCAAGCAGCCGGCCAAGCCGAGGCAGGCTACCAAGCCCACGAGCGGCGAGGAGTAGCCCCCCGTGCTGCCGCTGTCCACGTCGACCTACACCGTCCAGCGCCCCCAGGTGCTGGCGTCGATGAGCGCTGGGCTGGACCCGTACGGCGAGGGCTACGACCTGGACACGAGCCCACCCCACGCCCAGGCGGCGGCGCTCTACGCGACCGTCTCCACGGGAGTTCGCGGCCACCTGGGCAGCCCCGGAGGCAGCGAGCGGGACGTGGGCGGCTCCCAGGAGAACGTCACGTTCCTGCTGGCCCTGCAGACCACCGACGTGACCCACGACGACCAGGTGCTGGACGAGGCCGACGGCTCCCGCTACCTCGTCTCCTGGGTGGTGCAGCGGCGAGGGCTGGGCATGGCCCATGTGCAGGCCGGCGTTGCGCTCGGTCAAGGGGCTCGCGTGAGCACCATCCGGCTCGACCCAGCCGCTATCGAGGAGCTGAGGCACTCCGCAGGGTGCGAGGCGGACCTGCGCCGCCGTGCCGACGCGATCGCCGACCGCGCGCGGCTGCTGGCGCACGTCAGGACGGGGAGGCTCAAGGCGTCCATCGAGGTCCGCGCCAGCCTCGACGGCGGCCTGGAGGTGGGAGCCACGGCCCCGTACGCGCTGTACGTGGAGCTGGGGACTCGGTACGAGGAGCCCCACCCGTTCCTGCGCCCGGCGCTGGACGCGGGGGCCTCGTGATGGCTGCCTCCAACCCGTTCGCCGATGTCGAGGGCGCCGTGCGCACCTGGCTACGGGCTCACTCCGCCGTACGGCCGCTGGTCAACGGGCAGGTCCATTTCGGTATCCCGGCGGGCCTCAAGCCGCCCTTCATCACCGTCACCCGGATCGGCGGAGGCCCCCAGGCGGGGGACACACCGCTGGAGGACGCACGCATCTCCCTGAGCTGCTGGGGAGGGAAGCAAGAAGACGGCCGTGGACGTGGTCCAGGCCGTCATGTTCGCCATTCAGGAGATGGCCATGGAGCCGCTGGACGACTCCACGGTCGGCTATGGGGCGAAGGTCGACTCGGTGCTCTGGTCCCCAGACATCCCGTCGGATACGCCTCGGTACGTCGTGGACTTCACCGTCACGGTCATGGCCAAGCAGACGGCTGCTTAGGCCGGGAGGAAGAGGGCGTAATGAGCAACGGAACCGCCGCAAACGTCAAGGTAGGGCCCGGCACGCTGTACTTCGCGCCGCTGGCCAGCACAGAGCCGACGGACCTGACTACGGCCTGGGATGTCGCCTGGGTACAGATGGGATACACGGACGCCGGCCACAGCTTCAACGACAACCCGAAGTTCGACGCCATCGAGGTCGCGGAGGAGGTCACCCCGATCCGATCCGGTATGAGGAGTCGACCCGGGAGATGTCGGTCGACTTCGACCTGGCGAGATGACAGCCCAGAACGTCAGCAAGGCGTTCAACGGCGGCACGATCACGATCAACAACCGGCTGATCGGCAGCGCCACCATCGTTGCCAGCACCGGTGTGTTCACCACGACCGCACCGCACCTTCTGGTGGTCGGCAACCCGGTGGTCCTGGGCGCCATCACCACGACCACCGGTGTCACCGCCGGCACTACTTACTACGTGAGGACGGTGCCCTCAGGCACCGCGTTCACGCT
Source organism: Fodinicola feengrottensis (assembly GCF_010993775.1). Lineage (GTDB taxonomy): Bacteria > Actinomycetota > Actinomycetes > Mycobacteriales > HKI-0501 > Fodinicola > Fodinicola feengrottensis. The sequence continues at coordinate 29,270 of NZ_WOTO01000004.1, read as the reverse complement.
GTCGACGACCCTCGGCGGGTCGGCCCTGTCGCTGACCAGCGACGGCTCCACCGTCTCGGTCACCGAGGTCGGCGACACGGTCTCCTTCGAGCCGCCGGTGGCTGGCGTGGCCGCTACCCGCGTGATGATCGGCTGGGAGGCCGCCGACCACAAGGAGCGGTGGATCTTCCGCAAGTGCCTGCAGACCGGCAAGGTCAAGGTCGCGCGGCAGAAGTCGCCGAACAAGGCAACCATCCCCATGAGCTTCATGCTGGAAGTGGTCGACGGCGCCCTGCCCTTCAAAGCTATCTTCGGGAGCTGAGCCCGGATGACAACACTGAGGCTCGGGGACCAGGAGTTCGCCTGCCGGGACAAGGTTCCGGTCGTACGCCTGATGCGGTTCGTCAAGTCGTTCACCTCGGTCAGCGAGTCGATGACCATCGACCAGCTGTCGGAAATGATCGACCAGTTCACCGAGTTCGCGAACCTGCTAGTGCAGCCCGAGCAGCGCGAGCGGTTCGACGCGTGGCTGGACGAGGCGGACATGGCGGACCTGGAGCAGTTGGTCGGCCAGATGGGCGAGGTAGTCCAAGCCCTGGCAGGCCGCCCAAAGGACGGCACTGCGCCAGCAGCCTCCTCCTCGTCCTCGATCAGCACCAAGAGGTCGTCGCGGGTCGTCTCGTTCTCTCAGGGCACCGTCCGGGAGGTCCCGCTGAGCGAGGTGCTCCCGGCGGCCTCGGGGACGGTGCCGACGACCGGTGCGTGGCAGACCTTCGTGTCGGAGGAGGCCGGCTAGCCCTCTTCGACGCCGTCGGCCTGGAGCTTCTCCTGGACTTCGTCTACGTGATCGCCACCGAGGACATGGACGAGGACAAGCGAGCGGAGTTCGACGACGACCTGTTCAGGGTGTCTGGCGCGGACGCCCGACGGCAGTTTGCCGCGCAGTTCGGCGAGGTCGCGTGAGAGAGGAGGTGGGCTAGGTGAGCAACACGATCGCCGACGCGTTCATCGGGCTTAACTTCGACACATCCAAGCTGGCCGACCAAGCCCGCCTGGCGGTCGCCGGCATCCGCGACCTCACCGTCAACGTGGGCGGCGACCTCACCCGGCTCCGGGACCAGGTGCGCGCCTTCACCGAGACCGTCACGGTCAACGTCGACGGCGACCTGACGAGGCTGCGCGACAAGGTCCGAGCCGAGTCCGCGACCCTCAGCGACATCAAGGTGGGGGTCAAGTTCGAGGTCGACAACACCTCGGTCGCCGACGTACGCGCGCAGGCGTTCATCCTCCGGGAGTACCTGCGCTCGCTGTTCGACAACATCCCGATCCGGTTCGACCTGTCCGGCCTGAACCTCGGCGCGGTGATCAGCCAGCTACTGATCATCCAGGGCCTGCTTGGGTCCCTGGGAACGCCCCCGCCGGGTGGAGGGGGGAGCTGGCGCGGTCGGGTCAGTCGGGGCGCTGGGGAACATCCAGACGATCGCGGCGCAGTTGGCCTACTGGATGGGCCTGGTGCCCGTCGTGATCGCCAGCGTCTCGCTGCTGGCGGCGGTGATAACCAGCCTCGCTGGAGCTACCGCGTCGGCGCTACCCGGCCTGCTGGCCATGGCGCCGGCCATGCTGGGCCTGGTCGGAGTGATGGTGGCCGTCCAGATCGGCACCCAAGGCATCGACCAGGCGTTCGGGGCGCTCGCCAAGGGCGACATGAAGGCCTTCGACCAGGCTCTCAAGAACCTGGCCCCGTCGGCGCGCGCGTTCATGCTGGAGGTCAAGGCGCTCTGGCCGCCGCAGCTGCAGAGCCTCCAGCAGCAGGCCGTCCAGCAGCAGCTCTTCCAGGGCTTCAGCGACTGGCTGAAAGACGCCGCACAAAACCTGCTCCCGACAGTCCGCCGGGGCCTGGTGGACATGGCCGGGGTGGCGAACCTCGCCGGCACGACGATCCTGTCGGCGCTGTCGCTGCCGGCCACCAAGGACGACCTGAGCACCGCGATCACCAACATCACCCGAGGCTTTCGGGCTATCGCGGGCGACGCCGGGAACCTGGTCGTGATCTTCGTCCGCATCGCCGCGTGTCGCGTCGGGGCCGCTGTCTATCGCGCTCCAGGCGATCGGTCGGGGGCTGTCGGACTTCACGGCCAGCCTGTCACGAGCGTCCAGCGACGGGTCGCTGGAGAAGATGATCAGCTCGGCCATGCAGCGGTTTAGTGAGCTGTGGCAGATCCTGGAGCAGGTCGGCTCGATGATCTGGTCGATCGTCCAGGGCGCCGACGCCGGAGGGGGCGTCTTTCAAGCCGCTGCTGGACATGTTCACCCACTGGGCGCAGCAACTGGCCTCCCCGGCCGGCCAGGCGGCGCTCAAGCAGATGTTCCAGAACGCCCAAGAGGCATTCCAGAAGATCGCGCCCCTGCTCGGCTCCCTCGGGGACATCCTTGGCAAGGTATGGGTGTTCGTCGTGGCCATGGCGCCGACGTTCGCGGACTGGGCCGCCAAGCTCGAGCCGGTGGTCAAGTTCATCGGCCAGCTAATCGAGCAGCTGATGCCTTTCGCGCCGATCATCGCCGGGGTCGTGCTGGTTGTGCTGGCCGCGTTCATCACCATCCTCGGTGTCCTCGCGGCAGCCCTAGTGCTCCCGCTGGTCCCGATCGGGCTCTTGATAGCCGGGGTCATCTGGCTGGTCGCCAACTGGAACGCCGCGTGGGCGGCCGTGGGCCAGTTCTTCGTCGGCGTGTGGAACAACATCGCGAGCTTCTTCACCGGCCTCTGGAACAACGTGGTCGCCTGGTTCACCAGCACACGCTGGCCTCTGTGGGCGCGTTCTGGGTCAGGGTGTGGGCGAACGTGTCGAGCTTCTTCACGGGCATCTGGGACGGCATCGTGTCGTTCGTCTCCGGCGCGATCAACCGAGTCCTGGCGGCCATCAATTACCTCGCCCAGGTCCCCGGCCGCGTCAGCTCGTGGTTCCAGGGCGTGCTGAGCGGGATCGTCAGCGCGTTCAACTCGGCGGTGGCCTTCGTGGCCTCCATCCCCGGCCGGATCCTGGCGGCCTTAGGGAACCTGGGCAACATGCTGTTCAACGCCGGCCGGTCGATCATCAACGGCCTGGTCAACGGCATCCAGAGCGCCGTGGGCGACGTGACCAACGCGGTCAGCAACGTGCTCTCGGCGGCCCGGAACCTGCTGCCGTTCAGCCCCGCCAAGGAGGGGCCGTTCTCGGGCAAAGGCTGGACGCTGTACTCCGGCCAGTCGATCACGAGCGCGCTGGCGGACGGCATGCTCAGCCAGCTCGGGACCGTACGCGATGCTGCGCTGAGCGTCACCAACGCCGCGTACATCAGCCCGAGCTTCGCGGGCTCCCCGTCGGCGTCCGGACCTGGTGGCGGGTTCTCTGCGACGGCCGGCTCCAGCTCGACCGTCGCCGACCTGCTGCGGCAGCTCATCGCCGCGACCAGGGAGGTCGGCCCCCAGGTGGGGGTCGCCGTCAACGGCGCGGGCAGGTCGCTCGCGCAGGCAGGGCGGGGGATCTGACGTGCCGACGCCGACCTTCAACGCTGTGGTGATCACCGCCGCCAGCGACCCGCTAACGCCAGTGGTCGCCCGATCGTCCAGCCGCTCGGAGACCTCGGGCATCAGCGGGAAGGTCGTCACCTACGCCGCCGGCCGGCAGCGCTCTGTGTCGCATGTGGGGACCACGCACCAGTTCGTCATGACGCTGCGGGACGTGTCGGACCTTCCCGTCACCCTGCCGGCGCCGGGCACCGGAACCGTCGTCCCACTGCAGCTACTCCAGGAGGCGCGTGGCTGGGCGTGCGGATCGTGATCAGGGACCACCGGGGCCGCTACTTCGAGGGCGTGTACTTCACCGCCGGTGTCGTTGACCGGAAGGCGCCGCACCTGTACGACATAGCGCTGTCGATCTCCGAGCTGACGGCGGAGAGCTGACGTGCAGCCGCGTACAGACCCCATCAGGCCCGGGATCACCGCGCCCCAGGTGTTCGACCTGCTCACCGCCTCCAACATCCAGGTATCGGCCGGCTGCGAGCTGCTGGACAGGTCCCTCAACGTGCTCGCCGACATCTCCGACGGGTTCCTCGGCGGCACCGTCAAGCGGGCGAACACCGCCACCATCCACGGTTCCTGCGACGTGTCCTTGGAGCAGGAGCTGGACTGGGGCACCGCGATCATCCGCCCGTACGTGACCGTGTCCGTGCCAGGCCCCGGCGGGCTATCGGCACGGTTCAACGAGGGCGCCTACTTCACCTCGACCCCGTCGTACGTCGCCGACGCCAGGCCCCGCCAGTTCGACCTGCAGGGCTATGACCAGCTGGAGGCCCTCACGAGCCCGGTAGGAGACTCGTATGTGGTCGGGACGGGCGCAAGCTACCTGGGAGCGGTGGCTTCGATACTGACGGCGCAGGGATTCACCCAGTTCGTCATCGATCAGAGCCGCGCCGGCACGCTGCTGAGCCAGCCCCGGTCCTGGCCGCTGGACCAGAACACCACCTGGCTCAAGGTGGTCAACGACCTTCTGGCGGCCGTCGGGTATCGCGGACTCTGGGCCGACTGGGACGGCCGGCTGCGGGCCGAGCCGTACGCGCCGCCGTCGGCTCGGGCGTCGGAGTGGTTCTACGACACCGACATCAGCACGACGATCCTGCTGGACCGCACCCGCTACCAGGACTACTTCAACGCGCCGAACCGCTGGGTGGCGGTGAGGTCGAACCTCGCCAGCGGCCAGATCCCGGTCGAGGGCGACGGCGTTTTCACCTACGTCAACCAGAACGCCGGCACTACATCGGTGGCTGCGCGGGGCAGGGTGATCACCAAGGTCCTGCCGGTCGAGGCGGCCGACCAGGACGCGCTGATCACGACCGCGAACATCACCATCGACGCCGATCTGCGCATCGACCAGCAGTTCGCCGTGACCACCGGCCCCAACCCGCTGCACTGGCACTTCGACCGGGTGACCCTGGCCGACCCGGAGTTCGGCGCCGCCGTGGAGCTTCAGGAGACGGCCTGGTCGCTGCCCCTAGACGGCTCCGCGATGGCCCACGTGTGGTCGAGCGTGTGAGGGCATGATGGCGCTCTCCGACGAGTTTCTGAGCACGATCCGACAGCAGATCGCCGCCTCGACGCCGCAGACGACGCTCCGGGGCACCGTCCAGGGCTCCGGCGGCAGCGGCGTCACCGTCCTGGTCGACGGGTCCTCGCAGCCGATCGTGACGATGACCGACGACGAGTACGTCCCGTCATCGGGCGATCGGGTGTACGTACTCAAGGTCGGCGACGACTGGGTGCTGGTCGGCAAGATCGTCCCGGTCGGCGGCCAGACGCGCCCCAGCCTCAACGGCGGGTTCGCGACCGCGTACTTGACCGGTGACAACACGGTCAACTCAACCGGCAACGGCTTCTTCCTCGGCCCGTGGGCGATCGACACCACCGTCAGCGACCCCGGCTGGTCGATCAACTCCTCGTACTACATCCAGCCCCCGGGCCCGCTGCACGGCACCTGGGTCGTCGAGGTGGGGATGCGGTGGAGGTCCACTGCCGGGTCCAGCAGCACGACCATGCGCTCGATCATCGTCGACTGGCTGACCGGCGACCTGGCGACCGTCACCAGGCTCACGTCGCCCCGCACGCACGGGCACCTGACCACCGACGACCAGTGCCTGTACGGGGTGTCGCCGGGCTTCGACATCGGCCTGGTCTACCTCTTCGCCGTCACCTTCGACACGACCACGGCGAGTAACACCATCTTCGCGCAGGGTGCAATCCAGGGCGCGAGCAACGCCGCTACCCCACGGCACGTTCGTCAACTTCAGGAGGGTCCGGTAATGGGCGCCATCACGACCACGACGACCCAGACCCTCACCTCGTCGCACAGGCCGATGATCGACCGGCACATCGGCACAGGACGGCTGTTCGCGGCCGTACGGCGGGCCAACTCGAACCTCGGGTTCTGGTACTCGACCGACAACGGCACCACCTGGACGGACACGGGAACGGCCAACGACGTGGCCACCGGCACGTCGGCGCTGGAGTTCTCGTTCTTCTTGGACCGCAACGGGAACCCGTCCGTCTGCTACCGCACCTACGTCAGCGGCAAGGACACGTTCAACATCAAGTACGGCGCGATGAACACATCGGTGAATGGCTTCCTCTGGTACGGCGGCTCGCCGATCACCTCGGCAGCGGTCTCTGGCGCCACCGGCACGGCCGGCGGCTCCTGGCAGGGACTCGACCACGTCACGGTCCAGAACCCGGGCTCCGGAGGGGCCGTGCTGCTGTTCGCGGTCGCCGGGGCTGGCACCGACTACGCCTCCGGCGGCGCTGTGGACGGCTGCGTAGTGTGGGCGGTCGCGATGTCAGGCGGTACGTACAGTAACAAGTCGGACACGTACTTCAACCTTGGCGGCGACTACCGGAACCTCGGTGTGAGCGGCGGCGCCGCCGTGTGCGCCCCCCCCGTCGACTTCAAGAGCACGGGGGACGGCAAGAACACCGCAGGCCAACTGGACATCACCGTCGTCGAGCTGGCAGGTGACGGCAACTTCTACGGTAAGAACCGCTGGATCTGGAACGGGAACGGATTCACCAGCTCGTTCGACTGGATCAGTGCCGGGGGCGGCTACCCGACCAACCCGTCCGGCCAGGTGCGCCGGCAGGCCCGCATAGACGCCCAGGGGCGGCTGCTTATCCCGCAGCTCACCGGCAACGACACGATCGCGATCGTCGAGTACGACGCCTCGTACACGACCCGCACGAGCCGATACGCGCCAGCGCACCCGAAGGGCACCGTCACCTCCGCCTCGGTCACGTACGACACAAACGGCAACATCTACCTGTTCGCGGTCGGAACCGCCGACAACACGCTTGAGTTCTGCACCTACGCCCGGTCGTCCGGCACCTGGACCGCGTGGTCGGTGGTGAACGCGACCGTCTTGTCCAATGCCGCGAGCTGGGGCGTCCGGCGAGGCACCCTGGGCTCCCGGCTCGACTCGATGACCCAGACTGGGTCGAGCACCCTCACGCTGGCTAGCCAGCAGATCGTGCTCACCGGGGCGCCGTTCGCGCCCACCTGGAACGCGCCCACTAACAACAGCGCGCAGAACGTCTCGGCATCCTTGCTACTCGACTGGGTGTTCAGCGACCCGGACGTGGCCGACGCGCAGTCCGCGTACGCGCTGTCCCGGCAGATCGGGGCGGGTTCGCTGGCGTACTGGCGGGCCAGCGACTCGACGTGGCAACCGGCCGAGGTGCAGAACACGTCAGCCGTCGACCAGCTCACCCTGGCGTCCTGGGCCTCGGGGTCGGACGCGAACTACACATTTCGTGTCAAGGTGTGGGACCAGAGCTCGACGGCGAGTCCGTACTCGTCCGGGCTGGTGGTCACCCCCAGCGTCCTGGTGAACCCGACGATCACGGCGCCCACCAGCAGCGGCACGGTGACCGCAGCGAGCGTGACGGTGACCTGGACGGCGACAGAGCAGACGGCGTACCACCTCCTCGTGGAGCTGAACGTCTCGGGCGTATACACCTCGATCTTCGACGACACCGGCACCACGGCCACCAGCCGCGTGGTCACGGGCCTGACCAACGGCGCGGCTTACCGAATCACCTTGACCACGCGGAACAACGAGGGCCTGCAGTCGACTGCTGCCACGTCGACGTTCACGGCGGCCTTCACCCCGCCCCCGACGCCGACGATCACCTTCCCCGCCATGAATGTGCTGTACGCGTACGTCGTCGGCGCGGCCGTCACCAACCCCGCCGGCTCACCGGCGGCGTCCTCGAACACCGTCGAGCGCCGGATCGGCACGGACGACACGACGATCGTCATCCTCACCAGCAGCCTGGGCGTCGGCGGGACGTACTACGACGCGGCCGTGTCGTCGGGCGTGAGCTACCAGTACCGCGCGACCGCCTATACCACCACCGGGGCGCTGGCCGTCGGCGCCTGGACGGTGTGAGGTCGATGACCGCGCTCGCGGCAGCCGTCGAGCGAGGTGGCGCTGGGAGGGGTGGTTGCCGGCTCCCCGCCTCGCGACGCTGCGGCAGTAGGGAGCCAGCGGCTCGTTAGCCGCGCCAGTAGCCGTAGTTCGGTTTCCGGCCATCGGCCAGCGTGCGCCACAGGTACGCGACGTAGTGGAGCCCTCGACGCTCGGCGTCGAGGGCTCGGGCGAGGTAGTCGGCACGGACCTCACCCGAAGGCACCTCCCGGGACGGCTCTGAGCCAGGCTGCTCGTGTTGGCCGGTCATATTGACCGAAGGCCGTTCATCAGGTCCTGTAGCAGACCGCTGGACACGGGCCGTATCCATCTCGTGTGGCGTGTACGCGATGCCCGTCGCGCTCAGCCATTGGATCTCGTGCCGGGCCTTGGCTTCCCGGGTGAGGTTCGCGTACCAGCCGGACAAAGCGCGTTCGGATTCGTTAGCGTCCCGGTGCTTGTGACTGTCGAGGAACGCGTTCCGGACGCCGCGAGGGGACAACGGGCCTCCCAGGTAGTGGCGCTGCATGGGCAGTGACCGTATGGGCGCCTCGGGTCACCGGCCGGTCCATAAAGATCCCGGCCAGGAGGGGGTACGGTTTTGCCCCCCTTGCCCAAGATCGTTTAGATCACCGGGCCGCTACTGTCGCGTACGCTTGTGAGATGTCGCAGCGCGCCTAGCCAGAGGGGCAGCAGCAATGGACGACCTAGAAGGCCTCACAGTGGGCCAGCGCATCCAGACCGTACGAGAGCGTAAAGGCAAGACCAGGGCCGTTGTCGCCGGTCTCGTCGGGCGCTCTGAAGAGTGGCTCAAAAAGATCGAGAAGGGCCGCCTACAGACCCCCCGGTTCGCCATGTTGGTGAACCTCGCCGAGGCACTGCAGGTCGACGATCTGTCGCTCCTGACCGGTACCTCGAACATTCCAATGGGCCTGGCTCAGCGGGCCTCTCATGAGGCCGTCCCGGCCATCCGGGAGGCCATCGAGGAGACCATGCTGACGGTCGCCTCCGAGCCCTGGCCCGACGCCGACGACCTGCAGCGCCGAGCCTCCGCAGCCTGGCGTCAGTGGCACGTCTCTGTCGCTCCCCGCAGTGACGTGGGGATGCCTCTTCCCGGGCTCATACGGGAGTGTCAACGTGCCGTGCGCGTCCTGGAGGGAAACGACCGCCGGAAGGCCTACCGCGCCCTGAGCGAGGTCTACGGGCTGTGCGAGCAGATCCTGGCCTGGGTCGCGGAGCCCGCCTTGCTCTGGCTGGTCGCTGACCGAGGTATCCACGCTGCCCAGCAGGCGGACGACCCGCTGGCCCTGGCTGGTGCGGCCTGGGTCCTGGGCAACGTCCAGCGGTCCGCCGGTCGCGAGGAGGAGTCCGTCCACCTGGTGGACCAGGCAGCCGAGCTGATCGAGCCGGAGCTGGACTCACGCCAGGAGTCCCGCGCGATGTGGGGCGCCCTCCAGCTGCATAACTCCATCACCTCCGCCCGGATGGGTCGCGAGGGCGACGCTCTGCGGTACCTCGACCTCGGCGGCGAGGCGGCCCGATCACTGCCGGCCGGCTACCACCACTCGTGGACGGTGTTCGGGCAGGCCAACACTGACGTGACCGCCGTGTCGGTGAACGCCGACCTCCGCAAGGGCGGCCGCGCGTTGAGCGAGGCCGAGCGGGTGGACCCGGACTCTGTCCCGTCTAACGAGCGCCGCGCCCGGCTGTGGCTGGAGATGGCCCGCTCCTACCAGCTCCGCAAGGACAAGATGGGCGCGCTCAACCTGCTCGCCAAGGCGGCCGATGTGTCCCTGGAGGCGATGCGCGATGCGCTGCCACCCGCTGGCCCGGGGCTTGGCCGGCGAGCTGGTGACCTCTGGCGGCCGTGTCATCGAGAAGGACGCCAGGAGCCTCGCCACCCGGCTGGGTGTGGCCGTCTGACCTACAAGGACGCCGCGATCTGAGCGCACTTCCGGCATGATCGCGCGAACCCGGGAGGCCACGGCCCTGTGACGAGCACGATGGCTGCCCCGCAGATGGCGGCGGTCTCGCCCTCTACGACGCGGTGGGCGAACCCAGCAGGCGTCTTAGGCGAGTCTCGTCGGTAAAGACGGCCGCCGCCGACCGCGTTGCTCTCTAGCCGCCGTGTCGCGCTGTAGCCGACCAGGTAGTTTGCCACCGGTCTACCAGCGCCGCATCCCTGAGGTTCGGGAGCCGGGGGCGACCTTGCCGTCGATCGTCGTCTCGCCGCTGCTGCTGACCCGCACGTCGACGAACCGGCCCCATGACGAGGTATGCACTCTCATGATGAAACGGCTGAGGTCCAGGTTGAGCGTGCCCTTGGCCTCCAGGACCATCTCCTCGAGGAGCGACCTGACGGCGGCCCCGTCCTGAGGGTCGATGTTTGTCTCCAGCACGCCCAGACGCGAGCCGCTGCCGGCGCTCTTCAGCTCGACCTCATACCTTTTCGCGACCATCGGGACCTCCCGAGCCGATCCTATGAATCTGGGATGCTCCCACCCGCGCAGCGCCAGCGCCATAGTCTGCGCCGCCCTGGCATATACACAGAGCGTCATGTAGCCTCGCGCGCGCGGGCGCGCGGCTGGGCGTTGGGGTGATCTTGAGGGCGTGTACTCGGGGCGTGTACTCGGCCGTGTACTTACCCTCGGTGACGACAAGGCCCCGTCCATATCGGACGAGGCCCTGCTGGCGGGTTTGTTTTGGTCAGTGGACGAAGCTAAGTACGACGTTGGCGATGCCGATCAGCAGCTGGCCGGCGATCGAGTCCGGGTGGGTGGCGGCGACCCAAACAACAATCGCGACGGGGATCGTGCCGAGCAGGCCGGCCCCCTTGAACCTGCCACCGGCTTTGGCAGTCGGTCGGCCCGCGCCGGCCTTCATCGGACACTCCGCGTACGTACGTAGGTGGCGACGCCGTCCAGCGAGACGGCAGCGAGGATCCCGAGGACTGCGCCGAGCATGGCGAGAATCAATTTTATAGCTCCTTTACTGGGGCGGCTGTTCGCGGCCGGCGTTTCGATGTCTCGCTCGTTCTCGGTGCGGTCTCGTTCTCGCGAGACCGCACCGAGACACCGAGACACCGAGACACCGAGACACCGAGACACCGAGACACCGAGACACCGAGACACCGAGACACCGAGACACCGAGACACCGAGACACCGAGACACCGAGACGCGCGAACTCGTCCGAGAGGCGGCCTCCGCTCTCGCTCTCGTCGCCGGTCTCGTCTCGGTGTCTCGGTGTCTCGGTGGTCTCGTCGCGACACCGTCTCGCTCGTCGTCTCGCGCGAGAGTGCGTCCTGAGCTGCGCGCGACCGTCATCACGAGACCCGCGGCGAGATGTCGCGGGTCTCGCTCGCGTGCGCCTCGTCGTCTCGGTGGTCTCGCGCCGCTAGCGGGGCGACGCGGAGATCGTCCTGGTCGCCTGGGTCATCCTCCAGATAGGCGTTGCCGATCTCCCAGCCAGTCTCGAGCTGGATGACGGCAACCCAGTCCTCGGCCAGCGTCCCCTCGGCGCTGTGCGCGTACGCCTGCGCCAGACGGTACATATCCAGCCATATCGGCCGCTCGTCAGGCACCCAGTCTAGGCCGAAACTCTCATCAGCAAGCCAAAAGTACAGCTCATCGAGTGCTGCGGCATCCTTATACAAACTCTCAAGGTTGTTGTTCATACTTCCCTTTCTTTGCGGGTCATCCGCGTGACCTCCCGGCGCCACCACGCTTCCATGACCTGGAGCGCTGCTTTTAGCTCGGTCGCTGGCATTTCCTCGCCAGCGCGGTGGCGGCGGAGCGTGTCGCTGGCCGCCTGGACCTCTCGTCGTCCATCAGGGTCCCTTCAGGTGGGCAAATGTCTGCAATTTTCGCTTGGAATGGGGCGCCGGCCGGTGGTCTCCTCCGGGCGGGCGCGGCACGAGCCGACGCCCCCGGCTAGGCGGCTTATACCCGCCGGGCCCTCCCGCCGGTCAGCTCGTGGAGGTCACCGATGAGGCCAGCGGCGAACTCTGGACGCGGGCCGTGCCGGCGCGAGCGGCGGTCTTCCACGCACCGCACACACCGCCGCCGCCAGATGCCGTCGGTGCCGACGGCCATCTCGCCGTCGTAGAAATGGCCGCTCGGGCAGGTAGCTGAGCGACCTCGAATGGCGCACGCGCCGTTGCCGCGCATCACATTTTCTCGCCGGGACAAGGGGCGCAGGTGGCGCGGGTTGACGCAGCCAATCGGGCCGCAATTGAACCGATGATCGACATCGTCGTCATTAGAAAGTTCTCCGACGAACGCTCGGAAAATGGCCCGATGCGCTGACGTGTTGATTCCGCCGATCTGCGTGATTCCATAGCCGGTCGAGGTGCGAGCCCCCAGCCAGCGCCAATGGGCGTCGTCACCGCCCGAGCGATCGCAAAATCCCCAAAGCCGCACCGCGTCGCGCATGGTGGGTGCCGGCGATATTCTTTGGTCCCGCGCCGCCATAACTTCCTCCGTGCTAATCGCTACAGAAGGTCAGCTGGCGGTCCGACCCGGTGATCCAATCACCTGATTTCAAGTAGACTGCAAAGATCCGGCTGCGTCAAGAGCATCTAGGCCGGATTCTCAGCTAAAGTTGTTAGACACCAAGGAAACTTGGAGACGTGGAGGGGTTGTGACAAGAGGGCCGCAAAGATTTATGTCAAAACAGTCCGTACTGCTGGACGAGGCGACGAAAGCCGCGTTAATGCGCGTCGCGAGCGAGCAGCAGCGCAGCGTGAGCGATGTGGTACGGCTCGCGCTGCAATCGTACATTGAGGCGCACGCCGCGACGCGAAGCCGCCGCTAAAAAAAAAGCCCGGCCCGGATCCCCCTCATCCGGGGCCGGGCTTTTCTGCGTCCTGGGCTCAAATCTTTTGATCTGCTTCTAGTTAGGTTCCATTGGTACCATATGTATGGTACCAATCGGATGCTGTGGTGCAAGGGAAACTCGCGCTCGATCTATAGCTCGGGCAATGGCTGCGGCGTAGAGTCGACCTCAGAAAAGACTAAAAAAATGACTGAGCGGCCCGGGCCACCACGCCCTAAGCCGCTCACCAGTAGGCCATTCCCTAGCGAAGGACCACCGGATGTCTTCGATAAGTGTACCCAGCGCGCCCGCTTCCGCACCATCCTCAGCGGAGATCAAGATCCCAGTCGGAGATCAAAAGATCAGCGTCCATTTCGCGCCGCCGGAGTCCGGCTGGGCCAAGATCCCCAATGAACTGCTGCGCGACAGCCGGATCTCGGGACTCAGCATCGCCGTCATGGCTTTTGTGTTGTCGCATCCGGCAACCTGGACGTGGTCGGCCGACCAGATCGCCCGGCACCGCACGGAGGGCCGCAACGCCGTACGGAAAGCGGTCGCGCAGCTGGAGCAGTTTGGCTACACAAGGAAGATCCGAACGGCCGGGCGGGGTGGGTGGGCAGTGGACCTCCAGCCGTGAGTGGCACTGGCCTCCGCTGCAGCTGGAGGATGAATCATCAAATGATGATCTGGAACCGACGCCCGAGATCCGGTCGTCGGCCGCACCTGCAGCTATACCGGCCCAGCAGGTGTTTCCCCAGGTCGCACCGACGACCGAAAATGGGGCGTCGGTTAACGGGGCGTCGGCGGACCGGGCGTCGGCGAATGGGGCGTTAAAAGCGAAAACCAATCCCGAAGACTGTGAGAAGACTGTCGAGGAAGACTGTCGCTCGCTTGCGACGCGAGCAACCGCCAGCGACGACCCCGACCGGGTCGGCCAGGACTCCCCGGTGGCCCCCACCACTCCTGGTCGGGATCAAAAGATCGACTGGCGAGGGGAGCTGGAGCACCTGGACCCGTACGACAACCCCGTCCTGGCAGCAAACGCCGTCCTGGCCCACTACGTCCAGGGCCTGGACGAGCGCGGAAAGAAGATCTCCGAGCGAGACCAACTGGGGATCTGGTCGGTCATCGCCAAGGAGCTTGAGGCGCCGGGGAGGGGCCGTACATACCTGGACGTGGCCTGGGAGCTGGTTGACGCCCATGACCGAGAGGTCCTGCCGAGGCTCAATGCCCACGGCAGCCCTAAGGCGTACGCCACCTTCATCATCAGGTACCGGTCGGAGCGCGCCCAGGAGCGGCGAGAGGCCGCTGAGAGCCACCAGGACGCTCCAGTCCCGACTCCGGTCGTCTCGGTCGAGGACTTAGACCTGGTGCTGCCCACGACGGCCTCAGAGGCGGCGCCAGCCACCGAGTCACCAGTCACCCAGTCTCGGGACCTGGCCCTCCTGAGGGGGATCCTGATGGCCCGCGACCCCGAGACCAAGCGGGAGCTGGAGGAGGAGCTGGCCGCGCTGCAGGCGTCAGCCGCCTAGCTCTCTTGGTTCGCGGGCGGGACGTTGGACGCGATCATCTGGAGGTAGCTGATGTCGTGGGGGTCGCCCAGCTCCGGGACGCTGCCCGAGCGGCGGTAGTCGGCTAGCTCGCCGCCAAGCTTGGCCAGTAGCTTCATGATCTCGTCCACGACTGTATCGATCTGAGGCGTGCCCCACGCTTTATCGAACGCGGCAGCTGCTTGGTCGTAGCCCGCTATGACGTGATGGATCAGGATCGGCTCGTCGATCGCGGGCGGCTTGATCATGACGATCTCCCTCAGGTGAGTCCATGCTTGCGTGGTGTCTGGCTCAGTTTCTAAGGACCGGCCACGGCTCCAGTTGAGCCACGACCGCAGAGACACGTCTAGAGCTGCCAGTGCCTGGCCGATCGCCTCAGCCGCCGCGAGTGCTGCCTGTTTGCGAGCCAGTAGCTCGGTGTGCCCACGGCCGGTCTCGGCCAGCCGCTCGGCGTGCTGGCGTCCTTTGCGGGAAACGTAGAGCGCGACGCCGGTGGAAATGAGTCCATTGAGGAGCGCACCGGCTCCTGCCCCTATAAGCGGCGGGATGACGACGCTCCAGTCCACGGGTCAGCTCACCTCCTGATTCGGGCTGATGGCCGCCGAGATCTCCGTCGCGATCAGGTCTACGTCCGCCGCCTCGCAGGTGCCGTCCTGGCGCCAGTCGTAGATCGAGCTGCCGAGCCTCAGCATGACCCGCTGTACGGTCTCGACCCTCGTCCTCTTGGCAGCAGGGGTCGACCGCTTGATGACGGGTATGGCCGCCTGACATGCCTTCGTCGTGGCCCGTACGCGATTGACGAGGTTCTGGTCGGCGATCGCTGGGAGCTTGAGGAACTGGACGCGCTCGAATTCGTCGAGCATCGACCCGATGGTCGCCGGGGCTCCCGCATCGATCGGGTCGCTCTCGACCGTGTTGGCCAGGTAGTCGAGCAGACCGGCCAGCGACTCATGGACGGACTCTGCGGCAGCGAGGGCAGCCTGCTTGCGGGCCAGCTCCTCGGCGTGCTCCTGCCCCCTCTTCGAGACATACAACGCGACGCAGGTCGCGATCAGCCCGTTGAGCACCACGCCCGTCAGGGTCCCGACGATCGGCGGCGTCTTGTCGAGTACTGCGACGAAGCTGTCCCACCAGTTCATGCCAGCGGAGCGTAGAGCCTCTCGGACCGCCGCTGAATGAGCCGAACGTACGCCTCCCACCGTGGCTCGCGGGCGGCTATGCTGGAGACGAACTGACGTCAGGCGGGTGCATCAGCCCAGCTCAGTACCGGCCCTCTCATTCCCACTTGAAAAAACGGGCGGCGGCGGAGATCGAGACCACGGCCCAAAAAAGCAACACTAGCCACGACTGCAATGGCACCGTGCCACCGGTCAAAGCCGCCCGCATCCCGGTAGTCAGCGCGTCCAGGGGGAGCAGTCCAAGAATGCCAGCCGCGAAAGACGGTACGGCGGTCACGACGCCGCCGACGGCCAGCATCAACAAATAGACGAGGTTGGGCGGCGGCGAGAGTTGCCTCGGCGCGGAGGGTGCCGGCCATCCACAGGCCAAGTCCGGAAAACGCGGCCGTACCCACGACAGCGAGCCCGAGCGCCGGCAAAATTCCGGCAGCTGATGGATGCCAGCCGGCCAACAAACCGACGACGGCCAGTACGGCGACTTGCAAAACAATGACGGCGATGACTCCCACGGTTTTGGCGACCATCAGGCCCCAGCGCGGCAATGCGGAGGCGCCGAGCCGTTTGAGTACGCCATAAGAACGCTCAAAACCAGTGGCGATCGCCTGGCCGGTAAAAGCGGTCGACATCACCGCGAGGCCCATCACACCGGGCACCACAAAGCCCATGCGATCGGCGGTCGGCAGGCGTACGACAGATGTCAGCCCGATGCCAAGCAGCACCAGAATCGGAATGACCAGTGTCAGCAACAGAGACTCGCCGCGGCGGAGCGTGAGCTTGAGCTCCATCGCCGACTGGGCCAGCAAAATTCGGGACATCGGCGCGCGTCCCGGCGCCGGCGCGAAAGTGCTCACGTCCGCAGCTCCCGTCCGGTGAGCTCAAGGAAAACGTCTTCGAGCGTACGTTTGGCTGTGCGAAGGTCGCCCAGCAGAACGTCATTCCCGGCGCCCCAGGCGGTGACAGCGGCCAGCACCTGCGGCGTCAGGTCGCCGGACACGACGTACTCGCCAGGGCGCGGCTCCAGAGCGGCCAGGCCTTCCGGTAAGACAGCCTGCAGGGGAGCCAGCGGGAGGTGCGCTCGGGCGGTGAAGGACAACCGCTCGCAGCTGCTGGTCAGGTGGCCAGGCGTGTCGTCGGCGAGGACCTTGCCGCTGTCGATGATCGTCACCCGGTCCGCCAGCCGCTCGGCCTCGTCCATCAGGTGGGTCGTGAGGACGACCGTGACGCCGTCCTTACGCAGTTCGTCGACGAGGTCCCAGGTCGCGTGCGTGCCGGGGCCTGCGGGTCCATGCCGGCCGTCGGCTCGTCGAGGAACACCAGGTCAGGGCGGCCGACGACAGCCATCGCGAGGCTGAGGCGCTGCTTCTCGCCGCCAGACAGCCGCCGGTACGGAGTGTTCGCGACCTTCGCCAGGCCGAGCCGCTCGGTGAGCATCGCGGTGTCCAGTGGACGCGCCGCGTACGCGGCGATCAAGCGCAACATCTCTGCTGCCCGGGCGCCCGGGTAGACCCCGCCGGCCTGCAGCATCACGCCGATCCGGGGCATCAGCTGGTCGTGTTCGCCGACCGGGTCCAGGCCGAGGACGCGGGCCGAGCCACCGCTGGCCCGCCGGTAGCCCTCGCAGACCTCGATCGTGGACGTTTTGCCTGCTCCGTTGGGCCCCAGCAGGGCATGCACGGAGCCGCTTCGGACCGTAAAGGAGAGACCGTCCACCGCCGTGACTGGCCCATAACGCACGAACAAGTCCTGCAGCACTACCGCGGGTTCGTCGGCTCGCACAGCTTTACTCTACGCGCTGTAGAACTAGATGCGTGACCGGCATCGGGAGCCTCCTGGGCAAGGAGTGATGCGTGCCACCGTACGACCGGGCCTTCTTAGGGTTGGCTCACATCGAGCGAATTACGTAACATAGGTGTTGTGAAAAAACGACAGCGACGAGTCGGGGCGCCTGAGCGTGCCCGCGACGACTGCTGTCAACAGTAAGGTCCTCGACGAACTGGTCGCGGGCGGGATGGCCGAACAGCGGACTCGCGACCGGGTCGTGCAATTGCTGTTGGAGCACGGCCCGCAGACCGCCGCCCAGCTCGCGCAGCAGCTCAGCGTGGTTCCGGCGGCGATCCGCCGGCACTTGGAGACGCTGCTGGCCGAGGACCGGATCCGCCGCTCGGAGAAGCCGATGGTGGGCCAGCGCGGTCGCGGCCGGCCGGCCCAGCTGTTCGAACTCACCGAGACCGGCCGGGCGCCGTTCCCGCACGCGTACGACGACCTTGCCGCCGTCGCGCTGCGGCATCTGTCGACGTATGCGGGCTCCGAGGCCATCCAGGCGCTCGCCGCCGAGCGGGTGGCTGGGCTGGAGCGCCGCTGCCGCGAGGTGGTGGACGCCGCCGGCGACGATCCGGCCGCTCGTACGGAGGCCCTGGCCAGCGCGTTGACCGCGGAGGGTTACGCTGCGACGGCCTCGATGATCGCGTCCGGCGGGATGATCTGCCAGCACCACTGCCCGGTGGCTCATGTCGCCGCCGAGTTCCCGCAGCTGTGCGAGGCCGAGACCGCCGTCATCAGCCGGCTGATCGGCAGCCACGTGCAGCGGCTGGCCACCATCGCACACGGTGACGGGGTCTGCACCACGCACATCCCGTCCCAGCCCAAGAATATCGAAATCGCACACAACAACCACCCGTTCCGGGAGGACGCACGCATGACCACCACGCCCGAAGTTAGGCCGATCAGCCAGGACGAGCACATCGAGGCGCTCAGCCGTTATGGCTACGGTGGGCCGACAGCGACACGGCGGGGTCCGTCGCCCGACGCGGCCTGAACGAGGATGTCGTACGTGACATCTCGGCCAAGAAGAGCGAGCCCGAGTGGATGCTCAAGCGCCGGCTCAAGGCGCTGAAGCTGTTCGAGCGCAAGCCGATGCCGCACTGGGGCGCGTCGCTGACCGGCATCGACTTCGACAACATCAAATATTTCGTACGCTCGACCGAAAAGCAGGCGACCACCTGGGACGAGCTGCCGGACGACATCAAGAACACGTACGACCGGCTGGGCATCCCGGAGGCGGAGAAGCAGCGGCTGGTCTCGGGTGTCGCCGCGCAGTACGAGTCCGAGGTCGTCTACCACAAGATTCGTGAGGATCTTGAGGCGATGGGCGTCATTTTCCTCGACACCGACAGCGGCCTGCGCGAGCACCCAGAGCTGTTCGAGGAGTATTTCGGCTCGGTGATTCCCAGCGGTGACAACAAGTTCTCCGCGCTGAACACCGCGGTGTGGTCCGGCGGCTCGTTCATCTACGTGCCCAAGGGTGTGCACGTCGACATCCCGCTGCAGGCGTATTTCCGGATCAACACCGAAAACATGGGCCAGTTCGAGCGGACCCTGATCATCGTCGACGAGGATGCCTACATCCACTACGTCGAGGGTTGCACCGCGCCGATCTACAAGTCCGACTCGCTGCACTCCGCGGTGGTTGAGATCGTCGTGAAAAAGGGTGCGCGCTGCCGTTACACGACCATCCAGAACTGGTCTAACAACGTTTACAACCTGGTCACCAAGCGGGCCGTGGCGCACGAGGGTGCGACCATGGAATGGATCGACGGCAACATCGGTTCCAAGGTGACGATGAAATACCCGTCCGTCTACATGGTCGGCGAGCACGCCAAGGGTGAGGTTCTGTCGGTCGCTTTTGCAGGCGAGGGCCAGCATCAGGATGCCGGTGCCAAGATGGTGCACGCGGCGCCGCACACTTCTTCTTCCACGATCGTCTCGAAATCGGTGGCGCGTGGCGGCGGGCGTACGTCGTACCGCGGGCTGATCCAGGTGCTGGAAGGCGCTTCGCAGTCCAAGAGCACGGTCAAATGTGACGCGCTTCTGGTCGATGCGATCAGCCGCTCAGACACTTACCCGTACAACGACATTCGCGAAGACGACGTGTCGATGGGCCACGAGGCGACCGTTTCCAAGGTCAGCGAGGACCAGCTTTTCTACCTGATGTCCCGCGGCATGAACGAGGACGAGGCGATGGCGATGATCGTCCGCGGTTTCGTCGAGCCGATCGCCCGCGAGCTGCCGATGGAATACGCGCTGGAGCTCAACCGGCTGATCGAGCTGCAGATGGAAGGCGCAGTCGGCTGACCGCTGGCTTGCTGATCTAGTTTTCAAAGAGGAGAACCGGAAACACATGACGACGACCACCGCCGATGCGCGCTCTCAGCCGGGCGCCGGCGCCCCACCGGCCACCCGGTCCGCGGCCCTCACGTCGTATGACGTGGCGGATTTTTCGGTGCCGACCATGCGCGACGAGGACTGGCGGTTCACTCCGCTGAGCCGCCTCGCCGGCCTGCATGACGGCTCGTTCGTGGCCAGCGGGACGCCGGTCAAGCGGTCGGTCGCGGAGCTGCCTTCGGGCGTACGCATCGAGAACGTCGGCCGCGACGACAAGCGCATCGGCACCGCTTTGGTGCCGTTCGACCGGATCAGCGCTCAGGCGTACACCTCCTTCACCGAGGCTTTTGTTCTGTCGGTGGACAAAGACATCCAGGTCGAGACACCAGTGGTGGTCGACGTGGGTGGCGGCGATCTTGACGGAGCGTCGTTCGCGCACACCGTCGTCGACATCGGCGCCGGCTCCGAGGTCACCGTGGTCCTTGACCACACCGGTCCGGCCGTGCTGGCCGACAACGTCGAGGTGCTGGTCGGGGACAACGCGAAACTGATCCTGGTCAGCGTGCAGGACTTCGACTCCGGTTCGGTGCACCTGCAGCACCAGCGGCTCAAGCTCGGCCGGGACGCCCGCATCACGCACATCTCGGTCAGCCTCGGCGGCGATGTGGTACGACAGTTCACCACTGTCGACTACACCGGTCGCGGCGGCGACGCGCAGGCTCTGGGCATCTACTTCGCCGACGGCGGCCAGCACCTGGAACACCGCCAACTGGTCGACCACTCGGTGCCGGACTGCCGGTCCAACGTGGTCTACCGCGGTGCCCTGCAAGGAAAAGACGCGCACACGGTGTGGATCGGTGATGTCCTGATCCGGCCCGAGGCGACCGGCACGGACACGTACGAGATCAACCGGAACCTGGTGCTGACCGAGGGCGCCCGCGCGGATTCGGTGCCCAACCTGGAAATCCAGACCGGTGAGGTCGTCGGCGCCGGTCATGCGAGCGCGACCGGTCGATTTGACGACGAACAGCTTTTCTATCTGATGTCTCGCGGCATTACCGCTGAGAACGCCCGCCGCCTGGTCGTGCGGGGATTCTTCGCCGAGCTGATTGGCCGCATTCCGGTGGAAGAGCTTCGCGATCGGATCACCGCCACGGTGGAAGCGCGGCTCGCAGAGGCGGGCGCCTAAATGGCCAATGATTTCGTACGTGCCTGCGCGGTCGGCGAAGTGCCGGCCGGCGAGGCCATCGGCGTTCAGGTCAACGGCGAGCCGGTGGCGGTCGTGCACACCGAGGACGATCAGTTTTTTTCGCGATCCGCGATGTGTGTTCGCACGCCGAAGTTCCGTTGTCCGAAGGCGATGTCGAAGGCTGCACCATCGAGTGCTGGCTGCATGGCTCGCAGTTCGACCTGCGGACCGGAAAACCGACCGGCCCGCCGGCCACCGAAGCCGTACCCACCTATGAAACCCGCATTTCGGACGGCGACGTTTACGTTGCCGTACAGACAGCAACTCAGGAGCCCGTGAAGTGAGCACTCTGGAAATCCGTGATCTGCACGTCAGCGTCGCCATCGCCGACGGCGAGGAGAAACAGATCCTGCGCGGCGGCGTCGACCTGACGGTGAAAGCGGGCGAAACCCACGCGATCATGGGGCCGAACGGCTCCGGCAAGTCGACACTGGCGTATTCCATCGCTGGCCACCCGAAATACCGGATCACGTCCGGCTCGGTCACTCTCGACGGCGAAGACCTGCTGTCGATGACCGTCGACGAGCGCGCTCGCGCCGGCATGTTCCTCGCGATGCAGTATCCCGTCGAGGTTCCAGGGGTCAGCGTCTCGAACTTCCTGCGTACGGCCGCGACCGCCGTTCGCGGCGAGGCGCCGAAGCTGCGTACCTGGATCAAGGAAGTCAAGGAAGCGATGGAGCGGCTTGAGGTCGACTCCGCTTTCGCTGAGCGCAACGTGAACGAGGGCTTCTCCGGTGGCGAGAAGAAGCGCCACGAGATCCTTCAGCTTGAGCTGCTCAAGCCGAAGATCGCGATCCTCGACGAAACCGACTCGGGCCTGGACATCGACGCGCTGCGAGTGGTCAGCGACGGCGTCAACCGGGTCTCCGAGACCGGCGAAGTCGGCGTGCTGTTGATCACCCACTACACGCGCATTCTGCGGTATGTGAAGCCGGACTTCGTGCATGTCTTCGTCGGTGGCAAAATCGTCGAAGAAGGCGGCTCGGAGCTGGCCGACCGGCTGGAGTCCGAGGGGTACGTGCGATACACCAAGGCGGCGGTCTGATGGGCGCGCCGGCTCCGGAACTGACGCTGGACGTAGAGCGGATCCGAGCCGATTTTCCCATTCTGCAGCGCACTGTCCGGGACGGCCACCAGCTGGTCTATCTGGATTCGGGTGCCACGTCGCAGAAACCCGTGCAGGTGCTGGACGCTGAGCGCTCGTACTATCTGCGGCACAACGCGGCCGTGCATCGCGGAGCCCACCAGCTCGCCGAGGAAGCGACCGATCTTTACGAGGGTGCGCGGGCGAAAATCGCCGCCTTCATCGGCGCGCGGGACAACGAGGTGGTGTTCACCAAGAACGCGACCGAGGGCCTGAACCTGGTCGCGTACTCGATGAGCAACGCGGCCACGTCCGGGCCGGAGGCGGCTCGGTTTGTGGTGGGTCCCGGCGACGAGATCGTCGTCACCGAGATGGAGCACCACGCGAATCTGGTGCCCTGGCAGCAACTCTGTCAGCGGACCGGCGCCACCCTGCGCTGGTTTGGGCTGACCGACGAGGGTCGGCTGGATCTGTCCGATGTGGACAGTGTGATCACCGAGCGGACCAAGCTGGTCGCGCTGGTGCATCAGTCCAATGTGCTCGGTACGGTCAATCCGGTCGCCGAAATCGCTGCGAAGGCCCACAAAGTCGGCGCCCTGGTAGTGCTGGACGCTTGCCAGTCGGTGCCGCACATGCCGTTTGATGTGGTCGAGTCCGGCGCGGACTTTGTCGCCTTCTCCGGCCACAAAATGCTCGGCCCGACCGGTGTTGGTGTGCTCTGGGGCCGATACGACCTACTCGCCGCGATGCCGCCGTTCCTGACCGGCGGCTCGATGATCGAGGTCGTACGCATGGAGGGCACGACTTTTGCCGCGCCACCGCAGCGTTTTGAGGCCGGTGTGCCGAACATCGCCCAGGTGATCGGGCTCGGTGCCGCGGTCGACTACCTGACCGAGGTCGGCATGGCCAATGTCGCCGAACACGAGAAGCAGCTCACCGCGTACGCACTGGACGCGGTGGAGTCGCTGCCCGGCGTACGTGTCATCGGCCCTCCCACGAATGTGGCCCGCGGCGGCGCGGTTTCCTTCGTAGTGGTAGTGGACGGCATCCACCCGCACGATGTTGGGCAGGTGCTGGACGACCAGGGCGTTGAGGTCCGGGTTGGGCACCATTGCGCTTGGCCCATTGTCCGCCGCTTCAACATTCCAGCGACCACCCGCGCGACGTTCTACCTCTACAACTCGACAGAGGACATCGACGCGCTGGTGGCGGGAATAGAACGCGCCCAGAGGTTCTTCAAGCCATGAAGATGGAATCGCTCTACCAGGAAATCATCCTGGACCACTACAAGCACCCGCACGGGCGGGGGCTCAAAGACCCGTATTCGGGCGAGGCGCACCACGTCAACCCGACCTGCGGCGACGAGCTGACCGTGCGGGTGCAGCTGTCCGCGGATGGCTCGGTGGTCGAGGAACTTTCGTACGAGGGACAGGGTTGTTCGATCAGCCAGGCCTCGGCATCGGTGCTGCACGACCTGGTCGCCGGCCAGCCGGTGATGGACGCGATGGCAGTCGGTGACGAGTTCCAGCGGATGATCGGTGGCCGCGGCACGGTCGAGCCGGATGAGGAAGTGCTTGGCGACGGCGTCGCTTTTGCCGGCGTCGCGAAATATCCGGCTCGGGTGAAATGCGCGCTGCTGGGGTGGATGGCATTCAAGGACGCGACCGCGCGGGCTGTGGCGGGCGCCGACGCGTCGACTTCGACGGAGGCAACACGATGAGCGACGAGACCACAACGCCGACCGCCGAGCGGACCAAGGCGGAACTTGACGACGTAGAAGAGGCGCTTAAAGACGTCGTCGACCCAGAACTTGGCATCAACGTCGTCGATCTTGGCCTGATCTACGGGATCCACGTCGATGATGAGAACATCGCCACGGTTGACATGACGCTGACCTCGGCAGCCTGCCCGCTGACCGACGTGATTGAGGACCAGGTCCGCGAGGCGCTGGTTTCCGGGCCAACCGGGCTGGTGAACGACTTCCGGATCAACTGGGTCTGGATGCCGCCGTGGGGCCCGGACAAGATCACCGACGACGGCCGCGACCAGCTCCGCGCTCTTGGCTTCAACGTCTAGAGAAGTCCCGCACAGCTCCCATTGGGGAGCCTTTGTGGCAACGGCTCAGGACGGTCGGATCGTTGGCGTAGAGCCACATCCGGTCGATCCTGAGCCGTCTCCGCTTATCGGCAATGTCGTCGACGCGCATCGGCATCGGTCGCGGATCAAGCAGCCGTACGTTCGCGCCGGCTGGCTTAGCGCCGGTCCTGGTCCGGATTCTCGGCGAGGATCTGACTCGTACGTTCCCGTCAGTTGGTCCAAAGCTCTGGATCTGCTCGCCGGTGAGCTGTCTCGGGTAAAGGAGTCTTACGGAAATCGCGCGATTTTTGGCGGCTCGTACGGGTGGGGGAGCGCCGGCCGGTTTCACCACGCGCAGTCGCAAGTGCACCGGTTCCTGAATTCGATCGGTGGCTACACCCGATCCGTCAACAACTACAGCAATGCCGCGTCCGAGGTCACCTTGCCGCGGATTCTTGGCCCGGCTGGTGGACATCAGGTTTTCGGCGGCAGGGCATGTCGTGGAAGACGATCGCCGCCAACACCGACTTGATAGTGGCCTTCGGTGGCGTACGGCGGAGCAATCTGGCGGTCGCGCCCGGCGGACTTTCCGAGCACCGGATCGGTTCCGAGCTTTCCGCGCTGCATAACGTGGAGGTGGTGTCTATCAGTCCGCTGGCTGACGATGCGGCTTCGGAGCTGAATGCGCGGTGGGTGCCCACCATTCCCGGCACCGATGTGGCGATCATGCTCGCGATGACCTGGGTCCTGGTGACTGAGGGGCTGGCCGATCGGTCCTTTGTGGACAGGTATGTGGCTGGCGCTGACATGGTCGAAAAATACCTCACCGGCGGGGTCGCCAAGACGCCTGAATGGGCAGCTGAGTTGTCCGGCGTACCGGCCGATGAGATCCGGACTTTGGCTCGGCGGATGGCTTCTTGTCGGACGTTGGTGACGACAAGCTGGTCGTTGCAGCGCATTCAGTACGGCGAGCAGAGCCTGTGGGCGGGCCTGACGTTGGCCGCATACCTGGGGCAGATCGGCCTGCCGGGCCGTGGTTTCGGGCACGGGTACGGCTCGATCGGTGACGCCGGCAAGCCTTTGTCCGGCCCGCTGCCGACGCTGCGGCAAGGTCGAAACGAGGTTTCCGATTTCATCCCGTGTGCGCGCATCGTCGACATGTTGGAGCGGCCCGGCGAATCGGGCGACTTCAACGGGCATCGACTGTCCTATCCGGACACTCGGTTGATTTACTGGGTTGGTGGTAATCCCTTTCACCATCACCAGGACTTGCAGCGGCTGACTCGCGCGTTGGCCAAACCCGACACGATCGTTGTGCATGAGCCGTTCTGGACTGGGATGGCGAAACATGCGGACATCGTGCTGCCGGCGACTCTGACGATCGAACGAGACGACATGGGCGCCGGTAGGGGGGACCCGTACCTGATCGCGATGAAGCAGGTCGTGCCTCCGGTCGGCCAGGCCCGCGACGACTACGACATCTTTGGTGACCTGGCCTCGCGCTTGGGCGTATATCAGGAGTTCACCGAGCGCCGAGACTCAGCAGCCTGGTTGCGAAAGCTTTATGGCAACTGGCAGCAGTCCTGGAGAAGACGCGGTCACGAGGTGCCGGACTTCGACGTTTTTTGGGAGACTGGCAACATTCGGCTGCCGGGTCTGCGCGAGCCCGATCCACCACTCGCTGATTTTGTGGCCGATCCAGACAAGCATCCGCTGAACACGCCGAGCGGCCGGATTGAGATCTTCTCCGAGACGGTCGCTGGGTTTGGCTATGCCGACTGCCCTGGACACGCCGCTTGGCTGGAGCCCGAGGAATGGCTCGGTTCTGAACTGGCCCAGCGCTTTCCGTTGCATCTCATCGCGAATCAGCCCGCTCGGAAGCTGCACAGTCAGCTGGACATGGGCGCTCACAGCATGGCCGGTAAGACTCACGGGCGTGAGCGCGTACGCGTGCATCCGACGGACTGTGCGTCTCGCGGACTCTCCGACGGTGACGTCGTACGCATCTTCAACGACCGGGGTAGCTGCCTGGCCGCCGTCGAGTCCACTGTGGACGTACGCGTCGGAGTCGTGCAGCTTTCCACCGGAGCCTGGTACGACCCGTCCCGCCCGGACATCGCCACCTGCATCCATGGCAACCCGAACGTTCTCACCACCGACCGCGGCACGTCGTCGCTCGCCCAGGGCTGCACCGGCCAACACGCTCTTGTCGAAATCTCCCGCTACACCGGTGAACTTCCAGCGGTCGCCGCCTTCGATCCGCCGTCCTTTGCCGGGTGCGTCGCGGAACGACGTTCGTAGGGCGTAAAACCAGAGGACAACAAGACGACGGCGGACAGGATCGCCATGCCCGCGACGAAAAAAGCCAACCGCGATGGAAGGCATTGATCGCGGCGATGGGCTCGGCGGCCGCTGGGTTGCCGACGATGCTGACGAATGCGGCCGCGCCGAACGCGCTGCCCATCTGTTGGAACATCGAGGAAATGCCCACCGCGGTGGAGATCCTGGCTGGGTCGACGACGCTGAGGGCCACCGAGACGAACGACGGGATGGTCATCCCGACGCCCATACCGGTCAGCAGTTGAGCCGGCAGCAGTTCGCTGACGTAGGCCGGTGTCGGCCCGATTCGCCCGGTCAGCCAGACGGCCCCGGCGGCCATCAACAGACCGCCAATGGCTCCGACCCGGTGTGGGCCGAGCCGTGGTCCGAGCAGGCGAGAGGACGGGATTGCGACACAGGCGGCCATGATCGGGCCGGGGCTCAACTGGAGGCCGGTGGCGAGGATGGACTGATGCCAGTGCAGGGGCAGGAACTGCGCTCCGGCCAGGATGCCGGCTGCGAAACTTACCGAGAAGAGCAGCGCGGAACTGACCGCGAACAGGAAGGTGCGCCGGCGGAGCAGGCCGATTTCCAAGGCAGGGGACCGATGCCGTAACGACCTGCCGACCACCGCGAGCAGGATCGCGGCGGCGATCGCGGCGGTGATCAGCGTGGTCGGAAGGCTCCACTGACCGAACTTGTCGATGGTGAGGGTCAGCGCGGTGACGCCGACAATCAACCCGGCGGTGCCCCAGAGATCAGGCAGCTGCCACTCGCGCCGGTCGCGGCTTTCCCGTAGCCGCAGCGATCCGAGGATCAGCGATGCCATTCCGAGCGGAAGGTTGACCAGGAAGATCCAGCGCCAGTCGAACTGGACGAGCACCGCACCCAGCAGCGGCCCACTGGCGGCCCCGGCGCCCCCCACCGCCGCCCACGCACCGAAAACCGCGGCCCGGCGCTGCGGCGGGAACTCAGGCAGGACCACGGCGAGCGCTGCCGGGGTGAACAAGGCCGCGCCAGCGGCTTGGAGGATCCGGGCGGCAATCAGCATCGCGGGCGAGATCGCGATCGCGCAGGCCGCCGAGGCCGCCACGAAAAGTCCCAAGCCGAGCAGGAACATCCTTTTCCGCCCGATGGCATCGGAAATCCGGCCGGAAGGGACCAGCAGAGCGGCGAAGACGATGGCGTACGCGGTGAAGATCCAGGACAAGTCGGCAAGTCCGGAGCCTGGAAAGTCCTTTTGGATCGCCGAGAACGCGAGATTGACGATGAACGTGTCCAGGAGGGACGCGTAGATGGCGACGGAGACGATCGCGAAGGAGAACCACCCGCGCCGGGACGTGGCAGGTGGGCCAGTGAGTAGCGTCATGCGACGACTGTACGGGTCGTGAGTCGCTTGATGCAACTGACTGGGATAGGGTGGCGTTATGTTGGGGCGTACGTACGAGGGTCAGCGCTGCTCGATCTCACGGTCGTTGGAGGTGGTCGGGGAGCGATGGTCGCTGTTGATCCTGCGTGACGTGTTGCTCGGAATCAGCCGATTCGACGACCTGCAAAAGAGCCTCGGCATCACTCGGAGCGTGCTGTCCCACCCGGCTTGAGCACCTGGTCGAGGAGGGCGTGGTCGCGCGCCACCGCTACCAACGCCGTCCGGACCGGTACGAATACGTGTCCACTCCGAAAGGCCTTGAACTTTGGCCTGTCCTCATGCATTTGCTCGACTGGGGTGACCGGCACTATCCGCAGGCCGACGGCCCGCCGAGGGTCATCGCGCATGTCGACTGCGGCGGCCGGATGAACAGCGATCTGTGCTGCGACCGCTGCGGTGAGCGGCTCGCCCCGGCGAACACCGAGAACGGTTCACCGAAGTCACCGAGTCGCCGGTGACCCTCAGTGTGGGAAGACGCAGGCCTCGCAGCTGGCCCAGAAGGTGCACTGGAGTCGGGTGGGTGGTGGGGGGGGGAAGCGCGGGTCGTCGATGAGTTTCATCGTCGGAATCCGGTCCGCGATGCGAATGTCGAGATCGAATTCGTCAGCGCCGCGGGTTTCGTCGGTTGTCATGATTTCCTTCCGGCTGGGCGAGCTGGCATCTCGTCCAGAGTGAGACCGGAACGCCCTGGCCGGAAGGGGCGGTCATCGGGAAAAACCGGGAAATGCTCCCGACTTAAAATTGGTCTTGACCTGGCCAGCTAGCGAGCGTCCTCATTGATCATGTCGGCGCATTTCTCGCCAATCATCATCGTGGTGATGCACGGGTTGACCGCGACCAGAAACGGCATGGCCGAGCCGTCCGCCACCCGCAGTCCGGTCACGCCTTTCACCCGGAGCCGACTGTCCAGCGGGCCACCCATCGGGACGGTCGCGGAGGGGTGATAGACGGTGTTGTGGGTTTTCCTGATGTAGTCGGCGATCTCGTCGTCGGTCTGGGCGTCCGCGCCGGGCGCGAGCTCGTCGCCGGCCCAGCCGGCCATTGCCGGTTGCGCGACGATTTCACGAGCGAGCCGGATCCCGTACGTCATCACCCGCAGGTCGTGTGGATCGCTGAAATAGCGCGGATCCACCCGTGGCTTGTCGCGGAAGTCACGCGTACGCAGGCGTACTGTCCCGGTCGAACGACTGCGGGTGACGTTCGGGGTCAGGCAGAACCCGTTCTCGGTGGTCGGATATCCGTGCCGGAGCGTGTTCATGTCGAAAGGCACCGAGCCGTAGTGGAACATCAGGTCCGGCCGGTCGAGCCCCTCCTCGGTGGTGGTGAAGATGCCGATTTCCCACCATTGGGTGGATTTCGCGTCACCATCCCGGCCGCTTCGCGTTCCACTGCACACACGCCCCGGGATGATCTACTGCAGGGGTGGAGCCGCGCCTGGGGAGTGAC
>NZ_WOTO01000050.1 GCF_010993775.1 Fodinicola feengrottensis | reverse complement strand
CCCCACTCGGCATCGACCTACCGGTACGGGCACAACGGGCGCAGATCGTGATGGTCACCTCCGGCGAACAACTCGGCGCCGCCCCGGTCGTGTCGGACCTGGTTGGCCTGCAGTACTTCCGCGTTGAACATTCGGGTGAGGTACTCGTGGGCAACAGCGATCACAGCTCGCCCGAGTACACCGACCCCGACACGTACCGCGACCACGCCGACGCCGGCACCGTTGAGGTCGTCGCGCAGAAGCTGACACACCGATTCCCTGCCTGGTCGCAGCCAGGCGTCGTCAACTCGTACGCCGGCTGCTACGACGTGACACCCGACTACAATCCCGTCATTGGTCCGGCACCCGTACCGGGGTTGTTCCTGGCCGTCGGGTTCAGCGGCCACGGCTTCAAGCTGGCCCCGGCAGTGGGTCGCCTGGTCGCCGACCTGCTCCTGGACGGCGCGAGCAGCGACCCGGCCGTCGACCACCAGGACTTCCGCTTCAGCCGGTTCGCGGACGGACGCCCACTGCTCAGTACGCATCGCTACGTCGGCGCCACCGAGATGCGGTGACGGCACCGACCCTGTCGGCACGGCTCGTGAGTGGGGTGGGCATCATGCGGGTCCTGCTCGGTCAGCTGGCATCGGCGCTCGGCGATGTCGACGCGAACCTGAACACCGCGACCAAAGTTGTGGCCGAAGCGGCCGCCCAGGACGTCGATCTCGTCGTATTCCCCGAACTCTTCCTGCACGGCTACGCCCTCGGCCGCATCGGAGACGACCGGTCGATCCCGGCAACCGACGAGCGCCTGCGCGAGCTCTCCACATTAGGCCCAGACGTGTTGATCGGCTATCACGAAGACGGCGGCTCCCGTACGTACAACACGGCCAGCTACCTCTGCGCCGGCCGCACCGTGCACCCACACCGCAAGCTATTCCTGCCGACGTACCTCACCTGGGAGGAACGTAAGCACGTCAACCCCGGCCAGTCCATGCGCAGCTACGACGACACCCCCTTCGGCCGCATGGCCACATTGCTCTGCAACGACGCATGGCAAGCCGTACTCCCCTGGCTCGCCGTCCAAGACGGCGCCGAGGTGCTACTCGTACCGACCAACAGCGCCACCTCGCCGGACCCAGCACGTACCGAACCGGTGTCACTGGACACCGTCATCTATTGGCAACAACTGCTCATTTCCATCGCACGTATGCAGCAATGCTGGGTCGTTTTTGTCAACCGGGTCGGCATCGAGGCAGGAGTGACCTTCTGGGGCGGATCCCAGGTCATCAACCCATCCGGTGAGATCATCGGTGCAGCTCCGAAATGGCACCAGGCCATGCATGTCGTGGACATCGACGTCCACGCCGCAAAACGACGTCGACGATCTATGCCACTGGTAAACGAGGCGCGCCTCGGCCTGATCGGTCGTGAGATCGACCGCCTGATCAAAGAAGGCGGTGACGCCTGATGTACATGCCCGCTGGCCCGCGCACGCTGAGCCCCGATGTGGGTTCACATGATCGAGCCGGGGACCAACGCCACGTAGAAGGACCGATGCGGCGCAGGCGTTGCCAACCTCACGACCCCGTACCTGGCTTACTTGCCTCAGCGACTGCCGGCGCCGGCGGCCGAAGCGTCACTTCCAGGACGCCGTGTTTGACGGTCGGCCGTGCTGCTGATGGATATCCCATGCTCGCCAGAGGAGGGCACATTCACGTCTTAGTGGCGGTGCATCGGGTTTCATTGGCCAACGATTATGCGCAGCGTTGGAAAAGGCAGGGCACAACGTATACGCGATGACCCGACGTCCGAAGCATTACGACGGCGCAGGCTCACCGATTTTCGGGGACGTCAGTGATCAGCACTCGTTGCGTACGGCGAGGAGAAACGCCGAGACTGCCTATTACTTCGTACATTCGCTGGGCAAGAGCGACTTCATTGAGCGCGATGCTGAAGCGGTGAAGGCCTCCGCCTGCGGTGCTGCCGACAAGAATCTGGAACGCGTCATCTACCTCGGTAGGCTGGCGATAACACCGATGACCTGTCGGCGCACTTACGCAGCCGGCGAGAGGTCGAGTACTTGCTCGCGTCAACCGGCTTACCAGTGACCGTGCTACTACGGGCTGGGCTCATAGTCGGCCACGGAGGGGATCTCATGGGAGATCACCCTCAACTGGTGGAGCACCAACGGCGGTGGTGACCCCGCCGTGGGTCCGCACCCATACGCAGCCCACCGTGGTCGCGGACGTCGTCCGCTGTCTCGTCGGAGTCCTGGACCAGGCCGACGCGCGGGGGCCGGACCTTCGACATCGGAGGTCCAGACGTGATGTCCGACCTGGACATGATGCGAAGGGTCGCGGTCATCGAGGCCGGCAGTTTTTCGTGTTGCCGGTCCCGCCGTTGTCACCGCAGCTTTCGTCGTAACTGGCTGGCGCTGGTTACCGACGTGGACGTTCAGGCCGCCCGGGCGCTGATCGACTCGATGACCAACGAGGGGCTCGTACGCGCGACGACACATCAGACATGTCGTCAAGTTCAGCCCGATGGAGTACGACGACGCAGTATTGCAAGCGCTCCGACAAACGCGCGAAAACGAGGGAACGCATGGTAAAGCCGTGGTGGCGAGGTCAGGGAATGCCCCGCCGCCGCAGGGTGGTCGCTGGTACGGCCGTCGCTGGGACAACTCTGCTGGGTCTGTCACTATCGACCAAACCCGGATCGTCCAAGTTCTACGGCATCACCAGTGTGGTGGCCGGCATCTGGTTGGCAGGCGGACTTGCATCCGGTCCCCTGCACCGCGGCCACACCGTACGCGGCAACCGCCGACCAGTCATGGGACCGGTCCCGGTCGGCGTGGGCGCCTTTGGTGCCTTTGCCGCCACCACGGTAGTGGCCAGATGAATCCCGCCGCCGTGCAACGCCATCGCCGGCATCCTGCAGTACGCACACCAAGGCAGGTCGCCACTTGTACCCGTTGATTACCTTGGCCAACGGCGCGGCGAAGGAGATTCTCTTCCGCGGCGCGGTATATGTGGCCGCTGGTGACGGTGCGCCAGTGACAGTCTCGACCGCTATTTACGCGGTGGCCACCACCGCGACCGGCAATCTCGCCCTAGTTCTCGCCTCGCTTCCGATGGGTACGCTGTTCGCGCTACAGCGCCGTACGACCGGCGGCGTCCAAGCCCCTTAATCACCCACCTGACCTGGTCAGCTCTGATTCTCACCTTCCTGCCATCACTGTTCGCAAACCCCATCTGCCCGAGCGCTTAGCCCTCCCCCACTGGATGAGAACGAACAGACGCGAATATGGGTGAGCCATGCCACGCCCACCACAAAACGGTTTCAGCCGAATCGAGCCCTCCGCCAGGGGTGACGATCTTCGCCCAGGCGACGGTGAGAGCCGCGATTGCCGAGCCGGTAACAATCGCAGCACTGCCAACGGAGTACGCGCTCCCCGCCAACAGTTTGGCGTATTGCACAAGCCACCGAGCCACGAGCTCAGGATGCTCGACGCAGTTCCAGCCTGAGTCGACCAGGCAGAGCCTGATGTTCCGTCTACCTCAGGGAAGCGTCGCGCACGAATGACACTCGTACGGCTGAGTCTCAAACTGGGACTCCGTGACCGTTCCAGGACAGGCGTGTGACCTTTGTTGTCCGGAACCCGTTGCATTCCACGCACACATCGAGCGGTGAGGTGGTCGTATGCCTAGTCTCGGACGCCTTACGACGGAGAGGGCTCGAACTATCCGCGGTCAGCTGTGCCCGAACCCACTCGACATGGAGTACAGGTGAAACGCACCCTCGCACTGATCATCGCGATCGCGGCGGCCATGCCGGTAATGGCAGCTCCTCAGGGCGCATCAGCTAATGCCGTAAGTCCCATGCCCTCGGTGTACACGCACCAAGACTTTATGTCGCCTACCTTGTGCGATCTGCCGGACACCAAGGCGAGATTAAGAGGCGCTGGCGCGCCCACTATTGCGAACAACGACCTGACATCTACATGAGGGGATCGTACGCGGACTACGCCTGATCAGAACAATTCACAACATTATGTGGGATTAGCACAGCGATCACGATACACACCTGGTCAGGTGCCTGCGATTCGTGGCTTGGCCTTCTGCGGCTGCCTGCGCCATGTCGCTGTGGTAGACACCAGTCACCAGATGCTCCATCTCGCTCCCTTACCCCCCGGGCACCTTTGCCGCAGCGCCTTACTCCGATCACCGCGGAATCGAACCTTTGCACCAGTTAGGCCAACATCTCGACGTTCATCCCCAGCATTTCGCGAGCGTAACCCGACCGGACCGGCGATTTCACCGATGCGACCGGCGTGCCCACGCTCGTACGGTCGCCTCATGACTATTGAAGAGTTTCTCGCCAAATGGACCACCGCCGAGCGTGACGGCGACACAACCGCCGTCGAGCCTTGGCTGACCGACGACTGTTAACGACTCGGTTGTGCGGGCCAACTGCATGTCAACGATCGCGATGTCCGGTAGCCCCGCAGCGGCGCAGGCTCTCGGGACAGAAGAATCGCCTGTCCACCGACAGCATCCCGACTCTTTTAGCCGCAGTGAACCGACTTTTGTTGGTGACAAACTTTTATTGAGCCACGAGCGCGTCTGGTCACCAACACAACGTCCAGGATTTATGAAAGAGTTGTCATGGATGTCGAGCGTACCTTCGCCGTTCGCCAGCCAGTCCGCCACCTGTTTGAGTGTCTGAAGGATTTCGCCAACACCGAAGCCTGGGATCCTGGTACGGCGATTTGTACCAGGGTTGACGCCAGGCCCATCGAGACTGCCGTCAACCCTGGTACAATAAATCGGAATTCCGGAGCCGTCGCGCTGAACTCACCTACCGGCTCTTCCATGTGGAAGAGACCAGACTGGCTTTTGTAGGAAAAAACAGGATCGCGACAGCGACGGTCGATCTCAGTTTTACTGCTGACCCCAACGCACCACGATCACCTATCACGCGACGATCTTGTTCAATGGCATCGCAGGCTGGCCGACCCGTTCCTCAAACCTGGCTTCAACTCCGTGGCCCAGATGGTCAAGGTACTGAACGCATTCTGACACCTTCACCCCGATCCAAGAGGTACCGCGACCGACAAAGTTTCACCCGCACATGCCGATGGTCGCGACGATCGACAAGTAGCCAGATCGGACAAGGTCCTGTATGTCGACCTGGCCACATTGCACCATCGCGATGCTGCAAATCGCAGCTCGCGCACCACCTCTCTGAGCTTGGGTCAAACAACAGAACCGATTGCAGTTCGCAGGATGTCAAAAATCTAGAAGCAGCCGCTGGATCTGAGTGCCGCCCTGGACTAGGAACACGCCGATTGCTGACCTGGCTACCCTGCCCTGACCGTCGCCTTCACGCCGCCCGTGCTGCTCAAGGTCCAGCCCGCGGCGCTCTCGAAGCCGGGATTGTGTACGTCCAGTCCGACCGTCTCGATGGTGTCTACGCCAACGTCGACGGGGAAATCTGTGACGGCCTTTTCCTCGCATAGTAGGAACGTCAGCGTCACGGCGCGTTTTCCACGTACCAGCTCGGAAATATCTATCGGCCCCTGCCAGTCTTGTCCGTTGATCCAGAGATACTGCCAGGGATCGAGGGTGTCGCGGGCGAATACGTTCTGACCGTCAACGCGCAGATATTTGATCTGAGTGTCACGCCGCGACGGCGGGCCGTCCCATTGGTCAATGTGCCAGAACGAAATCTCGTAGCGGGCTGACCGCGGGTCGACCCCTACGACCTGGCTCGCCGACGCGCACGCGCCTGCCGTTGTCGTCGTGTGTGTGCGGTGCGACCGCAAGGGAAAGCCGGCCCCGGCCGTACATGGCGTCGTTGCCGGCCGCGGCCGGTGGAATGGGCTCGGGCACGCAGCGGCGGCTGGCGTAGTTCGCGGCGATGGCGCGGCGGATCCGAGCTGGCCGGTCCGCCGCGTACAGGTCGATCAGGGGGTGTAGCTGCTGACTGTCGCCGGAAAGCACCCAGGCCGAGGTGTTCTCAAAACCAGGGTTGCGTACGGCAAAGCCGCTGCCGCGTACGTCGTCGATGCCGACATTCAGTGGAAAGCTGCCGACGCCGTTTCGTTCGTACAGCCGGAAGGCCAGTGCCACCTTGGCCTTTCCGCGCAGCGCCGCGGTCAGGTCGACCGATCGGTGTTGCCAACTGAATCCACCGTCGTCCTCCACATCGGATTCCCAGACCACTGCCCCGTCTACGAGCACCTGTTTGAAGTGATAGCCGGAACCCTCCGGCACGTTTGCGTAGCGGTCGAGGTCTGAAAAGTCCAGTCGGTAGGCCGAAACGTTCGGCTCGACAGTAACCACCTGGGTCGCCTGTGCGTAGTTTCCGGCCCTCGTACCCGATCCCGGCGACAGCGTGAATGCCAGTCGACCGGCCCCACGTTCCGCGTGGTTGTCCGAGCTCATCGCCGGTTTGTCGTCGACCTGCATGCCGTACGCCAGTAAGCCCTGGATCCGCCCATCAGCATCAGCCGCATACGATCCGGCCGCACGCATGGTGTCATCGACATAGGACTCCGTCGGCGACACCGAGGCGTCGAGGAAACGGCCGCTATAAACCAGGAAAACGAGCCCCGAGGCCGCGCGGCTGGGTTTGCGCCAGGATGGCGTCGATGGTCGTGCCGACCTCGGTCGCGTCTTGGGTGCCCGCGCCGCCGAGATAGGGGTGGATGATGCCGTCGATGTACGGGCCATACTTGTCGTAAAAACCGGCCCCCGGTGGCGTCGCCGTAATAAGCCGTCGTGTAAAAGCCGAGATCGGGGTTGACCGCGTCCGCCGCGTCGACGATCTGCTGCATGTATTCCGGTGTGAACAGTTTTGCGTTGTCGCCAACGGTGAAGTCGTCGACGGCCCATGCCACCACATTCGGGTACTGGCGCGAAAGCAGAGCGATTTCCTTCGCCCATGCGACAAAGTCGAGCAGATACGGCCGCGAACAGCGACCGCGTGCGGCAAGTGGGCTGGAGTTGAAGCACTCCGACGGCGGCACCAGGTAGACCATCACCCTGATGCCGGCACGCTGGGCCGCAGGTGCGAACTCGCCGACCAGGTCGGCCCAGTCGGTCGGGGAATCCCAGACGCCGTACGTATACATGTTGGCGTTGACCGATCGCAGCCGCTGGATCAGCCGAGGGGTGTCGATGTGCCGATAGCCGTCCATGCGCGGCTTCAGCTCCCGCAGCGCCCCCCACCGACGGTGTTTCCACCGGTCATCGCGGACTTGATCCCGCCCGCTGGCACGACATGCGCGGCCACCTCGGCGGCAGAATGCGCGCGGTGGCGAGGATAGTCAGCGTGGGCCGGGGCAGGCCCGGCGAATAGGGCCAGTGCCGCGACCGTGGTGACAACGCGTGAACTAAGCCGGAGCACACCCACCTCGACCCTCCGAAATATCGAAGATAAATCCTGTAGACTGAAAATCGTGTCAGGTGTCCGTACGCTCGGACAAGCGTCCGGCCGGATCAGGCCACCGGAGTTCGAGGAATCCGAAAAAATCCGCAAGAAATTCAAGTGGCGCCAGCTCGACCAGGTTGTATCTCTGCAAGTCGCCAGCACGATTAGCGTTCGAGTGCGGTAGCCGCCATTTCACCGAGGGTGTTGAGGACGGTCCTGGTCGCCGGGTCAGGATTGTTGTTCTTCTTTCGATAAAAGGCGGCAATCTGCCGCCCGCCGATCCGGGCGCGGGTACGTGTCACGGCATCGCCGATCACAGATGCGGCGAGGGTGGAGTTCGGAACGATCGCGGCCCCGCGGCCGGCTGCGACCAGGGCGAGCACCGAAGGAAACTCAACGCAGACATCCTGAACCATCGGTGCGACGCCGGATTCGGTAGCGAGTCGGTCAAGAGCCTGGTCACAGGCGGTGCCCGGCGGCCCCGCGACCCACGACCGATCGGCCAGGTCAGCTACAGACTCGACGACCGCCGGCCAGCCCGGTGGCACGATCAGTTGATATGGATCGAACATCAGCCGACGCAACCCGCAGCCTTTAACAACGGGTTCCGCGGTTTGCGTATCGTATTCGGTCATCACGATGTCGAGATCACCCAATCGAAGAGCCGTCTCGACAGCGGGACCGTACCGTTCCACGACCACCGGGCGTACGGCCGGATGCGTGACGGCCAGCTGGCGCAATGCGGGCGCGACCAGCACACCGATAACGCTCTGAAACGCAGCTATCCGGACCCGCCCAGTCACTCGACCGGTCAGTCCGGCTAGGTCGCTTTCGGCTTGGCGCAATTGAGCGGAAATGCGTTCCGCGTGCACGGCCAGCAGCCGTCCGGCAGCGGTCAATGCCAGCTGCCGCCCAGCCCGATCCACCAGAGGCGTGCCGACTTCCCGCTCCAGCGCCTGAAGCTGTTGGGAGACAGCCGGCGGTGTCAGATGCAACGAGGCTGCTGCCGCCACCACACTCCCGCTGGTAGCCAACGCCTGCAGCACACGGAGCCTGCGCGGATCGATCATACGAAAGCTCCTCTTCCGTGTACGTGTAGTTAATTCACCTTTACTTTACTAGAACGCCGTGAACAGACTGGTCATATGATGAAAGAGGAACCCGTGATTATCAGGACTTGGTCCGCCCGTGCCACCGCTGCCGGCGCGAGCGATTACTGCGACTACTTCGCCCATACATTGCTGCCCGAACTGCGTAAACTCGCCGGCTTCGCAGGCGCGACCCTGCTCTCCCGCGACGTTGACGGCGAGGTCGAACTCACGGCACATACTCGATGGGAAACTGAGGACGCCATCCACGCATTCGCCGGCGATGACATCACCATCTCCATTGTCGAAACACAGGCACGAGCTTTTCTCCTGCACTTCGATCCTACGGCCAGTCGCCGCACAGTCTTAATTGAAACTCGCTGATGAACAAACGTCAGACAAGAACAAACCTTATAGCGACTGCACACCTCGACCGTACGCACTACGCCGTTGTTCGCTCTAGAATCCGCTGCGACTGAACTCGTGGCGATCAGACGACCACTGCCCTCGTCCACGAAATGAACAGAAGATGATCACGGAATGCTCAGCTTGGCCGGATACTCTGGGAGAACCAGGGGTATCTAACCGGCCCTCCTCCCAGGGCTCGACCAGCCGGAGTAGATGGAATCGCCCATCCGTTAGCTCACCACGAGCCGGCGTACTCGACGAGACGGCGACGGGCGCTAGGAATGAGCGAGGCCTGCGCCAGTTGGTCTCGTGGCACGGCATCAGCGCTTGTCGGCTTCTGCGAGCAGCCGGCGGATCACGTTCTGGATACGGTGGTTGGAAGGAAGTGGAAGGCCCGTGACGGCGGTGAGGTAAAGGCCGTCACCGGTGAATCGGATGATGTCGGCCAGGATGGGATCGGAGATCGCGGCACGCAGTCGGGTTGACCAGTCCTCGAACACAGCCGCCAACAGACTTCGGGTTCGGTCGGTGGTGGAGCCTGGGTCCGCCTGGACAGCGCTGATAACGGCCCAATAGTGGCGGGCCTCGTTACTATCCGGGCTGGATGTTTCCAGGAAGGTTCGTACGACGCCGTGCTTATCGGCTCGGGCGAGGTTTGCATCGGTAAAGGCGCGTAGTCGATCAGCCAAGCCTTCGACGAGTGCCGGCTTTGCGGGGAAGTGATAGAGCAGGCCTCCCTTGGACACGCCCGCGCGTTCGGCCACCTTCTCGATGGTGACCGTAGCGATTCCGTGTTCGATCAACTGGTCAACAAATGCGTCAAGGATGCGGTCTCTGGTGCCTGGCATGCCGAGTACTGTACCGTCTGGACGGTACATAATCTAGCATGGAGGTAGCACCTGATGGCAGACCTTCTGTTTCAATCGGCAACCCACGTCGCAGGCATGATCAAACGTGGCGAGATAACTTCTCGCGAGCTGACCGAACGACTACTCAGCCGAATCGATGAACACAACCCCAGAATCAACGCACTTGTCGAACTTCGCCGAGAACGTGCCCTGCGCGATGCGGACGCAGCAGACCGCGCACTGATGGATGGGACAGATGTAGGACCACTGCACGGCGTACCGATCACAATCAAGGACGCCTTCAATGTCGCCGACATGCACACCACGTGGGGCAACGCGCAATTCAGCGAGTATGTAGCGGAAACCGACGCTGCCGTAGTGGCACGACTGACAAAGTCTGGCGCGATCATCGTCGGCAAAGACAACCTCGCCTTCATGCTCGCCGACTTCGGTCAAACCAGTAATGATCTATACGGCACGACCGTCAACCCTTGGGATAGCCAGATGAGCCCTGGCGGGTCGTCTGGGGGTGCTGCGGCGGCGGTCGCGGCAGGAATAAGCTTCCTCGGCTACGGGTCCGACCTTGCCGGGTCGATCCGGATCCCTGCGAGTATGTGCGGTGTGTACGGACTGAAACCGTCGGCGGGAATTGTCCCGTTGGCTGGGTTTCAACCACCGGGGCCTCCGCCGAAACCCAACAGCCTCACGTTTATGTCAGCACTTGGGCCCATCGCGCGTTCGGCGGCCGACCTGCGTACAGCACTAGCCGTGACCGCAGGGCCAGACGGTGCGACTGGGGACGCATGGTCTTGGTCATTGCCCACGCCGCGACGATCCCGGCTGAGTGACTTCCGCGTCGGCGTGGTCTACGACGATCCGACCTGCCCGACCACGGCCGAGGTGGGCGATCGACTGTCCGACGTCGTTGACACGATAGCTCGCAGCGGAGCTCACGTCGCCGAGGGCTGGCCCACAGGCGTTGATCCTGCAGCAGTGTACGAAAGCTTCGGATTCCACGTTCAAGCGTTTTTCGCGTTCCAGGAACCCGGCTCAAGCACAACAAAACTCAGTGAATTTATCGAACATGACCACCGTCGTGCGAGCGTCGAGGCGGCGTGGGAACGGTACTTCGCCGACTTTGACGTTTTCCTGTGTCCAACATCCTTCACAACCGCGTTCGCGCACGATTTTCGCCCATTCCCCGAGCGCACCATTGCCACCGACAAAGGTGAGCGGCCATACACGGATCTGTCATTCTGGACTGCACATGCGTCGCTGCCGGGCCTGCCCGCTGTCTCGGCCCCTGTCGGACTGACACCAGGCGGCCTCCCGGTCGGATGTCAGATCATTGGACCTCGCCTCCACGACGACACACCCATCACCTTCGCCGAACTCCTGGCAGATCACCTCGGCGGCTATCAGCCACCACCGCTATGACAGACCCGGCCAGTCCCAGGAGATCCGATGGCTCGCCGGAGCGGGGGCTCACGTCAGTGGTATTGCGGTCGCCGTCGCGAGCGCGTGTACACCGGCGCGAGTTCGCGATGTGGTCTTGCGCTGCTCGGACTCGAGGTAGTCGAGGACGTCGGCGCGCATGGCAGTGAACACGATATGGGCAAGGTATTCGGGGTCTGGGACATCGTGAGCGTCTTGGATACGGCGAGCCAGTTCACCAATCCAGAATTGGCTCGCGGGGTTGGCGTAGTAGGCGTCCGGGCGACGGTGTGTTCGATCGCGCGGATCAGGATGCGGTTGTCCAGGACGAAGTCGAATCAGGGCGTCGAGAATGCGTGTAGCCGGTCATGTGCGGTGCCGCCAGGCCCACGTGGTGGATCCCCGCCCGGCCGGAGGCAACCTTTCCACGGATGTGAAGCGTCCACTAGGCGTGGGAGTGGCGGGAACGATGTCAGGGGTGTCCGAATGGTGATCGAGGATTCCACCGATGTGGACTTCACGACCTTCGTGGACGTGCATGGGCAACAGTTGCTACGGACCGCGTTTCTGTTGGTGGGGGGGCTCACCGGGCCGAGGACATGCTGCAGACGGCGTTGGTCAAGGCGTACGAACATTGGGGGCGAATCCGGGAGCCGACGGCAGCCTATGCGTACGTACGCAAATGCCTCGCGAACACAGTCGTCTCATGGCGGCGTCTGCGGATGACGCACGAGCGCCCAACCGAGATCCTCCCCGATACCTCGACGCCCGACGTTTCACACAGCCATGCCGAGTCGATGGCGATGGGGCATTACTTGCGGCTGTTGCCGCGCAGGCAGCGTGCCGTGCTGGTGCTCCGGTTCTACGAGGACCTGTCCGAGGCTGAGGTGGCACGCACCCTGGGTGTCAGCACCGGAACGGTGAAAAGTACAACTTCTCGTGGACTTGCTCGGTTGCGGGATCTGATGGGTGAGTCGCAGACAATTGAGGTGAACCGATGAATCCGCAGATTCACGACCGGCTCCGGGAGAGCCTCACTCACGAGGCCAACACCGCACCCTTGCTAGCTCTAAGAGCCAGCTCCATTATTAAAAAAGGGCGCCGCCACAGGCGGGTCAAACGCGTCGCCGTCGTCGCCACCGCTGTCGTCGCCGTACTCGCGGTAACCGGAGCTTCCCTACTGGCCGG
This sequence comes from Fodinicola feengrottensis, assembly GCF_010993775.1. Taxonomy (GTDB): domain Bacteria; phylum Actinomycetota; class Actinomycetes; order Mycobacteriales; family HKI-0501; genus Fodinicola; species Fodinicola feengrottensis. The sequence goes on along the minus strand of NZ_WOTO01000050.1, from coordinate 55,277 downwards.
CAACTTTATTGGCGGGCAGGGCAAACCACCGCCACCGCCGGCCGCCTCTGGCAAGGCCATAGGCGCCGACCAGCCGCAGGTCGCCATTCTCGACAGCCACGGCATTCACCTTCCCGGCGGTCGTACGGTCCCGGTTCGGACGCCCAAGTACGGGGTTGAGTGGTTGACGATCGACCCTGTGAGCGGTGGATGGGTGATAGACAATACTCTGGAGGTGGAAATGGTCCGGTCGGACGGGACCGCGAAGACGCTGGTGTCAGAAAAAAAACCGGCGGGGGGTTGGTGAGAGTCACGGCCCTCGCGTCCCCCGATGGGCGACAGATAGCGGTGAGCACAACCGTCGAGCAAGGCCCTGGCACCGTGAAGGTCTTTGATACAGCAACCGGCTCCGTCACAGCATCGACGGCATCAGGTTCCTCGACTGCCTATCGCTGGTTCAAGAACAAAATAGTCCTGCGCACCCAGACTCCGCAGGCTGACGAAACGGCAACAACTCCAGTATCTCTTTGGGACCCTGCCGCGGGTCCGTGGGATCAAAAGATGACCACTGCCTCTCTGGGGTTGTTCGGTGCCACCGCGGATGGCACAAGAATGGCCGCATACGCCACGACCTCGTCCTCGCTCTGTCTGGGATTGGTCGACCCTGCCAATAACTTTACAATGAGGGCGAAACAGTGCAGCTCAAAACGTGAGGACATCGTCTATGCTGCCATGTCGCCGGACCGCACGCGGCTGATTCTGAGCGTTCTTCTCAGCGGCGACCTGGAAAGTAGGCGAATAATGCGAGTGACCGGCCAAGGGCTTAAACTTGAGCACGAACTGTCTAATCCAACGAATATCGATGACAATGTCGCGGTGTGGGAAACGAACAATCTCGTCGACCTGTTCTCGGTGGAATCGATACCCACGCCTACGCAGGTACGCTTGCTCCAGTGCCACACAGACATCGGGACCTGCCGCGAAGTGGCTGGTGGCTACTCAACAGCCGGCTTGGGCCTCATCACCAATCTGGCTCCGGAGTCCTGATGTCCACGACGGGCTGCGTGCGCCAATCTGTATCAATCCACCCACCGATTCGCGCCGAGCGAAATCCTTGCCCTGCGGTGAGTACAGCCGGCGCCTCTCGGAATCTGTCGACCACTGCCACTACCACGCTCGCGCGGGGCCTGCTCGTTCCTTGTCGGTGGCCGTCCGCAGGTAGTCGAGTAGCGTCGAGCGGAGGCGTCGGCGTCCGAAGCCGTTCAAGACCGGCTTGACGAACTGACGGTTGAAGCTCGGATCCGGGCCGTAGACAGGCGCCTTGATCAGCATGTCGAAGGACGCATCAGACAGTGTCAGTCCTTGGCCGCACGCATCTCCCAGCGCCGCACGCGCCAGCAGTTCCCAGCGCTGCTGATCGCCAGGCTCTGTTCAGGGTCGATGTCGATCCCTAGCGTATGGACGACGTCTACCAGGCGTCGTAGGAATGGAGCCGTTCCGTCGTCCGTTCGCGCTGGCAGTGGCATCAACCTCCGTACAGCACTCACCGCGTCATTGCGGCCGGTGTGTCCACACCTGCAGTCAACTTGTCCTGCCTTGTTCCTCGTCGGAGGCCGCCGGATCAATGGCCGGGATGTCGGCGATCCTGCCACGGAGGATGTTGAATGCGTCCTTGCATGACACAGTGACGCCAATCCATCTGTGATCGACGAACTTGATCAGCGGGAAGCCGGTGATACGGCCGCGGACAACACCAGAAGCGGTCGGCACGGCGATGACGTCGCCGACCTTGGGGTTGTAGCCAGTCGCCAGCAGCTCGCCCGCGAGGAGGACGTCCCCGGAGCCACTCCAGTCTCGTTCCACCTGATCAATGCGGAATTGGAAGCTGGTCATAACTACAATCATCGACCAAGCGACGCGTGCGTAGGATCAAACATGGCAAAGGCTGTAGCTCTGGTCGTGCGGTCTGCACCATAGCGCATGGTCGAACACGGTGCCCTCAGTGTCACCCGGGAGGCTTACGACACTGTTGCCCCCCACTTATGCCGAACTGTTCCGCGACACGCTGCGTAACAGTCCCCTGGACCGCGCCATCCTGGGTGCCTTCGCCGAGGTCGTCAACTCGTGAAGTCCGCATGATAGCCATCCCCACCCGAACCCGCCTCCGCTGGGCGCGAATCACAAATTCGGCGCAACTCTAGTGAAAAATTGAACAGATCCACGATCGGTGGCCTACACATGGGCTCATCGCGGCGTCGTGGCCGAGCTATCTCTTACTCAGAAAGAAATAGCAATCCGCTCAGGTCTCGTTTGTCGAACGGATACATGAGTCGCTCAAAGGACTCGAGTGTCTCCTGACCTTCGGCTATACGAGCGGAGGTGGTCTCAACGTCGCGCGACAACAGCTCCCGAGGCACCGGACCCAATCGCGGTGACGTCAAGCTGCTGGGGTTGATCGCGGCCGGCGATCACGCCGCCGTCGAACCCTTTCTTCCACCGACACCACAACGCCTGCCTCGCATCGGGGGCCCGCATCGTCACCGACCCCAGCGCCACAGCGGACATCTCACAAGAAGCATTTCTCTCAGTCTGGCTCCAGGCGAAGCGCTTCGACCCCGCACTTGGGACCCGTCCGCACCTGGCTCGTCACGATTATCCACACAAGGCCACCGACTACATACGCCGCGCACGGCGCGACTGGAGGGATCCCGTTTCCGTTGATAGTGATGTTGATGTTCACTGGTCGTGACTGGGAGGATGGGAATGGGGACTCGGCGGAAATTCACCCCGGAGTATCGGGGTGAGGCTGTGGCCTTTGTTACTGATTCGGGTCGTGCCGTTTCGGATGTTGCTCGGAGTCTTGGTATTCGCGAAAATGCGTCGCCGTCAAAATTACTCAATCTGGCGCCCGAATCGTTGGACGGGCTGTACACCAGTTGGGGCATGGAAGGCTTGAATGACCGCCGTGCCTCATCGGGGCGACGCTCAATAGCGGGTTCGGCTGTCACGGCGCCGGTCTTGGTGGACAGCAGGATCAGAGCGGGCGAGCGGCTGTTGATCTGGGTCGATCGGCACGGCCGGCAGGCTGTGCCTCGCCACGTAACGGCTGCGGCCTCGTCGGCGATGGCGGCACAGTCGCTGCGGGTTGCGCTTTGTCGGCAGGCTACGACGCCGTTGTCAGTCGCCGACTCGACCGGGCCAGGACTGACCGATGGGCTGTGGCCTGGCCAGCTATGCCGCGTCTTTGCAGGCCACGTTCAGCTCATCGCTGCGACCTGCGGCGAGGGTCATATACGCCACGAAAGCCGCGATCAGCACTGCGAGCGCCAGACTGACCGGTCCGATTCCCCCCCAGCCGAGTCCATCTCTGCTGGCCACGCCAACCACAAGGTCGCCGCCAGCTAAGCCTGGCCACGCGTCATCGCCGCTGCCAGCCTGCGGATCACCGCAAGCTCCGAAGGGTCGTCGGCGACTGGCGCGTACTCGGTGATGGCTGCTCCGACCACGTTGCCCAATCCGCTGATCAGGTCGACAAGCTGCTGCGAGCGGACACCATCCGGTTCGGGATAGCCGACGGAGGCGAACTCGGTGGGATCGAGCACGTCCAGATCGACGTGGACATACACCGCCGATGACCGCTGCAAAAGCCTCTTCCAGATCAACGACACCGTATCTGCGCAGCCCCGTTTTCCTGATATATTCGTGCTCTGAAGCACCGCCAGCCCGCTCCCCCGCAAGAATCACCTGTCCTGGAGCCAAAGTCCAGCTCGGGGTGAGGGCCGGCGGGCCATCGCCGAGAAGTGTACGGACGCCCATCGCGTGGAACGCGCCCGTCTTGAGCTGTCCCGGTCCATACACGTCCGGATGGGCATCGATCCACAACACGGTCAATGCATCCCCGTAGCGTTCAGCAATGGCCGCGATAGGCAGCACGTCCACACTGCATTCACCTCCGATGATCAGGACAAAATCATCGAGCTGGGCTAGCGCGGCACCAATTTGTCTCTGGTTACCCACCAGGGTGTGAAGCGCACGCACACCGTCGACGATATCCACGGCACCGTCGCCGGTCGGGACAGTGACCACGGAATCGGCCGGCACCAGGTCGGCCGCCCTCCGCGCCCCCGACACCAGCCGGGGCGCCGTCGGCACCGCCGATCCTTGCCATTGCGGAACAGAAAGCACAATTGTCACGAAGTTGTCCTTTTCAGAGAACCAGAGAAGCGATCAGCATCAGCGGCGATCCGATCCAGCGACATGACTCGTCTTCATCTGTCCAGCCGGACCGGTGCTCGCGCAGCTGCCGCCGCATCTCGTCCACCTGCCAGGAAACCTCCACTTCCCCACCCTACGGGCAGACTTTGATCACCACCATGCCCAGGGAAAACGGCCGGCAGCTCTCCTCCGACGCTCGACCTCTGGTGTGCGACGGCACAGTGACCAAGCCCAGACCCACTGACTGGCAGAGATCCTCGCTTCGCGGACGCCCGACAAGCGTTCGGCCACCCGCCCAGCTCCTACCTGCCGACGAACTGGTCGGCTTCGGCGAGCTGGTACGAAAAGAATGTGCCGGGATAGGTGTGCGAAGGGCGACATCCCTATCGAGAGAGTGGAAGTGGCACACACGGACCTGCAGACCTTGGATCCGTCCGGGGAGTGCTCTCACCTGCGCAACTGTGGGCGCTGATGGCCGCAACCACACAAAACCTCGCCACCACGCACGTGCCCAAATGACGATTGTGGCCACGACCATCGTCACACCGCGACCCCTTGGACAGCGGCAGGCGAATGACAACTAAAAGTAGCGCGACATCGATCTGACAGCGCAGCCCCCTAATCTCAGATGTATGTATGCACGGTAAGCGCTCCGGAGATCCTTGTAGAGGCCCGCGTCGCGCAGGGCATGGGAGCCGTCATGCTGACCCTGGCGACGTGAGTCTTGATAACACCCAAAATCTTGATCCACGGGTCTTGACTATTTCTCGTGGGTCCGATGCCGACCCGCTGACCGTTAACCGCTTGGAGGCAATTGGCGCCAGCTACCAGAGCGTAGTTGCCGCAGCACTGGAGAGTCGGCGGGTGGATCCGGCGAGGAACAGGCCCGCGAGGGTGGTATTGAGGGCGACCAATAGGAGTGGCAGGCCCACGGTCCCGTGATTGCTAAGCGCTATGAGGGTTGGCCCAGCGGTCACGGCCACGCCCGTGCCAATCCAGGCGAAGGTCGCCGGGAGATGGAGGCGTTTGTTGCTTCTGTCCCACACCAGCGCCATGACAGCGAGGCCTCCTGTAAAGATCAGCACGCCGGTGACAAAGAGAAGAGTCCGTTGCGCGACGGTGTCGAAGCCGCCCGGAGCTCCAGCGGCTCGTCCGAGTACTGACCACGCGACAAAGGCCATGGCACTGCCCACGGCAACGATCGTGCCTATGGCGGTCAACCAGCGCCGGCACCGAGATGCCGTTGCCAGACTCGCTGTCCGCGCCGAGAATGCCTCAGGCCAGCGATCGCGCACATAACCGGGAAACGCCGCGAGCAGGCCAATTGCCTGAACAACAAAGCCGCCGTACACAACGGCATAAACCCAATACTGGAGTCCGTTGCCGGCCGGAATCGCGGGTCCGCCCACGGTCGCCTGCGCTAGCAGGCCCAAGGGAATGCCCACCGCTATCGGTACGAGCAAACCGCTGCCTATCCACATGGGGACCAGCACCAGCAGCACTGGCAAGCGGCGTCCCCACCGGAATGTCAGCCCCAGCACCAGTGTCATCGCGCCCAATTCCATGGCAGCCGTGACAACATCCCCGACGACGTGCCGAAAGTCGATCAGCTCGGCTGCACCTGCCGGTCCAGCCGCCCCGGTGCTGATCCCCAGCACCCACAGTACTTTCAGTACCAAGTAGGGAAGGCAGGCCGTGATCGTCGCCCAGCAGACGGCCAACCGGAGCACCCCAGGTCGGACGTACCTCGTACGTACACGATCCCGCCCGGGTTGTTCCATTCCGCGGTCCTCACCGAAAAAAACGTACCGCCGTGGCAGCTTGCTCTCGTTCACCACAGTCACTCCAACCGCTCCAGATGTACTACCTGCCTTCTTTGTAGTGTCCCAGGCCGCGGCCAACCTCAGCCAAAAGAGGGAGACTCTTGACCAGAAGACCGATCCTTGATCCGTCCGGATCGTCCTCCGACGCTTCCTCACAGTCTGGGCAAGCACGCCGGCCGACCGCCAACGGACAAGACCTCGGGGTGATCGGCGGATCGCGCTCGGCGGGAGTCTCGGCCGAGCATCTCTTCTTAATATCTGTTGACGATTTCCCTGAACCGCATCGAGGGTCCGCAACGAAGGTTCCATGACGGTACAAACAAGGGTTAACGAGACAGCACTCCACTTCGCCTCGTACGACTCACAGACAAAGGGAGAGACGTTCATGAGCAGCAAAAGTAACCGACGGCGCTGCAACGGCGGCAGCATTTTCGGCTTCCTCAGCATCGTTCTGAACATCCGCGGTGGATACCGCGGCGGCTACGACAACTAGGTCCCCTTCACACGCACCGGGTTCCCGTGCCGCCTCCAGCGCGCGGGGGCCCGGTGTTTCCACACCAGCAGGATTCTTCCAACCTACGAAAACGACGATTGCACCGACGAGCCAAGATTTTCATGGCTGGATGCATGCTGTCAGCTAGAGTTCCGCAGTGAGCGCCGTCACATTATTGGTGTTGGTGGTGGCCGTGATGAATACGAATGGACGGGTTCTTTCCTGGTGTACGGCGCCCGATCGGCGCGCGCCGGTATCCGTGAGGAGATGTGCGATGTCGTTGGGTGACAGGATCGGCAACAAGGCCGAAGATCTGGGCGGTAAGGCCAAGGAGGCGACCGGCAACGTGACCGGCGACGAGAAGCTGCAGGCCGAGGGCAAGACCGACCAGGCCAAGGCGGGTCTTAAGGACGCTGTCGAGGACGTAAAGGATGCTGTCGGTGACGCCGCCGACAAGCTCAAGGGTGTCTTCAAGAAATAGAACACAATCGCAACCACGTCGCCAGTGGCAACTCGGGATTCTGGGTCGCCGCTGGCGACATTTTTATCTGGAGCCACAGCGATCGCCGCGTCGTTCTCCCATCCCACGCCGAGACCATCTCTTAAGTGCACGATCGAGCAATAGCAATAAATACTCGCCACGCCGCACTCTCTGGGGGTCACCTGGAATCCGCTTCGACTGAGACCCACGCCACACCGATGCTGCGTGACGATCGCGTCGCCACTGGGTCCTACTGGTGTGCATGACAGCGAGAGGCGCCCGGTTTCTGCCGCAGACAACAATTTTCTAGCCGAGGAGAATGAGATGACGAACCCGACCAGCACCAAAACTCCGGCGACCGTGCCCACCGGGGCGTTGGTGTCCACACACGGTACGACGACGGTCTCGGACAGCGTCGTGCAAAAGGTCGCCGGGTTGGCCGCACGCGAGATCCCGGGTGTGTACGACTTGGGCGGCGGCGCAGCGCGGGCGTTCAGCGCGATCCGCGAGCGGATTCCGGGGGCGTCTGCCAGCGCCGGTCAGGGCGTATCGGTTGAGGTGGGCGAAAAGCAGGCGGCGGTCGATCTGCAGATCCTGCTCGAGTACGGCGTACCAATCGCCGATGTCGCGAACGCCATTCGCCGCAACGTGATCAATGCGATCGAACGCATCACCGGCCTAGAGGTCGTCGAGGTCAACATCAACGTCAGCGACGTGCACATCCCGGGCGACGGCGCTGGCACCGATCCGGCCGACACCGCTCGGGTCCAGTGATCGCGGACACCCAGGTCGACGCTGATCGCATCGCTGTCGCTGTGCAGGCCGGGCGGCACGTCGCGCGCCTGCACAGCGGCCGGTTCGGCGAGCTCGCCACCTACCTTCCCGGCCGCCGGATTCCCGGCGTACGAATCGGCCTCGCCGAGGTCAGCATTGGCGTCGTCGGGATCTACCCGGCCACGGTCGCTGAGATCGCCCGTGACGTACGTACCGCCGTCGCCATCACTGACCGGCCCGTTCACGTCCACATCTTGGACATGGTCATGACCACACTCGTCGTCCCGATCGTGCTCGTGGCACCGGTGGGACCCTCGGTGTCGGCCGTAGTGGCAACGCCGTCCATTCATTCGTAGTTCCTCGACCGGCCTTGTGTGCTGCTGGCCGATCGGCACCACCCATCGGCACCAGCAAAGGGAGAAACCCATGACGACCACACAGCTCGGTCTGTTGACCGGCCTACTTCTTGGCATCGCCGCCGCATTCGGCGGGTTCGGCGCATTCCTGCTCGTACTCGTCCTGGGCGCGATCGGTCTGCTCATCGGCCGGTACTTGGACGGCAAGCTAGACCTGTCCCAGTTCACTGGCCGCGACCGTTTCTGACCGATGACCACTACCGCCGTCCTGAGCCCCCACCGAGGCTCAGCGCAGATTTCGACCAGCCTGCGCCTGGCACAACCACGATCGCTAACCGTACGGTCGAACGCATCGCCGGCCACGCCATCACCGAACTCGACGGTGTCGGCGGCTCGGCCCGCCGCGTCCTGGGCGTCGCGCTCGGAAACGAAAACCTCGACGCCTCAGCGAACGTCGCCGCGACCGTCACCGGCAACAGCGTTGTCCTCACTGTCCAACTGTCTGTGTCCTACCCGCAATCAGTCACCAGGACCAGCGAAGATGCCCGCACCCACCTGATGCGCCGGATCCACGACTTCACCGGCCTGGCGGTGTCGCGGGTGGACATCACCGTCACCGCGTTGCACAGCGGCGCCCCGAGCAACAGGAGAGTCCTGTGAAACGCCGACCTCGCCGCAGCATCCCAGCCACTATCTGTGCGCTTGCCGCGCTCGCCGTCAGTGTGGTGGTCGGCGTGGTCGCGGTCCAGATGATCCTTGGCCAGACGCCTTGGATCAACTACCTGGTCGCCGCACGCTCGCTCCACGAGATCCACTGGAATGACCTGATTCCGGCAGTCGCCGGCGCGGTCATCGCCGGGGTGGGCGTAGTTCTCTTGTTGACCGCCTTACTGCCAGGAAAACCGACTGTCCTCCCGCTGGCCGGCGATCTACCCTCGGGCGCGACCCGCCACAGCCTACGGTCCACCCTGCGTGCCGCTGGGTCCACAGTGGACGGAGTGAACGGTCTCGCATTGAACTTACGTGGCCGAAAGATCTCGGCCACCGTGCGCACCGACCGAACCAACACCTCGGGCCTGGCCGACGCGGTCCGCGCAGCCCTGCAGAACCGACTCGACCAGATAGATCCGGCCAGAACTCCGAAAATCAGGATCCGCGTACGCGCGACCAGGAGCCAGTCATGACCAGCCTCAACCGCCCCGCCCGCCTCAACCGCGCCCTGCTGAGCATCCTGGGACTGGTCCTAGTCGGCAGCGGCGGCCTCGCCATCGCCCTCCACTTCGGCAACGTCCCGATGCTCCCGGCCAGCTCACCTCTCGTACCCGGCACTGACGCACCACCGGTTTGGTCCCTGTACGTCACCGTCGCGGTCTGCGTCGTGGTGGGGCTGCTAGCGCTGCGCTGGCTGGTCGCACAACTCGCTCGCAAGCCCAAAAGTCACACCTGGCGAATGGAAAACGACCCCGACCGCGCGGCGCACCGAACTGGCCGCCAGCACCGCGATCGCTCCGTTCCTGGCCGAAACCCGCGGCTACCCTGGTGTCCACGACACGTTCGGAACGCTGGCCGGTACCAGGCAATCCCCCGCCCTCGCCCTAGTCATCACCACCGAACAAGACGGCAGCCCCACCGACATCCAGGAACGGCTCGACAGCCACGGCCTACCGCGACTGCGCCAAGCCCTGGACCTCGACACGCTCCCGGTCACGGTGGAATTCCGATTCACCGACAAAACCCACGCACGCGTCCGCTGAACCCCGAATATTCCCACCCCCGGGAGCTCGGCGTCACCATCGCGACAAAGGCGTTTCGCCGGCTCTGGCGCCGAAAGCGATACCCTTCGCTACCCAATGACGAGCTGAGCCCGGGTATCTCAGTGCGGCCGCCCCACCGAGAAGTGATGGACTTGCTGCTGCCGACGCGACCCCCCCAGGAATCATCGTGCTGGTGAATTTCATGGACATAGTCAGGTCCAGCATCGCCGAACGCATTGGTTTCTCATCCGTACCGTCAAGATGCGGGCGATCGCGTACCGGCCGGCGCTGGGGAAAATGCCCGGGAATTCGATGACTCATTGTCCTGCTAGGACTAAAGAGTTATCGACGAAGAAAGCTTCTTTGCCTAGCGGACCGCGCCGGTCGCGGCCACGGCACTCGGCGTGACCGGGACGCTGCGCCCCTGCTCGACGCTGACCGCAAAAAGCTGTCGCCAAGCTGGCTGGTCCGACACCGGACGCGATGACCTTGATGCGATGGAGCGACGTGCCCGTGTCCGTCACGTCGAAACTCTCGACCGGGACTGGTGGGCTGCCCTTCCCGCGCAGCGCACATAACCAACCGGCATCGACCAGACACCCCAGTAGTCAGTGCTTGCAGAAACGGCGCGCCAAAGTCGGCGAAGAATATCCGTCCCGAACCAAACCGATTCGGTCTCCGCGACGAACACCATTCGAAGTATCCCACTCCGTTCGCCGCCGTCAACGCACCCGGCCTGCTCGACACGATCAACAACCTGCCCGTGCCGACCGGCTTCGTGCCCTCCGCCGAAGTTCTCGCCACCGTCGGAAAAGGCACCTCGACGTGACCGGTAGCAGCCAAGACCTCACCGTCAACGGGAACGCCAAAGTTATGTGCGGCAACGGCCAAAGCACCAATGCCACCGTCTACATCATCGACACCGCCCAAGACGTTACTCGCCGTAGCAACTGTGGAGCTGAACAACCCAAGGGGCTGGTTTAGCTCCGTTCTTGTGCTGTGGTAATGCGAAAGCAAAGTCAAAACTTATCGACTGAAATCAGAACCAGGTAGCCAGTGATCACGAACTAGTAGTAGCGAGGAGTCCCACCTCGGCAACAGATAGGGGGTGTTTAGTCAGCGGCGTCCGGGAGGCGCACACGAGTGCCGCGCTTCAACTCTGGATCCGTGACCACCGGGCGACATCTCGACGATGAGGGTGATCGCCCAGCAGTTCGAGAAAGGCCCATCTGTGTTCGGAAAACGCTTTGTCCGTGATCTGATCAGTCGCAGCGCTGAAAACGGCCCGGACCGTCGCAAGTTCCTCGTGGCCGCTGGCGCGGCCGGGCTCGGCCTGGTCGGTACGGGTGCGCTCGCGACCGCCATCGCGCCGGTGGCCAACGCCGCCACCCGGCCCCCAGCCCAAAAAGAGACCGTGTCGTCAGCGGCGATCAGTGACGCGGCGATCCTGAATTTCGCGTTGAACCTGGAATATCTGGAGGCGGAGTTCTACTCGTACGCCGTCCACGGTCACGGTCTGGCCGACAGCCTGACCACCGGCACCGGCGCCCGAGGTGGTGTCACCGGCGGTCGCGCGGTGCCATTCCTGTCCCGTACGGTGCGCCAATTCGCCCAGGAGATCGCGGGCGATGAGCTCGCCCATGTGACGTTCCTGCGCACCGCGCTGGGTAGCGCGGCCGTCTCGCGGCCAGCGATCGACATCAAGAACAGCTTTACCGCGGCTGCGCGGGCTGCTGGTCTGATCGGCGCCCACCAGACTTTTGATCCATATCAGAACGAGAACAACTTCCTGCTCGCCGCGTTCATTTTCGAAGACGTCGGCGTGACCGCTTATAAGGGCGCGGCGCCACTGGTCAGCAACAAGACGTATTTGGAAGCCGCCGCCGGGATCCTGGCGGTGGAGGCGTACCACGCGGCCACCATCCGCAGCTCGCTCTACCAGCGCGACCTGTGCACCGCGGCGAACAAGATCTCCAATGCCAGGGACAGCCTGGACGGAGCAAGCGACGATGACCAGGGCATCACGCTCAAGGGCCAGGCGAACATCGTCCCCACCGACAGCAACGGTGTGGCCTATTCCCGCAGCGCCGGCCAGGTGCTGAATGTTGTTTATCTCAACCCGAAGAAGACCACCTCCGGCGGATTCTTCCCCAAGGGCGTCAACGGAGCCATCAACACCAGCGCCGGCTGATCCACAGGCTGACAGAGCGAGAGCCCGGCGCCCGTTGCTCGCACGAGCGCCGGGCCGCGATGAAAATGTGTTGATAACCCTGACGGGCAGCGTCATCCGCCCAGCGTTTGTGGCCGTGAAACGCGTACGTCGCTCCTGAACGTAGCAACCAAGCTCACCGCCGACGCCGGCGATGCCTGTTCATATGACTGATCACGGCTGCCAGCATGTGCCCTGACGATATGGTCGGATGCATGGATCGAACTAGGCGGCGCAAAGTGGAAGCTTCGCGATGAGTGTAGGAGACTATCCGCGGGTGCGTCTCGCGCACGTCCATAGTGAGACGAGCCTTGAGCTGGTTGTCTTCTCTTCGACCACGACTCGCTATTCATTACATCCGTTGCCCGTGCGCCGGCCAGCGAGTGGAGTCGTCGAAGATGTGGTGAGCTGTGGTTCCTGCGGTACGACGGTAAAGATACGGGTCTTCAGTCCCAGGCTGCGATGGCAACTGAAGCTGTGTTGGTTCAGCGTATTCTTGATCGGCGCGTGGTGATCGAGGCAGTAGCAGTCAACTACCAAGTTGTGCTGGACGACCAGGACAAGGCACGTGCGTTGCAATATCTGCTCTACATTCCAGGCTGTATCGGCCTTACCGCTGCGATCATCGGACTCATAAGGTTCTTCACGGAGGACGGCGTACGCCTTCCCTCATACCTGCGGGACTCTCGTCACCGATTGCGGCGCAGGTGAAGGAGCAGATCGAACAACGTTGACCGGCTCCGCCAGACGTAAGCTGGAACTACTGACTGAATCACACCGTGCACCCGGGCTGCCGATCAGATCCTGTGTCCCGGACGTTTCGCGGCTTTTAGGTGATACCACTGTCACCTCCCGGTTTGTTCGTTCACGACTCGTTTTCGGGTCCGAGATCGCCGTCACAGTCGGGTTCTGACAGTCGCTTCACCGCTCTTGTGACTGGTGGGTTTAGTCAACACGTGGGCGGGTACTAGTGCTTCAGAACCACGCCGTGTCGGGGGGATGAACATGTCGGTGCGACCGACCGCGCCCAACGCTGGCCACCAGAACGAGTACGAGCTGACGGTTGTGGACGGGGATTCCTTGGAGTTGGTTCGACGTTCAGTTCGCGAGCTGATGGCTGGCTATGTCGGCATCGCGATCGATGACGCTGTCTTGGTGGCGTACGAGTTGGTCAGCAACGCTCTACGCCATGGCCTTCCACCTTGTGCATGCCGGCTGATAGCGGTTGACGAAAGCCGTTCCCTCCGCATCGAGGTGGACGACGCATCGGCTGATACTCCACGGGTACGAACACCAGACCTGTCTGGCGGACGAGGACTGTTCATCGTGAACCAACTGGCATCATCCTGGGGCGTCATTTGCCAGGACGCCCACAAGACGGTCTGGGCCGAAATGAATCTGAGCCACTCCGGTGATAGGCACGCCGACAACGATGTTATGGACAGCAACGGACTCCCGCACCGAGGAGGTGGTTTGGGAGTCCATCGAGCTGAATGACGAAATTTGTTCTGAGGTGGGTTTAGCGGCGGCCGTAGCGCCCGCCGAGCCCGCCACGGATACTCAGGACGATGTCCAGAAAGCCGAAGATGCTGCCACCCCGGTAGTTCCGACGGTTGCTGTTGCTCTTGCTCATATTTTCACCTCCTCCTAGTTTTTCGTTGTGCCCTAACTTGTCTTACATAAACTATTCGTTTTGGGGTTGTACGCGGTTCAGTGTTCTAAGCGATTTCTTTTACGGGTTCATCCGTGGTCAGGAGTTGGGTTTGCGCCAGGGTGCGGTAGAGGTCGCTAGCACTCAAGAGGTCTGTGTGTGAGCCGGCGGCGTCGACGGTGCCGTTGTTCATAACGATAATCTGGTCAGCGGCGACCACTGTGGACAGTCTGTGCGCGATAGTCAGTACGGTGGTGCTATCGCGCAGGTCGTCCAGCGCTTCGATGAGAAAGCGTTCGTTGATGGCGTCCAGGTTCGCGGTCGCCTCGTCCATCAGCAGGATTCTCGGCCGTCGAAGGAAAGCACGGGCTATCGCGACCCGTTGTCGTTCGCCGCCGGACAGTCGGGTGCCGCGGTGGCCGACCAAGGTGTCCAGCCCGTCGGGCAGCCTGTCGACCAGTGCGCTGAGTCTGGCCCGGCTCACAGCGTCGTCGATCTGCGTCGAACTGGCTTGGGCGTCGGCCAACAGAAGGTTGTCCAGTAATGAACCCGAAAGAACAGGCGCGTCTTGTTCGACGTAAGAGATCATCGAACGGAGTCTGCGCAACTTCCACTCCTTTATATCTCGGCCGCCTATCGTGATCGTGCCGGCGTCAGGTTCGTAGAACCTCTCCAGCAGAGCAAAAACGGTCGATTTCCCGGCGCCGGACGGCCCGACGAACGCGGCTGTACTGCCGGCCGGGATCTGGAAACTGAGATTGCGGTGCACCGCGGCCGTCGTATCCTGGTACCCGAACCACACTTTGTCGAACCGGATTCCGGCGGGCCCGGGCTGCGCGGGTCGGCTTCGGGTTTCCTTGCGCAGCTCGAATGACTCGATTGGCAGCGTGTCGACCTGGTGGATGCGGGCGACGGCCGCCGCGCCAACCTGCAGTTGTGAGATGGCTTGGACCAGTTCGGTGAGCGGTTCGGCGAGATAGAAGAGATACAGCAGGAAGGCGATGAGGTCGGAGACCTTGAGTCCGCCTGAGGCCACTCGGGCACCGCCGACACCGAGGACGGCAAGGAATGCGATCTGTAGCGAGAGGCCGGTGGATGTGCCGGCGATGGCCTGCCATTTGGCTTCGAGTACGCCCTGTTTCCAGGCCGCGCGGGCGGTGTCACTGATTGCGTCGATCTCATGGGATTCGGCTCCGGCGGCTTTGACCGTACGGAACGCACCAAGAACTCTTTCCAGCGCCGATCCCATGGCGCCGACGGCTTCCTGCGCGCGGCGGGTTGCCTCCCGTATACGGGGCATCATCGCCGCGGCGATCAGCCCGATGACCGAGACGACGCCGACCGTGACACCCAGCAGTGGCAGGTCGACGACCCCCATCAGCACGATGGTGCCGACCAGCATCAGTGAGTTTGTCGCGAGTTGGACCAAGGACTGGGTGGTGACCTGGCGCAGCAGGGTGGTGTCCGCGGTAACCCGGGACATCAGGTCACCTGGCTCGAACCTGTCCACGTCACGCATACGCAGCCGCATGATCCGGCCCACCAGTTGCCGACGGGCGGCCAAGACTACAGATTCGGCGGTCCTTTCCAGCAAGTAATACCCCAGTGCCGAAATCACTCCGGCACCGATTACCAGGGCGGTCAGTAGGGTGACCGCGAGCCACACCGAGCGGTGTTGCCCGAGCGTGTCAATCACCGCGGCGGCGGCAAGTGGCTGGGCTAGGCCCGCAGCGCCGCCCAGCAGGCTCAGCATGCCACCGAACACCAGTACCCGGCGTAGACCCTTGGTGTACGCCAGCAACGCCCGCCACGGCCGTTCCTGCTCGACCACCGCGTCCGTGGATTCGGGGACCGCATCGCTGTTCGTCACCACCATCGCCTCCCGGGCCTCGTAGGACGTTCGCTGTCAGCCATCAGTTGGCTTGCTTTCGCGTTTTTTTTCGTGACAAACAGTGAATGGACCGGCCCGGGAAATACTTCCCGGGCCGGTCCAGTCATTGTTCGTTAACTTGGTTGTCCGTGCCCCGAATGCTTATTTGGGCATCAGGACGGTGTCGATGATGTAGACGGTGGCGTTGGCGGTCTGGACGTTGCCGCAGATGACCTTGGCGTTGCCGTTGACGGTGAGGTCTTCGCCGCTGCCGGTGACGTCGACGGTGCCTTTTTCGACGGTGGTCTGCATGCCGATGACCTGCTCGGGGGTGAGCTTCTTACCGGCGATCACGTGGTAGGTAAGGATTTTGGTGAGCATTGCCTTGTCGGCGAGGACCTTTTTGAGGTCGGCGGCCGGGATTTTGGCGAAGGCGTCGTTCGACGGGGCGAAGACGGTCGCGGCGGGCAGGCTGTTCAGGGTGTCGACCAGGCCGGCTGCCTTGACGGCGGCGACCAGGGTGGACAGCACCGGGTTGGCGGAGGCGGCGTTGGCCACCGACGCGCCGGACATTCCCTGGAAGCTGCCCGCGCCGGTTTTCGGTACGGCCGCGCAGCCGGTGCCGAAGTTCTCCCCGACCGGAGCAGTCGCGGCCGCTGAGGTCGGCGCAGTGGCCGGCGCCGACGTGCCACTAGCCGTGGGAGTCGAGCTACTGCACGCGGTCATGCCCAACGCCAGTGCACCAGCCGCGGCCACCACACACAATACGAGCGATCTTGCTGGTGCTCCACAGATTCACGGTGGAACTCCTTTCCTGAATACCGGCCCAGCCGGGAACGAGGTACGCCCGGACGGTGTCCAGACGCAAAACGAGTTAGTACGGCTTTCTTGTCGCGCTTCCGAGCTATGTTCGAAGCACCAGCCAAAGCGGATTGCGTGTCGACGAATAAATTCACTGACTGGCTTGGCCACCTGTAGGTCGTGTCGCAAGATGGACAGATACGGAAAGGTGGTAAGTGGCGTGACTGGTGAGATCGGCGGCCCGTTAGTCGCGATCGTCGACCAAGTCACCGAGGGTCCGCTTCAGCGCCCGCAAAGCGGTGATGGTGCGCGTCTTTACAGTGCCCAGCGGAATGCCGGTGGCCGCTGCGATCTGGGTCTGGCTATAGCCGCGAAAGTACGCCAGCACAATGAGTTCTTGCTGGCGCCGCGGCAGCCCGTTCACCGCATCCAACGCACGCAGCACCGTTTCCGCTGTCCACACCTCCTGAAATGGACTCGGCCAGGTCACACCGGACGCGCTGGCGTCAAGGTCGTGCAGTGACCCGACGCTGGTCGACTTTTCTTTCAAGGAGCGCCGAATGTGATCAATGGCCCGATGGTGGACGATCGTACGCAGCCAGGTGACCGCGCGGCCCCGGCCCGCCTGAAACCTGGCAGACCCGGTCCACACGGACAAAAACACGTCCTGCACCACGTCCTCAGCGCCGGCGGCATCGGGAATGATTCGACACGCGTACCGAATGCAGAAGTCGTGGTGCCGACGAAAGAACAGTCCGAACGCTTCGTGATCCCCCATCGAGATCCGCCGCAGCAGATCGACGTCGTCCGTTCCCCAATTGGTCACTGGTGGAGTTGCGGCGATGTGAGACGTCTTGCCTGCCCGCATCCGCACATCACCTCTCGTTCCTGTATCCCACAAAGCCGTCGTCTTTTTTACTTCCGGACAATAAAATCTGAACGCGTGCCACTAGCTGGTCCGCGTTGATGGAAAACGAGCCTTTTGGAAGATCTAGACCTGGCTGACTCCAGTGGCCACAATCTGTGTGGGCCGGGCCGGAGTGGCCGTACCCGGCTCCAGACTGATAGCGAACGTCGACGCGGCCGAGACCATGGCCAGCGAAGCCGCGAGCCGGTGAACGACCGGGCGCTGGTTGCTCGTGTCGAAACCGGCCAGCGGGCGCGCCACGGTCGTACGGCCCGCGTTGATGATGCCCAGGCCCAGTATTTGGTCCCGGCCGGGCTCGGCAGCAACCCATCCGCGATGAACTCGACTGTTGCACCGCTGGCCACCAGATAGCCGACCGGTTCACCAGACGGCGTGGTGAGCGTAGAAATACGCGACCGCGGCTGCTCCAACTCCCTCACCAACTGTTGCTCGGCGGCGGCCCGCCCGCTTTCCCGGCTGTCGACAGCCACGTACGTGCCACCGGCCGCCGTGACAACCGCCACCACGGCTGCCGCCACCAAGAGACGGTTTCGCACCTGCCTTTTTCGCGGCGGTACAGGGTCTTCCCGGCTGGCAATTGGCTTTCCCGGCTCTTGCACCGTTATCACAGATGTCGGGCATTGATAGTGGGTCCGCCGGTGAGCACGGATCAGACCGTCCGCCACTATCGTGAGCCGAATTCGGTCCCCCAACTCCGGCGGCGGGTCGTCATCATCGCCGTCTAGGAAGAGCCCATCGAGCACAGGCAGACCCAGCGCCCCAGTCACAAGATGGCCTCTTCCTGGCAAACCGAGCAATGGGCCAGGTGATCGGCAAATATGGCTTCCTCCAACGGTTCCAGTGCGTTCAGCGCCCATCCCGCTGCCAGGAGTTCATAATCCACATGCCGGGGATCGTCTTCGGCGGCATTCACCGTGCGTCTCGTTCACTGCCGACTGACGCAGACACAGCCCGCGACCCATCACGGTGATGGCCGGTGGAGATCATCGCTCGGCTGACTTTCATGTCTGTCGTTCGCGCACAAACGGCGTCTGGATGTGACGCTTTCCCCGATCGCGGTCCGCCGGCCCACACGGACCAAGATTTAGCTGTGGAATAAGGAAGTCGGGGCGACGGACCAGCCGTCACCCCGACTCTTTGACTCACTTGCGACTAGCGCTGCGAGCCGAACACGTCGTGGTCAGCTGAGCTGTAGCCGTACTGCGGGGCGAACGAGGAGCCATCGAGCCCGAACGGCAGGCTGGTGGCCTTGCGCGAGGCGGGCGGTGCTGTCCGACTGCGTGTCGGTGCCGTGCCGGTTGGTGACCGTCGAGCTGTTGTCTGCGGTGTCCTGGTGCGCCTGGTTCAGCACACCGGTGAAACCGTCGTAGTTCGAGTTGCCGGTGGCCAGGAAGTCCACCGAGCGATCCACGCTGCCGCTGACGCCGTGCCGGTCGCCGCTGAACAGCGACTCGGCGGCCTGGTCGTATGTGACGCCGGGCGCGCTAGCGAAGCCGCCGCCGGTGAACGCGCCGGACAGCGAGTCGACCGAACTGGTGGCGTGGTGCTCGCTGCTAGCACCGTGCCGGTTCGCCTCGACCGAGTCGGTGCTGTGCTTGTTCGCTTGGGTGTGCGCGAATGCGCCGGTCACGCCGTCGAAGGACACCGGGATGGCAGCTGAGCCACTGTTCTCGATGGCGGAGCCGCCGTCGATGTTCCGGCCGTTGGTGTTGACCAGGCCCGCGGTGGCGTTGTGGAAGTCGCCCTGCGGGTTGGCGGTCAGCTCCCGATGCCGAAGCCAGCTGCGGTGTCGCTCGCGTTCTCGTTGTGCTCGGAGGTCGCGGACGTGCTGTGTCGGCCGACGTACGACTCGGAACGGTCCGAGGTGTTCGCCGAGGTCTGCCGTGCGGCCGTGGTGAGTCCGCCGATCGACAGCGGCGAGGAGAACTCGCCGTCGGTCGAGCTGGTGCCGGTGGCCGAGCTATGCCGGCCGTGCTGGCTGGCCGCGAAGTCGCTCGCATTGGTGACAACACCGCTCGGGTCGGCGGTGATCGGCGCTAGGCCCAGCCCGTACGAGCTGCTGTTCGCCGAAGTCTGCCGCGAGGTGGACGTCTGGGTGTCGCCCCTGCGATCGGTGGACTGCCGCGAGTCGCCAGATGACGAGGAGTTCTGGGTGGTGTCGGTCAGATCCAGGCCCCCGATCGAGATCGGCGCCTGCCCGGCGACCGTGGACTCGCTGGATCCCGCGACGGCGCTGTGCCGGCCGCCCTGCATCTGCTGGTACTGCGAGTGCGCTCCGGCGATCGCAGCCGGGTCGATGGTGATGGGGCGTACGTTCAGCCCCAGCTGCTGGGAAGACGAGGACGCCCGGTACGCGGTGACCGTTGTCTTCTTGCCCTTCGAGGTGTGGGTGGCGCTGCTGGTGCTGGTCGAACCGCTGTTGGTCGTCGCGCCCAGGTGCGCGCCGCCGAGCGAGATCGGCGCGGACGCGGTGGCGCCACCGGTGTGGTCGGACTGCTGCTGGCTGGCTCCCAGCTTGTCCAGGCCGATCGGCGACGCGGTCGCGGCGTTGGCGGCCACGGCGCCGCCCAAGATGAGCCCACCGGTGATGCCGGCAGTGAAAAGTCCTCGGGTGATCCAAACATTCATGTGCTGCGAACCTCCATTGGTCCTTCAGTCGTGATCACGGAACGCAAACGGACTGGCCGCCGCAAGAAGCTCCGACGACGGGACGTATCTTCTGTCCGTTTTATTGTGAAATGTGGAAAGATGGCGAGACGCCCCTTCCCACCGAGGCCCGTCGAGTCCACATTCCGGATTCGGCGTGAAGGCTTCGACGGTTTGGACTTGGCGGCATTTTTCTTGCGAATGCAGCACTTTTCTCACTTTGCGCGACATGCAGTAGTCACCTGAACGCGATCAGTCGACTATTTGCGACAAGTCGCCAGGCCCCGTTGGGTCCGAGGCTCCACGCCCTCGCAAGTGCAACTGAGATGACTGGGTACCTGCGACCTTGTCGACATTCCACACGCGGCCCGGAGAGCATCCCGGGCGAGGTCCTCTTGCAATCTATTGGCGATTAGGTTTCTCGGGCTCTGATAGTGAACCAATTTTTGCTCGGCGACGAACCTCTTGCTGAACGATGGTTGGCTTTGGCACGCTCCGCTCTCAGCACGAGCCCATCTATAAAGGTCCGTGCGTTCTGAGAGGACTGCCATTGTCACAGTCCTGTTCTCGAGGTTGACGTGTGTACTTGGAGGGACAGACCATGGGTGAACCAACGCGTCGTCGCGGTTTCTTGGCGCTCGCAGGAGCTGGAGCTGCGGCAACCGCCGGGGTCGTACTTGCCGCCGGCGACGGCGCGACAGGACAGGCCACTGCCACAAGCGGCACTGAGTCCACCGACAACGCATCGAGTGCAACGGAATCATTCGTCGTGCACGTGAAGGACGCGCGACGCGGTCAGATGGCGATTCTGGTAGGCGAGCGGGAAGTGTTGGTTACCAATCCGGAGTTGGCTCGTCAGCTCGCTGGTGAAGCCGCATCTGGAGCGGTCTGAATTTCACCGTGCTCAACGCATCGTTTCTCGATGTCATTCGCTGCCCTTCTCTCGACAAGGAACTGATACGTTATGTCCTCGCATCGCGAAGCGCCTGAAATCTCCAAGGACCCGGTCGCCGACAATACTGATGTGTATGCGTTTGTCAGCCCTGACAAGTCGGACACCGTCACCCTGATCGCTAACTTCCTGCCGTTCCAGAATCCTTACGGTGGCCCGAACTTCTACGAGTTTTCGGGGACGACGTGCTGTATGAGATCCACGTTTCCAACAATGGCACGGCTGCCGCGGACATCACGTACCAGTTCCGTTTCCACACCACGATCCGCAACAAGAAGACGTTCCTCTACAACACCGGGCCGATCGCGTCGCTGAGTGACCAGACCTGGAACCGCCCGCAGTCGTACACCGTTACCCGCGTCGAACACGGCCGTAGCCAAACCCTTGGCCGCAACTTGTCTGTGCCGCCGGTGAACATCGGCCCACGCAGCACCCCGAACTACACCTCGCTGGCGAGCCAGGCGGTCCACAGTCTCGGATCTGGCGGCCGGGTGTTCGCTGGCCAGCGAGCCGACGGATTTTTCGTTGACCTCGGGAGTATCTTCGACCTCGGTACGCTGCGACCGTTCGAAATGGCGCACTTGATCCCGTCCGCGGCCGCCCCGGGCGTCAACGGCCTGCAGGGCCTCAACGTCCACAGCATCGCGCTCCAGGTCCCCATCACCGATCTGGTTCGCAACGGCCGCAAGCCAACCGACGTTATGGACCCCAAGTCCGTCATCGGGGTGTGGGCCACCGCCAGCCGCCAACAGTCCCACTTGCTGGACGACCTGCTGGGATCGATCTGGCACGGCTCGTACAAACAGGTCTCACGACTGGGAAACCCACTATTCAACGAAGTCATCGTCCCTATGGCCGAAAAAGACCAGTGGAACCGACGCCAGCCCCACGACGACCGCAAATACGCCCCGTACGTCATCAAACCCGAACTTGCGGGACTTCTGCCGGTGCTCTACCCCGGGGTGTTCCCGAAACTGGCCGCATACACCAAACCCCGCGCCGACCTTGCCGCGATCCTGCTCACCGGCATTCCCAAAGGCGTTGTGCCCGGATTCCAGAACTACACCGGAACTACCCAGGCAGACATGCTGCGCCTCAACGTCGCTGTCCCACCGGCCAGCTCCCCTAACCCACTCGGGCTGGTGGCTGGCGACGCCGCCGGATTCCCCAACGGACGCCGCGTCTTCGATGATGTCGTCACCGTCGAACTGCGCGCGATCGCCGGCCTCACCATTCCCCTGGTGGACCCGACCTTCACCCCTGACGGCGCGACCTCGGCGATCAAAGACGGCACCAGTAACACCAACTCTGACTACTTGGCTACCTTCCCGTACCTGGGTACACCCGCTGGCGGCTACCAAACCAAACCCGGTATTCCGGCCGCGTCATGACCGACGTCGTCGAACACCACCATCACCATCCGACGACCGAGAAACCCACATGCGGGAAAAGGCCTGTCTGTCGTCCTGGATATCGGCGGCGACATCGGCGCCCTCGTATTGGACATGCCCTCCGAACTGGAAGGCATGGAAGTCGAGATCCGCACCCGTACCAGCGAGCAGGAGGCGTCTTCACGTCGCGGGCCTGATGCTGTTCCCCGGCCACATGTCGCGGTAGTGCCACGCCGCGCGCCTGATGGTCAGGTGGTGCACTCTGCGGTGTTCTTCGAACTCGCCGCCGGTCCGTACGAGGCCTACCTTCGACGCGGCGAAACACCAACCCTGCCGGTGCACATCACTGGAGGGCAGGTCGCCTTCGCCAACTGGCCAGAGTAGGAAATCCGTTTGCCGAC
Source organism: Fodinicola feengrottensis (assembly GCF_010993775.1). Taxonomy (GTDB): domain Bacteria; phylum Actinomycetota; class Actinomycetes; order Mycobacteriales; family HKI-0501; genus Fodinicola; species Fodinicola feengrottensis. Next base: position 32,553 of record NZ_WOTO01000050.1, on the reverse strand, counting down.
AACGATCAACACGCCGTTCCCACGAGCAACCACCTAAAAGGCCGCTGACCGTGCACATTCTCGGTAGGCCGACCGCTCTCGACGGCGGCGCTGGGCAATGACAAACGTGCGCTCTTCGACGGGAAGCGAGTAGGTCGGTGTTGGACAACCTGGATTTCACCAAGGTCATCCTGCTGTTGGTGGTAGCGATGCTGGTGGTCGGTCCCCAGCGGCTACCGGGCTTGATCGAAAGCGCAGCTCGGCTGCTACGCGGCGCAAGAGACATGGCTCGTACGGCAAACACACAGCTCCAGCAAGAGCTCGGTGTCGACCTGGACGTGACCGACCTGAACCCGCGTACGTTCGTCCGCAAACACCTCCTGACCGACGACGACGACGAGATGCCCTGCTCGGTCCGCTGCGAGATGCCTTGGGAGGAATGGACGAAGCTGCCGCGGCCCTGACCGCCGACACCCCGATCCCACTAACAAAGGCCACCCCTGCGCCGGACCACGGGCAAGCCCGCGCCGATCCAGCCAGCACCTGAGTCCGACGGCGGAGTTGTACACAGGGCGGCGCCAAGCTATGGCGCCGCCATAAAGGAAAATCTGAGGACGCTGGGCGCAGCCGGATACCAGGGATTTCGGAATATTCCGGTCTCTGGTCTAGACGAGCTGGCTCTTGTTCTGACCGCACCAAAGACGCTGACCACGAACGACCAGCGCAGCCCGCACACCTGCGCGCCACCCACGTTTGACGTTAAGCCACTGAAAGAGTACGTGTTCATGACCTGAGCCGAGAACGTTTTGCCATGGATGATGCCCAGGAAGACCTCGCCACGAATTCTCGCGGGTTTCCCGCGCCGTAAACACTAACCTCGTACGCGACGGCGGCGCCGAGCCCGGACGCGGCTTGCCAGTCACGACACGGTGATCGTCATCGTGAGTCACGGTCCAACAGAACCGAGAATCACTCGACCCCGGCCTCGATCTGCGCACGGGCGACTTCCCGCCTCGGCGAACCAAGAAACAGCCAGCGTCTCTCTGTCGACCTTCCACATGGCCGCGACCTGGACGGCCCACAACGCCACGTTTTGCACCTCGCGTCACAGCTGGGCGGCGCGCGGCAAGAACGATGCGGTAGTCGGCGGCGCCTGTTCCGAGCACCCACTGGTCGTGCCCCGGCACCGGCGAGGTCTGCCGCATCTGGCCGAGGTGTACGGCGCCGAGGTATCCAAAACGACGATCTCCACGATCACCGACCGGGTCGTGGAGGGCACGGATGTGAGGGAAACACCCGCCCCGGGTGATGTCGGAGATTAAGAACACCGAAGGAGCTGTAGTTTGGCCGTGACCGTCGCCGGCGGATCCGCTTGCGAGGTACGTGCCTGGTGTCAATCCACGGGCAGATTGCTGAGTAGCTCGTCGAGTCGGCGCCAACTGGGCGATGTGGCCGGGCCATCCTTACGGATCATCCGGACGATTATCGGGTCGGCGGCCGGTGCCGGGTGGTCCGGGCTGGGCGGTTGGATCAGTAGCCAGCGGCGTGTACGGTCGGCCAGCGCCGGCAGCCGCGGGTCGGCGGCTGGCCAGTCGTAGGCGGTGTCGTATGCACGGTAGATCTCGCGGAACTCGGGGTCGGCCATCGCGGTCAGCTTGTCGGCGATCCAGCTGGCGGCGTCGTGCGGCGAGACGGTGTGCATGAGGATCCAGAGGTCGCGTTCGATCCGTATGCCACGCTCGCTGAGGCCGAGTTCCTCCAGCTGCCGCAGGTAGTCGGCGATCTCGGTCGACACGAACAGCTCGTCGCGGCCCGCAGCCGCGCGACCTGTTGTCTGGTGCGCTCCAGCCGCCGAATACGGGTGCGCAACGTGCTTTCGATGTCGGCGATGGCCGCGGCGAACTGGTCTTCGCCGGCGGCCAGCAGCTCCTTCACCCGGGACAGCGGCACGCCGGCTTCGGCGAGTGTCCGGATCTTGATCAACGCGATCGCGTGCTCTGCGCCGTAGCGCCGATAGCCCGACGCGTCACGCTCGGGCTCCGGCAGCAGGCCACGCTCGTGGTAGTGGCGAACGGCCTTGACTGTGCAGCCGGCGGACGCGGCGAGCTGGCCGATGGTGATCATGCGCGTCTGGGTCCCTCTCGTTTTTGGTGACGCAGCACTACCATGCCACCGGCAGGCGCTGCACACCGTAGATGTCCGTCCCTTGGCGCAGCGGCACCTCCTCGGCCGGTACGGCCAGGCGCAGGTCCGGGAATCTGGCGAACAGGGCCGGCAACGCCACCCGCAGCTCGGTCCGCGCCAGCTGCTGGCCGAGGCACTGGTGGATGCCCTGCCCAAACGCCAGCTGGCCGCTCGTCTGCCGGCGTACGTCCAGCCGGTCCGGATCTGAGTACTTGTCCGGATCGCGGTTGGCCGCGGCGAGGGAGATCGCGACCGTCTCGCCGGCCCGGACCAGCTCGCCGTCCAGCTCGACATCGGCGATCGCGTACCGGGCGCCGGTATGCGCGATGGTCAGATAGCGCAGCAGCTCCTCGACCGTGCCTGCGGCGAGCTCCGGCTCGGCCCGGAGCAGCGCCGCCTGCTCGGGGTGGCTGAGCAGCGCGTACGTGCCGAGCGAGAGCATGTTCATCGTCGTGTGTCGAAAACCCGCACCCAGCAGGAACGTCGCCACCCCGGCCAGCTCGGTGTCGGTCAGGTCGCTCGCCGTCAGCTCGCTCAACACGTCGTCGGTCGGAGCGGCCCGCTTGGCCACCACCAGCCCGGCCAGGTAGTCGATCATGGCCTGGTACGCCGCGTACTGATCCTCCACAGACGTGTCCACCCCGGACAGCACCGAGATGTGGCGCTGAAACGCCTCCCGGTCGGCGTACGGGACACCCAGCAGCTCGCAGATCATCAGCGCCGGTACCGGCTGCGCGTACGCCGCCACCAGATCCGTTGGTGAACCGTGCTGCTCCATCGCGTCGAGATGGTCTCCGCAGATCTCTACGAGCCGGTCGGTGAGCTGGCGCATTCGTCGTACGGTGAACCGCCCGACCAGCAGCCGACGAAAACGCGTGTGCTCAGGCGCGTCCATCGCGGTCAGCGTCCCGGGCGGCGCCGGACGCAGCGTCCCGATGTCGGCGAGCGGATAATGGCCAAGCTCGTGTCGGGAGCTGAACCGTGGGTCCGCCAGCACCGCGCGTACCTGCGCGTGCCCGGTCACCAGCCAGCCCAGATGACCATCGGGGAACAACATCCGGCGCACCGGCCGCTCGCGTAGCCCGGCCAGTCCGGCGGGCGGGTCGAATGGGCATCGGGGCGACCGCTCGGTCGGCAGCTTTACCGCGTCCTGGGGAATATTCATCGGAAATCCTGTCTCTGTCAGCCATCGGAAGTACGGCGTCATCCGTACGACGACTGACATGCTCGAACCCTGCCCCAGGGGCAAGGTCAACCCCCTGAAAACACAGGATCGCTGGCTCGGCTGCCTTACCCACAAGCCGCCCGGATCCCGCCGCGATGCTGGCCCGGATCCGTTCCTCGTCGTGCCCGCCGCATCAGCTCAAGAAAAGGGAAGTCCGCGGGCTCGATAACCGCCAGCGGTGTCCGTACCGCTTTGACACGTTCTCACCTGACGCGAAGAATTTCACGACGTGGGGGATCCGATTCACCTTGTCATCACCATTGTCAACGGACACTTGTGTCTGCGGTTTGGCGGTCTGCTCGTCGGGCACCGGTGGCTGGTTTCCCACTGTGACAGCTCGGCAATGTCTCGACCAGCTGCGCGTGAGAAAAGGCGTCGCGAGGTCTTTCTGACTGACGATCGCGCCAATGCCACTCTCGCGTCTCCGGTCGCCGACCGACAATGAATTTCTACTCGCCGAATCGGTAGGCCGCCCCTTACTGGGTGCTCGATCGGCTGCCTCCAGCCCAAAGAGTTGCCTTCGTTTACACGACCTTTTCGAGTCCCGTTCGAGGAGGTGGGTCAGGTACTCGACCGATCACCCTCTTCCTGAAAAGGCTAGCGAGTCGACCCCGAGAACGGCTGCACGGAAACCCTTCCGTAGATCAGCTCTTGACGACAGAACATCTCCGCGTTCTTGACAGCGTCGCGGGGCGGCAACATTTCTGCGCTGCTGAATTTATTGGCCCCGGACGTCACCTACCCGGCATCGTGGTTACACCGACAAGTCGACTTGGATCCGTTCTAAGACTGCCTTTTCCACGATGGACGTATCCCCGCAAATCGACGTGCTCGATGATCGCAATGGCTCGCCGCCGTCATTCTTACGCCTCCGTCTGAAACCTAATCCGCGGTCTCCCGCAGAAGATCGCTCTGCGCGGGTGTTCGCGGTCGAACCTCCGATGGGCCCGGAAACTGCCGGCATGGCACTTCGCCGCCCTGGCCCAGCACGCGCGGATCGGGGATAAGGACATTGTCATCGCAGGGGTGTCGTAAGGCCGAGAAGAAGCCGCTGGAGCTCGGTCAGGATGGGGACCTTGGGCGGCGCCGTCTCGGTTGGTGTTTTAGCAGGCGGTTTGTTAGGCCTGTCAGACGGCGGGACCGATGCCGGCGGCGTAGAAGGTTTGGTCGGCGTTGACGGCGTACCCGGGGGTTTGCTCACTGGCGGTTTGGTGACCGGAGATTTACGCACTGGCGGTTTGCTCACGGGCGGCCCGGTTTGACTGCCCTGCGACGGGCCTCCGCCACCGGAAGGGATTGTCGGAATGGTTCCGGATTGGCCCGGCGGCACCGCGCCGACCACTCTGGTGGCGCCGAAGAACTCGGCCCACCAGACTGGCGCGATCCGGACCACGTCACCGGATTGCGGCGCGTGGATCATCTTGCCGTTGCCGAGATAGATCGCGACGTGGTGGATACTGTCCCAGTTATTCCGGTCTGTGGCGAAGAAAAGCAGGTCACCGGGCAAAAGCGCGTCGACCTGCACCGGCCGGGTGATACGCCATTGCGGCCGGGCTGTACGCGGCAGCGAAATCCCCGCGTACCGGTATGACTCCTGCACCAGGCTCGAACAGTCATAGGAATCCGTGCCCGACGCGCCAAAGACGTACGGCTTGCCTTGCTGGGCTAGCGCGAATGCGACTGCCTGCAGGGCGGCCGGTGCGGCCGCGCCGCCCGGACCGAGGGCGGACAAATACTGATCGCCCAGCTGGAGGTTGAAAGTATCCATAGAAACCGTCGCGGCGGCGAGCTGGGATGCGTATGCCGTCTGCAGCGTCTTCAGGGCGGCGCTCTGGCTGTTGAAGTGCTTTTGCAGCGCAGCCTGCTGGGCCTGAACCGCCGCAGCGTCCGCGTACGCCTCGGCATACCCCTGGCCAGTTTGCACGACCGCCTGCGCGGCCGCGTTGAAGTCGGCATCGAAGGTCAGCTGGCGCCGCGCAGTCGAGACGTCGACCGGCCCGTCGCCCAGCATGCTCAGGTACGGCATCTGCTGGTTCGCTGACGTGCCACTTATGAATAAGCGGTATGCCTCGGACGCGGACGACCACCGCTGATAGGCGGCGCCCACCGCCTCTTGCTTGCCTGCCAGATCCGCCTTGAGCTGCGTCAGCTGCTCAGATAGCGCCTCAACGGCGGCCTGCTGGGCTTGCACGGTATTCACGACAGCAGGGACCGGCGGCGGCGCAGGTAGTCCTGTCGGCGGCGTGAGAATGCTGCCGTCCGGCAGCACCGGAACCGGCGGGACGGTGGTCCCCGGGTTCGGAACCCCAGGCGTTGGAGCGGCTGGCGCATCCACATATGCCGCAGATATCAGGCTGTTGAGAGGACTGAGCGGAAGTTGCGCAGCCGCGGCCCCCGACGCACTAACCAGGACCGTCGCACAACCCGCGAGCAGAATGACGGGCATGCGCTGCGTAACGCGTGTCGCCCAGCGGCGATCGACCGGTGATGTCTGATTACCTGCCACTGTGACCTCCGACTCCAGATACTCCAGATTGCGCGCGAGGTTGCGGCTAGCCGCGTCGCTGATCGCCGCCCCCTCCACATCGCTCGAGTCGTCGTCATTGTTCTTGCCGCCGTCTCAGCGAACAGAACCCCGCGCGCAGCGCGACCAGTCCAGTGCCGACAAGCCCGCGCAGGCGACCAGGGATCTCCGACGATCCGGACCGATTTCAGCGCTGCCGCTGATCAACTAACCCACAAACGCTTGACCGAACACAACCCCCATCAATGTCGAGCGTGCTCCCGGGCCGAGCGCGCTGACTGGGACTACACGGCATCGCCTCGCCATACCTATGTATTCGCGGGCTACGTTCTCGCGGTTCAGAGATGCGTCACATTTCATCGTTTCGGGTGGGCACCGGCAGCAGGGGACAAGTCGCGGCAACGGACCATTGTGTCTGGCTCTGGCGCAAGGTTGTGATCGATTTGGGCGGGCGAGGATAGATACTAAGAAACTACGCGACGCCGGAGCAGGTCGAGGTTGGCTCGATTGCACATTGCCTCTTGATGGATTTCATCCGGCAACCTTCGCCTTCGACTGTTCGGCTGCACTCGGGCGTCCTGGTGTACGGATTTCTGTTTGCTGTGAGGACAAGGCCGCGGAACTGAACGACGATACCGTCGACTGGTTGCCGACGGTTTGTCCGTCTCCAAGCCGATGGCTGCGGGAGGCCGCACGGTTCTCGCCGTTGGCCGCCGCGCGATCCCATTCGGTGCCGTGGTGTCACAGTCAGGTTCCCATCTGAGGACACCGCGGCCACTGGTTCAAAGCGACGGCAAGGCAAACGGGCAGTGTGAACGCGCGGCGATGAGCCCCGATCGGCCGCCACTAGCGCAGGAACAGAGCGGATAGCCTCGCGACGATCCTTCTGATCGTCGACCATCCGTGAACTCGAGAGTCTCGTATCGCTAACCCCGGGGCGTTGCGACATCGGTCCATGCCATGCGCAACAGCTTGGGGTGCCCTTGAGCCGGGTTGGATCTCCGCCGGGTGGCGGCACCAGCGCCGCCTCCGCGCACGTAGCTCCGTTCGCGCGGTAGAACTGCTGCGCGGCCGTGTTCTGCTTCAGCACCCACAAATACATCCCGTTGCCGGTCGCTCGCTCGGCAACCGCACGCGAAGCGCAGCCCAGCAGGTACGTACCGTGGCCTGTCCGACGCTGGTCGTGTGCGATATGCAAATTATCGACCAGGCTCCCCCATATCGGATCCTCGTCGAGTACGACGTGAACAAAACCAACCAGCCGGTCGCCGCTCTCGGCGACGACAGTCACACTGTTGGCAGGTCCGGCGAACCGCGCCGACCACACCGCGCTCCGGTCGGCCTCAACGTCACCGTCCAAAAACGAGTCGGCGTACGCGCCCCGATAATGCCGGCGCCAACTATCGGCATGCAGCAAAGCGATCCGTTCGGCATCCTCGGCGCAGGCGGGTCGAAACCGTACCGGCGCGAACTCACCGGGCACAGCGGTCTCGCCAAAGAATCGGGACATCAGCACACAACTCCTCTGCTTCGCGGCTTGCCCGACACACACATCTCGGGCCCGGTCCTCACCCGGAGCACCCCGCCCACCCAGGAGGGTTGCCGGCCAGCGAGCCGGGGCTTTGCGCTGGCACTCATGACCTGTACACGACGCTAACACCACCGACCCGCCAGCGGAACTCAGCCGCCGCTATCAGCAGGTCTCGTCCGCTTGACAGCCGAAACATTGGTGTTGCACAGTGAAATTGCGTGCCATCTGACTGTCGTCCAGACCTCAGGCGCATGACCGGATTCAGCACCAAGCGAATGCCGCGGAGACCGAAAGTCGCCAACCCGACAAATGCCAGCGGCTCGCCCTCTGCGCCGGTGAACCATTCAGGTTCCCTGACTGTTTTCGGTGGTGGCAAAGAATTTCCAGGAGAGCCGGTAGGAGCGCTGTCGGGTCCACGTTGTGCTGCTGTTTTTCCAGGACCCGGTGGAAAGCGCCGGGAATAGCTGTGGCGACTGCCATTCCGCCGTTGACCATCCACGCTGGGCTGGCGCCTCCAGTAAGCACCAGCGTTGGCTGCGTCAGCGTGTGGAGGCGCACGGTCGGCAGGGCATTGCCCGGCCCCATCACGGCGGCTTCGTACGCCAGGGTATGCGCGATCGCCTCACTGGCCGGCCAGGACGGGTCGGCCCGCATGGCGGCGACCACCTCGGCGGGGGCCTGCGCTGCACCGGTCAGGAACAGCGCGACCGCGTCCCCCGGCCGGCCAGCGTCGACCAGCTTTCCCAGCTGTAGCGCGAAATCAGCAGGCAAATAGGGCGCGGTCTCGTCCACGTGGTATGGCGGCTCCCACAGCGCCATCCGGGTGATCGGGGCGCCGCGGTGGGCTGCCTCCAGCACCAGTGCGGAGCCGCTGGACCCGCCGAACACCATCGCTGATCCACCGGCCGCCGCGATGACCGCTGCCAGGTCCTCGACCTCGCGGTCCACGGCGTACGGCCGGATATCGCCGCTCTCGCCGCGCCCGCGACGGTCGTAGTTGAGCACCGTGAACCAGGGCGCCAGCGCTGTCGCCACGGCAGCCAGTGTTGGATGCGTTTTGTCGGTGAAGGCACCGTGAACGAGCACGATCGCCGGTCCGTCGCCGGTCCTGTCGTACGCGATCGCGGTGCCGTCCGCCGAACTCACTACCTTCGTCACTGGGGGGCGTCCTTCAGTCGTTTGGGCCGACCAGGCAGAGAGCTTCCCAATGGTGACCGTCCAGATCACTGAAAGCGCGCTGGTAACGGCCGCCTTCGTCGCGGGCTTCGCCAAGCGCGGTCGCCCCCCGCCGCCAGCGCCTTGTCGACCAGACTGTCGACCTGTGCGCGGTCCTGCAGCCCCAACGCCAGCATCACCTGGGTGCTCTTGGTCGGATCGACGATGTCGTTTGTGATGAACGAGGCAAAAAGCGGCTTCTTCAGCAGCATCACCTGGGTCCGTTCGCTGATGATCACCGACGCCATGTCATCGGTCGCACCGAAAAAGTCGAAGCCCAGAGCGGTGAAAAAGGCCTTGGACCGGTCCAGGTCCTGGACCGGCAGGTTGACGAACAGCGTCGCGGCCATCGTGGTGCCCTTCATTTTGGTGGTCGTTCGCGCCCACTGGTGCGAACAACGACAGTCTGTGCGGCGCCAACCCGGTCGGTCTTGGGTTCTGGCGCCAGCCGCTTGACTATCCGTGCACACCAGCCGCGGCCGCTGGCAGCAGGCAGCTGCGGCGGTACTCGACGGGCGGCAATCCGTACGTACGATGGAAAAGGCGGCTGAAATGGGCCGAGTCGGGAAGTCCCCACCGGGCACCGATGGCGCTGACGGATATCGCGTGCAGCACCGGATCGGCCAGGTCCTGGCGGCATTTCTCCAGCCGCCGATGCCTGATCCAGGCTGCCACCGTCGTGTCTCCGGTCTCGAAAAGCCGGTGCAGATAACGTAAAGAGATGTGGTGGGTGGCCGCGACCAGGCCTGGCGTGAGGGCGGTATCGGCCAAGTTCGCGTCGATGAAGGCGTGGACGCGTACGAGCATCGTCCGCTGCTGCACCTGTGCCGACACCGCCTCGACGCGGTCGATCCGCTCCGCGACCGCGGGTGGTGATCAGGTCCATCACCACCGTCGACAGTCGAGCCACGCTGGCGGGTTGATACGTCTCGATGTCGGCCGCAACCCTGCGCAGCAGCGGCGCCGCCAGCGCGCCGGTGCCCTCCGCTGTGATCGGGACCGCAGTGAGCAGGCCGATCGAGCCCGCCGGCAGCGCCAGCATCTCCCGCGGGAAGCTGAAGACAGCGAGCTGGACGCTCGAGTCGTACGCAAGCTCGTACGGGCGGGCAAAGTCGTAGATCGCGAACTCACCGCTGCGCAGCTGCGAGGCCCGGTCGTCCTGCAGCAACCGCGGACTCCCTGAAATCGCGAGCACCACCCGATAAAGCTCGGCTGTCACGGCCAATCTGCCCGGCCGTACGCCGCACCCCGTGCGGTGTACTGGTCTGCACCCGGCCCACCCGCAGCGGACCGAGACTGTCCGCGTGCATCTCACCCCGCAGCGGCACACCCGGATCCACATACACATCAAGCGGGCCAAGCAACTCCGCAGCCACACTCCGCCAAGCCTCGCGGCGCTGCCTCGCCGGCACATCATCGGCACGAATCAAGATCGTCATCGCACTGTCCTCCGCCGCCAATAGTAGGGACGCGGGCCTTCCACGGATACCGGCAAACGAGCTGGCACAACAGCTCTGGCCAGCCCAAAGATGCGGTTCACTGCTGGCAAGACATCCCATGATCAGGGTCCTGCATGCAACAACTGGAGGACCTCGCAACCTTGCGCGGCGGCAAGAACCGCGCACACGCCCGACCCGCTCAAGGCTGTCTAGGTGTCGGCGGACGATCGCCTACTGGCCAAGGCACCGCCGAGCAGTCCGGGCCGCTCCTGGCGGCGCCTTTCAAACAAGACGACAGAATTGTCCACCATTAATGGTCCGCAAGAGGTCATCACGCGGGCCCCCAATCCTGGATCCAGCATCCGGTCGAGCCGGCCAGCGCCCGCATGACGGCCAGCAAGGCCGGCAGGCTGTCGCCAGCTGCCTTCGATGCGGACGGCCTCCAATTACGGGTCCTGGAGCAATATGCAGTCGTGGCCACTGAACCCGACGGACGAGGGTGGGCAGCGGTGTCTGTGACCACCACCTACGACGAGCCGGACCAGCGCCCGTACCAGATCGAGCCCTGTACGACCTGCCCGTGGCTCGTCGATTCCGCAGTCGGCAGGTTCCCGGCGGAGGTCTTTCGTCATAGCGCACGCACCGCCTATGACCTGAACGTCGAGCGGTTCGCCTGCCACAGCTCTCCCGGTGACGAGATAAGGGCCCGCGCCGGGTTCCTGCTCTGCGGTGCCGCAAGCAACCTGAGTATTCGCCTCCACCGACCTAGCTCCGAGGAGATTCGCTGCGACCGCGACCTGTACGCCAGCTACCACGACCTGGCAGTCGCGAACGGCGTTGACCCCGACGACGCCACCCTCGCGTCGTGCCGAGACAAAAACACCTAGCTCGACCGCGGCGCCACACGCGAGAGACGAAATACATCGCCCCACGAGGTAATCGATCACCACCGTTTGGCGTACGCACACAACGCCTGCCGCGACGACCACCAGCTCAGTCTTTTCAACCCGGACAGCAATATCTCGACTTCTACTATTCGAGCTGATGCCGATGAGCGAATGGTGCGGAATTCCTAAGGGCTCGACAGATGTCGTCGGTCTGCATGTTAGTTTCGCATGATCGCCGAGGCGCCAGCGTGGGACTGGTCGCGGCCATCCACCGGGCGCGGGGCTAGAGGTAAACGCCTCGCCGACTGGCTGCCGATCAGCCCGGAATCGGCGATCATGCTCAGCACGTGCGGCTCAGCCGCATGTCCCGCATCAAATTCAAATTGCCCCGACCGGCCTTGGGAACCGTCGGCCCGATCAGAGCTGAACGCGCCATTTATCTGGGGTCTACGGCATGAAGTTGCACGATATCCTCCAGTCTCTGAGGAGTCGCCATGCTTGCCAGCCAGACGACCCTCCTCCTTCCACCGCCGGATGACCGAACGCCCGTAATCTCTCGTACCAGCCACCTTGTCCAACTCAACGCCGTTGGGCGTGTGACCCACTGCGCGCTGCCGGCAGAAGTAGTCCCACATCACCTCATGTGCCGGCCGAGCCTCAGCACCCACGTCGCGCATCGAGCCGGCATCGCAGGTTTGATTAGAGTCCACCATCGGTGCCTCACCGTTGGCGACAACCGTCTCGAGATCCGCACCCGTCCCGTCATCAGAATGAGCGTTTACCTCCGCGGAATTGGGCTCGCGAAGACTGTCCCCCTTTGCAGTCCCACGCGTTTCAGCTCGGCGGCCACCTAAGAGCTCAACGGACAGCAGCAGCGCCACAGGTGGCCACCCAGCTACGAGTACTGCCTGCCACGTTATCTCTGGAGCGGCGGCAATATTTGACGCGAGCGATACCGCAATCCCTAAGATAAACGCGATCCACGCCAGCAACCGCGTCCGCCAACTCATTCCCCGGTTGGATTTCAATAAAACGCGAGTCGCAAGAAGCAGGAGCCCATCAACAGCCAACGGCCACAGGCTGGCGCTCACAGAATCAGCGCCGCCCATAGCGGCGAACATCCGCTGATGCTGGTACGACGCGTACGCGGCCACGGCAGCGACCACGCATCCACAGAAACGCCGCAACCACAGATCTCCATCAAACGGTCCCCGAAGCAGCGACCGATCATCCTGTTCAGCGCTCATCGGCGGTCCTCGACAGCAGTGCCACTTAGGTCAAGGCTGACCGGATTCGCCAGCGAACTATCAAGGCCTCGGCAAAGTATTGAACTGCTCGCACGCCCAAATACCCACAGATCGCCAAACCGCCCAAAGCGGCGTATTTTCGCAGGCCCCAGCATCGAAAACCTCACTCCATCAGCTCTGGTACACAGCTTTAATCGTGAGTTTTCCCAAGTGACGGCGGTTATCCTTGCTGGTCGAGCCCTGCCAGGGGCACACAGTTGCCAGGCCAGCAAACACCAGCACCGCACCGAGCCAGACGGGCGGGTGCGCAGGTTCGAATCCTGCCAGCGGCACACAGTTGCCAGGCCAGCAAACACCAGCACCGCACCGAGCCAGACGGGCGGGTGCGCAGGTTCGAATCCTGCCAGCGGCACACAGTTGCCAGGCCAGCAAACACCAGCACCGCGCCAAGCCAGACGTCTTGAGCGATCGCTTAAGTCCTGCTACGGTCCTGTTCATGCAAAGATTTGAGCGACCGCTTAAGTGGTGGGCTCGGGTGCCCGTCGCGGCGGTCTGGGCGTACGAGGGCCTCTACTGCAAGGTGCTCGGCGGTGCCGGCGACCAGCGGGCGATCGTGGCCAGCGTGCCAGGGTTGCCGGCCGGCTGGGTGACGGCGGCACTGGTGACGATCGGCGTGCTGGAGACGGCGCTCGGCGCGTGGGCGTTGTCGGGTGTACGCGCGCGGCTGGCCGCCGTCTTACAGACCGCGGTCATCGTCGGTTTCAACGCTGGCGGGCTGGTTTTCGCGGGAAATGAGATCGCCGAGCCGGGCCGGCTGTTGGTGCAGAACGCCGCCTTTCTCACGCTGGTCTGGGTGCTGGCCCGTGGCTGAGGGCTGGGCGGCGCTGCGTCCGCGGCTGCTGTTCGGCCGGATGTACGAGGACTCCGATGTCGAAGCGGCGGTATTCGCGCAGGCCAGCAGGGTGCTGGCGATCGCGTCGGCCGGCGACACCGCGGCCGCGCTCGCCGCCGCCGGGCATCGGGTCACCGCCGTCGACCTCAATCCGGTGCAACTCGACTACGCCCGGCATCGATGGGCTCCCGAATTTTGCCGCCCCCGAACTCGAGGATCCGGGCGGGGACCGACAGTTGTGGGGACAGCGAGAGGCGGGCCTGGCGGAGCGGATGCTGGCCGTCGGTCGGTTGGCGGCGCGTACGCTCCCCGGCTGGCGGCCGGCCGCATTGGAACGCTTTCTGCGACTGGGCGATCCGGCCGTCCAAACGCGATGGTGGCGCGATCACCTGGACAGGCCGGCTTTCCGCGCGTTGTTCGCCACTGCGATCCGGCCGCTCGCGGCATTGTTGCCGGCCGGTCTGCGAGAAGTGGTCGAGCCTCGGTTCGACGTGGTGCTGCGACAGCGGCTCGAGGCGGGGTTCGGTCGCTACCCGAATGCGACGAATCCGTGGGCCTGGCGCCTGCTGCTGGGGCGCGAGATTCCCGAAGCGTCGATGCCGTTGGCGACCGGCGTTGAGTGGGTACGCGCCGATGTCGCTGACCATCTTTTGGCTGTGCCGGCGGGATCGTACGACGCGGCAACCCTGTCCAACGTCCTGGACGGGGCGCCGCGGGAACTGGCGGGGCGGCTGGTCGCCAGCTTGCGGCACGCCGTACGTGGGCCGGTCATCCTGCGGACTTTTGCTTCCACACCGCCCTTTCCTGGCCGGCTGTTGCCGGACCGAGCGCTGCTCTGGGGTTCCGCGGTCCAGCTCGACTATGGACAGTGACGAGATGTTGCAGGCTTTGCGAAGGCATCCGCTCGCGATGCGAACAACGTTCGGGCATTCGTTGATGCTGATGTACGCGTTCGAACCGGCGTTGCTCCGACCGATGTTGCCGCCGGGCGTTGAGTTGGACACATACCAGGCACCCGACGGCGGTGAGTACGGCTTCGTCGCGGTCGGTGTGGTGTCGGCGCAGCATTTACGGCCGACGGTGTTGCCGGCCGGCTGGGGTGGTGACTTTCTGTTGACCGGCTATCGGATTGTCGCGCGTTTTTCCCGAACCCGGCCGGTCGGACCATGCGCGGGCTCTACATTCTGCGCAGCGACACGAATCGGCGGTCGATGCAGGTCGGCGGCAACCTGCTGACCCCCGCTATCGTACCAGCTGGCGGATATCAGGATCGATGTGGTGGGGCCGAAAAACTGACGGCCACCGTGGACAGTCGTGATGGTCGCGCGGATCTCGCCGTGGTCGCGGATCTGGAGTCGCGACCGTCGCCCAGCGCGCCCTTTCGCAGCGCCGCCGCGCGCGCGGCGATTCGATTCGCCGGACCGCTGCCGTACACCTTCGACTACGAAGCAAAGACCGGCTCGATCGTGGTGATCAAGGCCAATCGGAACCGGTGGCAACCGCACCCGGTTTCGGTGCAGGTCAAGCGAATGAACTTCTTCGAGCATGGCGGTTTCGCTGGCAGCGAGCCAGTATTGGCCAACGCGTTCCACGTCGCCGATGTCGATTACGGCTGGGAGCGCGGATCGCTGCGAGGATGGGATGGTTCGATCCGATGAATGGCGTGCGGCAGATTCTTCGCTTCAACTGGCCGAAATTCCTCCTGTCTGGAGTTCTCGTCGGGCTCGCGCTGATGCTCCCGTTCCCGCAGCCCTGGCGGCTTTTTGTGCAGGGGGCGGCGCTGATCGGCGCAGCCTGGGTGACCGTCGGCATCCTGTTGTGCTGGCTGGTCTACGACGTGTCGCGGCTCTACGACTGGAGCTGGGTTTTTGTTGTCTTACCGAACAAGCCGAGTCGTTATGCGGTGCTGAACACCGGCCTCGACGAGATCAGCGGACGGCTCGCGGAACTGCTGCCGGGCTCCGAGGCGACGCTCTTTGACCTGTACGACAGCACCGGTCGAGACGGCTCGATCCGTCGCGCTCGCAACCTCGTCACACCTCCGGACGCGATGATGCGCGCCACACCGGATCAGCTACCCGCGCAAGACGGCTGTTTCGACGCTGTTTTTGTTGCCTTCGCGGCACATGAACTGCGAAATCCGAGCGACCGCCGCGCACTTTACGGCGAGATCTCCCGGACCCTGCGACCCGGAGGCCGCCTGGTGCTCGTCGAACATTGTCGGGACGCGGCCAATATTCTCGCGTACGGGGCCGGGAGCCTGGCATTTCTACCCGAGAGCGGAATGGCTGCGGCTGGCCGCCGGCGCCCGTCTCACGTTGGTGGCCGAAGGCGCCAAGACACCCCTGGTTCGCGTGATGGGATATGTAAGATGATGATTTTTCGGCCTCGACTGGTCGACATCCTGCTCGGAGTTCGGTGACTACCCAACTCCGGCTGGTCGGTGTCGCGCTGGTCGCGCTCGGGTTGGCTCACCTGGTGCTGCCGCGGCTGCTCGGCTGGTCCACCGACTTCGCCGCGATCCGCCCCCTGACCCGACAGATCATGCACTGCCACACGTTTTTCATCGGTGTCGTGTGTGTCCTATGTGGACTCGGACCGTTGCTGCTGGCCAACGAGCTGCTCGCGCCAGGTCGGTTGCCGACGGCCGTACTCGCCGCCGAGACGGTGTTCTGGGGGCTGCGGTGGCTGGCACAGTTCGGGTTTTTCCCGCCGCGGGTGTGGCGCGCCCGGCGGCTGTACGTCGCGGGTTTTCGTAGGATTCAGCGTGCTTTGGACGTGGGTGGGCGGAGTCTTCGCGCTGGCGTTGGCGTGTTCCTTGGGAGTCTGGTCGGCATGAGTGACACCAAGCAGCGGCTGCTCGACGGCGCGATGGCCGCTTTGCGCGAACACGGGATCGCCGGCATGTCCGCGCGTACGATCGCGGCCGCCGCCGGTGTCAACCAGGCGCTCGTCTTCTATCACTACGGCAGCGTCGACGAGCTGCTGGCCGCCGCCAGCCTGGTGGCCGCGAAGGCGAGGGTGGACGACTACTCCGACCGGTTCGCGTCCGCCGGTTCAATGCGGGAACTTCTGGACATCGGCCGGGTGATGTTCACCGAGGAACGCGCGCTCGGGAACGTCTCGGTGCTCGCCCAGCTGCTCGCCGGCGCCCAGGGCGACCCGAAACTCGCCGAACCGGTCGCCGTGCCGTCCGCGGTCGCATCACCCGCGCCACCACGCCCTGAGCGCCACTAGCGTTTCATGATGGCGAAAACTCCCCAGCCGAGATAGTCACGTTGGTACCGGCAGCACCGGGAGGTTCCGCCGTCCAAGCGCGGCTCATCGGTAGGTTATTCACATTCACCAAAGATGACCCAAGTAGCCATCTGTTTATACGTTTATACGTCGATTGCCTTGTCTGGCGGGGGTTCTGCGCCGAAGCTGAGAGACGCTCGGGCCCAGCACCACCCCCGTACATCCCCTCGCACATCCCAGCCTTGCCGCCGCCGCGTTGTCGCGCCTACCGGCGCCTTCACCTGGTGACGGCTTTCCTTCAGGGGCTGGTAAATGTGTCCACCTTCCCCAGAGGAGATGAACCATGAAGGCAAAACGTGCCGTCGTCATCACGGCGGCGTGCTTCCTGGCGGTGAGCGCCGTCAGCACCGCACCGGCCACCTCGGCAGCCGCGGCGACCCCGGACGGGCTGGCGGCCAACGCCGCGGCCGCCGTGGTCGCCGCCCACAACCCCGCCCTGCATGCATGCCAGCGCCGACGACCAGTTCGTCGCGCACCCGGTGATCTCCTCCGGGAACCTCAAGTACGTGCCCTATGACCGTACGTACAAAGGCATGCCCGTCTACGGCGGTGATTTCGTCGTAGCGACTGACGCGGTTGGTCACGTCCTGGCCACCACCACGGCGCAGGACCAGACCATCAACCTGCCAAGCGTCACGCCTGCGGTGTCCGCAGAGCGGGCCCGCGCCATCGCACGGGACGAGGCCGCGAAGAGCGGCACCGTTGCGAGCGTGACCACGCCGACTCTGATCACGTACGCACTCGGCTCCCCGCGGCTCGCGTGGACGGCCGACACCACTGGCCAGGACTCCGACGGGCCGAGCAAGCTGAGCGTGTACGTCGACGCGTTGACCGGTCGGGTGCTCAGCACTCAACAGCACGTGCTGCACGGCGACGGTCAAGGCGCCTGGAACGGGCCCAATCCGCTGCACATCGACACCACCCATTCCGGCAGCACTTACAAGATGACGGACCCGACCCGAACCACCCCACCGAGACCTGCCAGGACGCGGCCAACAACACCACGTTCAGCGGCCCGGACGACAGCTGGGGTAACGGCAACGCCACCAGCAAAGAGACCGGCTGCGTGGACGCCACTTTCGTGATCCAGACCGAAAACAAGATGTTGTCGCAGTGGCTCGGCCGCAACAGCTTCAACGGCAGTGGCGGCGGCTGGCCGGTACGCATCGGCCTGAACGACGAGAACGCCTACTATGACGGATCCGAGGTCCAGGTCGGCCACAACACCGCCAACCAGTGGATCAGCTCGCTCGACGTGGTCGGCCACGAACACGGTCACGGCGTCGACGACCACACCCCCGGTGGCATTTCCGGCCGCGGTACGCAGGAGTTCGTCGCGGACGTGTTCGGCGCCTCCACCGAGTGGTTCGCCAACGAGTCCAGCAGCTTCGACGCGCCCGACTTCCTGGTCGGCGAGCGGATCAACCTGGTCGGCAGCGGCCCGATCCGCAACATGTACAACCCCTCCGCGCTGGGTGACCCGAACTGCTACAGCAGCTCCATCCCCAACACCGAGGTGCACGCGGCGGCCGGCCCCGGCAACCACTGGTTCTACCTGCTCGCAGAGGGCAACAACCCCACCAATGGCCAGCCGACCAGCCCCACGTGCAACAACTCCAGCGTCACCGGAATCGGCATCCAGAACGCGGCGAAGGTCTTCTACAACGCCATGCTGATCAAGACCACCGGCAGCTCCTACCTGAAATACCGCACCTGGACGCTGACCGCGGCGAAGAACCTGACCCCCGGCAACTGCGCCACCTACAACTCGGTGAAAGCGGCCTGGAACGCGGTGAGCGTACCGGCCCAGTCCGCCGACCCGACCTGTTAGCCATCGATCTGTCCAGCCTCACCTGAATTGCCCGTACCAGCCCGGAAAACGGGCTGGTACGGGTCATTTCACTGTACGGTTCAGTCCCATTCCCAGCTCATGCCGAAAGTGCCAGGGCCGAAGTCCAGCGCCACCGCATGCGCGTCGCCAGTCGGTTCGATCACCAAGCCGCGACTGGTGGCTATTTTTTCTCCCGTTTGTAAGGAAAACTGCTCGATCCCGGTGGGCAGCATCCGCGGATCGAACCGCACCTCGATCAGGTATTCACGTATCAGCTCTTTGAACTTTCGGCACTGAGTGTCGTTGTCCTGAGGATACGGCGGCCCCCGGGAAACCGCAGCACGTACTCGATCACCACGGTCTCCCGTTTTTTCAGCGGGCGATCGAACAACAGCTCACCGATCAAGAACCCGGCCTGCTCGTCGCGGGCCATCCGACCGAATCGGCAGGCACGGATCGGAACGGTCTCCGGCAACGGCGTTGTCGCCGCCTCCACGTCGATCACCATCACCGAGCGGTCCACCCCATCGCGCTCAGCTCGCAGGACCTGACGAACCGCCATGCTGCGTACGCCGCGATCCGCCGCCACGGTGATCAGATCATGGTGACTGATCGGCACCAGACCGATATATCCATACCAGCGTTGAACTTCTCCAGCAACGAGGAAACACTGGCTCTGTCCGCACTCCACAAGGTATCCAGCGACACCCGTTTCTGGCTCCGACTGACCCGACCACGCGGGCGCGGCGGCGCGAGCAGACCCGTCAGCGCCCCGTCCGCCACACCCAGCACGCCCTCCAGACACCGCACCGCGACCAACGACCCGGCCCGCTCGGGCCGGCGCCGGCCCAGCTGCCAGTAGCTCAGTGCCGTGACGCTGATCGGAATACCTCGGCGGCGCAGCCGATACTGAATCCGGTCCAAACTCAACCCGCTCGCCTCGATCGCCGCGCGAAGCGCGACCGCGAACGGCTCGGCGGTGCCCTCGACCACCACTTTTTCGCCGTACGGCTCATAAGCCGACTGATCGACCATCTCACCCACCTGAGACCGATCTCCCCCGTTGCCGGACAACTCCCAAACACTCACCCGAGACAGCGGCCGCCAGCACCATAACTCCATTACCCACGGATTCGGAAGAATCACTAGAAAAGCCGTGGAGTTACTGGGGTGACTTGCGGCTAATTGGGATAAATATGCGAATTATCCGCCAAGAGAATATCCAGAGAGGGGTCGACGAGTCTGGGCAAGCAAAAAGGACCGACTCCGCGAATGTAACGAAACAACGCACAAAACGGACAAAAACCGAGCCATACCATTACACTCGCTCGCCATGTGACCTCATGCGGCCATGGTTCACTCCAGTACGGCGGCGAGCGTCCGGCGGGCGTTGTCCGCCATCGCGGGATTGGTGTCCAGGTAGTAGGGCAGGGCGCTGGTCGCCTGCACGATCGCCCACCCGCGGCCACGCTCCCACGCCGCCTCGTCCACCTCCAGCGCATCCCGGTACGCCCCGCGGCCGTCGGCTGTGAACAGGTTCCACGCAGGCATCAGGTCCACTGCCGGATCGCCGACGCAGACCGCACCCGGGTCGATGACAGCGGCCAGTCGGCCGTCCCTCAGCAACAGGTTGCCGGGCATCAGATCGGCGTGCAGCCAGCCGCCCGGGCCGGCGTACGGTGCCGCTTCCAGGCACCGCCGCCAAACCCGCGCGATCGCCCGCACATCAACGAGGTCGACGCTGTCCGCGAGCACGGCCCGCAACTGGTCGGCGCTGCCGGCGAGCGGTCCGCCACGGGAACGGCCGTCCCACCCGCGACCCTCGGTGTCGAGCTCCCCCAATGCGCGTACGAACGCGGCCAGGTCGCGGGCCAACTGGATCTCGTCGCTCATCCTGTCCGGGTTTGCCGGCTCGCCCTGGATCCATCTGTACGCCGTCCACCAGCCCGGATAGAGCTCATGCGGGGCTTGCAACGCGAGCGGCTCCGGCACCTGGACCGGGCTGACCCGCGCTATCCGCCGGGCACTGTCCTGCTCTTGTGCCAGTGCCGTCCGGGTCGGCTCGTCGCTGGAGGGCAGCAACGGAAACCGCAGCACGACCTCGGATCCCAGCCGGAACAATGCGTTGACAGTGCCGTCCGACGCGACCGGACTCACGTCGTACCCGCGCCACCGCACAAGCCGCTCCCCCACCAGTTGGGCAACGGCGTCAACGGTCAGATCGACCTGGCCCTCATGCATTCTCACGTTATGGACTTTAGTTATGTTCGGTTTCAGTAGTACATCGTGCCGTGCCAGTACGTGTCCGTGCCGGCCGACGAGACTTTGTGGGCTTCCACTGGGAAAGCCGCAGGTCACACGCCGTACTAGAGGTCCGATCACCGCCAGCGTTTCACCGCGACCTCCGCCAATATCAGGACCATGCACACCGACGTTGAGGTGGCCAGGCTGCCAGGGCTCCTGCTGTCCGCGCGTACGAGTCTGGTGACGATCGGCCACGGCCGCGACGAAAGAAAGCGGTGGCCGCCGCGACCGCGTTCGTCGACGGGTGGCTCGCGGTCGGCGGCGAGATCCTCGCGGTCGTCGACTGGCCTGAGGAAGCGGCGTCCTGGCTGCGACCGGCCGAGCGAGATTCGTCGCCGGCGGCCCCGACGCCTGGGTGGTCACCGCGCGTCCCGCGGGGTTCGCCGCGCTCTGCCGGCGGTTACGCACCACCACCTGGGATCCAGCGCGTACGTACCGCCTCGCAGGCCTGGCCGACCCGAGGTCGCGGTCAACTGGGGGAACCTCGCGGCTCTGATCGTTTGGTGAGTGGTGTTTGCTTTTGTACGGGATCGCGGCGGGTCCGTTCGGTGCGTGAGTGGTTGGCTGGTTCGGTGCCCTGTTTATCCGGTTGGGGTGGTCGGGTTTTCGTGGGTAGGGGCCGGAATTTTCGTCGAGTGTGGGACTTTGTTCCGCTCTGGACGTCGAGTGCGGGTTAAAGTCCCGCATTCGACGCCGGGCCTGTCACTGGCGGGGCTGATGTGACACTTGAAGCGCTGTCGTCCCGTATGTTGGGACGGGGAAGGTGACCCTGGCCAGGCGAGTCACTTCAGCACCGATCGTCCCAGGAACCTCAGAAATCCCAAAAATTCTCGCGCGCGCGGCCTCAAACCCACCCCCCACCCGATCACTGGGTGGGGGCTACTTCATCAAGTAACTACGACAGTTTCACGCCGTAGCACGTACTTCGGTGGATCCAGGCTTGACGTGTGACCGGTCAAGGTCCTGGTCGTCTGCCTGGAGGCCACTTCCCACAGCCGAACCGTTGCGTACGCGTCAGGCCCTGTCGGTAGGTTGGTGATCTTCCTGACGCAGCGGCAGAGAGACTGGGGGACGTGTGGGGGCAGGGGCCGGCCGATTACCCGAGACAACTGGCCCGAGTCGGGGCCGTACCGCAGGTTGTTGGAGTTTTACGACCAGATTCACCGCGAAAACCAGCTGCGATCGCTGACCGAGATCACCGCCCGCGGGAACCAGTCGCCGATGGCACTTGGCCTTGGCACCACCGCTGTCAACGACATTCTGACTGGCAAGAGGCAACCGGTAGACGAAAAACAGGCCGCAGCGCTGGCTCGCGCACTCGGTGGGGGTACGGACGAGGCTGAGCATGTCGAGAAGCTCTTCCGGTCCGCCCGCTTGGACAAATACAAGCGACCAGCCAAAACCCGAGAGCCGGGCGGACCCGGCACAGCTGAGCTGGATGCGACTGGGCTGGACGGGACCGGGCTGAATCGGACTGGGCTGGATCGGACTGGGCTGGATCGGACTGGGCTGGATCGGACTGGGCTGGATGCCATAGCCAACCTGCTTGCTGACGCGATGCGAAAGCAGTGGCTGACGGCCGCCCACGACCGCGGCCTGCTGCTGCCCGCGCCATTGCCCGTACGGTGGCGGCGCAGCACTGAGCCGGTGGCCGGCGCAGTTTCCCAGGCCACCCAGTTTCGGGACGACGGCTCGTCGTTTGATCCCCTGCCGGGTTTCACTCGGGTGACTGCCCATCGGCTGCGCGAAGGCGGCCGGGACGGCCTGCTGAACGTCTACGGTGGCCTTGCGTCCGGCCGGCTGATCATCGCCGGTGGTCCGGGCCGGAAAGAGCTCGGCGGCGGTGCATCTGCTGCTGGACGCGCTTGGCCACCGCGGCCGGCTGATGGATCACGAGCGTACGAAGGTACCGGTCCCGGTTCTGTTCACCCTCGGAGATTGGGATCCGATGGCCACGCCGGTGGTGGACTGGCTGAGCGAAAAAACTCGGCGAGATCCCGCTCCTTCGCGGCCGTCGCGGCCATCGGCTCGGCCGCGAACTGCTCGATCAGGGACGGATATCGGTGTTCCTGGACGGCCTCGACGAGATGCCCGAGCCCGCCCGCTTTCGCGCGTTGCAGGCCTTGAGCAAGGACGCCACCACCTTCCGGCTCGTGCTGCTCTCCCGCACCGAGGAACTCGCCGACGCGGCCGGCCAGCATCCACTCATCGGATCGGAGCCGCGGCCGTCGAGCTGCGACCACTGGACGCCAAGGCCACCGCGGAGTACTTGCTGCGTCCGGTCACGGATCCGGTGCCCCAGCCGTGGCTGGCCCTTACCAAAACGCTCACCAGTCAGCCGGACAGCCCGCTCGCCGGCGCCTTGACCAGTCCGCTCGACGTCACGCTGCTGCGTGACATCTACACCCCCGGCCTGGCCGTGCCGGGTCTGGGCAACGTCGATGAACTGCTGGACACCGATCGGTTTCCGGACGCGACGTCGATCACCAGGCACCTGCGCGACTACACCGTGCCGGCCGCCTATGCCCCGCGTCCAGGGCAGCGCACGCCGTACGCCGAGGGCACCCCGCACCGAACGCTCGCCCTGATCGCTCGCCGGCTGGGTTCTCGCGACCTCGCCTGGTGGACCATCGCCACCTGGTTGCCGGGTCCGTTGCGGATAGTGATCAGTTGCGTCGCCGGAATGGTGGTGGCCGGGTCCTGCTACGGGCTGGCCAGCCTGGCGGTCAGTGGCGGTCGAACCTGGCCACTGGTCTGGCTGGAGATCGCATTCTGGTTCGCGCTGATCCTCGGCATGCCGGCGAGCCTCGCGGTCACCCCCGCGTTCACTCTCACCGCTGGACGTAAAGACGCAGGGCCGCCTTATCGCGCTCTCGTCCGGATGTGCGTCATGGTGGTATTCGGAGCCGCCCTGTCGCTGCTGCCCGGCGTCATTCTGGGCGGTTGGAGCCTCAGCCTGTCCACTTTCGGGTTCGCGTTCGCGGTCGTGTACGGGATCTCCGCTCGTACGCGTGGCGCCGCCATGCTGAAGTCGCTCAGCATCCGCGCTGGGCTTGGCTCGGCTCGCCGGCTGGGCTCCGCGCTGCTGCTAGGCCTCCTGTTCGGCGCCGCTGACGGCCTGTTCGGCCTACTCGCCTACCTGATCCAGGGCGGCGGCGTCGTACCGGCGGTCGAGTACGGGATCACCGGTGTCGTCGCCTGTCTGCTCATCATCACCCCGACCGCGTGGCTGACCGGAGCGTTCACCGACGGCCCCACCTCGGGTCGTACGGACTCGGCCGATCCGGTCCGGGCGTGGCGTGGCGGGACGACTTCCGGCTGTGGCTTGTCGTCGGCGTCGCGATCGGGGTGGCCAGCGGGATCAACGGCTGGCTCGTGTACGACACACCCGTCTACGGGTTGGCCGGCGGTGGTCCCGGCAGCCGGCTCGCGGACGCGCTCGCCGGCGGCCTGGCGCTGGGGATCACCAGCGGCCTGATCCTCAGCCGGGCCTGGTTGACGACCGTCACCCAGATCTGGCTCACGCTGCGGCACCGCACCCCGCTAAGGCTGGGCCGGTTCCTCGACGACTGCCGGCGACGGCACCTGCTGCGTACGGTCGGGCCGATCTACCAGTTCCGGCACGCCGAGCTCCAGGATCATCTCCGCGAACGGCCGTAGGGCCGGCTTGTCGTCCGCTCACCGTCCGCTCTCGACGACCTATATTGCCTGGCCAGAAGGCATCTACCGGGCGCACGGCGGCTAGCTGCGTACGCACCGACCAACCAGTCGGGTTGACTCGGCGGGCACAGCTGTCGTCGGCGAACGCGCCCTTCGAGAACGGAATCCATGAGCGGATCGAACGGCGAGGCTGACCTCGCACCGCGGTCGCCAAGTGTCGACGACCTGGTGGGGTGGGAGTTCGTACCGCAGCCAGCAGCCGTCCCGTCGCCGCTCGCCAACGATGCGCCGGTGTGGGTCGATGAGCACCCACCCGCCCAGCCTGGTTGGTCCAAGTACGGGCTGGGGGGCATGCTGGCCGGCGCCGGCGTTTTGGTGTGCTGCGCTGGAATGCTGGTCACCTCGCAACTGGCCCGTCTCCCCGCGGACGACGTGGCGGTGCCAGTCATCGCCGTTGTCATCAGCGTGATCAGCCTCGTCCTGCTGGTGCTCAGTGGCGTCGTGTCCGTGTTCGTAGGGATGCTGCGCGAGTCCTCGGCTGTCGTCGCTTGGCGCAGGGACCGTCAGGAAACTTTCCGGCTCGCTCAGATCTCGTGGGCCGAGGCGGTTCGGGCGCACGACGAGCGGGAACAGTTCCGTACGAGCACGGGTCCGGTCCTGGTTTCCGATCACGTTGCAGGGCAATGACCAAATCGACGTGTTCGGCGGTACGGCCACCGGGTGGATGTGCCTACTCACCACCTTGAGTTTGCCGCGGTTGGGTGGTGGGGCCAAAATCCTGGTGCTCGACTTTTCCGAATACCAGGTCGCCGGCGGACTCGCCCAGATCGTCGGTGAGTGGGGGGGCGCCACGTACGAACCCACGAACTGCCCGCGGCCCTGGACCAGTTCGCGCTGTTGCAAGGACTTCCTCCTGACCATCTGGCCGAAGTCCTGGCCGAATCTCTCACGTCCTTGCGAAAGGATCACCAGGACGCGGCCAGCCTGCGCCGCCTCGACGTCCGGCTCATCAAGGCGGTGGCCAGCCGTCTCGACGGGCCTACCACGTTCGCCAGGCTGGTGGCCGGAATGCGGTTGTTGTGCAGGCTGAATCTGCCGGATGAGGGTTCGCTGAGTAACGAGGAGCGACGAGCCCTTGTCGGATGTATCGACGACATGGTGTCCGGCGATCGGGAAGTCGAAGAGCTGCGGTTTCTCATCGATCAGTTCGATTTGCTGGCCCATCCCGGTGAGGGGCAACGGGGCAACACACCGCTGTGGCCCGAATCCGGTTTAACCGTTATTTCAGCCGTATCACCGTTGGACAGTCGACGGGACATGACCGAAAGAGTTTTGTCGCACCTGGTTCTCCACCAGCTGCGCGACGACCGCGGCGGAGCAGCCCCGAATGTCCTCGTGGTCGCCGGCGCCGACAAACTCGGCGCACCAGCCTGGAGTCGTTGTCACGACAGACTCGACGCCTGGGTGTACGACTTCTGCTGCTTTTCGAGCACCTGCGGGAGGACGCCGGAAAGCTGCTCGGAAAAACCCGGCAGTGTGACCATGCTGATGCAGCTCGGCAATCCGGAAGAAGCCCGCATCGCGGCCGACTTTATAGGCCGCGACTACCAGTTCTCGCTCTCGCAGATCACCAAGCAGACCGGCGAGAACCTGACCCACGGATCAAGCCAGTCATGGGGAGATTCGCAAAGTAGGTCATTGACAAACTCACTGTCGGGGTCGGACGGCGAGTCATCCACCTGGGAGGCGGATTCCGGGCGCTTGTTCTCTCCGGACTCGAAGTCGAGATCGACCTCGACCGATATGGGGGTGTCGGACAGTCAAACCTTTGGGTCCAGTTGGCAGGACGCGATCAACAAGTCCCTCACGATTACCCAGTCTGAGGGGACGACGGTCGCCCGTGGGTACGAATACCTGGTGGAACCAGTGGTGATCCAACGACTGGACCCAACCGCTTTCATCCTGGTGAACGCCGGCCAGGAAGCGCGGCGCTGGGTGGACGGCGACTGCGACCCCACCATCGTGGGCCGTGACGGAGTATCACCGGTCCCTTATCGCGACGCGATCCCCGCTCAGTATTAGCGCGTGTCATGAGAAACAACCAATGCAGGAAATGAGGATCGATGGCCAGGGACACCCACGCCGACAGTCGTCGTACGGACGCTGGAGACGCGCCGGAGCCAACCAGGGCAGCTCAGGATGGGCGTACCCGGCCGGAAAAGAACCCGACCACGCTCCCGCCGCCTGAGCGATCAGGGGCCCGGGAAAAGGCGGCCGCGACCGACTCGTTCCAAAAAGAAAAGGGCGCCTTGGCCGACAGCGTACAAAAGGAAAAGAGCGCCCTGAGCGACAGCGTACAAAAAGAAAAGGGTGCTCTGAAAGATGCCGCACAGCGGGAGAAGGGCGCCTTTGAGGATTTGACCGGGTGATTCCTCGCGCTCCCACGATCCTGGACTCGTTCGAGTTTCACCAGATCAGCACCACCCCACGAGCTCGGACCCGGCCAGCTGAACCGGCCGCGGCGAAGGAGGTGGAAAACCGTATCCGGGCGCAACTGTTCGCGGCGCTGACAGCTGCTCACGGTGAGGTCGGCGGGTGCAGGGCGGTGCCATCGCGATCGCGTGGGATCGGCTGCCCGGCAGTCGTACGCTCCGGCTGCTGGTCGGCGGCCGGCCCGGCTTTCCGCCTGTGCAAAGCGATTCAGCCGCCGGCGGCGAGGTCCCGGTGTTGTACCCACCAGGCAGTCGCGGGCGGCTCCTGGAATCAGGGTCGTTGCTGCGGCAGTGGCAGGCATTGCCTGCCTGGCTGCGGTGTACGGGCCGGTCTGATCCACTGTGGACGGCCGGCGGGGACGCTGCCACCGCGGTGCCGGGGCCGGGGGTGGTTTCGAGGACTACGTGGCGCACCTGGCCGATGGTGGTTTTGGGTGGCTGGTGCTGGCCGAACCCGCCAGCCCCGCGGCGGTGGCCGAGGAGCTGATCGACCTCGAGGTGCGGCTGCCCAAGCTCCGTTCGCACGTGAACTCCGAGCCGGACCGCATCAGGCTGGCGCGCAGCGAGTCGCGCTATCGGGAACTGGCCCGCGCCGACAGCGCCGGAATGTGGAATGTCAGCATCCTGGTCGGCGCTGCCGATCCCGAGCGGGTCCGAAGGGCCGCGAGATTGTTGTGCAGTGCCAGCGATCTGGACGAGATCCCGTACGTACTGCGAGCCGGCGATCGAGTCGGCGACCTGGCGGAAACACTTGAGTTGGATGAGCATGCAGGCGACGGATTCTCGTCCCCGTTCGCGGCGGCCGGTGAACTCATCGCAGCCATCGCACGGCCGCCGCGCCGTGAACTGCCCGGCATCCGGGTCACTGAACCGCCGGTGTTCGACGTCACGCCCGAGGACGACGGCGAGATCCATCTCGGGTCTGTGCTGGATGACGCCGACCGTCCAGTGGGCGACTATCGCGTCAGGTCCGACACCCTCAACCGCCACACGTTCGTCGCTGGCGCCACCGGGTCGGGAAAGTCCCAGACCATCCGGCACCTGCTGGAGGGACTACACCATCGCGGGATTCCCTGGCTGGCCATCGAACCGGCGAAGGCTGAGTACGCGGGCATGGCCGGCAGGCTGGACGGCCACGTCTCGGTCATCCGGCCTGGCGATCCAGACGCGCTGCCCGTCGGCCTCAACCCGCTGGAACCCGAACGCGGATTCCCACTGCAGACCCATATCGACCTAATCCGGGCGCTGTTTCTGGCCGCTTTCGAGGCTGAGGAACCCTTTCCCCAAGTCCTCGCGTACGCCTTGAGCCGCTGCTATGGCGAGCTGGGCTGGAACACCGTGCTGAGCCAGTCGTCGCTCGCCGGTGTCACGCCGCGCTATCCCGGTTTGGCCGATTTGCAAACCACGGCACTGAAGGTCGTCGAGGGAATTGGCTACAGCCAGGAGATTTCCGACAACGTACGAGGATTCATCAACGTACGGATGGGCTCTCTGCGACTGGGCACGCCCGGCATGTTCTTCCAGGCGCGGTATCCACTCGATATCGCCGGCCTTTTCCGGCACAACGTGGTTCTGGAGATCGAGGACCTGGGCAACGACCAGGACAAGGCGTTCTTTATCGGTGTGGTGCTAATCCGTCTGTACGAGCACTTGCGGACCCAGCCGACGGCCTCGGGCCTGGCCCACGTGACCGTGATCGAAGAGGCGCACCGGCTGCTCAAGAAAGTCGAACCGGGCAGTCCGGCGGCGCACGCCGTGGAGCTGTTTGCCGGACTGCTGGCCGAAATCCGCGCCTATGGCGAGGGAATCATCGTGGCGGAGCAGATCCCCAGCAAGATCACCTCGGACGTGGTCAAGAACACCGCCCTGAAAATCATGCACCGGCTGCCAGCAGCCGACGACCGTGGCACCGTCGGCGCGGCGATGAACCTCGACGAGGACCAGTCCCGCCATGTGGTCGGCCTCCCCGCAGGTCAGGCGGTGATCTTCGCGGACGGAATGGACCGACCGATCCGGATCCAGGTTCCGCTCGGCAAAGACCGCGAAAATCCCGGCAAAGTGACGGCAAAGGTCGCGCTGGCCACCGTTGCGGACTACATACCACCGGCGACGCTACGAGAGTGGGACGAGCCGCGGCGGCTCGCGGCTGATGATCCACGGATCGTGCTGTGGGCCGAGCTTCACACCATCGCGCACCTGGTGGGACGGGAGCCCCCGCTGCCGCGGCCGGCATGGCTGGACGGCGTCATCCTCCGCAGCGGCCGACCACAGGTCCACCTGGCCGTCCGACTCGGCCTCGAACACGCGGTCGAGCAGCGGTACGCCGGCCTGATCGGCTACTACCAGCCCGAAGAACTGATCCGCCATCTCGTACAGTCCGCTGACTGCGCCATCAAAGGTGGCACCGTGCCGTGCCGGTACGACTGGCCCGAGCGAGGGTGGCAGGCCGGCAGATACCGGTGGGCCGACGTCTGGGACACGCTCAGGTCCGATGCCATCGATGAGACCCAGCCTCATCCAGAAACGCGGGCGTGGGCATGTCGAGGTCTGGACCTGACAGCAGCCACTGTGCCTGGGCAGCGCAGCGAACTGCGAGAACATCCGGACCTGTGGCGGCCCGCCGAGACCATCGTCACCGGAGACGATGACTGGCGGGCCGCCATCGACGCGTTGAGCCGCGCCACCGATCCGGTCGATCGCCTCACGGCGGCCACCAACCACCTGCGGACGGGCGATTGGCTACCAGTTGTTCTGCTCTGACCCGGCCACCACGTTCGGCGTTATTACTGGAAGGGCAATGCCATGGCCCACGAATTCACCCGCGGACCGCAGGACGGTCCCACCACCCCGGATTCGGGTGAGGTGACCGGATCAGCCACGGACCGCTCGCGCGGAGGCACCGACAAGAACGCCACCACCCTGCCGCCTCCCGAGACCAGCCGGGCGGTTGAAGACGAGGAAATCGGCGTCGCGGCGGCACCGGTGGCCGAGTACGAGGCAAAAGACGAGCAAGGAGACTTCTCGACCCGGGTCGCGCAGCACGTCGAGAAACTGCAAGGGATCGGCAAGGACGGGATAGATCATCTGCAGCAATGGAAAGCAACGGAAGCGAAGGTCGAAATACCCACCGGACACGACGCGACCAGCCCCGCCTCGCCGCCAGTGTCGGGCGCGGAAACCCTTTTGGTGGACGGAGCGTTCGTACTCGCAAGCGTCACGAAGGCGATCAAGAATCGGCTCGAAAAAGACCCCGACTGATCGCGCCCGAACGTTCGGCTTGGCGGTCGCGGATCATTAGGAACACCGCGGGGCGCCCGACTGCCCCTTTCGGTCGCTGCCGGCACAATCGACCCATGACCGAGAGCACAGTACGCGACGAGTTGCAGCAATATGTCCAGATGCAGGTCGATATCGCCGAGGACGACTTCGAGTCGATCGTGGCCGAGGCCGTGGACATGTTCGCGGACGACGGCGAGGATCCGGACCAGCTGCAGCCGGTGGCGGCGGAGTTGACCGCCGCCGCGATCTCCCGGCGGCTGGCCGAGCAGGCCGACTGGCCGGCCCACACCGACTCAGATCGGCTGACCGCCGCATTCGCCGACCTCACCGCGGCCGGCATCGTGGCGCGGGAGAGAACTTCTCCTGCTGCCAGGGCTGCGGCCACGGCGAGATCCTCGACGAGGCCACTGGCGACGACCGCGGCTACGCCTTCTACCATTCCCAGGACGCGGAGAGCGCCGCCAGCGGCCAAGGCCTCTACCTCGCGTACGGCCTGGTGAACCACAGCGAAGATCCGGCGGACACCGAGCGAATCGGTCACGAGATAGCCGAGGCCGTCCGCCGCAATGGCCTCCAGGTCACCTGGGACGGCAGCGTCAAGACCCGCATCCACGTCCCGCTGACCTGGCAGCGGCGCTGGACGGCCCCCGCCCCCTGAGTGCCCGTGGTCAGTGCGCTGCCCTTACGCGCCGCGTACGGAAACCGGTGATCATGCTGAGCACCCCAGCGACGACGGCCAGGATCAGCCCGGCGGCGGCGGCCATGATGACGTTTCCCGCCACCGTACCGATGTTGGAGGAAACCAGGTTGGGTTGCAGCTGATCGGCCAACGATCCGACCCCGACGATCCAGAACGCGATGAGCACACACAAAAAACCGCGTGGGGCGATGATTGATGCCCGTCAGGTGGCGTCTTTCGCTGAGTTGGCGCGTCGCCGTGTGGTTGCCGGGCCTTCGTTGGTGAATGAGTCCACGGTCGCGACGCGTGAGCGGGTGGTGAAGTGGTGTGCGGCGGATTTCGCGCCGGCTCTGCGGGTGGCGCAGGTGACCGCCCAGCACCGCTTGGACACCGCGATTCAGCTCTTTGACGATTTCCCGGCTGTTTGGAAGGCGTTGGCCGCTGGTGTGATCACCACTCCCAAGGCCAGGATCTTCCTGGAGATGCTGGAGAAACTTCCGGCTGATCTCGCCGCGGAAGTGATCGATGCGACGCTGCCGGACGCGGGTGACCGTACGCCGGGGCAGCTGCGTAAAGCGATCCAGCGGGCGATCATCGCGATCGATCCGCAGGCCGCCCAGGATCGTCACGAGGAGGCGAAGCGACAGCGGCGGGTGCAGTCGTCGCCGCGGATGACTCGATGGCGTGGATGCGGGCTTATTTGACCGCTGATGAGTTGGCGTCGATCATGTCGATCCTTGACGCGTACGCACATTCCTGCCCGGACGATGACCCGCGATCGATGGACGTCGTCGCGCGGACGCGCTGCTGGACCTGATCACCGGCGGCAGCCTGGGCTATATCCCGCCACCGCAACTCCCGGACAATGAGCTCCCGGACAATGACACCGACAACAGCAACGGAGCCAGCCAACCCGCAGCCGACGACACCGGTGTAAGCGCGGCGGTGGCGGTGGCGCCGGCGGACTGCGGGCGGGTACGAGCCGTCCACTTCCCCAGCAACTGCAGCGGGTTCCGCTTTCCACCAGCGCCCGCGCAAGCCCGGCGTTGACCTGCGAGTAGTCGTCGGGGGGCCGGCACACTGCTCGGCCTGGACGACAAACCCGCCTTCCTAGCCGGGTACGGCGCGATCCCGGCCAGCATGGCCCGCCGCCTGGCCAAAGACTCCACCTGGCGCCGACTACTCACCGACCCCAGCTCCACCAAGCTCATAGAAGCCGGTCGGGCACGCTATCGACCATCCACAGCATTGCAGGAATTCATCGAAGCCCGAGACGTGACGTGCCGCTGGCCTGGGTGTCGCTGTGCTGCCCAGCGTTGCGACAAGGACCACTCCATCCCGTTTCCGGACGGGTGCACCTGCAAAGAAAATCTCCTCTGCCTGTGCCGTTTCCACCACCGGCTGAAAACACACTCCGACTGGAAAGTCAGACTCGACCCAGACGGCACCTACACCGTCCTGAGCCCCACCGGACGCGTCTACGTCACCGAGCCACCACCACCCGGAGAAGACGTCTGCCCACCCACCAGAAACCGGCGACGCGGATCGATCTACCTGAACGACAAGGACGAACCACGCGTCCAACCGCCCCCCACCCGAAAAACCCACCACCTGGCCAGCCGAACCACCATTCTAAGGGGATTCCCGCTGCGCCGTCGGGACCAGTCCCCTAGAGCGCCCATAGGGTCCCGAGCCGGATCTATCGGATAGAACCGGAAGGATGGCTATGCCAGGTTTGAGAACACTGTCCACGGGAACCGTGCTGGCGATGCTGGTCGCACCGTTCGCGGGCTCAGCGGCCGGGCCGGTACCGCAGCAGAAGCCCGGGCGCGCACGCCGGCACGGTGACCGGCGATGTCGCGACACGTCGCCAACCCGCGGTCGCTGG
>NZ_WOTO01000046.1 GCF_010993775.1 Fodinicola feengrottensis | reverse complement strand
GAGCTGTTCCGGATTTCCTTGACGCACAATCGACACCGCATGTTCATTTCCTTGACGCACACATCGTCGGGCACATGTCCGGCGAGAACTGGGATCCGAGTTGGCGCGGTGGACGAGATCTCTATGCCGACGTATGGATGGTGAGCCGGCAGGCCTGGTTTATCGAGCGGATGGTGTCCGCCCTGCACGACCACCCGGCCGTCGCCGGATGGCTGATCAGCAACGAAATGCCGATCTACGGCCGGCGGCGGCGCGGACAACCCGCCGCGCCCGCGCAGGACGTGATCAGCTGGGCGACGCGATGATGGTGCAGGCCGTTCGGGCCGGTGGCGGCGACCAGCCGGTGTCCCTCGGCGACGGCGCCTGGGGCATCGAGGTGACCGGCGAGGACAACGGCTTCTCGGTACGGGAAACCGGAAAGCTCACCGACTTCACCGGCCCGCACGTCTACCGGATGGAGACGGATCAGATCCGCCAGCACCTGGGCGCGGCCTTCATCTGCGAGCTGTCCGCGGTCACTGGCAAGCCGGTGATCATGGAGGAGTTCGGGCTGTCGACGGATTTCGTGTCGGTGGCCAACCAGCACCACTACTACCGGCAAACGCTGCACAACTCGCTGCTTGCCGGTGCCACCGGCTGGATCGCGTGGAACAACACCGATTATGACCATCTGGCCGACCAGCCGCCGTACCGTCACCACCCGTTCGAGATGCATTTCGGGATCACCACGAACACCGGCGAGCCCAAGGCGCCACTGCTGGAGCTTCGGGACTTCGCGAAGACACTGTCCGATGTGGACTTCGTACGCACCCGGCGCGCGGATACCGACGCTGCTCTGGTGGTCACCGCCTACCTGGAGTGCGACTATCCGGTTTCCACGGCGGCGGACCGAAGTTTCGTCTTCCGTACCCTCCGGCAGGGCTATGTGGCCGCCCGGGAGGCGAGCCTACCGGTCGCGTTCACCCGCGAACGGGACGGAATCGCCACCGACTCGAAGCTCTACCTGCTCCCCTGCGTCCGGCAGATTCTCGCGCCGACCTGGCACCAACTCGGCGAGCTGGCCGCTGCTGGAGCCGTCGTCTACCTGTCTTTCTGTTCCGGGGAACAGGACTTCCACCGGGCGTTCTGGCACCCGAAGCTGAACGACATGTTCGGGGTCGAGCACGAACTCTCGTACGGGCTGGTGCAACCGATCGTCGATGATGTCGTGGAAATGACGTTCACCGACGACTTCGGCTCGATAGCGGCCGGCGAGGTGCTGCGGTTTCGAACCGCCGGCAACGAAAACAGCCGCGCCTACCTGCCGGTGCAGGCGCGCGACGCAAAGGTCGTCGCGGTCGACGCGTACGGCCGGCCGGCACTTTTGCGGCACGCCACCGGCAGTGGCGAGACCGTGTTGTGCACGTATCCGTTGGAATACCTGGCCTCGGCCAACCAGGACGTGAATCCGGAGCCCACTTATCGGATTTACGACGCGCTGGCGCGGATCGCTGGCGTAGCCCGCGAACTGGTGGTGGACGATCCGCGGGTCTTGACCGACACGCTCGTACACGCCGACGGTCGCCGGTTCGGCTGGTTCGTCAGCCAGCATCCGACCGAGGTGACCATCCGGCCAGAAGTGCCGTTGCGGACGCTCGCCGGCGAGCCGGTGGATGACGTGACGTTGCCGCCTTTTGGCGTACAAGTTCTCGAAATCACGAAGGGGGAATAGTGTCTACAATGGACTTCCCGGTGTTCCCTGCCGGGTTCGTTTTGGGGCACCGCCACCGCGGCGTACCAGATCGAGGGTGCGGTCGGCGAAGGCGGCCGCGGCCCGTCGATCTGGGACACCTTCTCGCACACGCCGGGAAAGACCGCGCACGGCGACACCGGCGACGTGGCTTGCGACCACTTTCACCGGTACGGGCAGGACATCGGGCTGATGAAGGACCTCGGCGTCAGCGCATACCGGTTCTCGGTGGCCTGGCCGCGGATCCAGCCCGACGGCAAGGGCCCGGCGAACGTCGAGGGGCTCGACTTTTACCAGCGGCTGGTGGATGAACTCGGCGACGCCGGCATCACGCCCTATTTGACGCTCTATCACTGGGATCTCCCGCAGGCGTTGGAAGACGCCGGCGGCTGGCGAGTACGGGACACCGCGGAGCGATTCGGTGAGTACGCGGCGATCGTACACGCGGCCCTGTCCGATCGCGTTCCTATGTGGACAACGCTGAATGAGCCCTACTGTTCGGCTTTCATCGGCTACGCCGAAGGCCGGCACGCTCCCGGCGCGCAGGAAGGCCATGGCGCGCTGGCGGCCGCGCACCATCTGCTGGTCGGCCATGGGTTGGCCGTACAGGCCATGCGCGCCCAGCAGTACGGCGACGAGAAATTCGGCATCACGCTGAACATGAACCACGTGCGGGCGGCCACTGACAGCCCTCAGGACAAGGCTGCCGCCGTACGCGCCGAACTGTTGCAGAACCGGGTCTTCTCCGACCCGCTGCTGGCCGGCCGGTGGCCGGTGGCCGAGCAGGAGGTGTGGTCGCCCATCAGCGACTTCTCCTTCCGACAGGATGGCGATCTGGAGATTGTGGCGCAGCCACTGGACTTTTTCGGCGTGAACAACTACATGCCGCAATATGCCAAGCATGCGCCCAGCGCCGACACCGATCTCACCCAGCGGGTGGCCACCGACATCGGGGTGTGGGACAACCCGCCGGCCGAGCTGTCCCGTACCGCGATGGGCTGGCCGACCGAGGCGGACGGCCTGCGCCGGCTGCTGACCTGGCTGGCCGCAGAATATCGCAGCTGCCGCCGGTCTATATCACCGAAAACGGCAGCGCCTACGTGGACACAGTGGACAGTGCCGGCGCGGTCGACGACCCGGAACGAGTGGCCTACCTCGACACCCACCTGCGGGCAGTACGGCAGGCGATCGAGGAAGGCGTCGACGTACGCGGATACTTCTGCTGGTCATTGATGGACAACTTCGAGTGGGGCTATGGCTACTCCAAGCGTTTCGGGCTGGTCTATGTCGACTACGAAACGCAGGCCCGGATCCCCAAGTCCAGCTACCACTGGTTCCACCAGGTGATCACCCGCTAGGTTTTCCCCGCGAATGTAACGAAACGGCTCACAGAACAGAGCTGCTTCGTTACATTCGCGAATTATTCAGTGGGAGCGGTTGTGGTGACGCGGGCCAGGACGATGCCGCCGACGATCAGTGCCAGCGCGGCGAAACGGCCAATGCTGAGCGGGTCCCTGTTTCCACCACACCCAGAGTGATCGCACCGATCGCGCCTATTCCGGTGAAAACCGCGTAGGCGGTGCCAACCGGCAAGCTGTTCATCGACCACGACAACAGGTAGACCGCGACCGCGGCGAGCGCCAGGCAGAGCAGCGTTGGCAACGGGCGAGTGAAGTTGTTCGTTGGCTTGATGCTCTGCGACCACGCGACTTCCACCAGGCCGGCCAGCACCAGCACCACCCAGCTCATTGAGAACTCGCCGCTTGTTTGTCCACCAGCTCGGTGGCCAGCAGGTGGGACTCACGCTGCTTTCCAGCCAGGTCTGCGATCACCGGGTCGACCAGCGCGTTTGTCAGTTCGGAGCTGATAAAGGTGACGTCGTCGACGGACATGTGACCAGCCAGGAAATCCCGCAGATAGGGCTCCTGGTAGTCGTACGGCGCTCGTGGCGCCCCCGGCACGTACGAGCCGCCGCGGGCGTTGACGACGACAAAAGCCCGGCCCGCCAACGACATTCGCGGAAAGGTCACCTGGTCGATCCAGGCCTTGAGCACGGCGGGAATGCCGAAGTTGTACATCGGCGCTCCGATCAACACGACATCGGCGCGTACGAGCTCGGCCAACAGCGGCTCGACGACCGACCAGGCGGCGCGTTGTGCGGGGCGTACGAACAACTTCCGCATAGCGGGAGATGTCGGTGATCCGCTCGGCCATCAGTGCGTCACAGATTTCGGTCCAGGCTTCGCCAATTGGCGGTGGCGGAGCGGCCGCCAGATCGCGGTACGTGTAGCCGCCATCGGGGTGTGCCGCTCGCCACGCGGTGGCAAACCGGGCGGTGAGCTCGCGGGAGAAGGAACGGGAGCGGGCACTTGTGTCGAGGTGCAGCAGATGGGTCATCGGAACACTCCTGGCTGGAATTAACTGGACGGTGCGTCCACTTATGACCGTAGCGCCAAGTGGTCAGACTGTCCAGTTACGCGGTAGAGTGAGCCGATGAACTTGCTCGACGAAGGCCCCCCACCGGCCCGAACGTGCCGATGCGGCGCGGAACCGCGCACGGGTGCTGGCCGCCGCGCGGCGGCTCTTCGCCAGCCGCGACCCGCGAGCCGTCACGATGGACGACATCGCGCGGGAGGCCGGCGTCGGTCGAGGCACGCTCTACCGCCGCTATCCCGACACGGTGTCGATCGCGGTGGCACTGCTCGATGCGCATGAACGTGAGCTGCAGGAGAAGCTGCTGCACGGTGAGCCGCCGCTCGGGCCGGGCGCCGCGCCGGCCGAGCGAATGGCCGCTTTCTACACGGCAATGGTGGAATTGCTCGACCAGCACATCGATCTGGTGCTCGGCGCCGAGGTCGGTGACGCCCGCTTCACTGGCGGTGCGTACGGATTTTGGCGCGTACACGTGAGATCACTGCTCGTCGAGGCGGACTTGGCGGATCCGGACGCGCTGGTGGATATTCTGTTGGCCCCGCTCGCACCGGAAGCTTTCCGTTTCCAGAAAGAAACCCGGCACCTCGGCCCGGACCGGATCACGTCCGCGTTACATCTTCTCGCCCGCGGGGTTTTCCGCTGACCAGAGCTGATCGACTGCCGCAAGGGCGCAGTCGTACGGTTGAACATCATTGATTGAACAGGTGGCGCGCTGGCACGATTTGCTCTATGACAGATGGGGAAACTCTTGCCACCGAGATACTCGACGGCCGCCTGAACGCGCACCGACATGCGGCGTACGACCACCTGCGGGCGCTGGTCGGGCCGGTTCGCGGCCGTACCCCCTATGGCGGGGTGACCTGGGTGGTCACACGCTATGACCAGGCCCGCGCGGTGCTGGCGGATCCCCGGGTCAGCAAGGTCGAGCCGGCCAGCGCGGTGCTCGCGGATCCGCAGGCCGACGAGACCTTCGACGCCGCCAACAACCCGTTCGCGGACAACATGCTGAGCCACGACCAACCCGAGCACGGCCGGCTCCGCCGGGCCGTTCAGCCCGCTTTCAGCCCTCGCCGGATCGCCGCGCTCGCACCCCGCATTCAGGAAATCTGCGACGACCTGATCGACGGTTTCGCCGACCGCGGCGAAGCCGAGCTGATCGCGGACTTCGCGTTTCAGTTGCCGATGCGGGTCATTTGCGAGCTGCTCGGCATCGCCAGCAGTACGCACGACGAAATCATGACGATCATGCAGGTCTTTTTCGTCGAGGACACCAATCAGGACGTTGCCGAGCTCAATCAGGACGCGGCGCCCCGGCTGATGGACTTCGTCGACCGGCTGATCGCCACCAAACAGAGCGATCCGGGCACCGATCTGGTCACCGATCTCGTGCAGGCCGAAGAGCCGCTGACTCATCGGGAAATGGCCTCCACCATCATGTTGCTGATCGTGGCCGGCTTCCTGACCACCGTGAACCTGATCGGCAACGCCATGTTCGCGCTGCTGCAGGACGAAAAGGCGCTCCTGAGCCTGCGCGAGGACCCAGAGCGGATCCCGCTCGCCATCGAGGAATTCCTACGTTATGAAAGCCCATTCGCACCCGCGGTCGTCTATGCCAGCGAGGACATGGAAGTTGGCGGTGTCAAGGTCGCCAAGGACGAGTCGTTCACGGTGATGATCGACGCCGCCAACCGCGACCCGGAGCGTTATCCGGACGCCGAAACACTTGTTTTGGACCGCGCCCCCAGGGTCGCA
Source organism: Fodinicola feengrottensis (assembly GCF_010993775.1). Taxonomy (GTDB): domain Bacteria; phylum Actinomycetota; class Actinomycetes; order Mycobacteriales; family HKI-0501; genus Fodinicola; species Fodinicola feengrottensis. Next base: position 65,357 of record NZ_WOTO01000046.1, on the reverse strand, counting down.
CCTGGCTTTCGGCCACGGCATTCACCGCTGCGCCGGAGCACCACTGGCCCGGCTGGAAGGCGACATCGCTCTGCGTACGTTGCTACGCCGGCTGCCTGAGGTGGCACTGGGATGTCAGGTGGAAGAAGTACGCTGGCGCGCCGACTTCGTTATCCACGGCGTGACAGCGCTCCCGGTTACCTTCACCAGAGCGTAAAAAGAGGACATCGCATTCGCGATGTCCTCTTTTTTTTTGTTTCAGGAGAACGAGATCACAGCCGATCCGTACGTCGTGTGACCAGCGTTGACCGCGCCGATCCAGCACCCCTTGCTCACCGTGGTGCAGTCCACACAGACCCCACCGCGGCTCCGTTCGTGTACGCGGTGAAGGACTTGCGCACGGTGAGCGAGACAGCTGCTTTTCCGTTCGCATCGGCGGTCGCGCTGGCACCGTCCGGCTCGTCACAGCCGACCGACGTACCCACCGCCGCGCACTCGGTGACCTGAATCCCTTCCCCTGTCGCGAAACCGGCCGCAGCCGCGGTGACGCTCTGACCATCGGTCAGCCCGGAAGCAGGCGTCGCCACGACCGACCCGGTCGCCGCCGACACCGGTGCGCTGAAAGTGAGAGCCAGTGCTCCCGCAGCGGCCGCGACCAAAACAATTCGACCAATCACCAATAATCTCCTTTGGGTGGGGTGTCCGCAACGCCCCGTTACTTGCGGGTGGTGCGGGCAACGGGGCGTTGCGGACAAGAACTACGGAGTGACGCGGAAAAGAGTGTCGAAAAGGGCCTTCACATGGGCCTCCTCGCCGGTGGCGGTGATGCCCGCGTCCTCGGGACGCAGCCGGCGGCCGGTGACGACCCGAGCGAGCCGCTCGCCGGAGATCGACAGGCGTACGTCCGGTGAGTCGGTCTCCACCGGCTCGCTGCCGGTGGCGGCCTTCACCCGCAGCACGACCGTCTTCAACGGCAGCGGGGCGATCACCGTGAGCTCCACGGTCGTTCCAGCCGGCAGCCCGGACTTTCCTACCGCATAAGGCAACATGCGTACGAGCGAGCCACTCACCTCGGCCGCGACCGGACCGTCCACATTGCCCGGTCGGCCGGTCGCGTTGCGAATGTCCTGCTCATGGGTCCAGATGTCGAACGTACGCACCGGCAGCAGGCCGGACATCGTACGAGTGTGGCCCAGCGGCCCCTTGACCTCCGGATCGGCGTCCGGGCCGCCGGCCAGCTCACGCAGTTGCGCAAGCCGCCGCTTCGTGGTTTCCACCAACTCGGCTCGTACGTCCGCACCGGGCTTGGACCGGCGGTAGTCGACGGCCACCTCGACCTGGCGCGCGATTTCGTTGCGCAGGTAAGGAAGGTCGGCCGGCAGCTCGTGCTCGGGGTCCTTGTCACCGAGCAGCCGCTGCTCGACGCCGACAATGTGCGAGACCTGGTCCTTCACCGACCAGCCCGGGCAGTCGGTGGGCTTGTCCCAGTCCTGCTCGGAAAGTTCGCCAGCGAGCGCGGCCACCGAATCAAGTTCCTGTTCCAGGATGCCGATCAGCTCGGGCAGATCCCGGTCGCGGGTGTCTCTGGCAAGGTCACGAATCATGGGTTTCCTCTTTCTTTACTTGGATGTGGCGCGCAGGTAGCCGCGCACCGCGAGCGCGCGAGAAGACCGCGACGATGCCGACGATCCACAGCAGCGCCAAATATGGGTAGGGGCCGGGGTCGGTGCCCAGGAACAACGGCCGTACTGCGTCGATAACGACGCTGACCGGCTGGTGTTCGGCAAACCAGCGCAGCGGTCCGGGCATCGACTGGGTCGGAACGAACGCGCTGCTGACAAAAAGTCAGCGGCATGAGCAGCGTCAGCCCGGCCATCTCCACGGCCTCCAGATTGGAGACATAGAGCGCGATCGTCACCGCGACCCACGAAAATCGCGAACGTGAAGCCCAAAATCAACGCGATCGCGGCCAGCCAGCCCAGCGGGTCCAGGGCCGGCCGAAAGCCCACCGCGAGGCCCACCACGAAAACGATACATACCACGAAAAGATTGCGCAGCAGACCGGCGGTGGTGTGTCCGGTCAGGACCGCCGCCCGAGAGATCGGCAGCGACCGGAACCGGTCGATCAGGCCGCTGTGCATATCCTCGGCCAGCCGTACGCCAATTGTCATCGCGCCGAGCGTGACGCTCTGGATAAAGATGCCCGGCATCAGATAGCTGGCGTAGTTGGTCGCGCCAGCACCGATCTTGATGGCCCCACCAAACACAAAACGAAACATCAGCACGAAAAGCGCCGGTTGCGCGGTGGCGAACATCAACTGCTGTGGCTGCCGGCGCAAATGGATCAGATAGCGCTTGGCGAGCACACAGACTTCCAAGAAGAAGCCCAGAAGTGGATTGCTGGACGGCACCGCGATCACCCGCGGTGGGGGGCGCTGAGGAAAAGCACGGTCATGAGGCCACCTCCACGAGTTCGGCGACCGGTTCGGCGCTGTGTCCGGTCAACACCAGGAAAACGTCGTCCAGCGTTGGCCGCCGCATCGCGAGGTCCTGTACGCCGGCGCCGGTCCCGTCCAGCTCGCGCACCACGTCGGTGAGCAGGCCCGTACGCGACTTCACCGCGACCGCGACCTTCCGCCGCTCAGTGTCGACATGTGGGATCCCGTCACCGAAGCCGCGGAGCACGTCCGCGGCCAGCTCCAGATCCCCCGGGTCGGCCATGGTGATCTCCAGCCGCTCCCCGCCTATCTGGGATTTCAGCTGGTCAGCGGTGCCGTGCGCAATCGCCTGGCCGTGGTCTATGACGTAGATGTCGTCGGCCAACTGATCAGCCTCCTCCAAATACTGGGTGGTCAGCAGCACCGAAGTGCCGGCGGCGGTCAGGCCGCGTACGACCTCCCACATGCCGAGGCGGCTGCGCGGATCCAGGCCGGTGGTCGGCTCGTCGAGGAACAGCACCGGCGGCGAGACGACCAGACTGGCCGCCAGGTCCAGGCGCCGACGCATGCCGCCGGAGTACGTTTTGACCGGGCGGTTGGCCGCGTCGGTCAGCTCGAAACGAGCCAGCAACTCTGCCGTACGCGCCTTCGTGGCCCGCCTCGGCAGTTTGTAGAGCCGGCCGAACATGTCCAGGTTTTCGCGCCCTGTCAGGTATTCGTCGACGGCGGCATACTGCCCGGTCAGGCCGATCAGCGAACGGAGGCGGTGGGCGTCACGTACGACGTCCAGCCCGGCGACCTCGACCCGCCCACTGTCCGGGCGCAGCAGGGTCGCCATGATGCGGACCGCGGTCGTCTTGCCGGCACCGTTCGGGCCGAGCAGGCAGACGATCTGGCCGGGCTGGACAGACAGGTCCAGGCCTCGCAACGCCTCGGTCTCGCCGAATCGCTTCCGTACGTTTTCGACCAATACGGCCGGTTTGTCAGCCGCCATGGGCCACTCCCTTCGAAGAACTGATGAACTCCTGTATTATGTACAGGAGGATAGTGAAGTATGTAAATACTTCCAAGGAGGTTTGTTGAGTACGACACCAAGCGCCGCCGACCTGAGCCAGACGTTCACTCGCGCCGCGCAGGAGATGCGCCGCAAGGCCGGCACTTATTTCGCGACTTTGGGCTGGTCAGTGGCCGCTGTGAGGTTCATGGTGACGCTGGAGTCGATCGGCTCCGGGGCCCGGATGAGCGACATCGGCACGGCCCTTGGCGTCACCCCGCGGGCCGTCACCGCGCTCGCCGACACCCTCGAAGGCGACGGGCTGGTCGCGCGTACGCCAGCACGGAACGACCGCCGGACCACGCTGATCACCATCACCCCGGCCGGCTGGGAACACATCGAGAAAATCCGCCAACACAACGTCGAGCTCGCGGAACGCACCTTCCAGGCCCTCGACGAGTCCGAGCGAACGGTCCTGATGGACTTCCTGCACCGCCTGATGTCCGCCTCCTGACGACTCGTTCGCGAGCTCGACGTTTTCGCTGTCGTTTTCGGCGTATCGGCAGCGAAAACGTCAAGTTCGCGCGTGCAGGAGAACCGGAAGGGCTGAAACACCACGAAAGGCCGGGTTTTCGGGGCCAAGCCGTGGGACCTCGCCGGCCAGGGTGAGGTGCGGGAAGCGGCGGAACAGGGTGCCGATGGCGATTTCGGCTTCCATCCTGGCAAGTGACGCGCCGAGGCAGTAGTGGATGCCGTGACCCATGCCGAGGTGGTGGTTGTCCGTACGCCCGATATCCAAATCCTCCGGGCGGTCGAAGTGCCGGGGATCTCGATTCGCGGTGGCCAGCACGATCTGCACCAGCGAACCCTTTTCGATGACCGCGTCCGCGAGCGGAATATCCTCGGTGGCGACCCGAAAAGTGGCGTTCTCGGCCGGGCCGTCGAAACGGATGAATTCCTCGACTGCGGTGCCGATCAGGTGCGGCTCGGCCACCAGCCTGCGCAACTGGTCAGGATGGGTGAGCAGTGCATGGATCGCGTTCCCCAACAACCGCGCCGTCGTTTCGTGGCCAGCGAAGAGCAGCAACCACGTCATCGACACGAGCTCGGCCTCGGAGAGCCGATCTCCGTCGTCCCCTCGCAGCGATCAGATCGGTCAGCAGATCGTCGCCCGGCTCCTTTCTCTTGAGTGCCACCAACTCTACGAGCTGGTGATGCATCTGCTCCTCAGCCGCCTGTTGCAACCGTACGGAATCATCGTCGTAGACAGTGCCCGCGACGGTGGTCGACCAACGCTGGAAGTCCGCACGCATGTCCGCTGGCACACCCAGCAGCTCACAGATAACGGTGATGGGGAGCGGAAAAGTGAACGCCTCAACCAGGTTGACGGGCGCGTACGGGCCGATCGCGTCCAATAACTGGTCGGTGATCTGTTGGGTACGCGGCCGCAGCGCCTCCACCCGCCGTGGGGTGAAGGCCTTCGCGACCAGCCGGCGCAGCCGGGTGTGTTTGGGTCCGTCAGAGAAGATCATGTTGTCGTCCAACGCCATCGACGAGTCGCCGAACAGCGCCTGATAGGCCGACATCGCGCTGTGCATATCCTTGCTGATGCGCGGATCGACGAGCACGGCCCGCGCGTGGTCGTACCGGGTGACCAGCCACGTCGGTACGCCATGGGGTGGCGTCACCGGGCAGACCGGGGTGTTTTCCCGGATCTGCGCCAACTCCTGGTCGTGGCTCTGCTGCGTGGTGGTCACGCCGGCACCCCGACCGGCGCGAATGCCACCGGCAGCTCGAAAAGCGCGCGGTGCAGCAGGCCCGGCTTCCACTTCAGGTCGGCCGGTTCGACGGCGAGTCGTACGTCCGCGAGTCCGGTGACGATCGCCTCGACCGCGATGCCAGCCAGCATCCGGCCGAACAACGCGCCGATGCAGTTGTGAATGCCCAGGCCGAAACCGAGGTGGTGATTGTCCTCCCGGGTGATGTCCAGGCGGTCTGGGTTGGCGAACTTCGCCGGGTCGCGGTGGGCGGCGGCCAGCAGCGGGCAGACTGTCGAACCAGCCGGGATAGCGACGCCACCCACCTCGATTTCCTCACGAGTGAACCGGAAGGTGCCGATCTGGGTGCCGCTGTCGTAGCGGATCAGCTCCTCGATCGCGTTCTGCAACAGTTCGGGCCGCGCCTTCAGCAGCTCCAACTGCTCGGGATTGCGCAGCAGTGAATGCAGGGCCGTACCGGTGAACGCGATGACCGACTCGATGCCGGAGAACAACATCGTGATGGTCAGCGCGAAAAGCTCCAGCTCGGACAGCTCCCCCGCGTCGCGTTCGGCGATGAAACCGCTGAAAACGCAGTCGTTCGGGTTGGCCTCGCGGCGCTCCAGCAACGTGACGATGACCTCCATGATCTCGTGCTTGAGCACTTCGAAGTCGTCCAGCCGCAGATCGTACGGCGGGCTGATCAGCAGGCTGATCTTGTCCCGCATGAAACGGTTTTCCTCAGCTGTCAACACATCCGTGCCATTGAAGTCACCGAGAATTTTTTCTGCGAACGGCAACACCAGATCGCCAATCAAGTCCGCCTTGCCGGTCTCAGCGAACTTTTCCAGCAATTCCCGAGCGTACGCTCGCGCGCGGTCCTCTAGCGCACGGACCTTGCGGGGCGGCAACTGGCGTCCGACGACCCTGCGCAGCCGGCTGTGGTTCGGCGGGTCCACCATATTCAGGTTCTGGTGGAAAGCGGCCAGCCGCTCGTCCCGCTCGAACCGCTCCGGCCGCAGATCCCCGTCCGTCAGCGCGGACCGGTCCTTGCTGAATCTGGTATCCGCCAGCACGCTGCGGACCTCGTCAAACCGGGTGACGAAGTAGATCGTCATTTCGCCGGGATAGACCACGGGCACGACCGGCGCGGTCTCGCGCAGGTGCTTCTTCACACACGGGTGCGGGTTGGCGAGGAACTCCGGCGTGAACATTTTCGGCGCGTCGGCCATGACTACGTCTCCCTTTCTAAGACTTGGCGGTGAAAACGACCGGCAGCTCATGCGGCGCGCGAAGCAGTGCACCCGGCCGCCAGTGGACCTGGTCGGCGGGCACCGCGAGCTGGAAGTCGCCTATCCTTTCCAACACGGTCTCGATCGCGACCGTGGTGAGCATCCGGCCGAGCTTCTGGCCGAGGCAGTTGTGCATGCCCAGCCCGAAACCCAGATGCGAGTTGTCCGGCCGGTTCAGGTCCAGCTGGTCCGGGTTCTCGAACTGCTCCGGGTCCCGGTTGGCCGCGAAGAGCACGAAAGCGACCACCTCGCCGCGCGGGATCGTCACCCCACCGATCTCCACCTCTTCCTTGGTGTAATGGAAAGACGCCATCTGCATGCCGCCGGCGTAGCGCAGCAGCTCTTCAACGGCCGATTCCATCAGCTCAGGCTGCTCGCGCAGCACCCTTCAGCTGCTCCGGGTTTGTCAACAGCGAGTGGAAAGCGGTGGCAATGAAGGAGGCAGTGGTGTCCATGCCGCCGACCACCAGGGTGACGATCATCGCGAGCAACTCGTCGTCGGTGATCTCGCCGCGCTCGTTGGCCTGGACGAAGGCACTGAACGAGTCACCACCGTCCGAACCGCGCCGGCGCTCGATCAGGTCCAGCGTGAGCCGCTTGATCTCATGCTTGATTTCGTTGTATTCCAACGGAGTCGTACCGTTGATCGGCGTCGTCAGCCGCTGACCCAGCTCGCGCAGTCGGACCCGGTCGAAACCGCGGCCCTCCTCATCGGGCAGGCCGCCGATCATGCCGCCAATAATGTCGAAAGAAAGCGGGTTCGCGAGGTTCGCGACCAGATCCATCCTGCCGTCCGCGACCACCGCGTCGATCAGTTTGTTCGCGTACGCGCGCGCCTCGGTTTCCATTTGTTTCACCCGTCGCGGGGTGAAACCGGTGGAGACCAACCGGCGCAGCCGGGTGTGTTCGGGGTCGTCGACCATGTTCAGACAGCGGGTCAGTGCGACCAGCTCCGGGTCGTGGTGCGCGGTGGACGCCAACGGGCAGTCGCTGCCCAGAGTCGTACGGTCCTTGCAGAATCGGGGATCCACGAAGGCGGCACGCACGTCCTCGTACCGGGTGATGAACCAGACGCTCAGCCGGTGGCCGGGATAGTCGATGCGTACCACCGGGTCGTTCTCCCGGAGGTGGTTGTAGGTAGGTCGGGAACGGGTCGGCCAGGAAGCCGTCACTGAACAGCTCCGGCACGGCCTTTTCTTCTATGGTCACGATAATCCTCTCGTCTACTGTGGTTCGGCCCGGCCGGCCTGAGCCACCCAGTCCTGTTTCGTTGCCCAGTCACCGAACCGCTGCCAGTGCACGTCGGCGAAGTCGCGACGCAGCCCAGCCACATCCGCGACGAAACCCACTCGGGTGATGTAGTCGAACATCTTCGCCAGATCCGGCCCGAAACGGGCCGCATCGGCCGGCACCGCGACGGCTCGTACGGATGCGCTCAAGGTCTGCGAGAGTGCGTCCGCGGTGTGCCGACCATCCAGCTCGTCGCTGGCGATGTCTATCCGCTGACCCAGCATCTGCTCCCGGTGCTCAAAAAAACATGCCGCGCGAAGGCGCCGATGTCGTCCACTGGGATCTGCTGGAGCTGCCGGTCCACCGGCATCGGGCTCGGCAGGATCCAGCCGTCGTCGATCCGGCGTAGCCCGAAAAACCTGTTCTCCATGAAGAAAGCGGGCCCGATCACCGTGTGCGGCACGGCCTGTTCGCGCAGGTAGTGCTCGACTCGCCGCTTGCTCTCGTAATGCGGCACGCCGGTGTCCCGGTCCGCGCTGGCCGCCGAGGTGTAGACCACGTGACCGACCCCGGCCGCACGAAACCCTTCCACCCCTTTGATGGCGACCCGGGTTTCCTCTTCCACTCCCGCGTCGAACGTGTCGGACACCAGGAAGCGGCGTCCGCTCCGGCCGCGGCGGCCGCGACCGATCCGCAGTCGGTGAGATCGCCTCGAACAATTTTGGCACCTGCCAAGGCAAGCGCGCGTGCCGCCGGCGACTTCGGCGTACGGGTCATCGCACGTACCGTGTGGCCGTGCGCCAGCAACTCCCGCGCGGTGGCGCCGCCCTGCTGCCCGGTCGCACCCACCACGAGTACGTCGAGACCTGACATCTGAAGAGTCCCTTTCTCTTACATTCCGCCGTCGACGCGTACGGTCGTGGCTGTCACATAACGGGCCAGATCGCTGGCGAGGAAAAGCACCACACCGGCGATGTCCTCAGGCTTTCCGAGCCGCCGCAGCGAAGTCATCGCGGCGAGCCGCTCGCGCTGCTCGTTCGAATAGCTGGAGATCATGTTGGTCTCCACCAAACCCGCGACCACGGCGTTCACTCGTACGCCCACTGGGCCGAGTTCTTTGCCAAGGGCCTTGGTCAACCCGACCACACCCGCCTTCGCGCGGCATAGTGGCCAAGCGTCGGCACGCCGGCGTCGGCCGTACCAGAACCAATGTTGACTACCGAGGAGCCGTTTCCCAGCAGCGGCAACACAGCTTTGGTCACCCGGTGCGTACCGTCGAGGTTGGTGCGTACGATCCGATCCCACTCGTCGTCCGACAGGACGCTATAGGGCACATGACTGATCACACCGGCGTTGTTGACCACAATGTCGAGGCCGCCGAGGAAGTCCTCACACTGTTTTGCCAGCGCGGCAACGTCTTCGGCGCTGGTCACGTCTGCTTGGACGAGCCGGTGACCGGAGCCGATTTCCGCCAACTCCACGTCGAGATCCACCACTGCCTGATCTTTTGTACGATAGGCGACGACAGTCCTCACCCCGGCCTTGGCCAGCGCCAGCACACAAGCCCTGCCAATGCCGCGCGCACCGCCAGTCACCAGCGCGCGGCGGCCTTCGAGTCCCCTCATCCGTGCCTCAATCTGTTCGCCATCCACAGCGCGCTGCCGAGCCCAAAAGCGGCATCAGCGGGGGAAACCAGCGCCGAAGCGGGGACGAGAACCGCATGCCGCAGGCCAACGTCGACCAGGTCCCGGATCCTGCTGAGCAGCTGTTTGGGCGTACCCACCAGCATTCGCTGCCGGATCAACTCGTCCGGAACCGCGTCGATCGCCCGCAGCATTTCGCTCCGGCTGTACCGATGTGGCATCAGGTCGACCGGGCCGGTGTAGTCGGGCCCGAGCGGGTGATCCACGCCGTGGTTCGCCCATTCGGCCGCCGACGCGAACAGGCCGAGGTAGCGGACCGCCTTGCTGCGGAGCAGCTTTTCCACATTCTGCTGGTTTGACCCGGCCACGTAGGTAATGACCTGTGCAGCCTCGATCCGGTCCGGATCGCGGCCAGCGGTCAGCGCCGACTTGGTCACGATGCTGAGCCGCCGCTCGTACTCGGACGGCGGCACCAGCTCCCACGGATACCAGCCGTCCGCGTACTTTCCAGTCAGGCAAGCATTCGTGGACCGTTGGCTCCCAGCCACAGCTGAGGTGCTCGGTCCGGACGCGGCGGACGCAGGTCCATGACCGCCTTGTCCAGCTGGAAGAACTTCCCGTCGAAGTCGACCGAACCGTCCGCGTCGAGGCAGGCACGGAGAACTTGCAGTGCCTCCTCGACGCGGCTCACCGGCTGACTGTGCTCGATTCCGTACGGGTCCAGGTTTTCCCTTTCACCAGCTCCCAGCGCGAGGATCGGGGCCCTTTTTGTCAGGTGTGACAGCGTGAGGAAGGTCTGGGCCAGCAGTGCCGGATGCCGGCGATGTGGGTCGGTGACGCCCACGCCCAGGCGCATCCGGCCGGCCTTGCCGGCCAGATGCCCCAACATGGTGGCGAAGTCGTACGCCTCGTCCGGCGTCGACGTTTTCTTCGCCAGGAAGGTGAAGTCCGGGTCCCACACGGCTTTCGGAAACGGGCTGATCAGGTGGTCGACGGCCCAGAAGGAATCCAGCCCACCGGCCCGCGCGAGGCCCAGCTGGGCCCGGCCGGCCGGGATCGGCGCGCTGGTGCTCCACACGATGCCGGCGGACACCCGGGGTCGGGTCATACCGGCCTGCACTCGAGAATGTTGTTCGGTGGCACCGCCCGGGTCACCTTGACCAGCTCGAATCCACTGGCCGCCAGCAAAGTCGCCCAGCCGCGCTGGGTGCGCTCCTGGCCACCGACGTTGACCAGCATCTCCAGGTCCAGGATCCGGCTGAAGTCCCAGACGTTGGCCTCGGTCATCACGGCCTCGATCAGGAACAGCCGAGCATCGGTGTTTTCGCCGATGGCCTTGCGCACATTGCGCAGGATCGTGCCGCATTCGCCGTCGTCCCAGTCGTGCAGGACGCTCTTCAAAATGTACGCGTCCGGACCTTCGGGCACATTGCTGAAGAAGTCGCCGGAGACCACGGTCGTACGATCGGCGACGCCCGCCTTTTTTCAGCAGGGCCGGCGCTCCCGGGGTGACCTCGGGACGGTCGTAGAGCAGGCCGCGGACATTGCTGTGGTGCTTGAGAATCTCGGACAGCATCAGGCCGTGGCCGCCGCCGAGATCCGCCACCACACTGAAGTCGCCGAATGGGCCAAGCTTCGCGAGCTCCGTCGCAGCGTGCCCGGAGAAGGAGGTCATCGCCCGGTTGAACGGCGCCGAAAGCTCCGGCTTGTCCGCGAAGTAGTCAAAGACCGGCTGTCCGTGTACCCGGTTGAAGGCCGTCTCGCCGGTCCGTACGGTGTTCAGCAGCTCACCGTACGAGTGCAGGCGGCTGACGTTTCCGATGTGGACGGCGAAGTCCTTAACGCTGCCCCGGAACATCTGAGCGGAGGAACTCCGCCTCGGCGGTCATCTCGTACTTGCCGTCCGGCTGCAGCCGAAAAAACCCCGACCGCGGTCGCCGCATCCAACACCCGGGCCAGCGCGGCCGTGTCCGTACCGGTCTCGTCGGCCAACTCACCACCAGCGGTCTGCGGCTTGGCCGCCACCTTGTCGGCGATGCCCAGCTCCGCGATCACGTGCATGACGTGGGAAATGTGGTGCGCGGTGACCATCGTCAACATCCGCACCCGCGGCGGAAGCTGAGCCAGGTGGGGAAAACAGCCTGCGGGGTTGGCGGAGCCTGAGTCATCGGAAAGCCCCTTCAGACAGCTCTGCGGCGCGCTTTTCGACCGCCCGCTTGATGTGGTTCATCTGGATCACCGTGTTGGTGTTGAGCCGGTTGGTCATCGCCTCGTCGTCCACCGGGGCGGTGTCCAACATGTGAAAGTCCTGCACCCAGCGCATCTGAACGCCATCGGAAAGCTCGGTATATTCCCAGAAGATGTCCATGAACTCGAAGTTGCCGGTCTCCACACGGTGTGCACGGACCGTGCGGGTGGCCGGATTGGACGTACGATCGGAAACCCAGCTCCACGCGGTGCCGTTCTGGTCCGGCTTCAGGGTGAGCCGGAATCGTACGGTGGGACCAATCCGGCGCAGGACCTCGACAGATGCGTACTCGGTGAACAGAGCCGGCCACGACTCGATGTCGTTGGTCATGTCCCACACCAGGTCCAGCGGGGCCTCGATGACGACACTGTTTTCGGTGTGCCCAGCCATTATCGCTTCGCCTTCTGCTGCTCGTTGACGTAGTCCATCAACTCGGCCGGCGTGGACAACCCGTTTTCCGGAATGGTGACGTGATACTCGGTTTCGATCCTGGCCTTGACCTCGATCAGACCAAGGGAATCGCAGCCCAGCTCGGCAAAGTCGGTGTCCCGCTGCTCGCCGTCCAGCGGCGGCGGATCGGTGACCCCGGCATACTGCCGCATGATGCGTGCCAACTCGTCCGCGGTGAACTCACTCATCGCACTTCTCCCTTCTAGAACCGGCGACGACTACATGCCGCCGTCGACGTTGATGGTTTCGCCGGTGACATACCGGGAGAGATCGCTGGCCAGGAAGAGCACTACACCGGCAATCTCATCCGGGGTGCCGAGCGGCCCAGCGCGGCCATCTTCTTGTAGTGCGCCAGCCGCTGTTGCATTTGCTCGTACTCCTGCGGGGTGGTCCGCTCAGCGAGATCCGCGGCTTCGATGATTCCCGGTGCGATGACGTTGACGCGGACGCCGCGCGGGCCCAGTTCTTTGGCCAGCGAACGGGTAAGTCCGATCAGACCGGCCTTCGCGGCGGTGTAGTGCGCGCGCATCGGCACCCCAACCAGGGCGACCTTCGAGCCGATATTGATCACCGAGGCTGACTCGCCCAGCAGCGGCAGGGCGCGCTGGATGACCAGAAAACTCGCGGTCAGGTTGGTGTCCAGCACCAGCCGCCAGTCGTCGAGGCTGAGCTTCTCGAACGGGATGTGGCTGATCGCGCCGGCATTGTTGACAATCACATCCAGTGCACCAAAACGCGTACCGGCCTCGTCCACCAGCCGCTGCACCTGGTCCGGCTGGCTGATGTCGGCGCGGATCACGTGGTGCTCGCCGGGGGTGTCCTTGAGCTCTCGGATCAGACTCTCGACCGAGTCGGATTCGTTGCGGTAGCAGGTGATCAGGTTGGCACCGGCCTGCGCCAGCGACAGCGCGATGCCACGACCGATACCCCTGGTGCCGCCGGTGAGCAGGATCTTCTTGCCAGTCAGGTCGATTTCCATAAATTCCTCCGAAAGAGTGTTAGATCGCACGTACCACAAGCGCGGCGTTGAATCCGCCATATCCACGGGCGACGATCAGGGCGGTACGCACCCGCGCCGGCCGGGTTTCGGTGACCAGGTCAATCGGACAACCGGTCGCCACCTCGCCGACATTGACCGTCGGCGGGATGACGTTGTCGCGGATGCTCAGCAGGGCGGCCGCGAGGTCCAGCGAGGCGCCACCGGCATAGAGCCGGCCGGTCATCGTCTTGGGCGCGGTCACCGGCACCGCGTACGGACCGAAAACCGCCGCGATCGCACCGGCCTCGATCCGATCCAGCTCGGGATCTCCCGCCGCGTCAGCGAAAACCACGTCCACGTCGGCCGAGGTGAGGCCGGCGTCGGCCAGCGCACCCTCGATCGCGCGCCGCAGCGACGGCGGCCGCGGCGAGCCGGGCGGCGGGTCGAAGGTCGCCGCGTAACCGAGAACTTCGCCATATCGCTGCGAAGCCCCGCGCGCTTTCGCCTCATCCGCGCGCTCCATCACGAAATGCGCGCCGCCCTCACCCGGCACATATCCAGCGGCGTCCGCCGTGAACGGTTGGTACGCCCGCTCCGGATCGACCGCCTTACTGAGCCGTCCGGTGCTCGACTGGGCCACCATTCCGTACGGGCAAAGGGCATGGTCGGCGCCCCCGGTCAACACGGTCGTGGTGTCCGGCCGCCGCAACAGCCGGCGGGACTGCGCGACCACGTCCAACCCACCGGCCTGCTCGGAGGCCAGCACGCCACAGGCGCCACGCATTCCGTGCATAATCGACAGTTGGCCAGTGGAAGCCGCATAAAACCAGGCAATCGACTGGTACGCGCCCACGTGTTGCGGACCGTTGCTCCAGAGCTTCTGGATCTCCCGCTGGCCGAACTCGCTGCCGCCAGACGAACTGGCGGTCACCACGGCCATCTCGTATTCGCGCATACCAGCCGGATCCAAACCTGCGTCGGCCAGTGCCATCGCCGCGCCGGCGAGCGCCAAATGCGTCCACCGGTCGGTCTGCACCATCACTTTCGCCGGGACATATTGGGTCGCGACGAACTCCGGCACCTGGCCAGCGACCTGGGTCGTGTAGTTCGCCGGGTCGAAACTCTCGATTTCCCGGATACCACTCTTGCCGTCGAGCGTCGCCGCCCAGTACGCCTCGGTGCCGAGCCCGTTCGGCGCGGTGGCACCAATTCCGGTGATGATCGCGCGGTCGTCAGACATGAATCTCACCCGCCGGTTTGCTCAACACCATCGCGGACTGGAATCCACCGAAGCCGCTGCCGACGGTCAGAATCGTCTCCAGTTCCCGCTCGCGAGCGACTTTGGGGACATAGTCCAGATCGCATTCGGGGTCGGGCTCTTCCAGGTTCGCCGTCGGCGGCACCACCTGGTTCTGCAACGCCAGCGCACATGCCGCGATCTCCAGCGACCCGATGGCGCCCAACGAATGGCCGATCATCGACTTGATCGAGCTGACCGGCACCTGGTGGGCTCGTTCTCCCAGCGCTCGCTTGAAAGCCGCCGTCTCATGCCGGTCGTTCTGCTTGGTTCCCGAGCCGTGCGCGTTGACGTAGTCGATGTCCTCGGGGTTGGCGTGCGCCCGGTCCATCGCCACCGCGATCGCCTCGCTGAGCTCCCGGCCGTCCGGTTTCAGGCCGGTCATGTGGAAAGCATTGCTGCGGGTCGCGAAACCACCGATTTCGACGTACCCACGCACACCACGGCGGCGAGCGTGTTCGGCGCTCTCCAGGACGAAAATCGCCGCGCCTTCACCGAGGACGAAGCCGTTGCGGCGCCGGTCAAACGGTCTGAGGGCGTGCTCGGGGTCCTCGTTGTTTGGCGAAGTCGCTTTGATGGCGTCAAAACACGCGACCGTGATCGGGGAGATCGGCGCGTCCGTCGCACCGGCGAGGACGATATCGGCGGTGCCCTCCTCGATCAGCCCGACCGCGTGACCGACAGCGTCCAATCCGGACGTGCAACCGGTCGACACCACGGCGACCGGACCTTCCGCGCCGACTCGCCAGGCCACCTCGCAGCCCAGCGAACTTGGCGCCATGTACGAATAGAGGTGCGGCACCTGGTACGTCTCGTCCACCAGCCAGTTCTTGCCGGTGTCGCTGAGCACGACATACTCACGCTCGAGGCTGACCGTGCAACCGACCGCGCTGCCAATCGACACGCCGATCCGGCCAGGGTCGATGCCGGCGAAGTCGAGGCCACTGTCAGCGATGGCTTCGTCCGTACACACCGCGGCGAACTGTGCGGCGCGGTCCATCCGGCGAGTTTCCTGATGGGTGAGCCCGGAATCGGCCGGATCGAAGTCGACTTCGGCGCCGATCCTGGACCGGAAGCCGGTGGTGTCGAAATGGGTGATCGCACGGGTAGCCGTCCGGCCGGAGGACAGCAGGTCCCAGAACGCCCTGGTGCCAATCCCGCCCGGCGCGACCACGCCGATCCCGGTGACGACAGCTTTACTCATGGGAGACCGACAACTGGGGCTCCTGCTGGTTCGGCTGCTCTTCGGTGTCGACGTGCCCCAGCTCCGGCCGGGGCGCCAGTGGGCTGAGGAAGAACACGCCTTCGGCCGGCTCGGTGCCACTGTTTTCCAGCCGGTGCCGGGCATCGATCGGCACCATCAGCGACTCGCCCGGCCCGAGGTCGATTTTCTCGTCGTCCAAACGCATCTGCAGATGGCCGCTGACCACGTACAGGAACTCCTCGGAATACGGGTGGTAGTGCTCGGAAATGGACTCTCCCGGCGCCAACCTGACAACGCCCATGAATCCGGAGGTGGAAGCGGCCGTTTTGGGGGCTCAGCAAACACCCGCAGTTCGCCACCGCGGCGGCGGTTCGGCTCAACACTGTCAACGTGGATTTTCGGCATGATCGTACGACTCCCGACTACTCGGCGTGCCATGAATAGAACTGCTCGGCCATGGCGTCTTTGGGCTCTTTCCAGTTCGGGTCGTACGGCCGCATGTATTTCGCCAGCCCGCTGTTCAGCTGCTGGTAGAGCGGGTGGCTGCGGGCCTGGTAAAGCCGCGGGGCGATGTTCTCCTGCGCTTCCACCAAGTGAAAGTAGAGGCCATGGAACCGGAACAGCGAACGGCGCTGCACACCCACCATATGCGGTAGTTCGGTCGCGTCCGACTCCGCGAACAGGTCCGCCACCGCGTCGGTGTCGGCCGGATCCATATGCGCGACAATCAGTGTTCTATGCGCCACTGTCCCGCTTTCCTTTCCTCAGATTTATCAGAATCAAAAGGCATTTACATCGTGGCAATAACTTTAACCCGGTGCGATCCCTGTACAACACCCGCGACTTTTCCTTGAATGTAACGAAACAGCTCACAGGAGACGTAACCGTTCGTCACATTCGGGTGAGGTGATCGATGAGGGCGGTGGTGTGTTTGGCCCCGACAAAGAGCGGATCGGCGAGGACGCCGCGGAGAAACTCGATGGTGGTGCAAAGGCCGGGACCGGTGACGCGGAATTCGCCGAGGGCGCGGTCCATGCGTGCGATGGCGGCGGCCCGAGTTGGCGCCCAGACGACGACTTTTGCTAGCAGCGAGTCGTAATCCGGGCCGAGCGACCAGCCAGGATAGCCGTGGGTGTCGACGCGTACGAACGGACCGCCGGGCGGTTCGAATTCGGTCAGCGTCGCCGGCGTGGGCAGGAATCCACGGGCCGGATCCTCGGCGACCACCCGGCATTCGATGGACACCCCGCGTGGCACCACGTCCTGCTGCCGCAGAGCCATTCGCCGGCCGGCGGCGATATTCAGTTGTTCGGCGACGATGTCGACGCCGGTGACCATCTCGGTGACCGGATGTTCCACTTGAATCCGGCCGTTGATTTCCATGAAGAAGAAATCACCGCGTTCGTCGACCAGGAACTCGAACGTGCCGGCGCCGATCAGGCCGGCGGCCGCCGCACCACTGACCGCGGCCCGGCCCATTCGCGCCAGCAAGTCGGCCGGCAGATCCGGAGCGGGAGTCTCCTCGATGAGTTTCTGGTGCCTACGCTGGACGGAACAGTCACGCTCACCGAGCGAGACCGCATGTCCGAACGCATCCCGCAACACCTGGATTTCCACATGCCTTGCCTGGTCGAGAAACCGTTCGACATAGACCCGGCGGTCGCCGAAGACGGCTTGTGCGTTGGCCTGGCAGTCCAGATACGCCCGCGAAAACGAGCCCGCATCGCGTACGATCGCCATCCCCCGGCCACCGCCACCCGCGGCCGGCTTCACGATCACCGGAAATCCCACCGACTCGGCGAAACGCAGAGCCTCATCGGCGCTGTCGAGGGTTTTTTTTCGGCTGCCTGGCAGCAGCGGAAGACCCGCGTCGGTCATCAACGCACGCGTACGCGCCTTGTCGCCCAGCAACGCCATGCTCTCAGGCGGCGGTCCGACGAAGGCGATGCCGTTCTGGGCGCAGATTTCCGCGAAGTCCGGATCCTCGGACAGAAAACCATAGCCGGGATGGATCGCCTCCGCGCCAGTACACAGCGCTGCCTCGATAATGGCCGGCACGTTCAGATAGCTGCGCCGATGCGTGGGCGGTCCAATGTGGACCGCTTCGTCGGCGAACCGGACCACGGCGGTGTCCCGGTCCGCTGTCGAATAGACCGCGATGACCCGGATTCCCAGCTCTCGGCAGGTACGCGCGACCCGCAGGGCGATCTCGCCGCGGTTCGCGATCAGGACGCTGCTGAACATCGCCTACGCTCCGGCCGGCGCGAGCAGCACCAGCGGCTGGTCGTACTCGACGAAAGTGCCGTCCGGTACCACGATTTCCAGTACCCGGCCGGCGATGATGTCCGCCTCGACCGGGTTCATCAGCTTCATCGCCTCCAAAATCCCGACCGGCTGGCCGATCTCGATGACGTCACCCTCGCCGATGAAAGGCGCGCTGTCCGGAGTCGCCGCGTGATAGAAGGTGCCGACCATGGGCGAACGCAGATAGCGGAGCTCGGCCTCGGCTTCGGTGGGACCGGCAGGGATTTCCGGCGCGGCGGTCGTCGTAAGAGCCCACTCCAGCTCGACGACGGTCTCGCCAGTACGTACGGTCAGCCGGCTGAGCGGCCGGCCGGATGCCTGGGCGAGCTCGGCCGCGTGGGCGCAGAGCTGCCGAAGGATCTCGGGGTCGTCATGCGGTGGCATCCAGCCTCCTGCTTTCGGTGGTGGGCTTCGGGCGGCCGACGGCTCGGAACCGCTCTCGCCGGCGGCGGACGATTTCGGCCGGAGACAACGGAAGAAGCTCATCCAGTGCTGCGCACAGAGCGTCGCCGAGCCAGCCGCTGGCCAGCGCCGGATCCTCGTGTGCACCCTCCGGCGGGCTCTCGTACGACCCCGTCGGCCACGCCGAATTCCAACAGTGCGCGGGCATCCACCCGCAACGCCTGCGCGGCTCGCGGCGCATGTGCCCGGCTCTTCCAGAGAATCGCCGCACATCCTTCCGGGCTGATCACCGAGTAGACCGCGTTTTCGGCCACCAGCAGGCGATCCGAGACTGCCAGTGCGAGGGCGCCGCCGCTGCCGCCCTCACCGGTCACCGCCGCCACGATCGGCACCGGCAGGCCGGACATCAGTCGCAGGTTCTGCGCGATCGCGACCGCCTGGCCGTGTTGTTCGGCGGCCACGCCGGGATGCGCGCCCGGAGTGTCCACCAAGGTCACCACCGGCCGGCCCAGTTTGGCGGCCAGCCGCATCAACCGGGCCGACTTGCGATAGCCCTGCGGCGACGCCATCCCGAAGTTGCGGTCCACCAACTCGCGGGTGCTGTGCCCCTTCTGATGGCCCATCACCACCACCGGGCGGCCCCGCAGCAGTCCCAGGCCACCAACAATCGCCGGACAGTCGCCGGAGGCACGATCGCCATGCAGTTCCACAAAACCATCTATCAGCTGGCCAATGTGGTCCACAGTGGACGGCCGATCGAGATGGCGAGCCAACTGCACGACATCCCACGCGAGTCGGGCCGGCAACTGGTCGGCCTGGGTGACAACCGGCTCGCCCGTACGACGCGGTACGGCCCGACCGGGGCGGCCGGCTTTGCCACTGTCCGCCACCGCGAGAAGTTTCCCGAGCGTCGCCCGCATCAGGGCCCGTGGACGTACGTCGTCAATCAGCCCGTTGGCCAACAGAAACTCGGCGGTCTGGAAACCCTCGGGCAGCGTTTCCCCGACCGTCTCGGCGATCACCCGCGGACCGGCGAATCCCAGCCGCGCGCCCGGCTCGGCCAGGATCACGTCCGTGAGCGTCGCGAAAGAGGCCGCCACGCCGCCATACGTGGGATCGGTGATGACCGAGACGGTCAGCAGGCCGGCTTCGTCCAGCTCAGCCAGCGCCTGGCTGGTACGTGCCATCTGCAGCAGGGAAATCACGCCCTCCTGCATCCGCGCGCCGCCGCCGCCGGCGGTGACGATCACGAACGGCACTCCGTCAGCCAGCGCGCGGGCCGCCGCGGCGACGATCAGCTCGCCGGCACCGGCGCCAAGGCTTCCGCCCAGAAAGCGGAAATCCATCGCCGCGACGACCACCGGCCAGCCCTGGATCCGGCCGCGTACGCACACCACGGCCTCGGCCAGCCCGGTTTTGCGCCGCGCTGCTTCCAAACGTTGCGGATAGGGCATCGAATCAACGAAACCAAGCGGATCCGCGGCCCCGATGGGTCCCGCCAACACCGGCTGCGCACCCGGGTCGACCAGCAGGTCGAGCCACTGCGGCGCGGTGAGCCGGTGATGCGACCCGCAGTCCGGGCAGACGTGCAGGTTCCGCTCCAGCTTTTTCGCATAGATGAGCTCATTGCAGGACGGCACCGGTGCCACGGTGTCGAAGTTTTGGTCAGTGCTGCCACCATGACTCCTCCTCAGCCGCTGACGAACGACTCGGCGACCTCGTACAACTCGTACTGCGGGTCACGGTCGAGGTCTCGGTACGGCCGCAGGCCCGCCGTGGTGCCCCGATGATCGGGCCCCTGCTCCCAAGCCAGAAACGCGTCCATGTCACGCCATTCGCTCATCACCGCGACGGTTCCCGGGCGGGACCTGGAATAGAGCAGCTCGTTGGCCAGCAATCCGGGCGTACGTGCCAAATCCTCGCTGATGCCGCGATAGATCTCCGGAATGCGGTCGGGGCCGTCCTGCGCGATGCGGTGCCAGACCAGCACTCGAACCCGGTTGCTCACCGCGCCGCACACCCCTGCAGCGCATACACCACGTTGACGGTCGTCATGGATCCGCCGGAACGGAACGGGTGGAGCTTTTGCCGGTGCTCGATGTGCTGGTCGGACCGCTCAAAAGCACGGAACCGCGCGGCTCGTCGATCCAGTCACTCATCACGTGGTAGACGTTTTCCTCGTCGGCGCTGCGCATCAGCCACTGCCCGAGGTTCGCCGGGTGGTCGGTGATGACCTTCCCGACCTCCAGCCAGGTCTGCTCGAAGCCCGCTGTCATGCCGGGTTTGATCTCGAACCGCAGCATCACCCGGAATGCTTCCGCCATCGTTATTTCCCTTTCCAGATCATCGATATGCCAGACCCCACCGAGGTGTCGCAGAGAGGCCAGCCAGGTCAGAAGAAGTGCGTTAGTCGCCACCGGCCGTCCCCACCCGGTCGGCCACCGAAAACTGCGAGATCGACGGCATCACTCTGGTCGCCAGGGATTTGCCCCGACCGGGCTCGGCCAGCAGGTCACTCAGTTCACGCTCCAGGTCCCTGCGTCCAGGAAGCGCCAGCAATTCCTCAATCGCCGCGGCCGGCTCACCCTCGTGCTGAATAACCTCGACAAGGTCGCCGTCCCGTACGAAAGCCGCCACCGCGTGCAGGCGCTCAGGCTCGCCGATACCGGTTTCCGTTGCGAACAAAGCACAAACACGGTCATCCCCGCCCGGTCGTAACCGGCGGTGGACGGCGGTGATCGCGGACACTCGGTCCTGGTACGTCCGGTTGGCCACTGGAGTCATGGTGTTTCGCCGGAAGTTGGCCAAAAACTCGTCCGGCGTGCCGCCGCAGCGGCGGCCCGGTTCGTCCAACCAACCGGCCAGCGCCTCCTCTGCCCGCCGCGCTCCCGGCAGCCGGGCGATGTGCCGGCCAAGGTCGTCGAATTCCCCTTCGTACTGGGAAATACGCACCATGGTGGTGTCCTTGAGAAAAAGCGCGGTGGCGGCCATGTAGCCGACCTCCCGGCCAGCGGCGTCCACCACCGCGGGCGAAGCGGCCCGTTGGAAGCCCTGCGGCGAGAAGATCCGCCGTACCTGGTCGGTGGCGCCGGCCCGGACCCGATAGCTCAGCGCCGCGAATCGCAGGCTCACCGGGCCGCCGCCGTCGCCAGCCGGTCCAGCCACCGCTGGTTCACCACACCCTGCGCGACCAGTGCCGCGGTGCTGCTGAACCGGGTCCGCTCGGCGGTGAACTCGACCTGCACGGTGCCGCCGACCGCGTCAACTTGCGTTGTCTTCGCGGGCAAAGCGCCACCGAGGCGACGGACAACCCCGGCCGCCGCGCAGACCGCGGTGGCACAGGACCGGTCCGCGCCAATGCCCGCCTGGTGCACCCGTACGGCGATCCGGTCCGGCCCGATCTCGTTGACGAACGTGACGTCCAGGTCGGCACCGAAGCGATCCTGGTCGAACTCCGGCCGGCGGCTCAGATCCAGCTCGGCCACCGGGGTGTCGATGACGCAGACCAGATGGGTGTTGCCCAGGGCCACAATCTCGCCGTCGTAGCCGACGCCGTCCACGCTTGCCTTGGCGGTGTCCAGAAAACGCGGCGACCGTAGCTCTACCGACACCGCGTCGCCGTCGACGAAGGCGCGAGTTGTGCCGCCAGGGGTGGCAATCCACACCTCCCCCGGTTCAGTACGCCGTTGATCGACCAGATATAATGCGGAAAGTCCGAAACCGGTGCCGCACATCGGCGACGCGGAGCCGTCGGCGTTCCGGCAGTCCATAAACCAGGCTGCCGCGGAATCCGTTGACTCCACTGGGACCAGACGCAGGATGCCGTCGGCGCCGAGGCCGGTGAAACGGTCACAGATCGCGCGTACGGCAGCTGCGGTCAGCTCGATCCGGGCGTCCTGGTCGAGCAGCAGGAGGAAGTCGTTGCCGCCGGTGTGCCCTTTGGCATAACGGATTTCCATTACCGGCTCGCAGCGGTGACCGGCTCGGTCGCCGTGATGTCCTGGATGTCGAACATTTCCAACGCGTTGCCGCTGAAAATCCGCTCCTGCTCGGCGACCGTGATGGGAAGCGCCCGGATGGAAGCCACCTTGTCCCTGAACACGGTGGGCATCGGCGGCGCGTCGGTGCCGAAAGAATGTGCTCCGGACCGAAAACACGCAGGTTGGCCAGGTGCAGCTCGGGGCCGTCCGCGGTGGTGTCGACGAAAAGCTTGCGCACCATTTCACTCGGGGCGGTGTTCGTACGCCCGCCGACGCCGAGCCGGGCTGGCGGACCACTGGGCAGGTCGCTGGTCTTCTTGCTGCGGCGCTGGGCGCCGATCCAGTCGTCCCAGTGCGCCGGCTTCCAGGCGAAGTCGATCCGGTCGGCGAGCGCGCTGGTGGCGCCACCGCTGCCGGACGAAATGAACCTCAGGTTCGGATATTGCTCCAACCGCCCGGAAAGCACGATCGCCGCGAGGCCGAGGGTCGCGTCGCAGGACCGCGCGACCATTTCCAGCATGCCGTAGTCGGTGACCCCGTTGCCGCAGGCCGGTGTCGGCCCGGCGTGCAGCAACACCGGCACGTCGACCTCGGCGAGCATCGCGAAGAAGTCGTCACAGCGAGACGAGTCGAGATACCCGTCGGCACCCACTGAAGTTCGCAATGATGCCGACAAAAGCCGGGTCCCTGAGGATTTCCGCGGTGCTCTCCAACGACTTCTCGTCGGCGTAGACATCGCAGTACGCGTACGCGCGAAGGTTGCGCGGATAGCTTTGGACGGTGCCGCCGAGCCAGTCGTGATACGACCGCAGTTGGTCGAACGGCCGCTGGTATCCGTCCACGCAGTCAGCCGGCACCATCGTGCTGGCGCCGCTCGGGCTGCCGACAATGGTCAGGTCGATGCCGGCGTCCTGCTTCGCCTCGATCGCGCCCTCGATGTCGCCGAGGCTGGCCGGCATCGGCGATCGGCGGACGATCTCCGGCGAGATGATATGGCTGTGTACGTCAATGATCACGGGAAAATCTCCTGGTCAGGCGGTGACAGCGTCAGCGGCGCTGCGGACGTAGAGCATCTCCATGGCGGACTCCCCATAAAAACTGTCGGAATCCGTCCGGAGTGGTCAGGTCGACCGGGTGCTCCAGGTATCCAGGTATTTCCTGTAACGCGATGTCGACGCTGAAGTCGCGGTTTTCGGTCGACTTCTGCTTGAGCAGCGCGTGCAGCGGGCCGGTGAACTCCATGATCCGGACCACCTGGTTGTCCCGTACGAAGACCGCGGTCCGCACCATTGAGCCAACCACAGTGCCGGCCTCGTCCCGAATCTGCGCGGACTCGGGTCGCGGATACTGCAGCAACAACTCCCGGACCTCCCGCGCACAGCCGGGCCGGAACCGCCAGGAAATAACCGCCAGTTGGGTGTCCGTTGCAGACAAAGGTCTTCCCCTTCGCATTAATTTCGGCAGTAGAACATGAAAAGGGTCTGGCCAGAATCTACCCTGGCCAGACACTTTTACCGCTAACTGCGTGTCAGGAGGCCGAAAACGCGAACATATTCGTCGCTGAATTCGACCCTACAGGACGCGCTCCATTTCGACTTGCCGCTGTTCCACCTGCTCGGCGAAAGACAACCAGGACTGGGAAAGCCGGCGGGCCACCGACGCGACAATGTCGCCGCAGTGACTGGGCACCGCGTCGGCCAGCCTGCGCCAGCCATCGACGGACAGCGAATGCGCGTCGAACAGCCGGAGCAACATCCGGCCGGACTCGGAGAACCGCAGCGACGGATCTTTCTTCAGATCCTGCAAAAAGGCCGAGAGATCGACCGGCAGCACGACCTCCCGCGGCCGCGGCACCGGGCTCACCATCGGCGCCGCCGGCCGGACCGCACCCCCCTGCCGATGCTCGGAGGTGCGCTGCTGCGGCGGCACCGGATCCTTCCCCGCCTCCACCCGCATCCGCACATCTCTGGCCGTGCCCAACGAAATTCCCGACTCCCTGGCGATTTGCCGCAGGCTCGCACCGGGCCGGGCACGAATCAGGTCACTCGCGACCCGGCGCCCATGCGCCGTACTCAACGGCCGAGCACACCCGTCCTTTCCGGTTCGCACGTTCAACCGGGGAATGTCCTCAGTCGTACGCCGGCGAATCGCGCACCGACTGTCTTCGCTGACAAACCGGCAAAAGATGCGATCGAGCGGTCCGACCACTCTGGATGCGTACGAATAATCCGGGCCGCGGCCGCACTCCGGTCGGCTTGCGAAAGCGGCAGGCCATGCCGGGAATTCAGCTCGACCGCGAGAACGAAGGCCTCCCGCTCGTCACCGTCGAAGAAGCGAACCTCGATCTGATCCGCTCCACGCAGCACCGCCGCCCGCAGCCGATGCATGCCGTCGATCACCGTCATCGTCGAACGGTGCACGACAATCGGCGGCGCCTGCGCCTCGGATTCGACGAGCGCCTGAATATGCGCCTGATCCTCACCGTCCACCCGCAATGAGTTCGTCATCGACAGCGATCCCATCGCTACCCACTCCGTAGGGCAGGTCTCCAGGCCGAACCCGCCAACCAGCGGGAAATCGATTATCTCGGTCATTCTTTCCCCTCGCTATCGGAACGGCGGCGAGTGTGAGCCAGCCGTCCCCGCACCACCGGAACTAGCCCTCAACAACTGGAGGGCACGAAGAACACGCGTTGTCGGGTCATTACAAGCTGCGAAAATTTCCTACGAGACGACCACAACGCTAGCCAGAGACTTACCGAGCGGCCATCCGACTTAAGTCGCCTATTTTGCCGCTATATAAAGAGGTAGTGAATTCAAGTAAAGACCAGGTAAAGCATTCATCGTTTCTTCTTGTCCTATCTGGGAACGTTCTCAGAACATCCAACGATCCCCACCCATCGTCGATGGACTTTACGGAGACAGCCTTACCCAGCGCTTACCGCGCACTGTCAGCACCTGACAGCGGCTGACAGTAGGACCGCTAAACAAGTCGGGACCTCGGCGTTTGTGCGGTTGTGCGACTCTTTGTGAGTGGAGTTCCGGTTACTGGGTCCGTTGGAGGTCATGGACGGCACCCGACTCATCCAGATCCGCCAGCCACGGCAGCGGGCTCTGCTGACCGCGCTGCTGGTACGACCTGGCCAGATCGTGCCAGCCGACTCGTTGATCGAGCGGCTGTGGCCCCAGATGTCGTTAGTGCACGCCCGCCGTGCGCTGCACACCGCGATCAGCCGACTACGGCAGGTGCTGGGCGACACGGACAGCATCTTGATTCGTACGCAAACACCGGGCTACCTGATCGATGTCAGCGTCGAACAGCTTGACACCGGGCAGTTCGAGGGACTGTTGCAGCGCGCGGCTCACCACCACCACGCCGACCCGGCCGCCCGCGGCGAACTGCTGGCGGCGGCACTGCGGCTCTGGCGCGGACCTCTGCTTGCCGACGTCGATGTCGACCTGCTGAGCCAGGACGAGCTGGTCGGCATCACCGAGCGCCGCGAACTGGCCCTGGAATGGCGGATTCAGGCCGACCTGGAGACCGGTAAGCACGCCGCGATGATTCCGGAGCTGAGCCAGCTCACCACGGAGTTCCCGGCCCGCGAACGATTCTGGGAGCACCTGATGGTGGCCCTCTACCGGGTCGGGCGGCAGGCCGAGGCCCTGGAGGCGTACCAAACGGCCCGCCGGCGGCTGGCCGAAACCCTCGGCATCGAACCCAGCGCCGCCCTGCGTACGCTGGAAAAAGACATCCTCAACCACGCCGACTGGCTGGCTGCCCCGGCCGGCGGCGCCGAACATCCGTGGCGGCTGCAGCGCCAGCTCCCGCTGCGCGACCCGCTGTTCAGCGGCCGCACCGACCTGATCGCGAGCATCGCCTGTCGGCTCACCAGACTCTCCAAGACAGTGTCCATCGTCGCCGTACACGGCGGCCCAGGCGTTGGGAAATCAGCGTTCGCCCTGCAAGTCGCCCACGATGTCACCCGGCACTTCCCGGACGGCCAGTGGTACGTACGCCTCGACGGCGCCGGTCGAGCGCCCCGCGATCCAGCCGAAGTGCTCGCCGAGTTGCTCTCCTCCTCCGGTCTGCACGCGGCTTCGATACCGGCCGGACTGGACGCGCGCGCGCGGCGTGGCGGACCCCGGATCGCCGACCGGCGGGTGCTGCTCGTCCTGGACGACGCGAGATCGGTGGAGCAGATCGAGCCGCTGCTGCCCGGTGCACCTGGCAGCGCCGTGCTGGTCACCAGCCGGACGGACCTGCGGGCGCTGCGGGTCTCGGCCGGCGCGGTCTCCGTGCCGTTGGACATACTCACCGCAGCTGAAGCGCGCGCCCTGTTACGAGCCGCCCTGGACGCACCCGATGCCTGCGGTACGGACATCGACGATCTCACCGAGATCTGCGCGATGCTCCCGCTGGCGTTGCGGATCGCCGCCGCGAACCTGGCCAGCCGGCCCGGCCACACGGCCGGTCAGCTGGTCGCCGAGCTGCGCGCCGGCGACCTGCTCGGCCAGCTCGCGGTGGTCGACGACCAGCGCGCGGCCGTACGAGCCGCCTTCCAGCAGTCGTACCAGCGGCTCGACCCGGTCGACGCGACGCTGTTCCGCCGGCTCGGGCTGGTGCCGGGGCCGCACGTGACGGCGGAAGGCGCGGCCTCCTCTGCTGGCCACCACCAGCGCCGACGTGGCCGCCCACCGGTTGGACGTGCTCGCCACCGCGAGCCTGCTCCAGCACCACGAGGCCGGTCGTTATCGGCTGCATGACCTGTTGCGCCGGTACGCCGGCGAGCAAGCGGAGAAGGAGGACACCGCCACCGATCGGGAGCAGGCCCGGGACCGCTGGTACGCGGACCTGCTGGCGCGTACGCGTGCGGCCGTCCTGATCGGACACCAGAACCCGCACTTCGCCTGTCCGTCCGCCGCCCGCGGCTGGCTGGACGCCGAGCGTCCGACCCTGGTGGCCGCCGCCCGCGTCGCCGGTCAGCTCGGTCCGCTGCCGATGGCCTGGCGGCTGGCCAGCGCCGCGGCCGGTTACCTGAGCGGCAACAACCACTCCGAGGAGTGGCGGTCGGTGGTCACCGATGGCCTGCGGGCCGCCCGAAAGGCCGGCGTGGTGCCGGCTCAGGCCGAAATGGAGGTCTGCGTGGCACTCCTGGAGACCAATGCCGGCCGCTATGACCTTGCTCTCCAGCATTACGAACGCAGCCTGCGGCTGCGGCAGCAGGACGGGCAGGACCTCGTCGCCCGTACGCCCTATCCGCGTCCCGCGCCTATCTTTGTCAACAACGGAACTCTGGCCGACGCGGTCGCCGCCACCCAACGCGGGATCGCCGCCGGCCGCCGCTACAACGATGTGTACGGGATGGCCGGAATGTTGGCCTTCTACGCCATGCTTCTTTTGGATCAAGGGAAAATTTCGGAGGCACTGGACCACCTGCGACAGGCCGCGGCCATCCGGCGGACGGCCGGTGGCGATGGCGCCACCGCGCACGAGCTGTGCCTGCAGGGCGCCTGTCTCTTCCTGCTCGGCCGCGCTCCCGAGGCGCTGGAACACCTCACCGTCTCGTACCGACTGAGCCAGCTGCACGGCGACCGGCCGACCGAGGCATGTGTGCTGCTCACTCGCGCCGAGATGGCCGCCAGTGGAGGACATTTCGACGAGGCGGTCAGCCTTGGCCGGCAGGCCGTCGCGGTCGCCGAAAACTGCGACAGCCACGCGCACATCGACGCCCTTGGCGCCCTCGGCCGTGCTCACCTGGTCAGCGGTGAGCACACCTTCGCCATCGAGGTTCTCGGCCGGGCCTGGGCGCTCGCCGACGCGCACGGCCACCGCCGGCCGGGCCTGCAAGCCCGTACTCGGCTCGCCGCCGCGCTGGTCGCCGCCGGTCAGCTCAGCACCGCGGCCGTCCATGTCGGCGCGAGCCTGCGTGCCTGCGGCGACCACGGATATCGGCTTCAGGAAGCGATCGCGCTGACCGTGCTCGCCGAGCTGCGGCTCGCCGAAGGCGACTTCGCGGCCGCCGCCGAGCAGTCCCAGCGGGCGCTGAACCTGCAGCAATCCCTGGGCTGCCTGGCCGGCGTACGCAGTGCCGATGCGGTGATGGCACGCGTACGCCAGCGGACTCCCGTGGAGAGATCCCTCAGCCTTATCTAGGACGCTAGTCCCTGGTCAACCGGCGGTAGGTGACCGAGTGCGGGCGGGCCGCTTCCTGGCCGAGGCGTTCGATCTTGTTCTTCTCGTACGAGTCGAAGTTGCCCTCGAACCAGAACCACTGCGCCGGGTCCGCCTCGTCACCTTCCCAGGCCAGGATGTGGGTCGCGACGCGGTCCAGGAACCACCGGTCGTGGGACGTGATGACGGCACAGCCGGGGAATTCCAGCAGCGCGTTTTCCAAGCTGGACAGCGTTTCCACGTCCAGGTCGTTGGTCGGCTCGTCGAGCAGGATCAGGTTTCCGCCCTGCTTCAGGGTCAGCGCCAGGTTGAGCCGGTTGCGCTCGCCGCCGGACAGCACGCCGGACAGTTTCTGCTGGTCCGGGCCCTTGAAGCCGAAGGCGCCAACGTACGCGCGAGACGGCATTTCGACCTTGCCGACCTGAATGAAGTCCAAGCCCTCGGAGACCACTTCCCAGACGTTCTTTTTCGGGTCGATGCCCCCCGGTTCTGGTCCACATAGGACAGCTGAACGGTGTCACCGATGCGTACGGTGCCCGAGTCCGGCTTCTCCAGCCCGACAATCGTCTTGAAAAGCGTCGTCTTACCGACGCCGTTCGGGCCGATCACCCCGACAATGCCGTTACGCGGCAGGGAAAACGACAGGTCCTTGATGAGTACGCGACCGTCGAAGCCCTTGTCCAGGTGATCCACCTCGACCACCACGTTGCCCAACCGCGGGCCCGGCGGGATCTGGATTTCCTCGAAGTCGAGCTTGCGGGTCTTGTCGGCCTCGGCGGCCATTTCCTCGTACCGGGCCAGTCGCGCTTTGCTCTTGGTCTGCCGGGCCTTGGGATTGGACCGTACCCACTCCAGCTCGTCCGCGAGCCGCTTCGCCTGCTTCACGTCTTTTCGTCCCTGGACGGCCATCCGCTCGGCCTTCTTCTCCAGATACGTGGTGTAGTTGCCCTCGTAGCCGATCGCGCTGCCGCGGTCCAGCTCCATGATCCAGCCGGCCACGTTGTCCAGGAAATACCTGTCGTGGGTGACGGCGAGAATGGCGCCGGGGTATTTCGCCAGGTGCTGCTCCAGCCACTGCACGGACTCCGCGTCCAAGTGGTTGGTTGGCTCGTCCAGGAGCAGCAGATCGGGCTGCTGCAACAGAAGTTTGCACAGCGCGACCCGTCGGCGCTCACCACCGGAAAGCACTCGTACGTCCGCGTCGCCGGGCGGGCAGCGCAACGCGTCCATCGCCTGGTCGAGCCGACTGTCCAGCTCCCAGCCCTCGTGCGCCTCGATTTTCTCCATCAGGTCGCCCTGCTCGGTCATCAGCGTGTCGAAGTCGGCGTCCGGGTCGCCCATCGCGTTGGAGACCTCTTCGAAGCGGGTCAACCAGCCGCGCAGCTCGGAAACGGCCTCGTCAATGTTCTCGCGGACCGTCTTGTCCTCGGTCAGCGGCGGCTCCTGCTGCAGCATTCCCACGGTCGCGCCAGGCGCGAGCAGCGCGTCACCGTTGGACGGCTGGTCCAGGCCGGCCATGATCTTCAGCACACTGGACTTGCCGGCGCCGTTCGGGCCGACGACGCCGATCTTCGCGCCCGGCAGGAACGACAGCGTCACGTTGTCGAGGATGACCTTGTCGCCGTGCGCTTTGCGTAGATTACGCATGGTGTAGATGTACTGAGCCACTGAAGTGGTTCCTCCCCTGCCGCCGCCGGAGAACCCTGGCGGCGGCGCGTCTGCTTTCGTCTCACTCCCATTGTCCCAGGCGGGCAAGGTCGGCTGCCGGTTGGTGCGGCCTCGGCGCGAGTAGGAGCCGGTGGCGCCGCGGGCCGGGTAACGTATGGACGTGCGATGGAGCGTGAAGCCGGTGGCCTGGGACGACCCGGTCGGCGTGGAGTTGCGTGCCGACCAGGAGGCGGAGCTGCTGGCCCGGTACGGGCAGGACACCGAGCCGGGCGCCAAGCCGACCGCGGCGACCATCAGCGTGTTCCTGGGTTTTTCCGACGCGTTCACGGGGGAGCCGGTGGGATGTGGCGCGTTGCGCGACCTCGACGAGGAGGCTGTCGAGATCAAACGCATGTACGTCGTACCAAAACACCGCGGCCGCGGTGCCGGCCGGGCGGTGCTGGCGGCGCTGGAGCAGACCGCCCGGAGCCGCGGCGCGACCGTCGCCCGGCTGGAGACCGGCACCGAGCAGCCGGAAGCGATCACGCTCTACGAGCGTGGCGGATACGACCGTATAGATGCTTTTGGATCGTATGTCGATAATCCGCAAAGTGTCTGCTATGAGCGGATTCTCTAGCCTGCACCGGACAGTGATCTAGTCGACGAAACCCGGTTAGCCGTACGGCCGTTAGGTAAAGTTTGAAGCAAGACGAACCGGGAAATCCACACCTGGGGTCCGGTCCCACAAGGACCCGCCAAGGAGGGCTTCGGTTGGGCAGCAGCATCGCAGCAGGCACCGCGGATCGGGATTTCGTCGTCGTCGCCAACCGGTTGCCGGTCGACCGGGTCGTCCGGCCGGACGGCGAGGTGGAGTGGCGACGCAGCCCGGGTGGGCTGGTGACCGCCCTGGAACCGATCATGCAGAGCCGGGACGGCGCGTGGATCGGCTGGTCCGGCGATGTCGACCACGCACCCGAGCCGTTCGAAAGCGACGGCATGCTCCTGCATGCGGTTCCGCTGTCCAGCAAGGAAGTCGCGCGCTATTACGAAGGTTTCTCCAACGCGACGCTGTGGCCGCTCTACCACGACGCGGTGGCACCGCCGGAGTTCCACCGGTCCTGGTGGGACACGTATGTGACGGTCAACCGCCGGTTCGCCGAGGCGGCGGCCGCGGTGGCCGGCCAGAACGCGGTCGTCTGGATCCAGGACTACCAGCTGCAGCTGGTGCCGGCGATGCTCCGGGCTCAGCGCCCTGACCTGCGGATCGGCTTCTTCCTGCACATCCCGTTCCCGCCCACCGAGCTGTTCATGCAGCTGCCGTGGCGGACCCGGGATGTGGAAGGGCTGCTCGGCGCCGACCTGATCGGCTTCCAGCTGCCCGGCGGCGCGGCCAACTTCCTGCGGCTCGCGCGCCAGCTCTGCGGGCTGCAACCACATGGCCGTACGGTCGAGGTTACGGACGCCGACGGCGAGCCCCGGGTCGTACGGGCCGAGGCCTTCCCGATCTCCATCGACACCAAGGGCATGTCCGACCTGTCGGCCTCGCCGGAGGTCGTGCAGCGCGCCAAGGAGCTGTATTCGGAGCTGGGCGAGCCCAAACACGTGCTGCTCGGCGTGGACCGGCTGGACTACACCAAGGGCATTAGTACGCGTCTGCAGGCTTATCGGGAGCTCCTGGAAGACAGCTCGATCACCGTCCCGGACACCGTACTGATCCAGGTCGCCACCCCGAGCCGGGAGCGCGTCGAGCACTACAAGGCGCTGCGCAACCGGATCGAGCTGCAGGTCGGCCGGATCAACGGCGACTTCGGCACGCTCGGGCACCCCGCTGTGCAGTATTTGCACCAGTCATACGGACGCGACGAGCTTTGCGCGCTTTACCGGGTCGCCGACGTGATGCTGGTGACGCCGCTGCGGGACGGCATGAACCTGGTCGCGAAGGAATATGTGGCGGCGCGTACCGATCACGGCGGCGCGCTGGTGCTGAGCGAGTTCACCGGCGCGGCGGCCGAGCTTCGCCAGGCGTACCAGGTGAATCCGCACGACATCACGCACCTGAAGGAGACGATTGTGGCCGCGCTCAACCAGGACCCGGCCGAGGGAGCCCGCCGGATGCGCGCGATGCGCCGGCACGTGACCAGCCACGACGTGAACCACTGGGCCGCGTCTTTCCTTGACTCACTGCGAAAGACCAACGCATGAAAGACCTCGCACAGACGACCAGACTGCTGGTCGCGACCGATTTCGACGGCGTGCTGGCGCCTATCGTGTCCAATCCCGCGTCCGCGCGCGCACTGCCGGAGTCAGTGGCCGCGCTGCGGCGCGCTGGGTGACCTGCCCGAGACCGAGGTGGCCATCATCACCGGCCGCTCGCTGGAGGTCCTTCGCCGGCTGCTCGACCCACCGCCGCAATGGCACCTGGTCGGCTCGCACGGCGCCGAGACCTCGGACCACAGCCTCGATCTGGACGCGTTGCAACCGGCCGTGATCAAGCTCGCCGCCCGGCTGGAGCACCTCGTCGGTGGCCGTCCGGGGGTAGCGATCGAGCCGAAGCCGACCGGCGCGGCGGCGTGCACGTACGCAATGCCGCCCCCGAGGTCGCGCAAGCGGTCCTGACCGAGGTCCGCGAGGGACCGGCGGCGGAGCCGGGGATTTTCACCACAGAGGGAAAGTGCGTGATCGAGCTGGCGGTGGTCGACGTCAGCAAAGGCGCGGCGATCACCCAACTGCGCGCGGATCTGGGCGCGACCGCGGTGCTCTACGTCGGCGACGACGTGACCGACGAGAAGGCGTTTTTGGCGCTGTCAGAGGGTGATGTGGGCGTCAAGGTCGGGGGCCCGGCGAGACCGCCGCGACGGTAAGAGTGGCGGATCCGGAGGCGGTCGCTACGCTGTTCGCCGAGTTGGCGGCGCTGCGGAAGGGATAGTCGTGACCGACGACCGGACCGAGATCGACGTCAGCACGCTGCCGCCAGGGGGCACCTACCCTTGGCTGACCGCGACGGTGATTCCGCGGCCGATCGCGTGGGTGTCCTCGCTTTCGGCCGACGGCGTGGAAAACCTCGCGCCGCATTCGTTTTTCACGGTCGCCAGCGCCGAACCGCCGGTGGTGTCCTTCACTTCGGTCGGTGAGAAGGACACCATCCGGAACGTACGAGCCACTGGTGAGTTCGTGGTGAACTTCGCTTCCCGCTCGCTGGCCGAGAAAATCAACCTCACCTCGACGAACTTTCCGCCCGAGCACAGCGAGGCGGCGGTCGCGGAGCTGGCTTTGACGGACAGCACGGCGGTAAGACCGCGCCGAGTGGCGGAATCACCGGCGGCGCTGGAATGCCGCTTCGTCGGCGAGAAATCCTTCGGGGACAGCACCGTGGTTTTCGGTCAGGTGCTGCATCTTTCCGTCGCCACCGCCAGTTTGTTGGCGGACGGCAAGCCCGACGCCCACCACCTCGACCCGGCCGCGCGACTCGGCCGGGACGAGTGGGGCACCCTCGGGGAAATCTTCAGCCTCCGCCGGATCCCCTACCGGGAATGGGCCGGCAGCACGAAAGACGGCGACCCGAGCGCCAGCTGACTCGTGTAGGTCGGCAGGCCGGTCAGCGGATCGCGGTCGAAAGCGGTCAGGTTGCTGGAATTCTGGTTCGCCACCCAGATCCGGTCCGCGGTCACCGCGAAATGCCGTGGCCACTGGCCGTGCACCGAGACATCCGACAGCACTCTGGGCGTACCGGTGCTGATGTCGAAGGTGGTGATCACGTCACCGCCGCGATTGCCGACATAGCAAAAGACATTGTCCGGTGAAAGCGCGATTTCCGAGGGATAGTTGCGAACGCTGTAAGTGTCCTTTGTGGCCCGGGTTGGACATGGCGTTGGGTTAGCGCGCCACTGACAGGGTTGTAGGAGAAAGTCCGCAATGACGAGTCGGACTCACCGACCAGGTAGACCGTGTTTCCCGGCGCGAACCGGAAATGCCGCGGCCCGGTTCCGGTCGGCAGCGCGGTGACCGCGGTCTGCTTGAGTTTGCCGCCCCGCAGCTGGTACGCGAACACCTGATCGGTGCCGAGATCGCTCACCAGCACGAACCGGCCGCTGGGCGCGAACCGCGCCATGTGCGCGTGTGGAGTGGCGCCCTGATGGCGTACGAGATCGGTGGACGCGCCGACACTGCCATCCGCGTTCAGTGCGTTGACGCCAACCGTACCGTCGCCGTAATTCGCTGTCAGCACATACTTTCCGGTCGGATCCACCGTCAGCTGCGCCGGACCGTTGCCGCCACACGAGACGGTGTTGAGCTGGGTGAGAACGCCACCGGCCCCGATGGTGAAGCCGGTGACCGTGCCGGCGGTCTGTTCGTCGACCGCGTAAAGGAAACGGCCGTTGGGATGCACGGTCAGATACGACGGCGAGGCGAGGCCGGCCGCCGAGCTGACCGTGGACAGGTCGCTGCTCGCGAGCGTGGTGATGGCGTGCGCGTACGAGCCGATGTAAAGCAGGCACCCGCTCGCCCGTTGTGCGTACGCGGCAGTGGGTAGTGCGACGGTCGCGGCCGCGACGGCGGCACCGGTGAGTTTCAGGAATCCCCTGCGGTCGGGCATGGCTTGACGCTCCCAAGTCTGCGGAATGCTGCCATTCAGCTAAACGGAAAACAACAGCTCAGGGCGACACACTGACCACTACCGGTCATTTGCGCACTCTATTTCCGCACCATGGGCAGAATGCACGCGGGCGCCTCCACCTGCAAGGACTTCCC
Source organism: Fodinicola feengrottensis (assembly GCF_010993775.1). Classification (GTDB taxonomy): domain Bacteria; phylum Actinomycetota; class Actinomycetes; order Mycobacteriales; family HKI-0501; genus Fodinicola; species Fodinicola feengrottensis. The sequence continues at coordinate 30,593 of NZ_WOTO01000046.1, read as the reverse complement.
GGATGGCCGCGGAATTGCGAACCTGTCAATAACGAATGCGGCGAGGTCCCCGAATTCTGGTTGGCCACCCACAGCCGGTCGCCGGCGACCGCCAGATGCCGCGGCCATTGCCCGCCGGCCGACACCTCCGCCTTCGCGCTCACGCTGCCACCGGCGATCCCGAAGACGGTGACCACGTCGTCACCGCGATTGGCGACATAGCAGAACCGACCATCGGCCGAGAGGGCGATTTCGGATGGGTAATTGCGAACACCGTTCCCGGCGACGCTGGCCGGGCAGGTGTCTCGCTCGGTCAGCGCACCCGTTTCCGGGTCGTACGCGAAGCCGTGAATGGTCGAATCCAGCTCACCCACCGCATAAACGCTTTTGTCCGGCCCGAAAACCAGGTGTCGGGGACCCGTGCCCGGCGGCAGTTTCGTCGCGCTGACCCGCTCCAGCGCGCCACCTGGCAACGCGTACGTGATGATCTCGTCCGTACCCAGATCCGCCACCAGCGCGTACCGGCCGTCCGGCGCGAACCGTACGACGTGCGCGTGCGGCCCCTCCTGGCGCTCCTTTTCCGGGCCGCTACCGTGATGTTGGGCGAAGCCGGGTCCGCTCCCCCAGGCTGCCGTCCGGGTTGATCGGGTGCACGACGACGCTGCCTGACCCGTAGTTGGCCGACAGCACGAATTTCCCGCTCGGGTCGACGGTGAGGTGGGCGGTGGTGCTGCCATCGGCCGGACGCGCGTTGAGGCGCTCCAGGTCGTTGTCCGGCCGAATCGCGTACGCGACCACGCTGCCCTCGTCGCCTTCATCGACGGCGTAAAGGAAATCACCGCTGGGATGCGCCGCGAGGAACGAGGGACAGGCGGTGTCCGTCGTACTGCCGATGGCGGTCAGGTCACCGTCGGGTCCTATCTCGACAGTGGTGATGGCGCCGGCGTACGACCCGACGTAAAGCAGGTCCGGTTGGCTCGTCATGCGATCACCGTAACGTCCATCGCCCGGGATGATCAGAAGCCAGGAGTGATCTGGCCCTCGTCGATCCAGCCGCCGTGCCCGTCGCCGCCATTCCACAGCCAGCCGTTGACCGAGCCGTTCGCGTTCGTACGCAGGCAATCCGCGTGCGCGTCAGCGTCGATATCGGCGAACTGGACCTGGCTCGCGTCGGTTGTCACGCCAGTGGCGACCTGCCCCACCGCGACCCAGCCGCCGTGGCCGTCACCGCCCCGGTTCAGCCAAACGCTGAACGAGCCGTTTTGGTTCATAAGAACGTAATCCGCCCAGCCGTCCCCATCGAGGTCCGCCAGCCGGACCCGACTGGAGTCGCTCGTCAGGCCGGCCGCCACCTGACCGAGATCCACCCAGCCGCCGTGCCCATCGCCGCCGCGGTTGAGGAAGGTGCGGATGGATCCGTTGGAGTTGAACAATATGTAGTCCGCGCGGCCGTCGCCGTCGAAATCGGCGAACCGTACCGAAGTGGCGTCGCTGGTCAGGCCCGTGGCCACCTGACCCAGATCCAACCACCCACCATGGCCGTCCCCGCCACGGTTGAGGAAGACGCGTACGGATCCGTTGGGATTGAACAACAAGTAGTCCGCACGGCCGTCGCGCCGTCGTCGAAATCAGCGAAGCGTACTAGCCCGGCGTTTGTCGTCAGCCCGGTCGCAACCTGACCGAGCGCCTGCCAACTGCCGGTGTGGTTGAGCCACACCGAAACCGAGCCGTTCGCATTGATCACGACATAGTCAGCGCGACCGTCACCGTCGAAATCCGCCCACCGGACGCGGCCACTTTCGGCCACCTCGTTCGCCGCGCCCTTTGACCGTACCGAAGTCGCCCAGCCGTCGGTGAAAGCCTGGTCAAGAGCGGCAAAGAAAACCTGGCCGAGCTTGGCGTGGCCGCTGTCGTTCGGATGCAGCCGATCGGCCATGTCCGCGCTGGTAAACGCGGCCGGGTCGACATACCGGAGGTGGTGGCCGGCCTGCTGTTCGCTGGTCGCGAGCGCACGGGCCGCGTTGTTGTACGTCACCGGATCGGACTGAAGGCCTTGGGTGATAGGAATAAGTCCCTGCAGGATCACCGTCACGCCTGGTTTGTCAGCAAAAATCTGGTCCAGCGTGTGCAGGCGATCCGGCGCGTGGGTGGGATCCGGCGAGCGGTCCAGGTCGTTGATGCCAATGTGCAGCAGCACCACATCCGGGCGCGCCGCCGCGAGCCAACCGTCCACACCGTTGCGGATGTCGTCGATCAGGAATCCGCTGTGGCCCTCGTTGTCCGGATCCGGAATCGCGGCCGCTCCCGAGGTCTGCGAACCGACGAAATCGATCCGATAACGCGACTGCGCGGCGGCCAGATTCCGCAGCGGGAGCCGATAGCCCGCACCCGTACTGCTGCCCACGCCGTACGTGATTGAGTCTCCCAACGGCATCACCCGCAGGACCGGTGGCGGCGCCCGCTACGGCCGCGGTGGCCGCGGCTGGCGCCATTGCGACCGCCAATCCCATTGCCGCCCCAAAAACCAGCGCGCGAATCCCTGCACCCATGGCGTTCCTCTCCGGCCGAGTCCAGCGCTGGACCGTAACGATTGGCGGGCATTTACGTCAACGCCCCATTCAGGTCACACGTCGTACAAATCGCGGATGTATGTCTCTTGTATGTCTCGCTCCCATACTTCGTCCCATGGATGCTGATTCGAGGTCGTTGAACCGACGTGGCTTTCTGCTCGGCGCGGGCGCCGTGGCCGGTTTGGGCATCACCGGGCTGGCGCTTCCCAGCAGCGCCCAGGCCGCCGCCGCGCCGCGTATCTACAGCTGCGCCGAATGGGGTGCGCGTCCGCCGGCTGATCCGCTGGTGACGCTCAACCATCCGGCCAACCGGATCCTGGTGCACCACATCGCCGACGCGAACAGCACCGACTATTCGCAGGCGCACGCCTTCCAGGTGGCCCGGGACGAGCAGGCCGACCACATCGACAACAACGGCTGGTCCGACACCGGCCAGCATTTCACCATCAGCCGCGGCGGCTACGACCTGGAAGGCCGGCACGGCAGCCTGGCCGCATTGCGCAGTGGCAACACGATGATCCGCGGCGCGCACTGCCCCGGCCAGAACACAACGCGATCGGTATTGAGAACGAGGGCACCTACATGACCGTGGAGCCGCCCGCGGCGCAGTGGAACGCCCTGATCGCGATGTGCGCGTACGTCTGCACCCAGTACGGCATCTCGCCGGACGAAATCAAGGGCCACCGCGACTACTACAACACGCTCTGTCCCGGCGACAAGCTCTATGCCAAACTGCCGGCGCTGCGGACCGCTGTTCGCACTGCCATCGGCTGACTTTTCCGGTAGCCGGCCCGGTGATCTGCGGTCACGGGGCTCGCTATCACAGGGCCGTTTCCTGGAATGCCCGGCGATAGGCGACTGGAGCGGTTCCGAGCGTACGCACGAAATGTTGCCGAAGGCCCACCGCGGAGCCAAAACCGGCGTGCTGGGCGACCTGTTCGATCGACAAGCTGGTCGTCTCCAACAGCTCCCGCGCGCGACTCAGTCGCTGGCCAATCAGCCACTGCAACGGCGTGGCGCCAATCTGGTCCTTGAATCGGCGGTTGAGCGTACGAACACTCGTGCCCGCGTGTCGCGCGATGTCGTCGAGAGTCAGTATTCTGTCGAGATTTTCCCGCATCCAGCACATCGTCGGCACCAACGTGCCAGTGTCGGCGGCCGGATCCTGATGCACGATGAACTGCGCCTGACCCCCATCGCGCTGTGGCGGCATGACCACACTGCGGGCCGTATTCGCCGCGACGGCGGCACCATGGTCGGTCCTCACGATATGCAGGCACAAATCGAGTCCGGCGGCCACTCCCGCCGAGGTCAGCACATCGCCCTCATCCACGTAAAGAACCGCGGAATCCACCTCCACCAACGGATGCCGCCGCCCCAGCGCCGCCGCGAACGCCCAATGCGTGGTCACCCGCCGGCCATCGAGTAACCCGGCAGCGGCGAGCACGAACGCACCCGTACAAATGGCGGCTATGCGCGTTCCCCGCCGCCGCACTGTCCGCAAAATGTCCAGCGCTTCCGCCGAAAACTCTTCGTCAACGGACACTCCGGGCACCAGGATCGTGTCGCAGTCAGCCGCCGCGGCCAACGGAAAAGGCGGCTCGATCCGGAAGATATCCACGCCCGAGGCCCTGGCCACGACACCCCGCGCCGGACCGCAAACCCGCACCTCGTACGGCCGCTCGCCGGTCGCCAGCCGGGTCGCGTTGAAGACCTGACAGGGAATCGAAAGATCGAAGCCGACCACGCTGTCCAGGGCCAGCACCGCCACCTTGTGCACCATGGCCAGATTCTATCGAACGTAGTCGTTCTTGCCACTGTTGATCGCATCTCAGTCGTACGACCATGAAGTCAGACCAACGAAGGGAAGCTCCATGCGAGTGGAAGTGCTGATTTACGACGGTTTCGACGAACTGGACTCATTGGGCCCGTACGAAGTCTTCCGGCACGCAAGCCGCGCCACTGAATTCGACCTCTCTCTGGTCACTTCCACCGGCCAAGCCGAGGTCACCGGCGGCAAACGGAGTCACCTTCAGCCACCTCCGCGCGAATGGACTCCACAAGACGCCGACATCCTGGTCATCCCCGGCGGCGGCGCCGGTCGCCCCGGACCTGGTCTGCGGGCCGAGTTGGAAAAGGGCGTTCTCCCCAAACAACTCCGCGAAATCAAGGACAATGCCAGTGACGACTTCATCCTCGCCTCAGTCTGCTCCGGCTCCGTTCTCATAGCCGCCGCCGGCCTGCTGGAAGGCCGCCCCGCCACCACCCCACCACTCAGCCCGCGAAAAAACTCGTCAGCTACGGCGCCGTCCTCACCAACGCCCGCGTCGTCGACGACGGCGACATCGTGACGGCCGGCGGCATCACCTCCGGCTTCGAGTTGGCTTTGCACCTGATAGATCGAGAACTCGGCTCCACGTACGCGATCCAAGTCGAAGCCACCATGGAATACGAACGCCGCGGCACAGTCTGGCGCGCCTCCTGACTCGACTTCAGCGGATTGGCGCATGGTCCGGGTTTATGGTCCGTTAAGGGCCATGAGCCCTGGCCAGCGGGGTTGCTGGCCTAATTCCGCAGAAAGCTCCCCACCGTCGTCACCGCCAACCGGACATCGAACTCCCGGGCGATCACATCGGCGACCATATCCCTGGCCCACAACGCGAAACTCGAAGTACAACGTCGGTGGGCGGGCAGGGTTGTGGGCCGCCGGGTGTGGTGGTGCCCGGCGGGGGGTGGTTTGTTTATGCGGCGAGTTGGTTGATTCCACGGATGGGTCTTCGTTCGGGGTCCCGGTATGCGGGTGGGATGAATTCGACGATTCCGTCGATGATGCGTACTTCCCAGTCGCTGTGGTGGATCAGGCGATGGCAGGCATCGCACAGGAGCACGCAATTCTCCAGGCAAGTATCGCCACCATCGGCCCAGTGGACCACGTGGTGACCGCGGCACCAGCGGGGTGGTCGACCGCACCTGGCGCAGCCTTTGTCTCGCGCTATGAGTGCTTTTCGTAGGTGGGCGGGGATGAGTCGTTCGGTGCGGGCGACGTTGAGCGGTACGCTGTTGCGGCCCAGGAGCATCGGGGTGATGTCCGCGTCACAAGCGAGCCTGCGGCCGGATTCCGGAGAAATAGCGATGCCAGTGTGCGCGTACGCGACACCGAGACGTTCCCGGAGCATTTCCCAGTCCAGGGTAATGGTGAGGTGGGGCCGTTCTTGGCCTTGGATGGGGAGTTTCCCGGTGTCCGCGACAAGGTTGAGTGCGTCGGCGAGCGCGTCGCCGTTGCGTTGGGAGACTGACCGTTCATCTGGGTGGCCGTCTTGGGTGGGGCGGGGTTTGGCCAGTGGGCTGAGGATTTCAGTGAGCAGGGTGCCCGTTTCGCCGTCGAAGGAGCCCCGGAAGTTCAGTCGCCCATCACGACCGGTGTGTAGGGACGGTTCGCGGCGCGGTTTCTCGTTCTCCCGTTCGGATGGTGCTGGGCCGTCGGGGTCGAGGTGGTCGTGGATGCGTTGGCCAAGTTCGACGAGGCGGCGGGCGGGGGGCTCTTCGCGTGTTCCACCAGGGAAGCTTCGGCGCCTTCGCGTTCTTCGATGTTCACTCTGGCGGGGAGTTTGTTCACGATCGCCAGGATCGTGTCGATTTGGGAATCCGCGAGTTCACCTCTGCGCATAGCGTCACTGACAAGACCGAGTTTGGGTGCGAGGGTTTCACCGGTGAGGGCTTGGCTGCTGCACAGGTTCAATGCGCGTTTAAGGCGGCGACCAGCTTCGGTCGGGGACAGCAGGAGATTATCTTGCAGCATCCTCATGGTGTTGTCATGCCCGAGCGCCTTGCCGACCCGGTTCCGATGAATCGCCGCGACAATATCCAATGCCCGCGCCTGCCGTCGTCGAATGTCCTGCTCGGCTTCACGCAGCAAATCGGCCAACTGTCGGGGTTTACACATCCAGAGCTCTGGATCTGTGCCTTCATCGCCGGCGGCCATGACACCATTCTACCGCTATCACCGTCAAAAAGATCGAGTTCGTACGATCGGAACGTGGTCATTTTCTCAATCACATCAGCAAAATGCGGAGCGCGCGCGTTCAAGCCCTAAGCAATTTTCGATGATCGAGGTAGCGAAGATCCACGCGCGGGACCACCAGCCCCTGTTGCCACCGGCCGCCGCGAGCGTCATCCCTGTCTGCCGGGCATGGCACTGCACCGAGAGCTGGCCGTGCACGTGCACTGGACGCACATGACTCAACATCCACAAATGACCGTAGTCACCCTGCGTGCGATCACCACTCGATCTGCGGTACGGATGTGACCGCAGTCAGAGCAGAGCCTTTACCCAGTCGTGGAACTCGGCGATGTGGTGTTCGGTTGGTACGAGCACGCCGCCGTCGGCGTAGGCGCGAGAGGCCATCGCGGGTTGGCAACGCTCACAAGCGGCGAAGTCCTGCTCGTTGACGCGGTGGAAGAGCTCCACCGAGCGTGAGACGTCACGGCCGGCGGCGATCACTTCGGGGGCGAACAGCCAGTCGCATTCCACCATCGTACGGTCCACCGCGAGTGGGAACATTCGGTGCAGAATCACATGGTCGGGAACCAGGTTCAGGAACACCTGCGGTCGTACGGTCGCGGCATAGTAGCGGCGGTGCTGATCGGTCGAAACACCTTCCAGAACACCGAAACCAGCGCTCCCGTCCACCGTGAAGCCGGCGATCTCCGGGCCGAATTCGGCTCCGTGGCCGACGTAGTACTGCGCCGCGTAGCCCTCGGCGAATTCGGGCAGCACCTCGGTGAGTTCCGGGTGGATCGTCGCGCAGTGATAGCACTCCATGAAATTCTCCACGACCAGCTTCCAATTTGCCTTCACGTCATAGCGAATCCGCCGGCCAAGTGCGAGGTCGTCCAGGTGATAACTGTCGACCACTGCGGCCGCACCGAGTCGAGCGGTCACCGAGTCGATCACGGTTTCGGTAAAAGACGGTGGATCCGCGGCCAGACAGAGCCACACATAACCCAGCCATTCGTACGCTCGCACCGGTCGCAGGCCGAACTCCAGACGGTCAATGTCCGGCATATTGGTCAGGTTGGGAGCGGCCACCAGCTTCCCGTCCAGGCCGTACGTCCAGGCGTGGTACGGGCATTGAAAAGATCGCCTCACCGAACCGGTCTCCTGGGTGCACAGCTGGGCGCCGCGATGCCGGCAGATATTGAGAAATCCGCGCAGAACACCGTCGCGGCCGCGAGTCACCAGCACACTTTCCCGGCCGATCTGTGCGGTCTGGAAATCACCCGGCCGCGGCAGGTCGGCGGCCCGGACCGCGCAGAACCACATCTCCTCCAGGATTTTCCGCTGTTCAGCGGCGAAAATCGCCGGATCCGTGTAGTAGCGGCCAGGGAGCGTCGACACCAGGGAGCGGGCGGTCATCTTCGGCTGGCCTCTCAGACGGCGAGTTGGGTCAGGCGGGCTGGGTCGAACAGGGCGATCGGGTGCCGGGTGGCGCCGTCGATGCTCAGGTCGGCCAGGATCTCGCCCACTACCGGCACGAACTTTGAGCCGTGGCCGGAAAAACCGCACGCCACCACGACCTGCGGGTGCGCCGGATGCACGGAAATCACGAAATGCTCGTCCGGGGTGTTGGTGTACATGCAGGTGGCGGCGCGGAGAAAAACTCGCCCGGCAGGTCCGGGATGTGGCGGCCGACAAAAGCGGCCATCGCGGCCACTTCCTCGGGTCGCACGGTCCGGTCGATCGTCTCGGGCGTGCAAGTGGCGCCGCCGCGGAAAAATGCCACCTTTACTCCCGGCTGTTCCCGATGGTGTACGCCAAAACCGTAGAACTGCCGGCCTTCTCCGCCTTCCCAAACAAAAAAATCGGATGCCGGTCGACAAGGAACGCATCGGTGCCGCCGCGCGGCCGGAACCAGAACTGCACCTGCCGCTCCACCCGGAAGGGCAGCCCAAGATCGGCCAGCACGTCCGCTGCCCATGCGCCCGGACAAATCACCAACCGATCCGCGGTGTAGACACCATCTGCCGTGGTCACCCGCACGCCGGCATCGCCGGCATGCCACGACAAAACCGGCTCCTCGAAATGCAGCTCAGCGCCCGAACGCGCGGCCAACGCGAGGTGCGCGGCCACACTCGCTTCCGGCACCACCAGGCCGGCGTTGGCTTCGTACAAGGCGATCTCGTCCGGCTCTGGACGCATGGTCGGGAACCGGCGACGAATCTCTCCCGCGTCCAGCATTTCGTGCGGCAGGTCCCATTCCTCGGCGCTGCGCCGGCTGCCGGACACTGTCAGGCTGTCCGGCCGACCGATCATCACCCCGCCGGTACGGTAGAAAATCCGCCGGCCGGACTCCTTCTCGATCGACTCCCACATTTGGGTGGCCCGCAACAACAGCGGCACATACGCGGGATCCTCGAAATAGGCCTGGCGGGTGATCCGCGAGCCACCGTGGCTGGAGCCGCGGTTGTGTGCCGGGCCGTAGCGTTCCAGCCCGAGCACCCGCTGGCCGCGCCGAGCCAGCTGATACGCGGCGGCGCTGCCCATCCGCCGAGGCCGATCACGATCACATCGAAAGACATGGCCACTCCCGAAAAGTCAGCTGCGCAGCCGGGCCATGCCCGGATCGAACAGTGGTTCGGCGGCCACCGTGGCCGGCACCCGCTCGCCGAAATACTCGACCTGCACGGTGGTGCCAGCCACCGCCTCGACCGGAAGCCACGCGTACGCGATGCTCTTCCCTATCGTGTAGCCGAAAGCGGCACTCGTCACATAGCCGGCCGGTTGGCCGCCCACATACACCGGTTCCGATCCCATCACCACCGCGTACGGATCGTCAATGGTCAGACAGGAAAGTCGTCGCGATGATGGCGGCTTTCCCTCCAAAGCCTCACGTCCAACGAAAAATCCCTTGTCCATCTTCACCGCGAAACCGACACCCGCCTCGTACGGGTCATGTTCGGCTGTCATGTCCGTGCCCCACAGTCGATAGCCCTTTTCCAGCCGCATGCATGTGTTGAAGGCGCTCCGCCCGGCGGCGATGATCCCAGCCGACTGGCCGGCCTCGAACAACGTGTCCCATAGCAACCGGCCGTATTCGGCGGAAGTGTAGAGCTCCCACCCGAGCTCACCGACGTACGACAGCCGCAACGCCGTCACCGGCACCCCGCCGACATACGCTTGCTGGCCTTTGAAATATCCCAGCGCCCGATGCGAGAAGTCCTGTTTTGTCAGCGGTGCCAACACTTCCCGCGCCCTCGGTCCCCATAGACCAATACAGCAGGTGCCGCCGGTGAGATCCCGGACCTGCACGGATCCGTCGGCCGGCAGCTGCCGGCGCAGCCAGTCCAGGTCCAGCTGCGAATTCACTCCGACTTGGAAGGTGTGGTCGGCGAGCCGGGCCACCGTGAGGTCGCTGCGGATGCCGCCGTCCTCGCCAAGCATCAGCGTGTACGTGACAGCGCCCGGCTTCTTGTCGACCTGGTTCGTTGTCAGCGTCTGCAGGAAAGGCAGCGCACCCCGGCCGGTCACTTCCAGCCGTTTGAGTGGGGTCATATCGAACATCGCGACCCGCTCGCGGGCCACCAACGCCTCGGCGCCGGCGATCGGTGACCAGAACCGAGAGGCCCACTCGTTGCGGGCGGGGATGCCAGCCACCTCGGGGAGATCGGCATTGGCCTCGTACCAGTGCGGCCTTTCCCAGCCGGCCGCCTCCAAGAACACCGCACCGAGGTCTTTTTGCCGCTCATAGAAGGGCGTTGTCCGTAGGGAGCGATATTTTTCGGCGGGCTGCAACGGGTGCAGGATGTCGTAGACCTCGACGAAGCTCTGACAGCTGCGGGCGTGCACGTAGCCGGGCGCGAGTTGCGCGGTCTCGAACCTGTTCAGGTCGCAGCCATGCAGGTCTGTCCGCGGCGCGCCGTCCACCAGCCACTCGGCCATCGCGCGCGCGACACCGGCCGAATGGGTGATCCACACGGCCTCGGCCACCCAGAATCCGGCCAGGTCGGGGTGCTCGCCAAGCAGCGGATTGCCATCCGCGCGTGAAGGAAAAGAGGCCGTTGACGCCCTCTTCGACCTTGCTCGACGCGAGCGCCGGCAGCAGGTCCGCGGCGTCGGCCCACGACTGCTCGAAATCCTCCGGGGTGAACGGCCATTCGGACGGCATCCCTGGCAGTGAGCCAATCTCGGCCGGCTCGATGGGCATCGGCCGATGCCCGTACGCGCCAATGCCCAGCCGATCGCCGTGCTCGCGAAAATACAGGTCGGCATCCTGATGGCGCAGAATCGGCAGGGTTGCCTCAAGAAAACCGTCACTGCGCAGGTCCGGCAGCGGCGTGGTTTTGGCGTACTGATGGGCCATCGGCACCAACGGTACGGTCAAGTCGACGAGCGCGCCGATCAACGGCCCCCACATGCCGGCCGCGGAGATCACCACGTCCGCCCGGAACTCGTCCGTTTCAGTGCGTACGCCCCGAACTCGGCCGGCGGTACGATCGATCGCCGTCACCTTTTGCTGATCCAGGAAGCGCGCGCCGCGGTCGATGGCCCGACGAGCCTGTGCCTGCGCCGCCCGGACTGGCTTGGCCAACCCGTCGGTCGGGGTGTGGAAACCGCCGAGGATTCTTTCCGGATCAAGCAACGGATGTAGCTCGGCGCACTCGGACGGCGAGAGCAGCGAGCTTTCCACGCCCCAGGAGGTCGCCCAGCCACGCCGGCGTTTCAGCTCGACCAGCCGTGCCTGGGTGGTCGCCACCTCCAGGCCGCCGACCTGCCGGAAACACCAGGCGTCGTCCAATGTCAAGGAAGAATACTTTCGCACGGTGTAGCTGGCGAACTCGGTCATCGTCTTGCTGGGGTTGGTCTGGAAAACCAGCCCAGGCGCGTGTGAGGTCGACCCGCCGGTGGCGAACAGCGGCCCCTGCTCCAGCACGGTGAGATCGGTCCAGCCGCGCTCGGTCAGCTCATCGGCCAGCGCGCAGCCAACAATGCCGGCGCCGATGATGACAACACGGGGCTGCACAGCCATTCCGAGCTCCTAGCCGGCCGGGGAGGGTGTTGCGTACAGAGCGCCCTGTTCCGCTATCAGCAACACGGTGCGCGATCGAGGACGCCCCTGTCAAGACCGCGAACGATAAATCAGAATTAGGCCAAATAGCCGAGCTGCTCGGACAGCTGGCCGGCCACCTCGGCCAGCTCGTCGGCGACCTGCCGGATCCGCCGCCGGGGCAGCCGGTAGGCGGGGCCGGAGGCGCTGATCGCGCCGACGATTTCGCCGCGCTGGCCCAGAACCGGCGCAGCGACCGCGTGCATGCCGAGCTCCAGCTCCTCGAAACACGTGGCATAGCCGTCCGAAACCACCCGTTCCAACTCCTGTTTGAGCTGGTCGGCGTCGGTGATCGTCCGCGGCGTGAACTCCTCCAACTTGCGCCGCAACAGCCGTCGGCGGCGGTCGACCGGCATGTGCGCGAGCAGGACTTTCCCACTGGAAGTGGCATGCAGCGGCGTCCGCTGGCCGATCCAGTTCTGCGCGGACACCGCGGCCGAACCGTGCGCCTGGGTGATGTTGATCGCCGAATCCTCGTCCAGGATGGCGATGTTCACCGTTTCGCCGAGCTGGTCGGCGAGTTCCTGGCAGCTCACCTGACCAAGCCTGGCCACATCGATCCGACCGGTGGCGGCGCCAGCGAGGCGTACGATCCCGAACCCGATCACGTATTTCCCGCGGTCCCCCAACTGCTCGACCATGCCGCGACTTTCCAGCACGGACAGCAATCGCGACACCGTCGACTTGTGGACGCCCAGCTCGGTGGCGATCTCGGTAATGCCGGCCTCACCGTGCTTGGCCACCAGCTCCAGGACCGTCACGGCCCGGTCTACGGACTGCACCAAAGCGGCGGGATTTCGCCCGGAGTCCGAATTGCTCATAGCGCAACAGTAACCGCAGTCCGCATCAGACACATTTTGAGGGCTTGACGGGACCGGTAAGGCTGCCGCACAGTGTTGCGGAGCGCGAACTGAGTTGTCGACTACGCAACGGTCTTGTGAGGTATGCCATGATCCGCGCCTGCTCCCTCACCGATCTGCCACCAGGTGAGTCGGTACGGGTGGTCGGACCGGTCCCGGTCGCCGTCTTCAACGCCGACGGCGAGCTTTACGCCATCGACGACACCTGCACCCACCAGGACGCCTCGCTGTCCGATGGCTGGTTGGAGGGCTGTTTCGTGGAGTGCCCGCTGCACGAGGCGTGCTTCGACCTGCGTACTGGCGTGCCGACCGGACCACCGGCAAAACGGCCGGTCCGCACGTATCCTGTGGTGGTCAGCGACGGTGACGTGTACGTCAGCGTCGCCGACCAAACAGCGGCCGACAACGGGACAGCCGAGGTGGCGTGAAGAGAATCGCGGTGGTGGGCACTTCGCTCGCCGGGCTGCGGGCCGCGCAGGCCCTACGCGAGGCCGGTTACGACGGCGCCCTGACAATGGTCGGCGCCGAGCCGCACCAGCCGTACGACCGACCACCGCTGTCGAAGGAGTTCCTCCTGCAGGGCAAGGCCGAGCAGGACGGCATCGCGCTGGCCATCACCGATGATGTGGCGGCGCTCAACGCCGATTGGCGACTCGGTGTGCCGGCAACGAAGCTGGACACCGCCGCTGGCACGGTCGTGCTGGCGGACGACACCGACATCCCGACCGACGGCGTCGTCATCGCCACCGGTGGCCATGCTCGGCACCTTCCGGGGCCTTCGGTCGCCGGCGTCCACGTGCTGCGAACCCTCGACGACGCCATCGCCTTACGTCAAGATCTCCAGGCAGGGCCCGAAAATGTTGTCATCATCGGCGCCGGGTTCATCGGCTCCGAGGTCGCCGCCAGTTGCCGTGCCCTCGGACTTCGGGTCACCGTCGTGGAAGCGTTAGCGGATCCTCTCGCCCCCTTGCTCGGGCCAGAACTCGCGCAGGTATGCGCACGACTGCACCCTGAAAACGGAGTTTCTGTCTTGTACGGCACGAAAGTCACCGGCCTGTCCACTGTGGACGGACGGGTGTCCGGCGTACGGCTGGCCGACGGGCGCCTGCTGCCGGCCGAAGTGGTCGTGGTCGGGATCGGCATGCGACCGGCCACCGACTGGCTCACCGGTTCCGGTCTGCATCTCGACAATGGGGTTCTCACCGACGCGGGTTGCGTGACGCCGCTGGCAAATGTGGTCGCCGCCGGGGATGTCGCGCGCTACTGGTCGGCCGAGCACGACGCGTACGTCCGGCAGGAGCATTGGACGAACGCCAACGACCAGCCAGCCGTCGCGGTCGCAAATCTGCTGGCCGGTCGTACGATCACCCACTACCGCGCCAGCGGCTATTTCTGGTCGAAGCAGTACGACGCCTGGATTCAGTACGCCGGCCGGACGGCTCCTACCGACGAGATCCGAATCATCGACGGCTCACCGGAAGAACGCAAGTTCGTCGCCACCTACCATCGCGGCGACCGAATGACCGGTGCGTTCGCCATCAACAGCCCGAAAATCTTCACTCGTACGCGCAAACAGCTGCGAGCTAACGCGACTGATCGTTCATCTTGACCTCGACCATTTCCGGGGTAGCGAATTTTCCCTTACCCGGAGAGTATTTGAGCTGCCCGACCAGGGTCATCGTGCGAGCCCAAGCCACGTCGCCGTCGTTGCCCACCAGCATCGCCGAAACCTGGCAAGAACCGATGTAGCGGATCCCCGGCGCACCGAGAAACCGTTTCTTCACCACGGTTTCGCCGCCGGCCACATCAACTCCGACATACAGCACATGGGTGATCGCGTTGTCCCCGCTGGCATGCAGCCGCTCTCAGCGTCGCGGCCACCGCGAGCGGCGGCAACCCACCGCCGGCCGGCACGGTGGTGACGGTCGTCTCGAAGGTCGAGGCCCGGGTCAGCGACGCGGCGGCGAGATCGGCGACTTGTTGGGCCAGCGTCTGCGCCTGCTGCGCCCGGGAGAGCCGATCGGCGGCCTCCTCGGCGGCGGCTTCGGCCAGCTTTTCCCTGACCTGGTCCGGCGGCTGAGCCGCGCGGGCCGCGGTGACCTCGGCCTGAGCCGCCATCAGCGCGGTGTTCCCCTTGGCCACCTCAGCGATCGCCGGCGACAGCTTCTGCTGCACGAAAGTCAGCCGAGACACCGTCAGGTCTCGTTGCAGGTGCTGGAAATCGGAGAAAGCCGCGAGGCTTGCGGTGGTGGCCGGGAAAGTATGGAAACCGTCCACTTCGGACCGTACGCCCTGCTGCCGGAGAGCCCGGGCCACCGCGGTCACCAAAGCGGTGGACTTCACGGTGAAAGCGCGGCCGGTGATGGTGTAGTCCGTACGCAGGTAGCCGATGGTGTCAGCGATCGCGCCAACCACCGCCGGAACGGCGTTCGCAACCCCGAGCGCGGCGGTCGCCGCCGCGGCCACTTCGGCCAGCAGGCCTTCCTGGCCAGGATGGACCGACGCCGTCGAAGATGGTGACGGCAACTGTTTCGGCGGCGCGGAAGCCTCGGCGACTTTCTCGCTGGCTGGCCGCCAGTGTTGAGCTGAGCTCTCGGCGCTCAGTCGGCCCATCTGCTCGGTGACCGCGTGATAAGACCAGTCGGTGGCTGCGAGCGTACGGTCCTCGACCACCAGGACTCGCCACGGCGGCACCGCCGCCACCCCTTCGGCGATCTGCTGTGCGGCATGGTTGAGCAGCGAATACGCCACCAGCTCAGCGACCACCCCGGCGGCCGCGTCCTGCTGGACGCTGCCCCCACCCGGTGTGAGCGCGGCCACGTTCCCCGGTTGCGCCATCACGCCTCTCAGCCGCTGCCCATCAACTCGTCATCAATACCGACTGACACTCTGTCCCCACAAGGGACCAAACGGACGATCTTTCGCGCATCGCCGCCACCAACCCCATGTCCGCAACGCCCCGATGCGCCGAAAACGCTTCGGTAACTGAGATTCGTTGTTGATCTTGTTCACTTTGCCTACCCAAAACGGACATAGGACTGAATTGTCCTTTTTGGGTAGGCAAAGTGAACAAGATCAACAACTTCGACACCCATTCTGAGCAGGCGAAACGTTTACCTTAAGGGCATCGACCGCCCCACCCGCTTGGGGTGACGGCAACAGCGGCTGACCATGCCCGCCTACGCATGAACGTTACATAGGATGCTCTTTACCGATGCTTTGTTGTGTTGGACCGACACCTGAGGTTCAGAACCGGGCCGAAAAGAATCTCGTGCAGGATGTCGAGAACCCGTTGTCGTCTCCGTCCCTGGCGTGAACCTGACGACAATGGGTCGTACTGCACTGAGGAGAAATCGATGGCCAAGTACTTGCTGCTCAAGCACTACCGCGGCGCTCCGGCGGCGGTCAACGACGTACCGATGGACCAGTGGACGCCGGAGGAGGTTTCGGCCCATGTGAAGTACATGCGCGACTTCGCCGATCGGCTGCAGGAGTCGGGCGAGTTCGTCGACTCCCAGGCGCTGTCCGCGGAGGGCACGTTCGTACGCTCCGACGGCGAGGGCCGCCCGCCGGTCACCGACGGCCCGTTCGCGGAGACCAAGGACGTGATCGCCGGCTGGATGGTGATCGACACCGATACGTACGAGCGGGCGCTCGAGCTGGCTGGCGAGCTGTCCGCGGCGCCGGGTGCCGGTGGCAGGCCCATCCACGAATGGCTGGAGCTGCGGCCGTTCATGGGCGCATCGCACACCATCACGGAGTGACCACCATCGACGAGGCCCTGCTGCGGCCCCTCATCCCCACCGTGATCGGCATCCTCGTTCGTCGCGGGGCCGACTTCGCGGCGGCCGAGGACGCCGTTCAGGAGGCTCTCGTCGAGGCGGTGCGTGGCTGGGCCGATCGCCCACCGCAGGACCCCAAGGGCTGGCTGGTCACGGTGGCCTGGCGCAAGTTCCTGGACGCCGCTCGCGCCGACACGTCCCGGCGGCATCGTGAGGTACGTGTCGACAGTGAACCCGAAGCCGGTCCGGGCGAAGGTGTGGACGACACCCTCCAGCTCTACTTCCTGTGCGCGCACTCGTCGCTGGACCCCGGCTTCGGCCGTCGCGCTCATCCTGCGCGCGGTCGGCGGCCTGACCACCCGGCAGATCGCGGCGGCTTACCTGGTGCCCGAGGCGACCATGGCCCAGCGGATCAGCCGGGCCAAGCGGACCGTCTCCGGTGTCCGGTTCAACCAGGTTGGTGATCTGGGCACTGTGTTGCGGGTGCTCTACCTGGTGTTCAACGAGGGCTATTCCGGTGACGTCGACCTTGCCGCCGAGGCGATCCGGCTCACCCGCCAGTTGGTGGGCAAAACCAGGGACGAGGAGGCCGCCGGCCTGCTGGCGCTGATGCTGCTGCATCACGCCCGCCGGCCGGCCCGGACCGCCCCCGACGGCAGCCTCGTCCCGCTCGCCGACCAGGACCGCGGCCGCTGGAACACCCACTTGATCGTCGAGGGCGTGGACGTACTCCAGAGCGCCTTGGCCCGCGACCGCCTGGGCGAATACCAGGCCCAGGCCGCGATTGCCGCGTTGCACGCGGACGCTCGGACGGCCGAGGAGACCGACTGGGTGCAGATCGTCGAGTGGTACGACGAGGTGGTACGCCTGACAGACAGCCCAGTGGCCCGCCTCAATCGGGCCGTCGCGGTGGGCGAGGCCGACGGTCCGCGAGCCGGCTTGGCCGCTCTTGACGGGCTTGACCGCACGTTGCCTCGTCACACCGCCGTACTCGCGTACCTGCACGAACGTGACGGCGATCCGGTGACCGCGGCGCGGCTCTACGCCGAGGCGGCCCCGCTGGCATCCAGCCTGCCCGAGCGGGACCACCTGACCCGTCAGGCCGCGCGGCTCAACGCTCAGCTTCGGGGACGCGGCTGAGGCGGCGCGCAGAGTGCTCGCCATGGAGCGCAACGTACGCCCGAAATGTCCAAATCAACGACTCGAAGGTGGTCAGTCCAGCAGCCGGAGGCCCGTCGGTACGAGCGTCGCGGACAGCAGCAACTCGATCAGCAGATTGTGGTTCAGCGCGTTACCGACCGACGGTTCGCCGACCTCGTCCCGTACCAGCCCGGGCACGCCTTTCTTCCGCAGCCGCTCCCGCACGTTCATCACCACATGGGCGACGCCTTTGGGCCCCCAGTTCTCCTGCGCGCCCAACACGTTCAGCTCGCTCGCCACCTCGGCCCACGCGAGCGGCCGCGGATGCACCTCATGCCGCAGGTAGCGCTGGCCCACGACACACCAGCACCAGCCGCTCTCGATCGCTCAGCGGCCAGGCCGGCACGTGCCGCGTACTCATCTCCGGCACGCTCGTGGACGCCGGCAGCTGCCGGTCCGCGACTCGCACCTCCAGCAGGTGTTCACGTTCCTGGCAAACAACAAACAGCGGTGTGTACGCGATCGGCAGCACTTCCCGGTGGCCCTTGAGCAGCAGCCGCGCGCCCGGCAGTCGGATCGGCGCCCGGCCCAGGTTTTCCAGCACCCAGCGGGATCCGTCGTAGCTGATGTCCCTGCCGGCGACTCACCCGCGGGTCGTCGACGCCGACACAGACATGCACTTCCGGCTCGTTGCGGCCAAAAACCAGGGTGAACCGTGAATTCGGCGAAACGCTCATGCCACCGTGCACGCCCAGCACGAACAGCGTTCCCGGCTGCACCGGCGGCACGCCCCGAGCCAGGCTCCCGGTGCCCTGGGACAGCAGGTTGACCTCACTGGACAGGCCACCAGACGCAGCGAACCCCACGACCGCTCCTCCATCCGCCTGACCTGCGAAAACGCAGTCTACAGCGGCGGCGGCGAGACCCCCTCCCGGATCAGTTGGCGCAGGGCGAGGTGCCGGCGGTGGAACCCAGCGCCCAGTCCGGTCGCGGCCGCGGGTCCGGGGACGGCGTCCAACGGCCGTCGACCTGCGCGTACGTCCACTTCGCGCGCGGATTCCAGGAACTCCGAGAGCGCCCTGACCAGCCGGTCCACGTCGTCCGAGCAGGACCCGACGCCGAGGCTCGCGCGGATGGCGCCGGCTGCCAGCCCAAGCCGGGACAGCAGCAGCGGGTGCGCGCAGAATTTCCCATCGCGTACGCCAATGCCGTGCTCGGCCGACAGGTACGCGGCGACCAGCCCCGGGTCGTATCCGGGCAGGCTGAAAGTGACCACTCCGATCGCGCCGGGGCTGTCCGGGAAGATCCGGTGCACTCGTACGCCGTCGAGCCCGGCCAGACCGTCCAGCAGCCGCTCCTGAAGGGCGGCTTCGTGGGCTTCCTGCGCGCCAGCCGGCAGCGCGGCGAGCAGCTGGCACGCCCTCGCGAGCGCGGCCGCGCCGAGCACGTTGGGCGTGCCGCCCTCGTGCCGGGCCGGCGCTGGCGCCCACGCGGTGTCGGTCAGGGTGACCTGGCGGACGGCACCGCCACCGGCCAGGTACGGCCGACCGGTGTCGAGCCAGTCGCGGCGCCCGACCAGCACGCCCGCACCGAACGGCGCATAGAGCTTGTGGCCGGAAAACGCCAGGTAGTCGATGCCGGCGGCGGCCAGGTCGATCGGCCGGTGCGGGCGAGCTGGGCCGCGTCGACGGCCAGCCGGGCGCCGTACCGATGCGCGATGGTGGCGATCTCCTCGAGCGGCAGCAACTCGCCGGTCACGTTGGACGCGCCGGTGACGGTGACCAGCGCGGGCGGGCGCCGCGGCGAGCGCCGAGTCGAGATCTTTCAGCGTCTGTTCGAGCGTCGAGGAGACCGGCAGGCAGCGGTAGTCGCGGTCCCGCCAAGGCAGCAGGTTGGCGTGGTGTTCGAGGTCCAGGACCAGCACATCGCCGCGGTCCGCGGGCACACAGCCGGCGAGCAGGTTGAAGGCGTCGGTGGTGTTGCGGGTGAAGACGACGACATCGTCATCGCGGGCGCCGAACGCGTTCGCGACGATCGCGCGAGCCGACTCGTACACACCCGTACTCACCTGGGACGCGTAACCGGCGCCGCGGTGCACGCTCGCGTAGAACGGCAGAAGTTCGTTGACGTGACTGGCGACTCCGGCCAGCGCCGGGGCGCTCGCCGCGTAGTCGAGGTTCGCGTACGGGCGACACTCGCCGGTCACCAGCGGCGCGGCCAGATCGCCGCCCACGACGGGCAACAGGGCATCGATCTGGCGGGAGATAACGGCGGTCATGGCAGGCCCCTCGGGTCATGGACCCGCTGCGGGGCCCGCGCTTGCCGTCGCCGATATCGCCGACAGCCCGGTCCTCACCCGGGGCACCCCACCGCGGTTGGAGGGTTGCCGGCCAGCAAGCCGGGGCTACGCGCTGGCACTCATGACCTGTCCAAGACGGTAACCGATCACCCGCGCTGGGGGCAATCACGTTCTGATGTGACGCGTACGATGGGCGCATGCCGCAGGGAACGGACTGGCTTACCACCGCGGAGGCCGCTGCCCGCCTGCATGTGCCGCCCGAGGTTGTGGTGTCGACGGTGCTCAGCTACGGCGCCGACCCGGACATCCACATCATCACCACCGTCGGCGGTCCGATGATCAGCCGCTGCGCGGTGGCCTTCGCGGTGGCCCACCGGCAGCTGAACGAGGCCACCCGGTCCGTCGACCCGACCGAGACGGCCGCCTTCGGCCCGTCACTGGGCCGGCCGTACAGCATGAAAGCCCGCAACCAGGGCCCGTCCGCCCAGTAACAGCCGTCGCACGACCCGGCCCGGGTGTGACTTTTCCGCTGACCTCAAGGAGATCCCATGCCGACAGACCCGCGCGCCGGCCAGCCGGCCCGGCCAGCAGACCTCATCGACGTCGCCGCCGTCGTCACCGCGTATTACACCGAGCACCCCGACCCTGCGGTGCCGAGCCAGCGAGTTTCCTTTGGTACGTCCGGACATCGCGGCGCGTCGCTGAACACCGCCTTCAACGAGGACCACATCGCGGCCACCAGCCAGGCAATCGTGGACTACCGCACCGGGAAGGGCATTTCCGGGCCGCTTTTTCTGGGCAAGGACACCCATGCGCTGTCCGAGCCGGCTTTTTGGACCGCGCTGGAGGTCTTCGCCGCGAACAAGGTGACGGTCGCGATCGACGCGGCCGGCCGCTACACCCCGACACCAGCCGTTTCGCACGCCATTCTGCGGCATAACCGGGAATCCTCCGGGATCGCCGACGGTGTGGTGGTGACGCCTTCCCACAATCCGCCCACCGACGGCGGCTTCAAGTACAACCCGCCGAACGGTGGCCCGGCCGGCAGCGCGATCACCGACTGGATCGGCAAGCGCGCCAACGAATATTTGGCCGCGGGACTGGAAGGTGTAAGGCGGGTTACGACGGCTCGCGCGCGTACGGCCTCGACCACGCACTCGTACGACTTCATGGGGTCCTATGTGGACGACCTGCCGTCCGTCGTCAACATCGACGCGATTCGCCGTGCCGGCGTACGCATTGGCGCCGACCCGCTGGGCGGCGCCTCGGTCGATTATTGGGCGGCTATCGCGGAAACCCACCATCTGGAGCTGACGGTCGTCAATCCGTTGGTGGACCCGACCTGGCGGTTCATGACGCTGGACTGGGACGGCAAGATCAGGATGGACTGCTCATCCGCGTACGCGATGGCGTCGCTGATCTCTCGTCGCTCGGATTTCGACCTGGCCACCGGAAACGACGCCGACGCCGACCGGCACGGCATCGTCACACCGGCCGCCGGCCTGCTGAATCCGAACCACTACCTGGCCGTCGCTATCGACTATCTGTTCCGGAACCGGTCCGGCTGGCCTTCTTCGGCCGCTGTCGGCAAAACGCTGGTTTCCTCCAGCATGATCGACCGGGTCGCCGCCGAACTCGGTCGGGACCTGATCGAGGTGCCGGTCGGGTTCAAGTGGTTCGTACCCGGACTTTCCGATGCCTCGGTGGGATTCGGCGGCGAGGAAAGTGCCGGCGCGTCTTTCCTGCGGATGGACGGATCAGTGTGGACGACCGACAAGGACGGCATCCTGCTGGATCTGCTGGCCGCCGAGATCCTCGCCACCACGCAGTCCGATCCGGGCGAGCACTACCGCCAGCTCACCACCGAAAAGTTCGGCGCGCCGTCGTACGCGCGAATCGACGCGCCAGCCACCCCGGACCAGAAGGTCGCGCTCGCCCAGCTGTCCGCGGACCAGGTGACCGCGACCGAACTCGCCGGCGACAAGATCACCGCCACCCTGACCCGGGCGCCCGGAAATGACGAGCCGATCGGCGGACTGAAAGTGGTCACCGCATCCGGCTGGTTCGCCGCCCGCCCGTCGGGCACCGAGGACGTTTACAAGATCTACGCGGAAAGTTTCCGCGGCGACGACCACCTGGCCGCCCTCCAGTCCGAAGCCCGCGCTCTGGTGACGTCCGTGCTGTCCTAGCGCTCCTTGGTGTCCAAAACTGTCACCCCCACAGACTTGACTCGAGTTCGGGGGCGCCATTTTTAGGTAGTGCTCAGCGAAGGCGCGATCATGGTGATGCCGGTGGGGCTGGCGGTGCTGAGGGCGACCAAAGCCGCCGGAGCCTCGTCGAGAGAGATAGACCGGGTGATGAGCAGGTCCGGGCGGAGCTGACCGGAGGCGACGAGAGAGAGAGCATGCCCGGGTAGGCCTGCGCGGCCATGCCGTGGCTGCCGACCACGGACAGTTCGTACGCGAGGACCCGGCCCATCGGCAGGTCGGGGGCCCCGCCGGGGAGCAACCCGACCTGAACGTGCCGGCCGCGGCGGCGCAGGCTCGCGACGGCGGCGGCGCAGCAGTGCCGGGACTGCCGAGCGCGTCGAGAGACAGGTGGGCACCGCCGCCGGTCGCCTCGATCACCGCATCAGGCGCGTCACCAGCAAGAACGGTGACCGAAGCGCCGAAGGACCGGGCCAGCTCCAGAGCCTGGACCGACACGTCGACGGCGACCACCCGCAGGCCGCGGGCGACCGCGATCATGACGGCCGACAGGCCCACGCCTCCGCAGCCGTAGACCACCGCCCACTCACCGGCGGCGGCACGTCCCTGGGCGACGACGGCTCGGTACGCGGTGGCGAAGCGGCAGCCGAGGCTGGCGCCGGTCCAGGTCGACCGCGAGCGGCAGCGCCACCAGGTTGGTGGCCGCGTCCGTCACGACGACGTAGTCGGCGAAAGAGCCGGGCAGGCTGAACCCGGGCTGCTGCTGCCGACGACACACCTGATGGTCGCCGGCCACGCATTCCGGGCAGGCCCCGCAGGCGAAGACGAAGGGCGCGGTCACCCGGTCACCCTCCTGCCAGCCGATCACGCCAGCGCCGACGGAGGCGATCACACCGGCGAACTCATGCCCGGGAATATGCGGAAAAGTGGAGATGTCCGAGTCGTGGCCCTGCCAACCGTGCCAGTCGCTGCGGCACAGCCCGGTGGCCTCCACGCGTACGACCACACCGCCGGCTGGCGGCACCGGGTCGGCGACCTCCACCAGGGACGGTGGCTCGGCAAAACCCTGATACACGACGGCCCGCATGTGATCATCCTGCCAAACGGCGATAATCAGCCGCTATGGAGCTGAAAATCATCGGCGGCGACGGCGCCTTCCCGGCGCCCGGCGGTGCCTGCAATGGCTATGTCGTGGAGCACGACGGCTTCCGGCTGCTGATCGACCCCGGTTACGCGGTGTTCCCGCGGCTCACCGAAGAGGTCCACGCCGTCTTCGTCACGCACGGTCACCCCGACCACTGCGCAGACCTCAACCCGCTGCTGCGCGCCCGGTCGGCGGTCAACGCGCCGCGACTGAAGGTGCATGCCCTCCCCGGTGCGCTCACCGCGGTACTAGCTCTGGACCGCCCCGGCTGGCTTGACTCCGCGTACGAACTGGTCGAGTTCAGCGCCGACGACGCCTTCGACATCGGGCCATTTTCGGTGCGTACGACCAATCTTCCGCATTTCCTGCCGAACGCGGGCGTCCGGTTGACGGCCGGCGGGCAGACCATGGCGTACACCGGCGACACCGGTCCAAGCCCGGCGCTGCCCGCGTTCGCCGCCGGCGTCGACCTGCTGCTGGCCGAGGCGAGCTTCGCCGACGAGGTGCCGGCGGCCAGCGCCGAGCATCTGTCCAGTGCCCACCAGGCGGGCCAACTGGCCGCCGAGGCGGAGGTCGGGCAACTCATACTCACCCACCTTTTCCCAAAGACTGACAACGAAGCAGCCGTACGAGCCGCCGCGGACTCCTACTCCGGACCGATCGCGGTGGCCGCTCGGACGCGGGGCATCCCATTCGTCGTGTGATCATTGCCCGAGTGGGAAGGGGAATCGTGGACATCGAACCGGTGGTGGTCAAGGGTGCGCGGCAGGGCTCGGTGGGGGCACTGCTCGGCGGTGCCCTCGCCTGCCTGGTGCTCGGGCCGGGCGCGATCTGGCAGGCCATCACCAACCACGTGGATCCGGCGCACCCCATTGGCACCGCGCACACGAATTACCTCCCGCCGGCCGGCCGGGTGATCATGTTCATTATCGGGGCGCTGCTGTCACTTCTCGCGCTGATCCTGCTACTGGCCGCGGCTGTGCAGGCAAACCAGCGGTCGAAGGTCACTTTTACCCGCCGGTGGCGTGCGATTCGAGAACTCCGGCACGACCGTCCAGCTCGGTTGGAAGGACGTGACCGCGATCGAGGTCGGCACCGGCGACGATGTGGCACTGCTGATTTCCTCGCCCAAGAAGCACCAAGATCTTGAAGAACTGTCCCCCGACTGGTACCGGATGAAACTCGGCCGTGGCGAGCGTCTCGCGGCGGATCTCGGTGCGGGCGTACGAAAATTCCGCCCAGATCTGTTCCGCGGTGTCGTCCAGCAGAAATCCGGACAGCCGTGACCGCGGTCGACACCACCGACCACGAGAAAATCGACTCGAGAATCTCGCCGTACGCACTGATGCCCTGGGTGGTCATCGTGCTCGGCGACATCACCGACCTGTTCGACGCGAAGATCCATCCGCTGTGGTTCGGCGCGATCATTCTGCCGGTCTTCATCGCTCTTTACCTGCTGGCCGTGTGGTTCGGCGTTCGCGACGCCGCGGGCCGATCGCGCCCTGTCATCCTCGTCGTCATCCTGCTGGCGCTCACCACACCGTTGATGATCATCGCCTTCGGCGGCAGCGGCTTTGGCCCACTCGCGCTGCTGTCCATCGGAATGGCGACGGGACTGCCATGGCGGCAGGCGTACGTCTGCATTTTCGCCCTGACAGTGGGATCGGTTGCCATCGCGCTGTTCTGGTCGATCGACAACGCGCTCGCGATCGGTTACACCACCCTGATTTCCGGGGTAGTCGTGACCACGATGCGGCGGTTCCTGGCCGCCATCGGCGAGCTCCGGGCGGCCCGCGAGGAGCTGGCGCAGGCGGCCGTCGAGCAGGAGCGGCTGCGGTTCGCCCGCGACCTGCACGACCTGCTCGGCCAGACGCTGTCACTGATCGTGATCAAAGCCGAGCTGGCCGACCGGCTCGGCCGCGACGATCCGCGCGGGCAGGAACAGGTCGCCGACATCCAGCGGATCGGCCGGGACGCGCTGCGCGAAGTTCGGGAAGCCGTCAGCGGCTACCGGGAAAGCAGCCTCGCCGAGGAGATCACCAGGTCCGCGCACGCGCTCGAGGCCGCCAACATCCGCCCGACGATCACCCACGAAGGGTCCGCTCCGCCGCCGTCAGCGGCCGCCGTAGTGGCTTGGGCCGTACGCGAGGCCGTCACCAACGTGATCCGCCACTCCAAGGCCACCACCTGCGAAATCACCGTACGGACCGGAGACCGCACGGTGGTGCTCACGGTCGCCGACAACGGCCGCGGTGCCGCCGCCGGACCGGGAAACGGGCTGCGCGCCTGACCGAGCGGGTCGAGCTGGCCGGCGGCAGCGTACGGATCGGCGATGGCGACGGTTTCCAGCTGACCGTCACCGTGCCGTTGGGCACCCCACCGGCGGAGAATCCGCTGGCCCGCCTCGCCGGGAAGATTGCCTCGCTGCGGCGGGTTATGAGCTGACGTGGCTGACCTGTCGAACGTCCCGCTGTCCGTGCTCGACCTCGCGCCGGTCGGCGCCGGCCGGCCGTACGTACGTCCGCCCAGGCGGTCCGCGACACCATCGAACTGTCCCGGCACGCCGAGCGGCTCGGCTACCTGCGCTACTGGCTGGCCGAGCATCACTCGATGCCCGGCATCGCGAGCTCAGCGCCGGCAGTGCTCATCGGCGCGGTAGCGGCCGCGACCACCACCATCCGGGTCGGCTCCGGCGGGGGGGTGATGATGCTGCCGAACCACCCACCGCTGGTGGTCGCCGAACAGTTCGGCACCCTGGAGGCGCTGCACCCGGGCCGAATCGACCTTGGCCTCGGCCGAGCGCCCGGCACCGACCCGAACACCGCCCGAGCGCTGCGCCGATCCGCCGACCCGCTGTCCGCGGACGACTTCCCGCAACAGCTCGGCGAGCTGCTCGCCTTCTTCGGCGGCGACTTCCCGGCCGACCACCCGTACGCGCCGATCGTGGCCACCCCCGGCCGCGGCAACCAGCCGGCGATGTGGCTGCTCGGTTCCAGCGGCTACAGCGCGCAGGTGGCCGGGATTCTAGGGCTGCCCTTCGCCTTCGCCCACCACTTCAGCGCCCAGAACACCCTGCCGGCGCTGCGTCTCTACCGCGAGCGTTTCCAGCCGTCCGAGGTTCTCAAGGAACCGTACGCGCTGGTCGCGGCCTCGGTGGTGGGCGCGGACAACGACGAGCGCGCCGAATACCTGGCAGCTCGCGCTCGCGCTCGCGATGATGTCGCTGCGGCGCGGCCGGCCGATCGCCTTCCCGACCCCAGAAGAAGCCGCCGCGTACGACTACACCGCCGAAGACCGCGCCTTTATCGAGAACCTGACCTCGCATTACATCGTCGGTGGGCCCTCGACCGTACGCGCCGGCCTTGACGACCTGCTCGCCACGACCGGCGCCGACGAGCTGATGGTGACCACCAACCTGAGCGCGCTGTCGGACCGCGTACGGTCGCTGGAGGTCATCGCCGCGCTCCGGGACGTTTCCCAACCCGTCTAGAGAGCGGCGAGTTTTTCCGCCGTCAAAAGGTAAGCGGCCTGATCCTTGCCGGCATCAGCGACCAGGTCGGCGATGGTTAGGCCGACCTGGTCCGGAGTCAGCACCGGACCCATGTTCGCTATGAAGGTCGGCACATCGACGCCCTGCCTTTTGGCGTACGCGGCGACCCCCGCCGACCCGACATCGGTCCCCGGAGTCAGCTGCGGGAGCAGCGCGACGAACCTGATACCCAGCCCGGCCCGCGCGGATTCTTCGCCCGCGTACGAGGAAACAAACCGGATCGCCGCCTTGGCGCCGGCATAGCCGCCACTCATCGGCGAGCCTTTTACCGCGGCACCGCTGGACATTGTGACGACCGTACTGCCCGGCGCCAACGGCCGCAGCAACGCCTCCCGGGTCCAGTGGAAAACGTGCTGCACGTCAACTTCCCAGTTATGGCTGAAAGTCTGCCAGGTCTGCTGGTGGATCGGCCGGGTCAGCGGGACCCCGCCGGCGTTCAGGACGAGCGTCGTCGGCTGGTACGTGTCGAGCAGCTGACCAGCGACGGTGGGATCGGTGACGTCGGCGACCACCGGAGTCACCGCCGGGCCGACTTTCGCCCGTAGTTCTTCGAGAAGAGCGCGGTCACGCGCCACCGCTACCACGTCGTGACCCGCCTCGGCCAGCGCGATCGCAGTGGCTCGACCAAAACCCCGGCTCGCGCCGGTGACAAGAGCGACCATCAGGTTGTCCTCTTTCGACCTCAGGAAGTGGGTACGAATACAGACCGGACAGCCGCCGGAAAGGGAGCGGTCAGCGTTGGACGGCCAGCTCGTACGGGTGCACCGAGGGTAGATCGAAATCCGGAAACAGCCCCGTGCCAAGGAAAGTCACGATCCGACTGACGCCGTCCGCGCGGGCGGTGACCACCTGGATCCCGTGCGCATGATGCCGGCCGTCCGTTTCCCGTTTGTAGATGGCGAAAGCCGGCTGCCCGTTCGCACTCGTACGCACCAGTCGCAGGTCGCCGGGCGCCGGAAGGACGTAGTCGCGATGAAGCGGACGACCTCGTCCCGGCCACTGAACCAGGTCGGAATGGGGGGCATTTCGAACTCGACATCGTCACGGAGGGTGTGCAGGAGCCCCGCGATGTCGGAGTTCTCGAAGGCCGCCGCATAGCGGTCGAGCAGCGCCCGCTGATCCGGGCCGGCGAGGTCGACGCTGGCCCGCTCGTTCGGTGCGGCCGCTTTGAGTTGCGTACGCGCGCGCTGCAACGCGCTCTTGACCGCCGCGGTCGTGGTGCCGAAGAACTCCGCGACTTCATCGGCCCGCCATGCCAGCACGTCCCGCAGGATAAGGACCGCGCGCTGGCGCGCCGGCAGGTGCTGCAGCGCGGCTATAAGTGCGAGCCGCAAGCTGCCCCGCTCGGCGACGATGGTGGCCGGGTCGGTCGCGTCGGTGCCGAGCAGCCGGTCTGGGAAGGGCTGCAGCCACGAAACCTCCGCACGGGCCGCGACCGGCGCCACGACCGGTTCATACGTCGCGTCCATAAGACCGGACGGCAGGGACCGCCGGCTGCTGTGCTCCAGCGCGTTCAGGCAGGCGCCAGTGGCGATCCGGTAAAGCCACGTACGCACCGAGGAACGGCCCTCGAAGCCGTCGTACGCGCGCCACGCCCGCAGATAGGTCTCCTGCACCAGGTCCTCGGCGTCGTGCACCGAACCAAGCATCCGGTAACAGTGCGCGAGCAGCTCACCCCGGTACGGGCTGGTCTCCTGGACGAACTCCACACGTTGCGCCATACGAATACAGACCGACCGCGGAGGCAAAACGCATCGGTCCGGAAGGGGCGATCTGCGCGTCAACTGATGCCCGGGGCGCTAGACTGCGCCCGCGTTGACCTGAGGAAACGATGATTACATCGAGAAAAAGGCAAAAAGGGTGAATTCTGCGGACCACGACCGCACCAGCCGTTCCGGCAGCCGTCATGCCACGGACAGCGCTGATTCGTCGGCCAGCCCGGTCACTGACCCAGACTCGCCAGTGCCCGTATCCGTAACCGCCTCCCCCACCGCCGCCCCGGCACGCTCGGTGCCGGTCCCCGCCCGCCGGCGGCGCCGTCGCTGGAGTCCCCGCGAGCTCGCGCTGGCGCTGCTGTTCGTCCTGCCCGCGCTGGCCGGCGTCGGGACGTTCGTGATCTTCCCGCTCTTCCAGGCGGTGTTCCTGTCCACCCGGGGCAGCGACATCCTCGGCAACCCGACCCGGTTCGTCGGTCTGCAACATTTCGAGCAGCTACTCACCCCTCAGTTCGGCCACATCCTGCTGCAGACCGCCGAATTCACCCTGATCGTGGTGGTCGCCGGGGTGGTTCTGCCAATGCTGCTGGCCGCCCCGATTTCGCAGCCGCTGCGCGGCATGCGGGTGTTTCGTACGCTCTTCAGCCTGCCGTTCGCCTACTCCGCCTCCACCGCGAGCGTGGTCTGGCTGCTGATGCTGAACCCGGCGATGTCGCCGATCAACTGGGCGTTGCGGCTGGTCGGGATCGCCGCGCCGGGCTGGACCACCGACTCGAACTGGGCGATCGTCACGGTCGCCGGCGTGACAGTCTGGATGGTCTCCGGGTTCAACATCCTGGTGCTTGGCGCCGGCCTCGCCGGCGTCGACGAGGACGTGCTGGAGGCCTCCACCATCGACGGCGCCTCGGGCCTGCGGCAGTTCGTCAGTGTCATATTGCCGATGATTTCGCCGAGCGTGTTCTTCGCGATCGTCACCACCACGTTGACCGCGCTGCAGAGCCTCGGCCAGGTGCAGGTGATGACCGACGGCGGCCCGAACGGCTCCAGTGCGACGCTGGTCTACTCCGTTTTCGACAACGCTTTCCATAACAACAACAGCAACTACGGCCTTGCCAGCGCTCAGGGGCTGGTGCTGCTCGTCGTCGGTGTTCTGCTGGCGGTCGTGCAGTTCGGGGTCATCGAAAGGCGGGTGCACTACCGGTGAGTCGGGTGACCCAGCCGAGCAAGGTCTCGGCCACGATCATCTACGTGTGGCTGGTGATCGCGGCCATTGTCCTGCTCTTCCCGGTGCTGCTGACCGTGGTCGGCGGTTTCCTGCCGTCGTCGGATCTGCTGCAGCAACCGCCCAACCTGCTCGGCCATTTCACCCTGTCGAGCTATCTTTCCGCGCTGCAGCAGACCACTGTGCCGCTCGGGCCGGCATTCGCGAACTCGCTGTTCGTCGGCATCACCATGATGGTGGCGCAGGTGGTCACGTCCTGCCTCGCCGCGTACTCCCTGGTGTTCCTGCGCAACCCCATCGGCAAGCTGCTGTTCTGGGTGTTCATGGCCACGATCATGGTGCCGTACGAGGCGATCGTGGTGCCGAACGCGTTGTTCGTACGCAGCCTCGGAATAGGCGACAACCGGCTGAGCCTGGTGCTGCCCTTCCTGGCCGTCGGCTTCGGGGTTTTCCTGATGCGGCAGGCCTTCAAGCAGTTCCCGAACGAGCTCCGGCAGGCCGCCGAAATCGACGGTTGCGGCCATCTGCGATTTCTTTTCACCATCCTGTTGCCGGCCGTACGCCCGTCGCTGACCGCGTTGGCGGTGTGGTCATTCCTGCAAGGCTGGAACATGTATTTCTGGCCGCTGATCATCGCCTCCGGCGACAATTCACTGAACACGCTGCAAACCGCGGTTTTCGCGCTGAAGAGCAATGAGTTCGGCGACCCCGGCATCCTACTGGCCGGAATTACCATTACCCTGGTGCCGACTCTGTTGTTGGTCATTTTCGGCCAGCGCTGGTTGATCCGGGGGTTCACCGCCGGTGCGGTGAAATGAGATCCACCCAATTTTCGGAGGGAAAAGTGCGTCGACTCACTCGCGGCAAAGGTGCCGTCCTGGTGGCCGCGTTCGCCGCGGTCGCCATGCTCGGGGCCTGCAGCTCAGCCGCGTCCAACGGGGGCTCCGGTGCACTCGACCGAAGGCCCCGGCGCTGAGGGCTGAACGGCAAGGGCCCCTGTCCCACTCACCTTCTGGCACGC
>NZ_WOTO01000045.1 GCF_010993775.1 Fodinicola feengrottensis | reverse complement strand
CGCGAGCTCGCCGCTACTCGGTCGGATGGGGACGGTGGTTCGTAAACGCCATTTTGAACAGACTCCGTAGATAGCCTTGGATAGAGGAGCACTCTACCCGCCGAATCGGACATCGTGGCCATAATGTGCCATCTCGAGCCCGCTTGGCACGCCGTCGGGCACTACGTGGGCTCAGTTGCAGCCGGCCGAACTCTTTCAAGCCCCTGCAGCACGTTCGTGGCGGCGTGGACCGTCACGGTCGATCATGATCCCGGCGGCCATCGGCGCACACTCCCATATGGCTCCTCAGTGCGTGGGGCCGCCGACGCCTTTAATCACCGAACCGTTCGTGTTACGGACCCGTCGGATTCCAAGCGTTTGAAGTCAGCCGCAGTGCGATGGATCGAGGCGCGAGTCCGCCTCTGTGGTTCCGAGGTCGATGACCGGCGCGGTGGTGGTCAGGATCTCGACGCGTCGTTTGCGGCTGTAAGACGCCAAAGCCAGTGACAACTTTGGTTCGTGGATCGGACCGGTGGGAGGTTCGCTCCGGAGATGTTCCACGAAGTCTTGGGTGAGCCGGGCGCGACCTTCCATCAGTCGTAGACCGTTGTGGCCGTACCGGTCCAGGAGCAGGACCGCCTGGTCGCGGGTCGGTTTTTCGATCAAGGACGTCATGATGGGACGGCCGCTGACGGTCGTGTCAGGGCAGATGATCACTCCGCGATGGGCGGCCGCGTCGAGGTCGAACGGACGAGCCAGCACGGTGACGGTGTCCGCCGCTGCTGCGGCCAGCATCGGCATCGGCGGCGCGGCTGGGTAGAGGTTGTCGGCGAAGGCGAGGTAGAGGTCACCGGGTGGGTGGAGGGTGGCGGCGCCGTTGAGTACGGAGGTGATGTCGGCGTAGTCGCCGCGCTGACGTACGAAGATGACATCAAGGTCGGCCCAAGCCGAGCGGATCGCAACAGGCTGCCGCGCGAGCGTCCGGTAGCGATATTGGGCACCGGCCGACAGGGTCAAGCGTGCCCAGCGGACGAACGTTTCGTAGTACGGGTGGTAGACGATCGCGGCTCGCGCCGGACCGACGGCGGCGATCTCGTCGAGCAGGTGCGCGATGCCCGGCCGGCCCTGCACGGGGTAGAACTCCTTGGGCAGGAACTGGGACCAGCTCGCGGCCCTGGTGCCGAGCCCACCCGCGGCGACGACCACATGTGCGACACGTTCGGTAGTCACCGGGTCACCGCCATTGTTGCGGACCAGCGGCTTGCTACGGTCGCTGGGTGCATATCCGCGTAACCGGGATCGTCATCGAGGACGACCGGATTCTGTTGCTGGACCAGGACACCGATGGCGATCGCACCTGGAGCCTTCCCGGCGGGAAGGTCGAGGGATGGCGAGACCCTCGCCGAGGCGCTGGTGCGGGAAGTCCGGGAGGAGGCCGGCGTCGTTGTCGAGGTCGGCCGGATGCTGTACGTATGTGATCACGTTGGGGCGCACGTTGTTCACATCACCTTCGAGGCTCGCCGAGTCGGCGGCCGAGTCGGGGCCGGTGAGCCCGGTAAGGACTCCCGACCGATCAGAGGAGTGGAATTCGTGACGATCGCTGACCTGCCGGGGCGCGGGTTCAGCGAGCGTTTCGTGCAGCTGTGCCAGGATGGATTTCCGGGCGCGGGTTCGTACATGGGGCCGAAGTCAGCGATCGGCTTGGGCTGACCCGCCGCGACCGCAGGCTGGGGCGGTGGGCGCGAGCAGGTCGAGGACGGTCTGGTCGAGGGTCTGCAGCGGTTGGGCTCGGTCGCGGAGGCTGTGGATCCAGCGCCACAGCCCGCCGGCCAGCTCGGCGGTCTCCCAGCGTCCGGTTTTCCGTGTCACGGACAGGGCGCAAGCCGATTCCGCGTGAGCCGCCGAGCAGCTGGCGGGATCGAATGGCGGTGATGGCCGTCCGGCCGGCTGGGGTGTTCCAGGCGGCACCGAACAGGTACCTCGCGACGGGCTGGTGGCGGCCGCCGGGTGGGCCGTCGCCGCACCAGGTCTGCAGGTTGCCGACCCGGTGGTGGATGTCGAGCTGGCTGCGGCCGGGTTCGGTCGCGGCGACCACGTCGCCGACCGCGTACATGGTGTTGGTCGGTTCGGCGCCCAGGGTGTGGCGGTGCAGCTCGGCGCGGGTGGGCAGTCGGGCACCGGTCCAGGCGGCGAAGGCCGCGGCGCCGATCCAGGTCACCCAGTACGCCGGGTGGTGCTCGTAGCCGCGGCTGACGGTCCACTGCTTCGTGGCCGGGTGCAGGTGAATCCGGCCGCCCCGTTCGTGCGGCATCGGGATGTGCAGCAGGTGGGTCCCGGTGTGGGTGTTGGGTAGACCGAGGTCGGCCAGTTGGTTGAGCAGCAGCTCGGCGAATTCGACGTTGGTGACCAGCAGGTTGCGCCACTGCGGATCCGGGCGGACAGGCTCGACCGGACGGCGCGGGTCCGTGCTCGGCGGCGGCGGATCGGGATCGTCGATCGGCTCTGTCGGGCGAACGGGTGGGTGGGAGGTGACGTACGCCGGGTCGACCGGCGGGACGCAGACGGGACGGCGGCGGATGGTTCGCCGGCTGCGTGAACGGGTGAGCCGATAGAGGTGGGCTCCTGCCAGCCAGGTCTGCGCCCGGGCGCAGGTGTCGGCGTCGACGAGACGACGGGCTGGACCAGGTCCGCGGCACGTGTCAGGCAGGCGGCGAGTTCGTCGTCGACCAGTTGGGCCTGCTCGGCGGTCAGGACCGCGTCCAGGGTGGGCCTGGGTGTCGCGGTGGTGAAAGTGTCGTCTCGCTGGCTGCTGGCGGCTGTCGATTTCCCGATCGCCGGCCGGGTTGGCGCGGTGGCGGTGAGCGTGGTGAGCTGTTCGGGATCGATGTCCAGGAAAGGCGCCAGGTCGGCCATGCACCCGGACGGGTTGAGCACGTGCTGCTCGTACGGAACGTGGGCATACGCCCGGCTGGCGACGGCAGCGGCGGTGATCAGGGCGCCGAGTGCGACCAGGCGGGTGATGCCGATGAGATCCGACGGGCTGTCTCGGGGCAGCATCGCTGCCCACCGCTGGTGTCCGGGTCGGCGGGCAAGCTGTGCGAGCTGGTCGTAGCGGTCCGGGTAGCGCCATCGCTGCCACAATCGGCCGCGCGCGAATGAGCTGGCCACACCCAGTGGGCAGCGGGTGAGCACCACAATCGGGGCGTCGGGAAAGATGCGCAGCAGGTTCGGTACGCCGAAATACAGGTTGGTCTCCTTGACTAACTGGCGCGGCGAGCTGTACTTGCTGGCCACGAATCCAGCCAGCCAATGCTGACCGAGCCCGCTGAACTCGCACGGCTGTCCTGGCTGGCCTGCCTCGTCGAGGTCGGCGGAGTGCAGGTCATGCAGCGCGGCCATGGCCGGGTTGAGCGTGGACAGGGGGTGCTGGGCGCTGATCTGTTGCCGCAGCGGCTCGTTGTTGGCGGCCAACACCGGCTGCAGGGTGTCTGTAAGCCAGTTCGAGCCGACCCGTTCGCTGATGCCCAGAACGAGCAGCGGCGGCTGGATTGCACCGCCATGCCCTTCGTGCTCGGTACGTGCCGCTTGGACGCGCTGGTCGATCTCGTCGATCACCAGCACTGCCGGGGCCGCTAATTCCTCTGCGGTGCCGTCGGCAGGGGTTGTGGTCATGCGGACCTCCGGCCAGAGCTGGAGTGGTGAGGTATTCGCATCGAACTGGCTCCGAATTCTCTTCGTCCGGCGGGAAAAACAGACATAGCCGAGCCGG
Organism: Fodinicola feengrottensis; assembly: GCF_010993775.1. Taxonomy (GTDB): domain Bacteria; phylum Actinomycetota; class Actinomycetes; order Mycobacteriales; family HKI-0501; genus Fodinicola; species Fodinicola feengrottensis. The sequence continues at coordinate 67,610 of NZ_WOTO01000045.1, read as the reverse complement.
TCAGGCCGGGCGGTCGTCGCGGTTTCTGAGGAAACGACGGTGTTTCAGGTAGTTGGCTAGCTGACGGCGGAACTCGTGGGCCGGCCAGCGCATCCAGTCGACGTAGTTGGCTCCGTCTGCGCGGTGCTCGGCCTCGGCCCTGACCTGGGCGTCGATTTCGGCGCAGCGCCGAGCTAGAAGGCGATCATGGTGCTTTCCGGCCCGTGCTCGGCGCAGCCAGCCGTACGAGCGCCACACACACGCGCCACACCGTCCGCCCGACGCCGCGCAGGATCGTCCTGCTGCGCAGCGTCGGAGTAGGTTGGCCTTTCATGTCGCTACACGACATGGGAGATGCATTTTTCCTTCGTATTCGAAGAAAGGCCGGGCGATAACACCGCAACGGGCAGGCTGGTTGTTTTCCCACCACCCCGGCCCGACCGTTGCAGCGCTACCGCCCTTCGACCCGCCGCCGCAGCGATCAGCGGTACGGCTGACGGGGAGCTTGAAGTTGGTCATGCGCCGCGTCCGGTGACTGCCGCCGCCAGAGCGACCTTGCCCTCCGCAAGGAGGGTCGGCAGCAGTTCGCCGTTGGTCAATCGCGGATCAAGTGGTGCGGCACCAGCGAGCTTCCGCTGATAGTGACGCTGGTGGGTGACGATCTCGGCGACGGGAAACCAGACCACGTCGCGGCCGTTGCCGACGTTGATTCCGACCACTGTCAGCTGGCAGTCATCGCAGGTACCACGTAGCAGGTCGACGTGACCCTCAAGAACGGCCTCCGCGTGCAGCCGACTCGGCGCCACGACTTGGTGACCAGGACAGCGGATCATCGACGATCCCCTTCGCAGTTGAACAGATCCCTCAGGCCAACGGCCAAGGGAACGGGTGGGCGTGCGGTTCGTGCGGCCGGCCGAACAGCTCGACCAGCGGCACCCATGACTCAGACGGCGTCGTCCATGCCCGAAGGCCGACCAGCGCGCATTGACACAGGCGGCAGCGTGCAGCCATCAGATCGACCCATCCACCTGCCGGAACCCAGACCTCAAGTCCGCAGCCAGGGACGTACAGCCCGATGGGTTCGTGACGGCCGTCGCGACAGCGCACAGGTCAGATCAACGAGTTGCGCGACGGCGGCACACGGCGACGCGCGTACTCGGCCGTGGTCATCCAGCCGTGCGGAGGGTTGCCGTCGCCGTTGGCGTCGATGCCGATGATCGGCTCACGGCACCGCAGACAGCGCGACGCGGCCAACGCGGTCGTCAAACCATTGCGCGTACGCGCGACATGGAAGGCGAATTCCGTGTCGGGATCGTGGCTGCATAGCGCTTGGACCGGCGAGGCCGCGCGTACGTCGCCCAGCCCCAACACCGCCACACTCGCGCGCCCGCGATCGGCTGGGCACGGACGGCCCGCAACAGCGGTCGCGTGAAACGGCACGGTCGCCATCACGACACCTCGGCCCGCATCGCCGCGGCAGGCTGAACCGGCGCGCCCTTAGCGGGCCAGGAGTCCTCCTTCAGTGCGGGTTTTGGTTCGGCCTTCACCAGCGACAACTCCCGGCCAGCCGGTAGGCCGACCAGTGCCTCAACCTGCCTGTACAGCGGCGGCAAAACTTCGTCTCGGCCCGGCGTCCCCCGACTTCCTCGGGCGGCCGCCTGCGCCTTGCGCAGGTCGTCATAGATCATTGGACATGCCCCTTCCTCAACGATGCGGGCGAGTAGGAAACCGAGGCCGGTGCGGGTGTCTTTGGCGAGCCCCGTACCCGGCCTCGGTGCTTCTATGAGGTCACCGCCGCCTCCCGACTGACGGACTTCGCGCGTTCGGGTGCGCGCCTGCCGGGCGGATCGTCGATCCAAACCAGCTCAGTCGCACCCTTGTGGCCGTGGATCCGACGAACCTGGCCGATGGATGTCAGAACCGACACCGAGGGCTCTTGGGAGTCCCAGCACAGGCTCACCAATCCAGACGGGACCGTCCCGTGGGCGATACGCCACACCCAGACACACCTGTCACGTCCATCGTCTCGATCCAGGTGGAACCGCGTCAGCCACCGCGCGTGACCAGGTCTTTCGGCATCGATGTGGCTCAGGTCCACATCTGCAGAAGTCTCGCGCAGGTCGCTCGCATGGATGATCGCCTCCTCGGCCCGATTAGGTGCCCTGTCAGGGGGCAGCTCTAAGGTCTCCCGGACCGGCGGACTTAACGCTGTGTGGTGAACAAGACCCGGAGAGTTCTGGATTTCCGCTGTGACTATCTTTACTGGAATCCAGCCTTACGGGCAACAGTTCGCGTAGGAATATTTTCCTCCAGTATTTGAGTCGGCGCGCGGATCGTGCGCAGATAGGCTTCACAAGGAGGAGGTGGTCATGGCAGAGGCAACGCCGCGCACGCGCGCGGTTGGGCGCGCTGCTCAAGCAGATCCGCGAGGACAGAGGCTGGTCACAGGCCGAGACCGCCGCCAAGCTCGGATACAAGGCCGTCTCCACAGTCAGCAAGATCGAGAACGGCACACAGGCACTGACACTCCAGCAGCTGCCGCACGTCTTCCTGGTCTACGAACTCACCGACACGCTCGTTCAGGAAGAACTCAGAGACCTCGTGCGACGCGGCAACGAGCCTGACTACTGGGAACGCTACGGGAACGTCGTCAGCGACCTCCTGAACAGCTACCTGGTCAGCATCGACACCGCTTCCCGCCTTTTCGTTTGGAATCCTGGCGTCATCCACGGACTCCTACAGACGCCCGACTATGCGCGGGCCATAGCCCAGAGCACCAAAGTCTGGACAGACGAGCAGCTCACCGGCTTCGTCGATCTGCGACTCGAACACCAAGAGGTCGCTCTGCACAGGCAGCCGCCGCTGCAGGTCGAGGTGATCCTGACCGAAGGCATCCTGCGGCAGGAAGTCGGCGGCCGCAGCGTCATGCGCGCCCAAGTTCACCACCTCGTCGACCTAGCCCACAACGACCCGAACATCACCATCCAGGTGATCCCCTTCTCAGCCGGCGCTCACGCCGGCGTCGACGGGCCGTTCATGTACATGACCTTCCCCGGAGGACGCGACCAAGTGTCGATCGAGTCCACACGCGCAGCACTACAACTCACCACCAGCAAGGAGGAGGTCGAGGGATACCGCAACATCAAAGACCTGCTCCAAAAAGACGCCCTAACCACCGCCGACTCAACACGAGTCCTGGCCTCGATCGCGGAAGACCTCGCATGAACAAAAACGACCTCGACCCGCAATGGATCACCAACCAGCTCAAGAACGCCTCCTGGCAAAAAAGCAGCCGCAGCAGCGGCAGCCAAAACTGCGTCGAGATCGCCTTCCTGGACCACCACATCGTCGCCCTCCGCGACTCGAAAAACCCGCAGCAGCCACCCCACCTGTTCACCGACACCGAGTACGACGCCTTCGTCAACGGAATTCTGGACGGAGAGCTACGCCGGTAACGAACTTCCCCCGAGGGCTTAGGAAGGTTCAGCCTGGGCGACGGTCAACAGTCATGTCGCTCGTGGATGATATTCGCAGGCAACCACATGGAAGCCGGGTCTGCGGCCTCCTACGGCTGTTGAGGGCGGCAGCAGGCTATCCACGGATGCTCGGCATTGGGATGATGTCGTCGATTACCCAACGAACCCTTCTCCAGTGGAACCCTGATCTATCTGAGGGCAACAACAGAACGAAGCGCGAACCTCGTGTTCACTATTCACGCGCCGCCGACGGGTGGGTTGTGCGATAACAGAGACATGGACTCGAACAGAGCCGTTGACTCGTGTCGTCACCCGGACCGCAAGCGGCATGCCCAGCTCCGGCATCAGCCGCGGTCGACCCCTCTATGGGTCGGCGATCCGGACGACTGGGCGGTTGTTCGGCAGTCACCGCGGCTCCCGCTGGTCTGCCCGGAGGCTGGTTGCGAGGTCGAACTCGTGTCCCACGAGAACCCCCGCAATAGATACAACCCCCGGTATTTCCGCTTCAAGTCTGTCGACCGCTCGTGCGATCACTGGGCCGGCCACGACAGCGGCGGGGGGGCCAGGAGACCGCCCAGCACGAATGGGTGAAGTTCCGACTGACAAGGATCGCCCGCCAGCTCGGCTACACAGCCATCCCCGAGCACCCACCGACACGAGCCGACGTCTTCGTCCAGGAACTTGCGTACTGCCTGGAAGTGCAGCTGCGGTCCACTCAGTTCACCAAGCGGACGCAAGCACGGCGAGCCAAGGGTGGACAGGTCTGTTGGTGGATCGTTGAAGGACCGGACACCAAGGCGTTGACCACGGCCTTGTTCACGCTGCCCGCCATCCGCTTTCGGGTCATCGACAAGAACGACCCCCGAGGAAGGCCTCTCGCCCCATGGGCAGATCCCGGTAATCGTGACCTGGCGTTCCGGGCTCGTCTGCAGGTGTTCGCCACCGTCGCCCACGCTCCGGCACGGAACAGAACCCCGCGCACGTCGTCATCATGGTTCCGAACCGGGACGATGGACGGCTACACCTTTCTCGCCGAGATTCTTTCGGGGCGCCGCCGCTGGTATACCCCTTACCTCCTCGGACAGGGCACCGGACTGTGGGCGCTCGACAGCGATGTCGAAGCCTTCCGAGCTTTCCGTCGACAAGAGCGTGCCAGCACTCGCACGACAACGCTCCCGGTCGGAACTCCAAACGTCCCTGGGCATGCCCTGAACTTGCCACCCGCCACGGCGATCGTTCCCGCGCCGGCGCCACCGGCAATCCAGCCAGACCCGCCAACAGTGTCATCTGCCCTCCCTCCCCCAGCGCCGCCCGAACCCGACCCGAACTACCGCCGTACACCCCCGCCCGCTACGACCACTGCTCTCACACATGCACCGTGGACACCGCCTCCACCGCGACCACGCCGGTGGTGGCAGTTCTGGCGGCTTAACTAGCCTCGCGGCGCGGCACGAGGATGCGTTGCTGGTGACCGGCTAGTTGCTCCTGAACATTGCCGAGCCGCTGCTGCGCCGTACGTTTGAGGCGGTGCCGGGTTGTGGCGGTGGGCAACTGTGCCCATAACTGTGGCGTATTCGCTGGCTTCCAACCTGCGCGCCCCCTGAAACCTGCGGCCGGCAGGCCCCCACCGCACATCACCTGACGTACGCGCGGCCTGCCGGCCAGCGGCCGGGAGTCACCCAGCTCCACCGGCCACGGGAACAAACCTACACAACAACGGTGTTTCCGGCGCCCCAGTCGCTCCCGTTCCCCGACCGCCCACCGAGGCCCACGCTCCGGCCGGGCCTACCGATCCTTGTGTCCAGTCGAGCAGTTGCACGGCAAACTTTCCTGCGCGCTACCGCGACGTGCGTTGCTCGATCGTATGGATAGGTGTCACGCTAAGTCCGTGGCCGTGCCAGCGCCCCCCGTCGCCGGCACGGCCACCCGCATGTCTTCACCTGAAGCCTGCAGTTCAGGCAGGCGAGTGTCGGATCGACCCTGTGCAGCGTCGCCGGTCGCCCCACCATTCACCGGGTCAGGGTTCGGTCGCCCAGAATGACCGGCGGCGCGACGTCACTGTTGTCCAACACGATCGAGGCCCGGCTGGCTTGGGTGGCAGGTACCCAGGTAAATCCGTTGGCCGTTGATATCACCGGACGATCTCCAGGAGCGCTCGGCTTCGGAACGGTTACCGTCCAGTTCCTCGGCCTCATAGCTAGCCATGCCAGCGGCCTTGCTCGTCTGCTGAAGCCACTGCCGCAGATCGGAGTCGCCGTCCTGGCCAGCACTTAGTGCGGCCTCGACATCGGCCCGGCCTGTGGAGTCTGGAGTGGCGTCCAATGCCATGCCCATCACTACCTGTGCCACCTGACGCTGGGTGTTGTCGTCAGCAGCTTCTAGCTGCTGGTACAGCTCCTTCGACAGCAGCTTCCGGCGATTAGCGGCCATGCTTCGGTCCTCTGGACGGGCGTGATGGTGGAGCATACGGTGGGCGCCTGGGTGGTTGAGATGGTTGACGCTTCCGTGCTGACAGCTGATTGGTCTCACGCTGCCGCTTGGTGATCGTGCTAGGGTTTGATGCCTTCGGCTCGGATGGCCGCGGCGCAGTCGTAGCAGAGGTCAAATGCGGCGCTCATCGCAGCCAAGTCGCTTGCCCTGAGCTTTGAGGTAGCGGATGCCGCGGATCTCAGCGTCTGCCCACTCGATGCCGGGCGGCACGGCCTCGAGGTTACGAGCCTCCATCAGCTCGTTGACCAGCTCCGGAAACTCACCACTGCGGCCACTCGCGATGACGAGCCGCTGGCCACCTCGGTGTTTTCCAGCCGAGCTATGGGCCGCACTAGAGCTGACTGCCAGGATCCGGTAAGAGATCGCGTACCTGTCGTCCGTAAGGCTCGGACAGCCTCAACCTTTAGTCAACTCTCCGCGATCAGATCGTCACGAAGCGCAGACTGATAGGTGCCCGTATGGTCGCGCGGTGATGATTTCGTTGATCTGCGCAGGCCGTGGAACTAGACGAAGGCATAGCCGATGAGTATTGGCAAACGCTCGAACATCGCGATCTGGCGGCTGACCATGCCCGAAGACGTTAGTCCGAGCGAGCGAATCGACGAGGTAGTCTCCATCTATGGACAACTTGTCGAGGATGAGCCCTTCAAGCACCAACCACTAAGAAAAGTGGAGATCGTTCAGGACTTTGACAGTGTCAGCATCGCACTGTATGTGAGGCGCAAGAACAATGTGGGACTACTACCATTTATTCAGGGCCACCTCTCCGTGCCTGACGACGTGAAGTTGTTTCGTTCCGAAAGTGCAGATGCCTGCCTGTTTATCGCAACCAAATTAGCAGTATTTGCCATCACTTCGGGCGCTGGGTATCGCATCATCGAAGGGCTCGTTGACTATTCTTTCCCCTTCGACACAGCCAAGAAACTGATTGCCAACAATTTCAGCGAATCGGCCGTCCGGGAGTTCGCCGGCACAAGGACGAGTCGAGTAGAGACCTACAGGCGAGGACATTCCATAGACCGGAGCGATACTTTCGGGAAGGTCTGGAAGAAACTAGTAGGACGGATCGACAGTTCACTATTGGCGAATAGCAGCTACCTGCGAAGCATCATCGATCCCGCCCGACCGCCGGCGGTCGAGATCAAGGCCGCCTTTGTACTGCGCAAGCGGCTCGATCTTGCAGAAGTTGTTGCCCTCGTCGCCGAGTTGGAGACACTCCCGGAGCCGAATGCAGATCAAGCCCTACAACTCTCATTTCTGGACAACCTATACCCGATAAAAAACAACAAGGATATCGAAGGACTATTGACCGATCGATTCGTCGAGAACCTTCGACAAGTATTGCTCGGCAGTGCCGAGATTGACCTAGACATGTCCGACCCGGGTGACATCACCCGCTACAATGCTGGTTCGGACTTCAAAATTGGCCGCCTCGAAATCTCAACAGGGCCTCCCGATAAGGTACGCCTCGTTGAGGCTATGAGGAGCATATGTGCGTCATCTGTCAGAACTGTCGAGGGATTTCGAGACCATGCTCTCAGCCTTGGAATTAGCTACTCCATCGATCCCGATGATCACGCAACGAGGATTAGGGACAAGCTAATCAACTTCTTGCACGGCGAAGTCGACTATGAAGGGCAGACATATTTTCGACTGGACAAGATCTGGTACCGAAGTCAGGGCGATTTCCTTGAAAACCTCAAGCGAGACTTCATTGAGGAGGTCTTCTCGACGAGCCGCCCCGTGCTGCTCGCCGACGTGCCATTCCTCACATGGAGAGATGACGAAGATGAAGACGGTTTTAACAAGAGACAGGCGCTGGTAGCGGGATTCCACTATGGCGACAAAATCTTCGCCCGGTCGGACCGCGGCAAGATTGAACTCTTCGACCTGCTCAAGGTTGACGAAGACAACCAAAGGCTCTACATCGTGCATTCTAAGGATAAGTTCGACGCCAAGATGCGGGACGCGTGTTCTCAGATAGTAATGTCTTCCGAGGTGATTGACAGCGACCTCGATAATGGCCGCCCCCTACTGACCAGATACTTCGACGACTGGAAAGCAAGTCCCCATAACGCCGACAAAGGGATCTCGAAGGCGACATTCCTCAAATGGTTCGACCTTGAACTCGTGTACGTCGTCCTGTGTTCCACTCGCCGAGATTTTGTGCCAGTAGACTTTGAGAACGATGCGTTGCACTCACACATAGCACGCCGTGAGATTTTTTTACGAAGAACGAGTTCAAGGGACGTGATGTATCATTTCGACTGGCCCATACACGGCGTCAATGATCTCCCAGGCATTCCCGTCGCACCCACTCGAGCATGGCAAAGCGGTGGCGCGCTGCAGAGCACCGGCACAACTATGCTCGTCGGTCGCGGACGACGAGCGATGAGACAGCGACACGATGACGCACGCGCCAGCCGATTATCTTGCTGAGACATGTGCCCGCGAGAACCTAGTATAGTGGTGACCCTACCCGTAGCGGACCGCAGTCTGGACGTCCCTGTCGTGCCAGAGAATTGCCTCTTTTACTGACTGCCCGACGTCCGGGGCGTGAATCACCCAGGGTGCAAGTTGGGTGGATTTTGATGCGGTTGGGAGCATACCGAGGTAGATGGCAACGTGGTGTTGGCGTCCGGTGGCGTCTCCGGGCGTGTAGAAGAAGATAAGGTCGCCCGGTGCCATCTGGCTGTTCGGGATGATGTGCCCGTACGGGACTTGCTGACCTGCGACGTGGGGTATCCGAATCTTTCCGCTGCTGGCTTGGTAGATCGCGTACATCGTGAGTCCTGAGCAGTCGATGTGTCCGCCTGTCGCGCCGGAATATCCGCCGGCTCCCCATTCGTAGGGTGTTCCCAGGAGGCGTTTGGCGTACGCGACGACGCGTTGGCCGAACGGTCCGGCCATCGGACAGACGCTGGTGGCGATGGCCATGACGATGCGGGTGGCCAGTGGTTCGTGTTTGGCGTAGGCGTCCGGATAGCCGCTGCGTTCGACTGCCTGGGCCGCGACGGTGAGCGGGAGGGTTTGCCAGCCCGGGATGGTCAGGAGTTTTCGGTAGAACTGTTGGGATGCGTACGTGGTGTCTTGGAGCTGCGCCGGGGTGCCCCAGCCTTGCGACGGGCGTTGTTGGAACAGGCCTACGGAGTCGCGGTCGCCGCCGCTGGTGTTGGTCAGGCTGGATTCCTGCATCGCGGTGGCGACCGCGATAACCCAGCCGCGTTGGGATATCCGCATCTGCTGGCCGACGGTGACGATTGTGGCGGCGTTGTTGAACATCTCGGCGGTGATCCCGGTGCGAGCGATGTCCGGCGGGAGGGCCGGCACGCACCCGCCGGTGGATCCGCCAGTCAGTCCGAGGCGGCCGGCGATCGCCAGGGCAGCGACAAGAATCAATACCAGGGGAAGAGCAATGACGAGCAGAGGCTTTGACACGGGCGTGGCTCCGTTCGAGCGGACGCGGGGAACTGCACCTACGCCCGGGGCGACGAGCAGGGTGCAGGGTGCGACAAGGATCGACAAGCGGATGCATCCGACCGGCGGTGAACGACGGACTAGCCTGAAAAAGGGGGAACGCGTCACGCAGGCTGTGCCGGTGAAGGAAGGTGACCGGCCGGGTGGCGGCACACAGCCTCGCTCCACCTTGGTCAAAACCGCGGGTGACTCCGCGCGGCTGATCCTGCCGGCCGTGACACAGACGACAGCGCATTCTGTACGGACTCGTCTGGGGATCGCGCTGGGTGACGGATCGATGAACCTGCCAGCATCCGCCGATGGTCGCCGAGTTTCGATGGTGGAAATCGGGTCCGGGGTTGTCGGTGCCGAGGGGTAGCGTGCGGCCATGAACGACTCGCCGAGCGGCCGCCGACGCGCTCGCGTGTTCGTCGGCGACTGCGGCGCGCTGATGAACGAGATCATCGAGGGCACCCGCAACGACAACCTGACCAGCCTGCTGGCCGCGCTCCACTACGACGCGGCTGTCCTTTACGTCCCCGGCACGTGGTGGCTGAGGTCGAGCGCTACCTACCGGAACAGGCGCGGGAGCGGACGCGTGCCGTCGAGCCGGCCATGGCGGTCGCGCGCTGGCGGACCATGTACGCCCCATATGTGCGGGTGGTCGATGTGCCCGACAGTTGGGGCGCCAGCGACCCCAACGTCCAGGCGGTCGCGCGGGTCGACGCCGATGACGTACCTCTCGCGCGGCTGGCCTTCGCTCTCGCCCGCTCGCCCGCAGACTCCGATCACGGCCGCGCCGACAGCCGCGACACACAGGTTGCTATGTGCTGGCCGAGGACCCGCACCTGACTAGCCACGGCTTCGGGGAGAAGGACCGGCTCCCATTGCTGCTCGCCGCGGCAAACGAAGGTGAGTTGAACTTGATCGCGCGGGCGGCGGCGATCCCCCCCTGGCGACGGCGGAGCTGTTGCTGGTCGGCGCAGTGCGCGGATTCCAGAAGCTGCCGGTGATCGCTCAGACGGGACTAGTCGCCGCGAGCGGCTTTCTGGTCTATCACTGGGCGCACGATCCAGAACGGCCCGGGCGGCTAACACAGGTCTTCGATGTGGTCACTGATCTGGCCGCACTGACCATTCCCCCGCTGCAGACCATGTACGAGCGGTCCTACGAAAACACGCCCCTCTGGGAGGCGCGGGCCGTTCGCGCCGCCAGCGAACGGGGACTGGGCGAGCAGGTTGCGCGCGCACCCTGGCGGTGGCGCCAGACGGCGGCATGCTGGCCCGCGAGATCGCGCGCGATCTTCAGGTACCGGGCTCGTTGCGGGCACGGACTGCGCTGGTGCGGGAGGAGCTGACCAGCTGTACGGCGTTCTGTCAGGCCAGCCGTGGCAGGTGGCGCCTCGGGCAGCGTCTGGTTGACCACGAGCCAGAGGTGCCGGCGCGACTGATCGCGGATCGGCTACACCGCGCCCATCGCCGGTCGAGCATCACGCCGGGAGCGATCACGGCCGAGAACCCCAGGCGCGCTGGGTAACGGCGAACACGGAATCGCCTCCGGCCAAAGCACACCTTGCCTCCTCTGCGTGCCGTAGAAACGGCGGCAAGCCCGTCACCAATTCTCGACGTACGGTCGACCGGGTACCCTGCGTGCCTCGACTTCGGTCGACCACCGTCTGACGCTGCGGTTCGGGCGGAAGGCCACGCTTGTGCACGTCGGTCTCGATGCGACCGCCCGACACGACCAGCAGTCCAGACCTGCACAACGTCGTCGCCCAGGGCGACGGTGGTATCTGGCGCTCAGGTAAGGAGCGCTGGCGTACTGGGGCTACTGCTGTGGTCAGGAGTTAAGCGGGGTCGGGTCAAGGAGTCGAAGGATCGCGGCGGTCGACACCCGGTATCCACGACCGACCTCGATGACTGTGACCGGGAAGGTCCTGGTGCGGGCGAGCGCGTACGCACGGGTGCGTCCGATGCCCAGCGCCCGGCTCGCGGTGACCAGGTCAACCACAGCCGGAAGCTGGCGGATCTCCTCCAGGGTGAGCGGTGTGGTCGGTTGGCGTGGGGGCGGGCTAGTCGACATCGGTGGCTTCTTTCCCCTCATCGTCGGTGTCGTCGCCGTGGTTCAGTCGGGTGGTCGACAGGTCCAGGTATTCGCTGTTGAGGTCGATCCCGACGTAGGTGCGGTGCAGGGAGAGGGCGGCGATGCCGGTCGTGCCCGAGCCGTGGAACGGGTCCAGTACGGTGCCGGCCGGTGGGCAACCGGCGGCGATCGCGCGTAGCGGGATGTCGATCGGGTAGGCCGCGCAGTGGATGTGGCGGGTGGGCCGAGTGGCGATCGACCAGACGGTGCCAGGGTTCTTTCCCTGCGGGTGGCCGTAGGTGTGCCGGCCACCGACGTTGAGGCCGGCATAGCGGTGTGCGTGGGGCAGCTGTGGGTTGCCGGCACGGTATTTGCCGGTCCGTTGGCGTGGTGGTTTGTCGCGGGTCTGGCCGGGGCGCGGGGTGATACCGGCGCTCCGGTGCGGCACTCGGATCGCGTCCAGGTCGAAGTGGTAGTTCTTCGCTCTGGTGAGCAGCAGGACGTATTCGTGGGTGACGGCGAACCGATCGCGAACCGATTCGGGCATCGCGTTGGGTTTGTGCCAGATTGCGGCCGACCGCAACCACCACCCGTCCTCTTGCAGGGCGATCGCCAACCGCCACGGGATCCCGAGAAGGTTCTTCGCCGGTAGGCCGGTGCGGGTGTGGTGACGACGATCGCGGCGTTCGGGTTGGGTGTCGGCGAGGCTGGGATAGTGGCTGGCGGCATCGACGCGACGCGTCCGGTCTCACCGGAGGCGTAGGAGTCGCCGATGACGATCCACACGGTGCCGGTCTCGCGGAGCACCCGCCGGGCTTCGGCGAACACGGCGACCAGGTTCCGCACGTACTGCTGCGGGGTGGGTTCCAGCCCGTACTGCCCGGTGGTGGCGTAGTCACGGAGCCCGTAGTACGGCGGTGAGGTGACGATGCAGTCGACTGACGTGTCCGGTAGGCCGGTGAGGACTTGGGTGGCGTCCCCGGCGTAGAGAGTGACGCCCGGCCGCTGCCAGTACGGCGCCGGTTGGATCGTCACAGTGACACCTCCACGGTGCTCGGCGTTCCTGCCTTCGATGACCCAGGCGCGCTCGGGCTGAGTGGGGCCGGAAAGGGCGTCGAGGAGGATCCGCAGTGCGGTAGCCGCCTGCTGGGGCACGACGCCGTTGCCGAGGACTTTCAGCTGCGCGCTGCGAGGCAAGGCGGTCCCAGTGACATGGCCTTCGGGCAGACCCATCAGCCATTCCACGAAGACCGGATTCAGCCGTGGCCGCCCGGTGGGGCCGATCGAGGTCGGATCCGGCGCGAGCCGCCCGAGGACGTTTTCCCAGCGGCGGATCACGGCTTCGTATGGTCCCCAGTGGGTGCTGGCGTTCGGGTCTGTTTGCCAGGCCGGCAGATTGGCAGCGGCGGTGACGGCTTCTCGGGGCGGGGTGCCGGCGGCGGCGATCTCGATGGCTTGTTCCAAGCGCGGTCCAGAGCCGCTGACCTCGATCGCATTCCGGCTGGTGCGGCCGGCGCCTCTCAAGGGGGTGGGCATGACCCGCATCGCGGCGGCGGACAGGGTGTCGTCGTCGCCGCGGGAGCCGGCTTGTTTCGGGGATCCTTTCGCGCCGTCGGAGGCGCGGGGGGTCGGCCATAGCCGCGCCTTGTGTTGGCGGCAGGTACACGGCTTGATTCCGGCTGCGCGGGCGTTGATCTCGACTCCGGGCGGGGCCAGCTGGCAGCGCCACACGTCGGTCAGGTTGACCTGCTGCCGAGGCTGGTGGGCTCGTCGCTCGCTGACGCATCGGCCGCCGGCGACCACGGCGTCCACGGTCTGCGGTGTGGGCAGCATTTCGTGTCGGGCGAGGTGGTCCAGGCCGGGCCTGACGTGCGCCCCCGGGGTGGGTGAGGCGTTGCTGCCGTACGGGCTGGCGGTCGGTGTGGGCAACATCAACTCGATCGCCGCGGGCAGGTTGTTGGGAATGGGAGTGTCGGGGTAACCGGCTCCCTTGCCGTCACGTGCCAGCGGCGTCGGCAGAAGAATCCTGTCGGCGGGCGGCGAGGATGAACATCCGGTCGCGGTGGTGGGCGGCACCGATGGCAGATGCGCGTAGGCATATCCAGCTCGTGTCATACCCTGCCGCGGCCAGGTCACTCTGCACCCGGTCGAGTCCGCGAACTCGGAGGGCGGCAACGTTTTCCACGAACACGAGGCGGGGGGGTCGAGGACGCGAATGCCGTCGGCGACGGAGATCCAGAGGCCACTGCGGGTGCCTTCCGTGAGGCCGGCGCGGGTGCCGGCGTTGGAGACGTCTTGACAGGGGAAACCAGCGATCAACACGTCCACCGGCGGCACGTCGGCCCAGTCGACGAGCGTGATGTCGCCGAGGTTGGGTACGCCCGGCAACCTGTTGGCCAACACGGTGCCGACGTGCCGGTCGGGGTCGGCGCACCACACGACCTGACCACCCAGAACCTCGACGAGGCCCTGGTCCAGACCGCCGAACCCTGTGCACAACGAACCGATCCGAAGCCGCGGGTTCGGGCGGTGCAACCGGCTTCTCACCCGCGCACCGCAGGCGCCCGGCCGGCCACTGTCGAGCCCGTGGCAGGCGTGCCCGACACGAGAGCCGCCGCATCGGCCCACTGCGGTATCTGCAGGTCTTGGTCCGGCGGATCGGTGATGACGCTGTCCATGTGCGGCAGGCGCCACCAACGCGGCCACCGGTACTGGTCGATGATCGACGCGACCAGAGGCGCCGGCGCGGGCCCGGGCGCGACGTAGGCGTACGAGGATCCGGCGTCGTTGATGGTGGGTACTCGCTGCCACTGCCACCGAGCGGCCCGCAGGGCGGTGTACTGACCGGCGCGAGTGAGGACGCGCGCTGGTAGCCAAGCGCGAACGCGGCCCGTCGAGCGGCGGCGTAGAGCATCTGCGCGGCGTGGTAGTTGTCGCCGATGTAGGTGTCGACCAATTCGAGGGTGACGGCGTCGCACAGGCGTTGCCCGGTGCTGGGCTGGCCGGCGATGGTGGCCGCGATCGGGCGCGCTTCCCACTGGCCGGTGTGGGCCTGGGTGGTGCGCGTGAAGAAGGGCTGGTTGTCGTCCACGTCAAACACGGCCAACGCGAAGCGAGTATCCCGGTCGGGCTCCGAGTGCGGGTAGTACCGGCGACCGGTCGAGGGCACGAGACGCAGGAACGCGCGGGCGTCACGGACGGTCACGGGAACGAGGGCAAGACTCATGGCAGATGTCCCTTCAGGACGACGCCGGGTGACATGCGGGAGCGAGGGTGACGGGGCACCCAGGGGGGGGCGGTCGGTCAGCCGCTGGTGGGCGGTTCGACCACCGGAAGCTGGTTCCGCAGCGCGACCACGATCACAGAGCCGCGGGGCATCGGCGCATGCGGATCAGCTGCCTGCGCAGCGGTGTGCGTGCGTGGCGGGGGGGGGGGGGACCCTGACGGTGGCCAGGTAGCCGCTGGGCCGCAGGACAGCGCGGATCGCCGGCAGCAGTCCTGTGCGGTCGGCGGGGTCGGCGCGGCGGGTGCTGGCGACCACCAGCGTGGCGCGGTCGGTGACCCGGGACATGTCTTCGGTGAGGATCGCCGCGACCTTCTCCGGGCGGACAAAACCGGACCCGCATTATGGCGCGGCGAGTGCCGGGCAGGGCCGACTCGCGTAGGCGGCACAGCGCGTTCAGGTGCGCCTCGGTGGCGGCAATGTTGATGCTCCGCCGGCCGAGCCGGCCGGCCGCCGCGGCCAGCGCGGTGATGCCGTCGAGGTTGACTACCAGGTCGCCGGGCTGGGTGTACTCGGCGATCAGCCGCTCGGCCCAACCGGGATCGGTGGACAGGGTCCGCAACGGTGGTCCCGGGCGGCCAGCGGGCACGGCTTGGCGCGGCAAGACGTCAGGGTCCAGGTCGGTGACGAGGCCGCGGTCCGGCGCTGGACGTCGAACGGGAAGGGCAAGGGGCGGCGGCGCGATGTAGGTCATGGCGGGGCTCCACGGTCGGCGAGGGAGTCGGTGAACTGCTCTCACCTGACCAATGCCTTTTTTGGGGCCCTGACCGAACACCGAAACCCGGAATTCGTCCGCCGCTATGACCGCCAGGCGGGCTGAGCACTCGCCGGATCCCGCGCGCTGTGACCGCGACCGGGACCGCAGAAACACCCACCTCCCATCAGGGGTGACCGGAGTCACATTCGCGGGGATGTGTGGTGCTTCGAGATGTCGGTGCTTGCAGCGACTGCGGCACCCGATGAGTTACCTAGGCATCGTTGCATGACCTTGTACATCCCCGCTGACCAGCGGTTTCGCCGACGGGTGTCCCCGACGGGACGGCGTGGACCAGGCGGCGGCGCGGTTCCGGTGAACAACCTCCGGGACCGAGTAACAGAGCGCGTACCTGGGCGGGTAGCTCACCGAGTACGTCCGCTTCCGGCGCCGCCGGTACCCGCGCTGTCACCCGCCGGGCTACCCGCGGTCGGCGCTTTCTGTGCTGCGTCCCCGCCGCCGTCGGGACGTACCGGCAGCGGCTCCCGCATCGCATTGAGGTGACATCACATGTCCGCATCACCGGCCCACAACGAGGCCGCCGACAGCGCCTACGCGTCGACTGCCGCAGCGCCGCCCGAGTCCACTCCCAGCTCCCCGCGCAGGCCGCGGTCAGGGTCGCCGTCCGGGTCGTTGTTGGACGAGATCGACGCCGCTTTCCGGTTGCTGGTGACCGGTCCTTCGGCGTTGTCGATCGACGGTCGCCAGGTTGGTCTCGGGCTACCGGCGCGCCCGATCCCGCTGTTGGAACTGAAGGCGATGTTGCTGCACCCGTCGTGCTCGCCCCAGACCCGTGACGCGGCGTGGGCGGTACTGGTGACCCGAGCGCAGAGCGGTGACCCGAGTTGGGTTCTCGGCGCGTTCGGGGTCGCGATCCCCGGCCTTCGCAAGATGGGTGCCCGGCTCACGCACGGGCACACCGGCCGCACCGTCGACCTGGACGCCGAACTGGTGGCCTCGTTCCTAGAACACCTCAAAACGATTGACCCGGCAGCCACCGACCTGTGCGGGCGGCTGTGCTGGCACGCCTACAAGGCGGCGGCGAATCTGCGGCGCAGCGAGTCCGAACATGCCGACCGGCGCGCGCCTCACTTCCCGGTTCGTCGGCCCCGCGAGTGCCGTGGGGGCATCCGGACCTGGTGCTCGCCCGCGCTGTCGAGGCGCGGGTGATTACCGCGCAGGAGGCGGATCTGATCAGCCGCACCCGGGTCGGTGACGAGCTGCTCATCGACATCGCCGCGACCTTGGCGACCAGTCCGGACGCGCTGCGGATGCGGCGAAAACGAGCCGAGGCCCGCCTCGCCGCGGCGATCACTGACGGTGATCTTTGAGCGAATTCCGGGGCGCCGTGTTCGGTCGAGGCCTCTTTTTCGGCATTGGTATGGGTGAGGGGAACATTCGCCCACCCGAACCCCGAGCGGATGTCGCCCCCACACACCCCGGAGGCCGGACGAGGCCTGACCCTCCGGCCTCCGGGGACCAACACCCGCACGAAGCCCCCAGCACCGCGACCGCCTTTCTGGGTCGGCGCCGCGCGCCCCGGCACCGCGAACGCGCGGCCGGCCGCGCCACAAGCCACTCTCTCTCTCCTTCTTCCTCGGTAGGTGACCTGTGTCCACCGTTGTCCACGATCGTCGCGCGCTCTGCGACCCTCCACCCGCCTCCGCCTCGTCCGGTCTCACGCCACCACCCCCTCCCTCACCTCCGGTATCGCACTCACCGGTGTCCAACCCCCCGCCGGAGACTCCGTCCGGCGGCGGGCGGGTTCGAAACGCGGTACGCGTGGCGGTGGTCATCGCGGTCGCTGTCGCGGTGCTGGCGTTGGTGGTCTCGCCGCTGCTCGCGGCGACCGTGGCCAACGAGCCGCTCGCCGCAGCAGCGGACATGGCCACGGTTATCGGGCGAGCCAAGACCTGGTTGATCGGCCTGGCCGCCGCGGTCTTCGGAGCGATGTTCGCCTTCGGAACGATCCTCTACATGGCCTCGGGCATCGGCCAGAAAGAGATGGGCAAGAAGACGATGCGCGACGCCTGTGTCGGCATCTGCCTGTCCGGTCTCGCGACGCTGGTGTTGGCCATCCTGCAGAGCTTCGTGGCCTGAGATGACCACGATCCCCACATCCACATCCGGGCCCACTCACGCCGCACGGCGCCGGGCCGGTGGGCCGCGCCGGGCCGTGACGCTAGCGCTCACCGTGGCGATGCTCGCTGGTGGTCTGGTCGGCGCGAGTCTGGTCGTGGGGATCGGACCCGCGCGGCCGGCCGCGGCCGCGCCGTGCGTCGGCGGCGAGCCGGTGATGCCCCCCCGCCCGGGGTTCTTCCCTCGCCGTGGCCGGAGCAGCCTGCGCCACCGCCGGGAGGCTACTGCGCTCCACATCCAACCGCGTCGCCCACTCCGGTGTCGCCCAGCCCACAGCAGAGCTTCCCCGACGCGCCGCCGGAGGTCACAAACCCGGTCACGGGGTGGATCACCGACGCGATCTCCCAGTGGCTGGCCGGCGTCATCGCCTCCGCGATGACACCGGTCCTGACGTTCATGGGCCAGACCGTGCTGATCACTCCGGACCCCACCACACACGGGGGCGTCCTCCTGCAGTTGTGGGAGGCCACCCGGATCGCGGCGAACACCTGCTTCATTCTGCTGATCCTGGTCGGCGGGTTCCTGGTGATGGGCCGCGAGAGCATCCAGACCAGGGTCGGGATCCGCGAGATCGCGCCGCGGATCGCGATCGGGTTCATCGCCGCGAACACCAGCACGATGCTGATCTCCAAAGCCATCGAACTGGCCAACGGGCTGACCGCGGCCATCGCCGGCCAGGGCGTCGACACCGCCGCAGTCAGCGCCTCACTGCAGCAGATGATCACCAACCAACTCAACGGGCTCGGGTTCCTGGGCAGCCTCCTGGAGCTCGCGCTGTTGGTGATGGCGGTCATGGTCATCGTGACCTTCATCGTCCGGATGGCCGCGATGGTTCTGCTGGTTCTGGCCGCGCCGATCGCGCTGTCCTGCCACGCGCTCCCGCAGACCGAACGGATCGCGTTCACTTGGTGGCGAACCTGGTCGCGTGCCTAGGCTCCCAACTCGGACAGGCGCTGTGCCTGGTGGTGTTCCTGCGGGTCTACCTGTCCCCGGCCGGCAGGACAGTGCTCGGGTCCCCGGCCACCGCCGCCGGATGGGTCAACGTCCTGGTCGGTGTCTGCCTGCTGTGGCTGATGGTCAAGATCCCGTTCTGGGCGCGCCGCGCCGCGTTCGGCGGCGGCGGTCATTCCCGCATCGTCGGCATCGTCAAGACCATCATCATCGCCAAAACCCTCGGCGTCCTGGGCGTCGGCCGCCACGCCACCAAAGGCGCCAAGGCCGCGAAGGGCGCTCAGGCCGCAACGACCGCGGCCGGCGCTCACGCCAGCAAAGGAGCACGCGCCACCACGGCCGGATCCCGTGCAGCCGGGAAACGGACCAAGGCGGCCGCGACCGGGGCGGGGCGTCCCACGGGCGCCGCCGCTGCGGCGACCTTCTCGCACGCACCCATCCATCAGGTTCCGCTGGCGTCCCCGAGCGGCACCAGCGGCGCCGCAGCTTTCAGCCACGCTCCCGGTGGCACATCCGCGCGGCAGACCGGTACGCGTCCGGCGCCGCCCACATTCTCCCATCCACCCACACCGGGACGGCCCACCGCGGCGACCGGGAAGCCACCCGCGCCCACCTCTTTCAGCAACTATCCCGGACCTGACCGTGCACGCCGCACACCGCCAGTGGGATCCCTGCGGGCCACGTTCAGTGACCCGCCCGCACCTCACGCAGCACCCAGGCGACCCGGGTACGCGGCGCGACCGGCGTTCTCCGACGACCCCCACCGCACACCGCCGAAGGCACCCGGAAAGCCCGGCGGCGGTACTCCGCCGCGACCGCCACGACGGCGGCCAATCCCACCGACGGGAGGTAAAACGTGAGCGACTACGACCCGTATGGCAGCACCCGGCTGCCCGCCGACGTGGACCGCCCGGACACGCTGATGTTCGGCCTCACCGCCCGGCAGATCCTCGTCGTCGCGGTCGTCGGCGTGGGGCTGTGGGTCGTGTGGATGCTGCTCGCCTCGCCGCACGTGCCGCTGCCGGTGCTGGCCGTGATCACGGTCCCGATCGCGGCCGCCGGGCTCGCGGTCGCGGTCGGTCGCGCGCGACGGACTCCCGCTGGACCGGTGGATCGCCGCCGCGCTGCTGCACCAACAACTGCGCCGCAAACACCTCGCGCCCGCCGGCCGGCACGGCCCGGCCGCCCAGGACCCGGCATGGGTCCGCACCACCGCCAGTCGCCGTGGTGGCCCGGCGCGACCGGCGGCGCCGGGGTTGCTGCGGATGCCGGTGCGCGACATCGCCCGCGGCGGGGTGATTGATCTCGGCCGCGATGGGCACGCCGCGATCGCGGCCTGCACGACGGTGAACTTCGCGCTGCGTACCCCGGACGAGCAGGCCGCGCTGGTCGCCGGGTTCGGGTCCTGGCTCAACGGCCTGGACTCACCCGCGCAGATCGTGGTCCGCACCCACCGCGTCGATCTGACCGGCCTGGCCGACCTGATCACCGACACCGCCCCCGCGCTCGCGCACCCAGCGCTGGAAGCCGCCGCCCGGTCGCACGCCGAGTTCATCCGCGACCTCGCCGACACCCACGAGCTGCTGCTGCTGCATCGCGGTGTCCTGGTCGCCGTGAGGCAACCCGGCACTGGCAGCCACACCGCCGCCCGCGCGGCGCACACCGCCGAACGCACCGCCGCGACGCTGGCGGCCTGCGCGAGGTCAACGCCCGGGTCCTGGACGGTCCAGCGACCCGGCGTGTCATCGCCGACGCCGCCGACCCGTACCGCACCGACCACCCCCAACCCCGACGACGACGACACCGCGTACGCGCCACCGGACGCCGTCATCACCGCCAGCCACAACGCGCCACCGATCTGGCAGCAGCCCTACCCGGACGAGCAGGAGGTGACCCGCTGATGTCCCCACCACGGTCATGGAGCCCGCTCGGTCTGCTGCGGCGCGGCACCCCCCCGGGCGACGACGGCCAACCCGATGCGGCGGTGCGCGGATCGCGCCGGATGGCGTGCAGGTCGCCGCCCGGCATGTCCGGGCCGGGAACGGGTATGCCGCCACCCTCGCCGTCACCGGCTACCCGGCCGAGGTCCCCGCCGGGTGGCTCGAACCGCTGTTGGCCTACCCCGCTCGGCTGGACGTGTCACTGCACATCGAACCGATCCCGACCCTGACCGCCGCTCGGCAGCTCAAGAAGCAACGCGAACGGTTCGAGGCGTCCCGCCGGTACGCCGCCGAGCACGGCAACCTCGACGACCCCGAAGTGGAGGCCGCCGCGTACGACGCCGCTGACCTCGCCGGCCGCCTGGCTCGCGGCCACGACCGGCTGTATCGGGTCGCGCTCTACCTCACCGTGCACGCCGAGACCGAGGACGCGCTGCACCGCGACCTCGCCGAGGTCCAGGCTCTGGCCGACTCGATGCTGCTGCAGGCGACACCGGTGACCTGGCGAGCGCTGCAAGGCTGGTCGGCCACGTTGCCGGTGGCCGTCGACGCGCTCGGGTTGACGCGCACCATGGACACCTCGGCGTTGGCCTCAGCGTTCCCGTTCACCTCCGCTGACCTGCCCGCGCTCGACCCCCGACCCGGCCCGCCCAGGTCGGCGACGGGATCCTGTACGGCACCAACCTCGGCTCGCCGGGGGTGGTGGTCTGGGACCGGTGGGCGTGCGACAACGCCAACATGGTCATCCTCGGCCGCTCCGGCGCGGGGAAGAGCTACCTCACCAAACTCGACCTGCTGCGCAACCTCTACCTCGACGCCGACGCCACCGTCATCGACCCCGAAGACGAGTACGTCGACCTCGCCGCCATGGTCGGCGGCACCACCATCCGCCTCGGCCGCACCGGTGTACGCATCAACCCCTTCGACCTCCCCCAACCCGCCACCCACAACGTCGACATCGACATCGACATCGACATCGACGCGGACCCGGCCGGTGGATCGGACGGCCTGACCGGGCAGGCGCTGTTCATCCACACCCTGCTCGGCGTACTGCTGGAGCAGCCACTATCGGCCGAGCAGGCGGCAGCGGTGGACACCGCGATCATGGCCGCCTACCGCGGCGCGGGCATCACCACCGACCCGCGCACCTGGCGCCGCCCAGCGCCCGTTCTCGCCGACCTCGCCGCCGCGTTACGGCAGCGCGGCCTGGTCGGGACCTCGATCGCCGACCGGCTCGCGCCGTATGTCACCGGAAGCCACCGCGCGATGTTCGACGGCCCCACCACCGTACGAGCCGGCGGGCACCTGACCGTGCACTCACTGCGCGGGCTGCCCGAGGAGTTGCACGCCGCCGGCACCCTGCTCGTCCTGGACTCCGTACGGCGCACCATCACCGACCCGACACGGTCGCGACGCCACCTCGTCTACGTCGACGAAGCCTGGACCCTGCTCCGTGACGGACACGGCGCACGGTTCCTCTACCGGATGGCCAAAAGCATCCGCAAGAACAACGGCGCCCTCACCGTCACCACCCAGGACGTCGACGACGTACTGCACTCCGACCTGGGCCGCGCGGTCCTCAACAACGCCGCCACCCACATCCTGCTCGGACAGTCCCCACAAGCCCTCGGCGCCGTCGCCAACGCATTCACCCTCACCGCCGGCGAACGCACCTTCCTCGCCACGGCCCGACGCGGCCACGCGCTCCTAGCAGGCAGCAACCGCCGGGTTGGCTTTTCTGCCCAAGCCTCGCCCGAAGAACAGCGTGTCATTCGAACAGACCCAGGCTTCACCTCCAGCCCCCACCAGGGCGCGACCCACTAACCAGCACCCAGCGCCACGCCCGACGCCAACCACACGTACCCCGACGCACTTGGTCGGCGGCGACTCAGCTCCGCCATGCCTTCACCGCTCTCCAAGGAGGAAACCATGCACCAGCACCCCTCGACCGGCACCACACCGCACCGCGGCACCGCCCAGGTCCACCACCCGCACAGCGAGCAGCGCCGCGCCACCGGCCTGCCGCTCTTTTCCCACGAGCAGCTGCGCATCGTGGTCGGCCTGTTCGTGCTGACCGGAATCTCGGCAACGTTCGCGATCGGCGTGACCGCCTTTGTCGTCCTGTCCTACCTGCACGCCGCGCTCGCCCCGGCCCTGTACACGCCGTGGCACACCGGCTTCCCGTTCCTTCCGTAGAACACCTGCTGCCCGGCCCGGTGCGTCTACCCGAACGCACCGGGCTGCGCTTGCTCATTCGCCTCTGCCCGCTCATTCGCCGTCGGCGGTGCTGTCGTCGACCGGACCTTCGAGGATCGACATGCGACCGTCATCCGCCCCGCGCGTACCCACATCCGACCGTCCAACGTCCCGCCGGTGGCGCCACCTGCCTGCGACGGCGGCGGTGACCGGGTTCGCGGCCACGGTGGTGGCGGCGAACACGCTCACCGCGCGGATCGGTGTGCTGCCGGTCGGATTCGGTTTGCTCGCTCCGGCCGGTGTATACGCCGCCGGCGCTGCAATGGCCTTGCGCAACACCGTCAGCACACCCTCGGCGCGCGCGCGCGCGCGGGGGCGGCGCTGGCCGCCGGGACCGTGCTGTCCTACCTCACCGCCAATGGGCACGTCGCGACCAGCAGCGCGATCGCGTTCGGCGCCAGCGAAACCGTCGCGATCGCCTTCTACGGCGCCCTCGCACAGTGTCGCGTTCGGGGGCTGCTGGCCAACGTCGCAGGGATCGCGGTGGACAGCGTCGTATTCGTCTGGCTCGCGTTCGCGACCCTCGCCTTCGTCCCCGGGCAACTGGTGGGTAAAGCGTGCGGGCTGCTGATCGCGCCGCTACTCATCTCCTGCTGCCGGTGCCTGCCTGACCCCCGCCGCGCCGGTGCCGGCCCCGTGAGGTTCTTCCTCGGCACCCACCACCCGCACTGGCTGCGGCATTTGACCGTGCCGCTGTTCGTGTCCGACCGCACCCTGCGCCGCTATCGAACCCTGCCGGTCGCGACCTGCCCGTGGGCGCTGGACTCGGGCGGATTCACCGAACTGTCCACCCACGGCAGCTGGGCACACGGCCCCAGTCCGCGCGCCTACGCCGACCGGGTGCGCCGGTACCGCGACCAGATCGGCAACCAGATCGGCAACCTGGCCTGGGCGGCGCCGCAGGACTGGATGTGCGAACCGTTCATCACCGCGATCACCGGCCTGTCGGTCGCCGAGCACCAACGACGCACCGTGCAGAACTACCTCACGTTGACCACCATCGCCCCGGATCTGCCGTTCATCCCTGTGTTGCAAGGGTTCGCTCCGCCCGACTACGGGGCATGTGTACGCAGGTATCAGGACGCCGGGGTGGACTTGACGACCTGCCCGGTGGTTGGGGTCGGGTCGGTATGTCGCCGGCAAGGCACCGCCGAGGCGGCCGAGGTCATCGCGACGATCCGGGACGCCGTTCCCGGTGTGCGGTTGCACGGATTCGGAGTGAAGTCCACCGGGCTACGTCGGTACGGGCATGAACTTTCCAGCAGTGACAGCCTTGCCTGGTCGATGGCGGCCAGCGAGAGGCACCGCTACCGGGCTGCGATCGGCATGCCAGTTGCGCGAACTGTCCCCGGTACGCGCTGCGCTGGCGCGACAACTTGCTCTCCTCCCTGTCTCCCAATACCGCCGGCCCCACGGTCCCCGTCCGGTCCGAGTCGAGAATTCCGACTGTCCGCGCACCGAAGCAGCGCCCGAGGTCGCCGCTGCATGGTTCCTCGCAGGTGCGACACGCACTGCGGTGAGTGGACACGTGGCCCGGTCTTTCTCTTCCATTCCTAGAAACCGTGGGGTGCTCTCATGTGGACCATCACAGCTCCGGCGGGTGCCATCGAGCCAGCTATCGGAGCCACCGCCCACACTGACGTGTCCGGCTGCGGGCGGGCGCTGTGGACCGGAGTGCTGACCGGCGACTGGCGTACGCCCCGCAGATGGCCGCTGGCGACACCGTCGCCGGGCGTCGTTCTGGCCGTGGCCGCGGCCGTGGTCGCGATGGTGGCGTTGTGGTGGGTCGCTCGGGTTGGTGGCGACCCACCGCGCACGGCAGCGTGCGTGCTGGTTGGAGATCGCTGTTCCGGACGGGTTGGGTGCGCGGCAGATCGCGGGTTTGTGGCGGTTGGTCGCGGGGATCCTGCCCGCTGCCCGGTGGTGGCGGCTGACGCCGAGGCACGTCAGCTTCGAGGTGCACGCGACCCGGGACGGGCTGCGGTGCGGGTTGTGGCTACCGCCCTCGGTGCATGCCGACCCGACCAGCCGGGCGATCACCCGGGCCTGGCCGGGCGCCCACGTCACCCACACCATGACGCCGCAGTTGCCGGTCGATCGGCCGGTGGTGGGACGGAGGCTGCGGTACCGGCGCACCGCATGGGACCCGATCCGGGACGAGACCACCCTGGACCCGCATCGCGCCGGGCAGCCAGGGTGGGCGCCGTCCAGGAATGAGGAGACCCACGCGGTCTTCGACGCTCTGATGGCCGCGGGAGAGGCCGGCTGCGGCCTGCTGCAGATCGCGATCATCAGTCGACCGAGCACCAGCCAGCTCGCCGTCCTGCGACGTGCCGCCGACCCCACCGCTCCGACCGGCCTCAGCCACTGCGTCGCGCGACTGCCGCTGACCATCGTGCGCGTCGCAGTGGGCACCATGCTGGACATTTTCGGGCCGGACAGCCCCCGCTCCGCCGGCCCCCTACGGTGTGGCCGGCGACACTGAGCCGCGGCCGATGGACGTGGTCGCCGCGCGAGCCGCGCGGGCGAAGCTCGCGGCGGCGCCGCACTATGTCGTCGAGGTCCGGGCCGCTGTGTCCAGCCGTGGCCGTCGCGGCGCGTCCGCAGTGGCCGCGGACATCGTTCGCGGGTACGCGCTGCTGACCAACGCGCTGATCCCCGCACCCTGGTGGCCGGTACGCCGCTCCGTGTCCACCCGCCGCGCGCCGGGCCGGCACGCCGTTCTCACCACTGCCAGCGAGGCCGGCGCGCTCACTCCTATACCGACCGAACCGGCGCTCTACCGGATGGCCACAGGCCCCAGCCGCCACCGCCCGGCCACGGCCGACCTGTGGACTCCGGAAGCCGGCACTTGGAGCGAACCCGCCGCCGACCAGCGGCTACCGTCTCGGCCCTTTCCTACCACCGACGAGGATCCCCGACGTGCCCACTCCCGCACCGCGCGCCCGACCGCCCGCCACCGCGCCCGACACCACGGATAAACACGCGCCCCGTCGAGGGCTGCGTCTCGTCGCAGCCGGCGACCGAACTGGACCGGCCGGCAAGGTGCTCGGACACACCACCATCGGCCGCCGTACACCGGCCGGGATCTCCCTGGCCGACGCACGTCAGCACCTGCAGGTACTGGGGCCGACCGGAACCGGAAAATCCACCCTGCTGACCCACATGGCCGTCGAAGAGGCCAAGGCGGGGCGCGGGATCGCTGTGCTGGACCCGAAAGGTGACTTGGTGCGGGGAATCCTGGACCAGTTGCCCGCTGACTGCGGCGACCGGCTGGTGCTCATCGATCCCGACGACGAGGAGGCGTGGCCGGCGATCAACCTGCTCGACCTCACCGCCTCCCCGCCCAACAGCGGCGCGGCGTACCGGGCGGCCGGATCAGCAACAGCCGTCATGGGGCAGCTGTGGGCAAGATGGTGGGGACACCGTTCCGCGGACATCGCCTACCACGCGGCACTCACCCTCGCCCATGACCCGAACGGCACGCTCGGTCAGATGTCCCGGCTGCTCACTGACCACCCGTGGCGCCGCGGCGTCGTCGCCGGGGTCCGGTCCCGGCTCGGTCCGCTGCGAGAGGGCACGCTGGGTGAGTTCTGGGGAACGTGGGACCAGATGCCCAGCGGCGCCCGGTTGGCGGTCGCCGCGCCGTTGCTGGCCAAGCTGCGCGCGGTCCTGGGGCACCCGCTGCCGGCCGGCCTTTTCGGACTGCCGCGTACGACTTTCCGGTTCGAGCAGATCCTGGATGGTGGCATCCTGCTGGCGAGGTTGCCGAAGGACGACATTGGTCTGGACACACCGCGCGGCTGGTCGGCTCGATGCTCACCACCGGCCTCATCCACGCCGCGGGGGCACGAGCCAGGCAACCTGAATCCGCCCGGCTGGACGCGACCGTCATCCTGGACGAGGCGCACAACTTCCTGCATCTGCCGATCGGCGTCGACGACGCGCTCGCCGAATTACGCGGATTCCACGTGTCCCTGGTACTGGCTCATCAATACGTCAACCAGCTCACCAAACCCATGCAGGACGCGGTGGACGGCAACGCGCGGAACAAGATATTCTTCAACCTGGGTCCGCGGGATGCCAAGGAGATGGTGGGGCACGTTCATCCGTACCTGGATGAGCAGGATCTGCGGCGGCTGGGCGCGTACACCATCGTCCTACGGGCGATCGCCGACTCCCGCCCCATCCCACCGGTCACCCTGCACACGTTCCCGCGCTCACCGGTCATCCCCGGCCGAGCCGACGCACTGCGCCGCGCGGCGCGCGCCAACACCGGCATCCCCGCCTCGATACGGGAAAAACTGTACGTCCCGCCCGCCGTCGCCGACCTCCTCGCCCTTGACGACACCCTCGATCAAACCGACGAACCGCTGGCACCGTCAGCACTGTTCTCGGCCGACGGGCCGCCCTACGGCGACACCGTCACGAACCCATCCACGGCTTGGGACAGTGACACGGAACCCTGGTAATCCAGGGGACAGCCGGTGGCTCAACGGGTGGCTCACTGGGTGGCTCATTGGGTAGCCCAAGAGAAAGCCACTAACGAAAGGGCATCCGCGCAGGTCACGAAGAGCGCGCGGCGTGCGGGATGTTCCTGACTGGTCTACGACCAGGGAGTGAACGGCTGAAGGCGCGGACAAGGAGCCTTCCATGGGCAGGCTCCAAGCCCGCGCCTTCAGCCGTTCACTCCCTGGTCGCACGTTTGCGTTCGTCCGGCGCGAAGGCCGATGGCCAGATCCCGACAGGCGCGCCTCGACAGCGCGTGGAACGTGCCGGAAGGCGAAACGCGCGTGCGGCGCAGCGGCAGCTCGCAATCGCGCGCCAGCGACCCGGATAGACGGTGCGTGTAGGTAGACATGAGTGCGACCCTCCTTTGGGGGTGAATTCGCGTGCGAGCTGTGGGCACCGCACGACGTTTCACGTCTAATTCTAGCGAGCCACATGCACGGTGCCAAGAGACGCACGTTCCGTGTTTTCCTTACTGTGAGCCAAGAGTGGTGGCACATAATTACGTCACCTCAGGTCTTGGCAACTGTGGGGTGAGTCGGTAGCTTTTCATTAGTCGGAGCGAACGGGGAACCGCAAACCTCGTTCGCACCGATTCCCACGAACCAACCGAATGAAGGATGTGGCGCGACATGTCCACAGATCTGTACTGCCCGGATGTCGACAGGTACTGCATAGCTGTCGACAGCGGCCAGACTGTCCGAGAGGTGCTCGACGCATTCGAGACCGACTCCGACTCGAGTGCGGCATTTACCGAGGTTCTGGAATGCTTCCCCCAGTCCGAATCCGCGCTGTACTTGGTTCCTCTGCTGCACAGGATCCACGTGGACGACTTCGAGCCGAGGGGCGACGATCTCCCGTCGGTCGGCCGGTACGCCGAGCGTGGGTCGAGACTGTACGAACTGGAAAAACTCGGCATCATCACGGACGTCCGTACCGAGTGGACCGAAACCTCGAGCGGCGCGTACCTGTCCGACGGTCGCGCGCTGACCACCCTACACGTCCCGAAGACCGTGATCCCTGTCGAGGTGCGCTACCGTTTCCCGGACCGCTGGGACAGTTACAGCCACAGCTACGCGTCACACTGGGAAGTCACCGACCAACTCGACCCCGTACCGGCCGGCTGGTATCTGATCGGCGAAACGGGCGACTACACCGCGAAAAAACTGTCGGTGTCGCCTACCTCGGGGATTCATTCGGAATGAGTGACGATTTCATGTGTCACGTTGCCGAGGTAGAAGGTTTCACAGCTTCACGATGCGAGGCGCAATGCGATGCCTGCGAAACGCGATGGTTCGCCGAATCCGGCTCGTGGAGGTTTCAGCCCGAATACGGATTCGATGCCGACCCGTGGAATTTTGACGACGCTGCAGGGTTCGAGACCGACAATCGAGTCTCCTGCCCACAATGCGGCACGGGGCGCGTCGGATTCATGGTCATCTGAAGGCTTCAGAGGCTAGTACTCAGATGTGGATTCGGTAGACCCCAAGGGATTCTCAACCGTCCGAGAGAGCGCCACCTCGGTCCGCTGACCCCACGCCGACGACTGCGACCGACGCACGTCGTCACCCTTTCAGGCATATGCCACATGAACCTTTCATCAGAGTACGGAGTTTGTCATGCGAACCATGGTTTTCCGCAACAAAAAGGATGAGTGGCCGGTACTGGCGCGGTTCCTTAGCGACGGGTGCGACTTCCGGAACAGCAACGGATCCATGCGCGGAAGCGCCCATCCACACAATGAAGCGGCCGGTTGGGGCAGTGGCACGGGGAGATTGTGCCAGCGCTGGCGCGAGGTTTTCCTCACCTTGCTGCGAAGTGGTGGCCCGCAGGACGCGATGGTTTACGTCGTTTACTCCTATCGGACCCCTATCGCGTGGTACACGCCTACGCAGGGCTGGACAGTACCTGCCGAGCACTACTCCCAAACCACCACCGGACACCAGAATCTTGTGCGCCTCGCTGTCGATACCTACCGGGACCGACTCCACACGAAACGGCACCAACCATCGCAATCCTGATCGCTTCCTGAGCGAGCCACCCCGTTCATCTGATCAACAAACATGCTTACGCCTGAATACGTCTGGAGTGCGCCTGATGTCCACGAAACTCACCTGGCCACAGCTCGGCGCCGAATGCCTACACCTCGACAGCCATCGGTCCATCCAATCCCTCATGAGCGCACTGGACACGAATCCTCAGAACACTGAGGCATTGCGAGACGTACTCGGATATATACCGGACACCAATCTCTTCTTTTCCGGGTTGGCGGATCCTGACCTCGTTCAGTTCGATATCGCCAACCCGAACGACTGCGAACCGTACTCAACATCCCAAGACTCCGGCACCGACTGGGAATACAACCTTACGCGTCTCGGAGTCGTGACCAACGCGCGGACCGAATGGTACGACGCACCAGAGGACGCCTACGTCAGCGGTTGGCGTTGCCTGACGAGCGTACTCGTTCCCATCTCTGTCCGACCTACAGAGATAGCCGTCTATCAAATGGAAGACTCCGGATGGTGGCAGGGGCAGGTCGGGCGCCGATTCGACCCGATCCCAGCAGGCTGGTATCTCGTCGGCAGCAGCGGAAATGATAGAAACGATGGAGACGTCCAGTACACTTGTTGTTACCTCGGCGATGGCGGCCGGCGCGATCTTGTCGACAGCATTCGGCAGCGTATCAACGACATTACCGCCTTCCACGCTTCGCGCTGCGACATTGAGTGTTCCAGCTGCGGATCCCATTGGTACGCCGACAGCGGATCCAGGGATTTTCAGCAGCCAACGACCATCGCAGATCCACTGCATTTCGGGGAAATCGAATTCGAGCGGCCGTACTCCCTATACGGCGACGGCAGAGCACGTTGTCCGCGCTGCGACCAGTGGACCCTGACCTTCGCAGTTTCCGCCACCCCACCCGTTACTCCCCCGCAAACCGGCATCCCCTGCGACGCCACCCCGACAGAGAGCGCTTCCTCTTAGAGAACGCCAACCAATCGTCACCCAATACAGCACTCGATCTGGCCAGACGTCCCGCGCGCGGCCCGAGAGAGCGCCACCACATCAAACCTACTTCCCCTCTGAAAGAGAGTAGCCAAACTCATGAATCGACAGGTCGCAGAACCGGAGGACGGCGAGAATGTTGTGGTCCGCACCGACCACGACGAACCCGAGAAATTTCCGGCTCTTATTTACATAGACGACGCTGGTCAGTACCGGGCGGATTTCAGACCAGAAATCGCGTCAGCGATCGTTGAGTGGATTAATGGCGAATATTACGAAACGCGGAACAGGGCAACATGCTGAGTGGGATGGGGACGCGATCGTCGTGCAGTCCACCTGGCCTGGTTACGATTTCAGTCCCGAGCGCTACGAACCGCGAGACGATGGCCGATACAGCCTCGGTCACCGCTACTGGGACTGGGTGCCGGTACCCACACCCGCAGACGACGCCAAACACCCGTGGTCGATCCCTGAGTCACACAAAGGCGAACTACCGGTAACCATGTTTTTTCATCACGATGGAACCGATCCCGCCTTCCCCGCGCTCATAGCGGATGGAGCCTCCGGCGCCGCTTTCCGGCCTGAGGTAGTACAGGTAGTCATGGATTGGATCAACGCGGAGAACGCGGCCAGACCCGACATTGTGCGTGAACGCGCGCGCTGGGACGGCAACGCCGTCGTGACGACGGACAACTCAGGTCAGGAAACAGAGCGCTACGAGCTGGGATCCGACGAGGACGGTCGATACGCTCTCAGGGTGCTCGGCTGGGGCTGGGAGAGCTGGGATCCGCAACCCCAGTCCCGTAAGTCGGATTGAGAGAGCCACCCATTCATCCAGAGCCGACCCCAAAATAGGAGCCGACATGGCACAGGGAATGGTGCGCTACGCAGGGTTATCTGGTCGCCTCGGCTTGGACCGCAACGGTCAGTCGCCAAAGGGAGACCCACATGCTTGACGACGGCGGTACGAAACAGGGTTTATCCATTCCGGAAGCACAGGATGGCGAATTCGCGCTCACGATCCGGTTTCGTAACGACGGAACCGATCCACTTTTCCCGACACTCGTGGAGTGGATCAATAGTACACAAAGTCAGGCGCAACCAGGCGTCGTCGGTATGCGCGCACGGTGGGACGGTGAGGTGCTGGTGCTGACCGACAGCCACGGACACGAGCGGGAACGATGCGCAGCTGACACCGAAGCCGAGAATCGTTACCACCTCACGCAGCTGCGCGGTTGGGAATGGCGGCGGCGGCAAGATGGAAGCCCCACCGGTACCCGCGATTAATCCCTGCAATGTTTCTGAGAAAGCCCCCTCCCAAAGGGGCCGGCGCAGCCCATTCCAGGCCGACGGGCTTGTAGCCGGCATGAAACGACACGCATACACGCACCCGGGTGCCCCCTCGTACAGGGCCGCCGGGTGCGCGGCCTGACGTCTGCGTCCACCCCTGCCACCCTCGTTCGTGGCGGAGATTTTGGCTGTGTTCAAGCAAGGGAGACAACAGGATGCCCGACACATGCACGACCACGACCCGGAGTGTTGCCGACGAATTGGTGCGGATCACACCCCGGGATCTGTGGCTATTGGAGCTGCTAAGAGAGCACCGCACCCTCACCACCGAACATCTCACGACCCTCGGTTTCCTCAGCGGCCATCGAGCCCGTAAACGGCTGCTGCTGTTGCATCGCAGGGACGTGCTGGACCGGTGGCGGTATCACGTACGGCCAGGTTCACAGTCGTGGCGGTGGACGTTGGGTCCTCTAGGCGCCGCTATTCTCGCTTCCCGAGACGGCCGCCCCGTCCCGCGGCCGGCGTCGGTGCGCGCGGCGACCGATCGGCTGGCGGGTTCTGGCGCGATCCACCACCTGTTGGGCTGCAACGGGTTTTTCGTCGCACTGGCCTTTTACGCCCGCGCGCATCGGGGGGGTACGAGCTGGGTCGGTGGTGGTCGGAGAAGCGGGCGACCGCCGCGCTGCATCGCGTGGCGCGGCCCGATGGGCACGGTGTGTGGGTATCCGGTGATACGAGGGTGCCGTGGTGGTTGGAGTTCGATACGGGCTCGGAGGGACTGCGACAGGTGACGGAGAAGCTGACCGGCTATGCCCCGCTGGTCGGGACACAGTGGAACTTCCCGATCCTGTTCTGGTTCCCGACGCCGGCCCGCGAGCGAGCGGTGCGGCATGCACTGCACCGCCGGGTGCCGCCTGGTCTGGTGGTCGCGACCGCCTCCGGCCGGCCTGAGACCAGCAACCCGGCCGGCGCGGTATGGCGTGTAGTCGGCGATGAGGGCGCCGTCCGCACGCTCGCGGATATCCCAGTCGCGGATGAGCCAACGTCCACGATCGGTGCCCGTCCGGGCCTGCTGGGGGCCGCGGTGGACCGCGAGGGGATGGGGACTGAGACCGCGTCTATGTCGTCATCCACCGAGCCGGAGTGGCATCACCAGATGCCGGTAGGCAGCAGAGGCGCGGATACCGTTGGGCTCGTCAGTCAGCAGGATCGGTTTGATCGGTGAGGTGACGTGCAGGACGACCGTGTCGCCTTCAAAGCATCGCAGTGCGTCGACGAGGTAGGCCGCGCGGAACGCGATCGGCTTCTGGAGCTCACCGTCGATCCGCGCCGGCTGCGCCGGCCCCGTCGCGCTGTTGGCGTGCTGGTCGAGCATCGGGAAAACCGTCAGTGTGTCAGTGGCGAGCGTGAGCCTGAGTTGTTGGGTTTTGTCTACCTTGGCGACGCAGATCGCTGCCGCGCGCTGCACATCGGCCAGCAGTCGGGCGCGGTCGGCGACCACGGTCACCGTCGCTGTGTCGGGAAACAGTGTGTCGATCCTCGGGTAGTCGGCGTCGATCAGCACGTTCGTCACAATGGTCACGAGCCCGCAGGTGAACCCGACTGGGAAACCGTCACGATCATCCATCCCGATCCGCACGTGGTCGCCGGTCAAGCGCGTCGGCAGCATGGAGAGCACATGACCGGGTACCAACGCTTGGGTTCTGCGGGGCAGGTCCAGCGGTGTGGTGATCGCCGGGACGGTCGCGAGCGCCAACCGGTATCGGTCGGTGGCGGCGAGAGTTGCGCGACCGGCCCGGACTTGCATGCGTACGCCGGTCAGCATCGGCAGGGTGTCGTCGTCGCCGACCGCCGGCAGCACACGTGAGAGTCCGTTGGCGAATAGGTCGCGATCGACCCGCGCGACCAGCCGCGGCGCGGTGGCCGCGGTGGGGTACTCGTGGTGCGGGTAGGTGGTGACGGGTACTCGGTATCCGGCGAGATTGATCGTCGCATCGCCTGTCGCGTTCGTGGAGAGGGTGACCGGTTGCGCATCGGCGTCGCGTTTGCGGGCGCCTTTGGTCATCGCTGCCAGTAACCGGGTCAGCTCGCCGTGGTCGACCAGCAGCCGCCCGCAGGAGGTGGCCGCGCCCGGCACGCGTACGCGGATGCTGGTCTCGTAGTCGAAAGCGCTCACCGTCAGCTCACCATTGGGCGCGCCCTCAAGGAGGACACCGCTGAGCAGCGGGACCGGCGGACGGTTCGCTACCGCCGGCGAGACGACGCGCAACGCCTCGACCAGTGTCGCGCGGTCGGTCGCTACCGACAACAACACGGAAACGTCGGCCGCGTGGCCTTGGCCGCCCCGGTTGCTGTCGATTTCGTTAGCATGGATGGTGATTGCGGACATAGTCATGACACTTTCTCCTTACCTGATTTGGTTTCTTTCGGTGGGGGGGCGATTTGCGGAATCGCGTCGCACCCGATGAATGAAAAGCTACCGACTCGATATATTGCGCCGCCAAGAGCCTGCCGCCGGTAATTATGTGCCACGACCCATGGCGCACCGTGAACCACAGAATCATCCCCCATAACTGGCTTTTCCGTCGTCACGGTGCGCCAAGGGTCGTGGCACATAATTACCGCCGGAAAAGTCTTGGCGGCGCGCAGTGCGGTCGGTACCTTTTCAATCAGTCGGCCACCGGGAACCGCAAACCCGCCGCCGGACTATCCACGAAACCAACCCGAACGAAGGTGAACCGGATGCCCGCCAGACACCATTCCTCCCCCCGCCGCCATAGCGCCGGAACCGACGCCTACACGAAGACAGCGGCAACCGATGAGCGAGCGCGAGAGCGCCACCTCAGGCCCGGAACTTCGTCGAGCGAGGTGCGCTCTTCATCAGCGCGCAAGAGTTTCGTTGTGGCCGGAGACACAGACCGGCGGTGGCCTGACTGCGAGGGGGAGACAGGCCGCCGCCACCTTTGCACAACCTGGTCTTCTCGGTCGTCAGACGGAAATACGAACGCGGAGGAGAAATACGCATGTCCACGTCGATTCAGCCGCGTCCGCCGCTGCACGCTACGTGCTGGAAGACAACGCCAGCCGCGGACATACGCCGCCTTTGACCGCCTCAAGTGGGCGGAGGCAGAGCTCGACACGGTGCGCGGCGCCGCCATCTGGCCGCACTGCCCCGACCGCTCCTCATCATCTTTGTCCTATGAGTGAAGAGAAAGTAGACACCGCCGTGAGCAACACCGAACTGCCACCGGTCATCGCAGGTGGTACGGATCATCTAACCGGTCTCAATGGACTGGCCGGCCGGGCGATCCAGGCGGCTATGGTCGCCCGGGCGACGGATCCGGGTTTCGCGCGTCGCAGGGAGAACTGGCAGCTGTGGCAGCAGCGCACGGCCATCGCGCGGCAGGTGGCCGTGGCGTTCGATACGCCGGTCGCCGCCATCGTCGTGATCGATGACCCCGACCGCCGATATGGATGGACTGTCCGGTCAATCCGGGCACGCTGGTCGTGCTCACCGATCCGGTCGCCGGCAAGGAATGGCGGTTCATTCCCTCCAGCTCCGCGCCTTTGACGGCATGGTGCCTCCTGCAGGAGTGCCCGCAATGTGCCGGCGTGGTGCCGGTGGCGGACGTGGCCAGTTTCGCTGATCTCGGCGACTATCTCGACCGCCCCGACCCTGTCCTGCGCCCGTTCGAATTCAACGGCGACCCCGCCCACCACTACGACTGCCCGAACGGAACCACAAGGCAATAGACGAAAGCGAAGATCCAAATCCCGCTGTCCGGTCGATCCGGACCCCAACTTCGCTACAGAGAAAGGCCATCCGCCATGACCACCCTGCAGGACAAGGTCCGCGACTCGCCACGAACCGACACCGTAGAGAGCGCCACCCCCCTTCCTCCAGACATCGCCGATCCGCCGTCCAGGCTGGTCGAGGACCGCCCACCACGACGCGGCCGAGCAGACAACGGGCCGACGACACATATCCCGACGCACGCTGCCGCGGTAAACGGCGACCCGGGCTTCGAATCAGTCGGACACAGCAATTTCTGGACTAACGTTGGAATCCTGACTGTCGGCCTGACTTCCGGCACGATCTCCTGGACAGCCTGGTCGCACATGGCCGAGATCGTCGGCATGACCGGCTCCCTCAACCTGTTCGGTCTGCATGTCCAGCTGGCGTGGCTGCTGCCTATCGCTGTCGACGTTTTCCTGGTCACGACCACTGGTGTATGGCAGTCCCGGAGCCCACGAGCCGATCCGGACATGGACTGGATGGCCGACGAGGACGGTAACGAATATCCCAGCAAGTTCGCGGACGACTGGGAAAAGGTGGATCGGGAACAGACCGACCCAATTTTGACGTTCGCCCGCCGCTGCGCGCTCGGCGCGATGGCCGCATCCGTCGGCGCGAACGCCGCCTATCACCAGCTGACCCTCACCGCCGGCGTCAACGGTGTCTGGTCGTGGATCGCGATGGCAGCCGCCGCGCTCCCACCGGTGATGTTGGCGCTGGTCGCGCATCTACGGGCGCTGCTGACCGCCGACCGCCGCCATACCGACCAGCGCCGGGCCGCTCATCGCCGCGCCGTTTTGCGTTGGCATGCTGAACAGATGCGGTCGGTGCCGCAGGATGCCGGTCCGGACGAGGATGCCAGCGAGCTGGACGACACGGATCCAGACTGCGAGGAGAGAACGGTCAAGGCCGACCTGATGCGGGCGTACTTCCGCGCACATGTCGCCCACGGGCACATCCCGACCGGGCAGGAAATGGCCGACCATGCCCACGCTTCGGGCAGCCATGCCCGCACTGTCCGTCGAGACCTGCTCGAAACCCTGTCACCCGACCGACCGATGACCACGCGCGCGTCAACACCAGGCGGCCCTCCGTCCGCATCTTGAGCGAGCCAGCCCTGCCTCACCTGGCGTCGGTCTCGAACCCAGTTGTCACCAACGGCCGCCCAGGCAATCCCGCCGACACCCGATCTAAGGCAACTGGCGCTACGGACGGCGACACCACCGTATTGCGGCCGGTCCCCGTCGGCTGACCTCTCGCACCTCAGGCCAGCTCGGGAGTTCGTGATGGACGGTGGCCGGGGCGGAACGCCCTCAAAAGGGCGCCGCAAACCGCCTCGGCCACCTCACCCACGCGCTCCCACGCGGCCCAACGCGAACGCGAAAGCCGACAAAGCACGAAAGGCGTGCTGTCGATCTTACGGACACAGGGCACATGCGGAAGCACCCCGTACGTACTAACCATTTCCACGTCAGGAGACGGACATGGCCCAAAGAACGGTCGCCGGCCGGCTGCTGTTGGACCGTGACGGTGTAGCTGAACGCCTCGGCGTCTCCCCAGGCACCGTGTCCTACTGGCGCTACCGCCGTAGCCACACCCATTTCCCCATGCACCTCCCGGTCGATGACCGCTCGCACTGGTGGGACGCCGAGGACATCCGCGTCTGGTGGCACGCCCACCAGGCAGCCAAACGCGCTCGCCTGACCCCGGTCGATCGCACCGGCGACCCCGATGACCTCATCGAATCCACCGAACTCGCCCGTGTCCTGGGCTACCACGGCCCACGCAGCATCCAACCGGACCTGCTGATGCTCGCTGACGACTGCGAACCGACCTCCAACGGCGGATCACGCCGCCGCTGGCTACGCAAAACAGCCTGGCACTACGCCGACACCCGAGCCACCACCCACAGCACCGGCCGCCCGCGATCGCCCGTCCCTCACGAACGCAACGCCGACGACCCAACATCCTCCCGCGATCAAACAGAACGGTGAAACCCCATGCCCGACCACTGCGGCAGCAGCCGCCACGACACCCCGCCGCCAGACCACCACAACCCCCACCCCGATCCACCCGTCATCCAGATCACCCATTCGCACGCGACCGGAACCCGAGTCGAGGGCTCCGGTAAGGGAGACGGAGTATGGGAAATCGCACGCGAGCAAGGGTTTCGCTACAGCCGCGATGTCGGAATCTACCTGCGGCTCAGCCGGGACAAGAACGCCAACGAACCGAAGATCAACGCGCTCAAGTACGCGCTCGAACGAGCCGGGTTCGCCGTTCAGGTCGACATCGACAACACGTGGCGCGCGGCTGCGGACCGCGAGGCTGACCGCGGCGAACGCATCGCCGCCCATGCCGACCGGCTCCGCGATCGCGCCGACCGCGCCACCGCGCGCAGCTCACGCGCCGAGGACCGCGCTCAGCGAATCACAGACCTCATTCCGCTCGGCCAGCCGATCTTGGTTGGGCATCACAGCGAAACCCGCGCTCGCCGCGACCAGGCGCATATCGATGCCGCGATGACCACCGCCAGCAGCGAAGCCGAATACGCCTCCAAACTGGCTGCTCGCGCACACGGCGCCGCGGCCAACGAAGCCGCCAAACACGCCGGCCCGGCGATCATGCGACGAATCCAACAGCTCGAATCCAACAAACGCATCCTGGAACGCCACCTCGCCCTGCAGAGCGCCAGCGGCGACGCGCGCCAGCGTACGCAGGACAAGATCGATCGACTGGCCGACGACATCACGCATCAACACACCGTGCTTGGCGCGATGGCCGACGCCGGAGTGTTCGTCGCATGGACGACGGCCGACTTCCAGCCCGGCGACCAGGTGTGTGTGCGCGGCTGGGAGTGGCGCTCGGTGTCCCG
Source organism: Fodinicola feengrottensis (assembly GCF_010993775.1). Taxonomy (GTDB): domain Bacteria; phylum Actinomycetota; class Actinomycetes; order Mycobacteriales; family HKI-0501; genus Fodinicola; species Fodinicola feengrottensis. Next base: position 29,328 of record NZ_WOTO01000045.1, on the reverse strand, counting down.
GGTCAACAAGAAAACGGTCCGCGTGGACAACCGCGACCAATGCCAGCTGGTAGAGATGGACCGCATCACCGGTCTACGCCGGGATGGCCAGCAATGGGACACCCCGCACGGCCAACCGTGGCCGGTCGAACTTGCCGTGCGCGTCGCCCGGTGGGAGCACCTGCTCGCCGCGGCGTCGGTACCGTCCAACGCATACTCCGACACGACGCGCCACGTCCGATGGGCACAGCGCCTCGTCCACGGCCTCGACTTGGACGCCGCCGACGCCGAACTCGCCGCGTTCCACCCTGAACGCGCCACCCTCGACGTACGCCGCGCCGCGGCCCTCGCCTCCACATACCTGGGCGCCTACAAACGCCTCACCGCAGGGGAACCCATCCCTGACGTCACTGAGTCCCTGCCGGCTGTCGACCTCACACCGGACTGGCGGCTCCCTGACACCCCGGCGGTGGACCGGCGCGTCGACCAGCTGCGATCCGGTGACCTCATCAAAGGCATCTGGGACCTCACTGGCAACGCACGCATACTCCACAGACGGTTCGCCGGCCCCGTCGACTCCATCAGCGATCCCCTCAACCGCCACGAAAGCGGCACCTGGATCGGCGTCCGACTGCGGGACGGCGAAGAGGAATGGCTGCAAACGCACCGGTGGCTGTCCACCTACCCGCAAGCCGCACAGGATCCGCCGTCTTCACCGGCAACGTCACCGTGCCGTTCTGGACGAAACGGTTCCTCAAAGCAAACGATAAGACCGTAAATCCCGGAACCAAGCTCACCCAGCAAGCGCGCATCCATTACGCCCGCGATGTCACCGCATGGGCGCGCGCGCAATGTCTGCGGATGAGATCAGCGTCCAACAGTTCCCGGTTCCGGATGACCCCAACGATCGGAAAGTTTGGGATGGAACGGAGGTCGGTCGGGACCCGTACGAGATCCGAATCTGGTGGGACTAACAAATCGACGGACAGCCAGGGCTCGTTCGTGACCGGCCGCGCCGCGGCTGTTCGTGACTGGCGATTGTTCGTGGCCAAGACGACGCTCACCGCGGTTCGGCGATTACTTGCTGCGGCGGTTGGCTTGGCGCGGGAAGAGCTAGCGTCATTATCGATGAGTTGGCACGGGGTTTGCGGCGTCGGCGTAGAGGTTGTCGGCGAGGGCGATGCTCTCGCGGGACGGAACAACGCCAAGATCGTTCATCCTGGCGGTCAGCAGGTCGCGCACGCCGCGAAGTGCTGCCGGTTTGCCGGCGTGGGCGCGCAGGAGCAGTTGATAGAGGGATTCGTTTTCTGGCGTGACGTCGATCAGTGTTCGGGCGATGGCTGCAGCGAGGTCGTGGTCAGCGGCCAGGTATCGCTCGGCGAGCCGTCCGAACTGGCCGACGAGGGTGGAAGTGAGGTGCTGGTCGAGTTCGGGTAACCATTCTGGACTGGTGTCACCGGTGTCCAAGCGGCCACGGTAGAGCTGCAGGGCGCGGTTGGCGGCATCAGCGTTGTTGGTACTCGCAGCGGCGTCGGCGAGCAGCCGGTGAATCTCCCACAGGTCGACCGCCCACAGCTGGGAGTCGAGCCGGTAGCCGAGTTCGCTGTGGACGATGCCTGTTCCGGCCGCTGCGTCGTCGCCGCATCCAGACGCGGGCGTGGAGAGTTGGCGGCGGGTGCGTCGCAGCAATGTGGACAGGTTGTTGCGGGCGCTGTTGCGTGGGTGGTCGGGCCAGAGGGTTGTGAGCAGGTCGCCGAGCCGCACGCCGTCGGGATAGACGGCGAGCAGGACGAGCAGTTCGGCGGCTTTACCAGTGACAAATACCGGCTCCCCGGTGGTGTCGCGGACATCGAGCCGACCTAGGACACGTAGACGCAACGCGGTTGGCGGGTCCGCAGATGGCCGTTCGTCCGTCGCGGTCGCGTCGTGTTCGAGCGTCGATGCCGTACCTGACGGGTTCGAAAGGGGAGTTGGCGCGACAATCTGTGCGGCGACGTTCGATGGCGTAGTTTTGGCCATGCTCGGCCGATCGATGTCGGGAGATGTCGTCGATCGCAACACAGGCGGGGGGGCTTTTATTGGTAAGTCCGGCAACTCGGCGGAGATCACGTCCAGGTCATGGTCGTGGTGTGCCTCTTTCTGCGTTGCGTTCGTGGTGAGCTGAGTCGACAGCGGCGGTGCCGATCGTGAAGGAGAGTGGCTGCCGGCAGCCTTGCTTGCTTGGTCTTGCGCGGAGTCGTTGCCTGCCGGCCGCGGATGCTGGCTGGACTGATCGCCGGCGAGATCTGGGGTACGGGGAAAAGCCGGACAGGCCGGGATGTTGGTTTGGACGGCGCCGTCTTGTTGTTCCGCCGAGACTGGCGTATCAGTGAGTTGGTGGAGCAGGTCGGCCAGATGCTGGGGTGGCAGTGTGCTGGCCCGGGCGCCGTCGAGCAGGGTGGGGCCGTTGGCGGTGATAGTGAGGTTGCCGTCGGAGTCGACGTGGCAGGCGCGCGGATCCGGGTGGTCGTCGAGGAGGACTCCGATGATGCCCAGGTCGCGGCGGGCGGATTCGCGCAGAATGGCCGCGAGCCGCGGATCGCGGGTGGTGGGTGTGTCGACGAGAGCGATCAGGTAGCGCGTTGTCCGCGAGGTTACTGCTGTTGGCGCCGTTGTAGGGGTGGAGAACGTTGTGCGGCGGCGGGTGATTAGCACTTCTTCTAGCCAGTCCACGAGCTGCTCAGCGGTCGGCCAGAGTCTCATGTCACCGATGCCCAGACGGACACTCTCGGCGCGGTCGTTCCAGGCGTCAGCGAGATTGGGGGCAAAGAGGTCAGTCAAGGTCGCGTTGGTCAGTGCGAGGTCCGCGCCGCCGGAGGAGTCATGGGGGTTACCGGTCGCGGCGGTGATGGCAATGATCGCTCGCGCGGCGGCCCGAGCACCTGGACCGCGAAGCTGTAGTACAGGGGTGTACTCGAGACCGACGAGCTGGCCGCTCGCGCGGACCGCGAACGGAAGAGCGGGTTGAGCCGCTGCCGCGGGTTTGGGTTGGTGTGCGGGTGATGTGGGCGCGGACCAGCGCAGCGTCCCCGCTGGGTTTGGTGCAGTGCCCGGACAAGCGGGGTCGTGGCTTCGCCGGTGGTGGTGTCGACGTTGCGGTAGTGCACCGATCGGCGGCGGCGGCGGTAGGCGAGGGCGAGTGCCGCGCTGAGCGCGCCGGCTGCGGCGAGGGTGAGCCACCCGCCACCGGGCAGGTCGACCATGCCCGTGTCGGCCGGTCGATTGGCTGCCGGTGTCGCGGGATGAGGCGGTGAATCGTGGCTGCCGGTGGATTCCTGCGGTGCCGACGCGGGGGGGGCGTGTGGCGACGCCGCGCCGCGTAGCGACGTGCTCGCTGAGGGTTTGGTCGCGGGTGAGTGGTCTGTTGTGGGCGGCAGCGCAGGGAGGGCCGCGACGCCGGGCTGTCCGGATGTCGCCGCCTTGGCAGTGCGACCGGGGATCCAGAGTCGCCAGTGCGGCTCGATGTGGTTGGGGTTCAGGAAGACGTTGCCTTCTGGTTGCCGGTGTCCCCGGTTCGCCTGCCAGATTTTGGTCCAGAGCCGGGGTTTCCCGTATCTTTTCTTCGCGATTTTCGAGAGGTTGTCGCCTTTGTGAACCTCGTACCACCCACCATTAGTGCTGTCTGCCTGGTCCTGTGGTGCGGCCGTCGCGGCGGCGGCGTTGACGGGTCCGCGGCCCGTGTTCGTTGGGGCGGGCGGCGCGGTCACTGCTGGTCGGTCGCGCAGCAACTCGACAGTGGCGCTCGGGTCTGAGGCGAGAGCGGCGCGGGTCATCAGCCCGGCGATGATGAGGCCGACCAGGCCGGAGATCGCGGCCCGTAGTGGGCCGCCGGTGTTGCCGCGTGGGCTGTGGTCGTGAGTCCGAATCGCGCGGAGTTGGTCAGCGCCGTCGCGGATGGAGGTCGCGATGATGTAGCTGGCGAGGGCAGCCCAGCTGACCCAGCCTATGCAGGTGGCGGCTCGCAGGACGAGGGTGGAGACGGACAGGTAGCTGTTCCACGCCACGATGTCGTCCCAGCCGATCGCGTGGTCGGGGAGGGGAACACTAGTCAGGGTCAGCAGGAGCCACGGCGGGGCGATGACCAGCGTGATCAGGACCGCGGCGGCGAGGATCGCCCGCACAACGCGTCCCAGTCCGGTGAGGAAAGTCGGCTCCCACTGCCTCTGCGTCATTACCCTGCGCCTCCCGGAAGGGGGACGACGTAGGGGCGGGCTGTCGCGGTGGCCGTGATGGCGTCGCCGACCAGTCCGGTGAACTGCAGGAACCGGGTGTGGGTGGTCACCACCACGGTGACCGACACCTGCGAGGTCGTGGCGGTCACGGTTCCCTGTGCGTTGGAGCTGCGGAGGAATTGGTATGCGGCGGTGCGCGCGCGGCGGTCGGGTCGAGGGTCAGGACGCGGTTGCCGCCGCGCAGCTTCGCCAGCGAGATCTGCTGGGCGCCGGCGCGGGCGGCGGATTCGGCGACGCCCAGGGCGCGGTCCTGGGCGTTGATGGTGATCGAGGACTCCCAGAGGAAGCCGATGAAGATGATGATGCCGAGGGAAAGAACGGCGATCAGCGGGCTGATCTGTCCGTCGTCCTGTGCCCACAGCGCACGGTTGTGGACGCCTATGCCAGGAAGGTTGGGGGCGTTGTTAACGGCGAGCTCGGGTCGCTTGGATCGGGCCCGGGCCGCCCCACGACGTGCCAGCGAGGAGTTGGGCTTCATCCGACTGTCCTGAACACGTCAACGCCGCTGACGGAGCTGGCCTGGAATGTGGCCGTGCCTGGGACGCCGGGCAGGCTCAGGTCGGCCAGCTGGATGGTGCAAGAGATGCGGACGCGGACCGTGCCGCCTGGGCGGAAGTTGGCCAGGTCGACCTGCACCTGCCTGCTCGCGCACAGTTTTCCGCGTTGGTTCAGGGTTTGGTCAGCGAGCGCGGTGGCTTGGCCGCGGGCGGCGGAAACTGTACGGGTCAAGGTCGCGGCGGGGGCGGCAGCTTGGGCGGCGGACTGCACGACGTGTCCGGCGGACCCGGCGCGGCCGACGGCGAGGACCGCTCCGAGGAGCACGACGACGAACACCAGCATCAGTACGGCCATCTCGGCGGCGGCCGAGCCGTCCTCCGAGCTGGAGCCGTCCTTGCCTGCGTGGTGGGCGCGTAGCTGGGCGGGTTGGGTGGCCATCAATGCGCTATCTGCAGAGTGGGACTGGCCGCGACGTACCGTTCGCGGGGTCCGACGGCTTGCGCCCGCACAATGGCGAGGGGACCGGGTAGCAGGGCGAGGACACGGGCCTGCACGGTGACGTTCACGGTGTCGGCGTTTTGGGTAATGGTGACCCGTACGTCGCGCACTGAACCGCCGCCGATCTGCGTAGCCGCGGCGTTTCCGGCCGCGATGCCATCGGCCGGGGTGCCACCCAGGAGGCGGGCCGCTACGAGGGCGTGGCTGGCAGTCACGTCCGCGATCTGTTGCCCACGCTGGTAAAGGCCGACCTGGACGATCCCGATCGCGACCAGCAGCGCCAACGGGACGACGATCGCCCACTGCACGACGATCGAACCCTCCTCGCTCGACAAGCCGCGGCCGGCCCACGTCGGCGGGGGCACCGGCTCAGCCTCCGCCGATGGACGGGAACTTCAGGTTGCCGGTGACCCATGCCCTGATGGCCAGTGCGATCAGGAGGGCGGTGCCGGCACCGATGACGGTCAGGATGGCCGTTTGGGTGGTGTCGCCGGCCTCTGGGTCGCGGGCTCGGAGCGTGGTGATCCAGGCCAGCACGGCAGCCTGCGCCCATGCGAGCGCGGCGGCGCATCGCGCCCTGGTTTTCCTCAGAAATGTGGTGGTCATGGCTCAATCCCGTTTCTTCCGCTGTCGCCCGTGGCTGCGCCGATTCGTCGTAGAGCCTGCCTTCGGGCGCCGGACGCGGGCGGTTGGTCGTCACTGGTCATGGTGAGATCCCGGTGGTGGTGAACTGGGTGAGGGCGGGATAGATCGCCAGCGCGAGGACCCAGATGGTCATGATCGAGGCGGGGACCCAGATGCGTTCGGTGGCGGCCGTGACCCGTTCTTTGGCCGCCGCGCGGCGGGTCCGCCGCAGGGTCGCGGCCTGGTCGCGCAGCGCGGTTTGGACGCGGGCGCCGTCGGTGGTTCCCAGTTCGAGGATCGCGGCCACGTCGATGCAGGCCAGGACCCCGGTGCGCTCACCGAGTGCGCGGATCATGCGCCATTGCGCGACGCCTTGGTTGCGGGCTTTGATCACCGCGTCCCGGATCTGGTCGGCCGACTCGCCGCGGATGTGGGCGCTGGCACGCTCGACGGACTGTTCGACACCGGCGGCGCCGCGGGTTGCCATCGCGACCAGATCCAGCCACACCGACAGTGCGTGCCGCAGACCGTCGCGCTGCCCGGTCGCTGCCGCGGTCACCTGGCGGCCGGTCCACCAGACGCCGCCGACCGCGGCGATACCGGCTACCGCGGCGGTGACGAGCAGGGGTGCCGCGGCCAGGACACACAGGACGGCCGCGCCGAGCGCGCACCCGGCAGCCGTCAGCGCGCAGCGGCCCCCAGGTGCGTACGGACAGGCCGCCTCAGCAGTCGTAAGTCCGCTCTCACGGCCGGACCGAGCAGCCGCAGACTGGTGGCGAATCGCGTCAACCAGCCGTCGTCGTCCCACCAGCCGCGGGTCGGTGCGGTAGTGCCGGTCGCCGCGGCGATCACGTCAACCAGCGGCGGACGGCGCCGCCACACACCCCGCACAACCAGCAGGACACCCACCCCGATCAGTGCCCCGTACCCACACGCGACCACGATCGCGGTTGTCGCGGTCGGGACCTGTCCCGCCCACCGCGGCGGCTAGGAGGGGGATAGCTGGGACGCCGAGAGCCTGCGACCAGGCGACCATCGGCGTCACCTCGTCCAGTCGCCGCGCCGCGCGCTGACCGCCGGACCCTGGGGTGGGCCCGCTGACCAGGATGCGTGGCTCGTCGGGGATGTCGGCGACCCGGCGAATCCACCACAGACACGCCGCGTAACCGGCGGCGATCACCACCAACGCCAGCTGTCCGGCAACGCTGCGGTAGGCGGTGAGGTAGCTGGGGAACGCGAACAGCATGATCGCGACCATCGCCGCCGACGAGCCCAACACCACCCGCACCGCTGTGCGGGCGCGGGCCCGGTTCGCGTGGGTGTCCCGGCGCAGGTCGGCGTCATCGCGGGCGACGACACGGATCTCCTCCAGACAGTCCGCCAGCCCGTCGGCGTGCTGAGCTGCCATACCCAGCGCGATCATCACCAGATCACCGGTCGCGTCGTCCAGATCGGTTTGGGCGTGCCGCAGCGCCTCCTGCGTACGTTGACCGGCACGCAGTCGGGCAGCCAGGCGGCGTACGACCGGGGCGATCGCGGCCGGCGCGAGCGGCGCGGACCGCACCAGCGCCTGCTGCAGGCCGCTGGCCGCGCGGACCGAGCCGACCAGGTGTCCCGTCCACGTCGCGATCGCGTCCGACCGTGTGACCCGCTCCTCGTGCTGGCGGGTGCCGCCGACCATCAGCGGCCAGAACCACACGGTCAGTGCCGCCAACGGGCCGGCGACCGGCCAGCCGGTGATCAGCCACCCGGCCACCGCCGCTCCGACCGCCGCGACAACCGACCAGCGGCCCCGCGCTCCCCTACCGGCACCCGGTTGGCCATCGACGGCACCAGGGGCGAGGTCGTCATCGTCGCCGGGCGCTTCGACCGTCTCGCGCGGGCGCCGAGCCAGCGCGACCAACACCAGCAGCGCGCCGATCCCGACGACCGCGCCACAAGCCACCACCAGCCACGTCGTCACCGAACCGGAAAGCTGGTCGCCGCCCATATCCGGTCACCGCCCCGGCACAGCGAGCGTCCGCGGGTCGAACCCGGCCTCGACCAGTTCGTCATAGGTTTGCTGCGACGGCGGGTACGCCGGACAGGCCCGGCGGTCCGGACCGGGAGCGAACAGCTCGTTGGAGACCACCTGTCCGGCCTCGTCCACGCCGGTGACCTCCCTGATGGAGGACACCACCCGCCGCCGAGGGGATCCACTGGTGAACGCCAGGTGCACCACCAACGGCGCCGCGGTACCGGTCAACATCACCGCGGTAGGTGCCATCGCCCCGCCCGCGGGCCCGAGCTGGGCGTAGACCACCAGCCGGGTCAGGGCGTCCTGACTGGTGCGGGCATGGATGGTGCCGATTGATCCGTCCCATCCCTGGCTCATCGCCAGGAGCATCGACACCACCTCAAAACCTCTCGCCTCGCCGACCAGCAGGCGGTCGATGTGCATGCGCAGGCCCCAGCGCAGCAACTCCTGGATCTCGACCGCGGCCACGCCCTCGGCGGTCGAGTCGCGAGCCTGGAACGCGATCGCGTCCGGATGCCGTTCCTCGTCCAGGTCGAGGTCGAGTTCGAAGACGTCCTCGATGACGCCGAGCCGATCGTCCGGCGACATCTCCGCGGTCAGTGCGCGCACGAAGGTTGTCTTGCCGACCGCCTGGCCGCCGGACACGAGAATGTTCTTCCGGCCGCGCACCGCCGCCGCGAGCAGGCTGCGGATACACGCGTCGACAGTGCCCAAAGCTTGCAGGTCCGCCAGAGTGGTGTTCAACAGCCGGAAACACCGGATCGCCACCGATGGACGACGCGCCACCCAGCCGACCGCTTCCAGCCGCTGCCCGGCGGGAAGCTGCAGCCGCAGCTCCGGGGACGAGGGGTCCCAGCGCCGCTCCTCACCGCCGTCGCGGCCAGCTCGTGCCGCCGCCTCCTGTATCAGCGCGATCAGGTCGGCGTCGCTGTCCGCGACTGGCGCCCCGGGCCTTGCTGCCGTCGGCGTACCTGAGCCACACGTTGTCGTAGCCGTTCGCGCTGATGTTCTCCACCCGCGGATCGGCCATGTACTTCTCGAACTCACCCAATCCCAGCAGCCGGTCACGGACCGCGCGCTTGGCCGCCTCCTCCGTTGCGTGGCTCATCGCCGAGGTGCCGGCCCGCATCGCCCGCCGTACTTCCACCTCGCACGCTTGCGGCAACAGCTCAGTGACCAGCTTCAAGCGGTCCTGTTCGGACAACGCCTCTCCGGTCTCGTCCGTGCGCTCGCTGATCCGCTCGGACACCCAGGCCCGCATCCGTCCGGTCACCTCCGGCGGCGCCACCTGAGTAGACGCGCTCAGTGGGACGACGGCGCGGCCGACAGCGCCCGCACGCGGATCTCCGTGCCCGCCGGAGACCTCGGTGACCGCATGCCCGTTGACCGCAGGTTGCTCCCCACCGAACCCCGGTGGGAGCGCGGTCGGGCCAGTCACGGCGTCTTCCACATCAACGGCACCTCACCAGTCGCGCCCGCCACGGACGGCGGCGCCGAAGAAATCGGGATAAAGGGAGCCTGTGCGGTGGGCAGACTATGAACTGGTGGATCCGGATACGGGGATGCATAGGGTGCGTGCGACGGCACAGCGTCCAATGCCGATCCCTGCGGCGCCACCGATGCGACCACCGCACCGGCGGCCTGCGGTTCCCGCGCTGCCGTCGGTTGAACGACGTACTTGGCTGCGAGGTCATCGGAGATGCCACGGACCAACTGGCGTACCGCGCGACCAAGCCGCGTACGCACGAGGGTGTTGGGGCCATTCGGGCGCAGCAGTACCACCCCGCGCGGATCATGCGGGATCATTCCAGCGACAGGGCAGGCGACAGCATCGGCGATCTCCCTCGCCCCGTACGGGCCGTCGTCGATCACCAACAGGCGAAGCCGACTACCGGCCGCGCTGAGAAGGTCTTCTCGCAGTGCGTCGACGTGGCTGAGCGCATCGGCCCGCGCCGCGGTCACCAGCAGGACCAGGTCGGCTTCCCGTAGCAGCTGCCAGGACGACTGGCCGGACTCGACGCCAGCGGCCTGTGGTCGTGTGGTGTCGCGACGGAGGTCCGGAGCCTGGAGACGTCCCAAGTCCGTGATGACCGCCGCATCGCGGGTAAGCGCGAGGACACCGCTGGCCACGGCCGCTCCGACGGCGCTGTGCGCCTCGCGCATCCCGACCGGCGCGGCAACGACCCCGATCAGGCGGCCACCGATCCGCACCGGCTGCGCGTGCGTGGACAGTCCGGCCGTCGCGACGCCGTGCCGCGTGGCTGTGGCGAGGGATGTGATGCCGTGCTCCGGGCGCAGCGTCAATCGCGGTACCAGATCACCACCGGAAGCATCGGCCTCGACCAGCAGTACGTCCTGGTCAGCCGGCCAGAGGGCGGCCACCGCCAGCGCCGCCGAGGTGACTCCCGGCGCGCCCGTCACCGAACAACACACACCACCAGGGCATGCCTCAGCCCCCGTCTCCGGCGACGGCGATCAGCCGAACTCCCGGCGCGGAGGCCACCAGCACCGCGCCGTCCTCGGAGGTCTGCAACTCCACGACCGCACCACCAGCCCGCCGCCGCACCACCCCCACCGTCCTGCCCGGCCGCCGGAGCACCGGGAACGGTGTCCGTCCCCGTCACCGCGATCACAGTCGCGTCGACCCGCTCCCGTGCCTGCGGGCCTGACGCGGCACCGCTCGTTGACCCGCTCGGGCCGGTCGCCGGACTCGACGCTGCAGGATCGACAGAGCCACCAGTCTGCTGCTGCGGGTCCAACAGCACCGCGACGTGATCCCCTGGCGCAATCCCCGATGGGTAGCGGCCCGCCTCGACAGCGACGCCCACCACGCCCTGACGGGCCGCCGGCCACGCGGGGGCACCGATCTGGCGGGTGGTGAACGGTGCGCCCGCCTGTACGGCCACGGCCAGCCGCGAACCGATCACGGTGGCCCGATGGCTCGCAGGAATGAGGGGAACACCGGCGTCGGTGGCGATCTGGATGATCCGCAGGTCCTCCGCCGCGATCGCGTGGCCGGCCGGGAGGTCGCGGGCCGCGGCCAACACCGGCTGCCGTTGGTTGCTCGCGCTGACCAGGATCGCCGTGCCAACCACGCCGAGCGTGATCACCAGCACGCCAACCAGCAGCCATGGCAGCTGCCGCCGCCACCCCGGGCGTCGCGGTGGCCGGCCATTAGCCTGCGGCCCGGCCGTCATCCCGACCGGGCTGTACGTCGGCCCGTCCCGTACCGCCATCGCTACGTCCCCTTCTTCCAGATCTCGACCAACCGGATGCGGCTATCCGTTCAGGACCGGTGCCTCCGACACGACCAGTCGCACCGACGCGTTGGTCGTCAACGGCGGCCCGACTCCCGACAACGTGCCGTCCGAGCTCCTCCACGTCACGCGCCACGAGACTGTCGCGGACGCAATAAAAGCTCCACCAGCGGCGGCGTTCGAGGCGTGTAGATACGTGTGCCCGCACGTAGGCGATGATCGGCGAGGATCGGTCCCCGCCCCCGCCACGGTGTACCCGGACCACGGCATGTCACCGCGACGCCGTCACCCATTCCCCATCGAGCCACCTGTGGCGTCGCGACAGCGGTCACGCTGAACCCCGGCACGGCAGCTGTCGCTGACTGAGACGACCACGACGCGGTTGTGACCCACATCCAGGTAGGTACCGAGACCAGCTGGCGAGCGGCTACCGGCGGGCTCGTCACAATTCCGAGTTTTGGCAGCCGCAGATTCGCCGCCGCCTGTGCACCCAACTGTGCTGCCACTACCGGCAGGGGTACCGGCGTCCCACCGCCTGGTCCGCCCTGACCGGCCATATTCGCCAGGCACACCGGCGGGCCGCCGGCTGCCGGTACGCACCTCACGCCATTCGTCGCACCGCCTGCGGATGATCCTGAGCCGCTGCCTCCCGACGAGCCTTGACCGGTCCGACCTCCGTGCGCCTGATCGCCTGGCGTTCCTGCCGTTACGCGACATCCGGCTGCCCCACTATCGGAACATCCAAGGCCGCCAGACCCACCCGCGTACGCAGCTCCCGACGGCAGCGCAACGAAGAGAGCGCAGATTAGAATGAGGATCGCGCGTTTCAGCATGAGCCGACTTGGTCGTCCAGGGCGAAGCTCGTCACCCGCCAGCCGCCGAGATCCTGGACTACCGCTGTTGTGCGGTGCCGACCGCCAGGTGTGTCGTCGAGTTTCCCAGTGTCCTTCCGGTATCGGAGCCATCGCGTATCGTCAAAACAGTCTCGCAAATCCACCTTCGTCGGTGCAGTCAGAGGAGCAACAGAGGTGACCACCGGGTTGGTGGCATATGTTCCGCGTGTTACCCGTCCAGAGTTCTTATCACTGGCTAATTTTTTGGTGATCACCCCAAGCGCGGGGTCGGCGGCATACTTTGCCAAGGTCGGATCCGCCGCGTTCGACGACAGGCCTGCCGCTGCAATCGCAGCCCACATGTCCCGGTAGGCGGCCAGGGCACTCCTCTCGGCCGCCTGCCGGGCCGTCTCGCGCGGGCTCGCCGGCTTTGGGTGGTCAGGCTGCGCGGGCGAGGCATTGCACCCCACGAGGACGACCACGGCAGCCGCTGCCGTCACCGTTCTGGCCATGATCTGCGCCGCCGTCACCACGCACGCCCCTCTACCGCTCCGCCGCACCCCGGGTTACCGCCTAACGATCTTGATTACACCGGTCACACATGGTGAGACAAGAACATCGGGGTCCGGACCTGCGCGTCCGGACCCCGAGGGCCGTCGGCGGGGTGCACGTGCAGCTACAGTCAGTGACGGAACCGCGCCGCGGCTCAATGCGGCGCCGAGGTGGCTAACCTGCGCGAAGGCCACAGCGCTCCGACAAGGATGCGCGATCAACAATGCGCGCTGTCATATTTTGGAACGCAATGTCGCAGGTACCCACCATGCGTGCGATCAGGAAAAAATCTTGCTGACCAGACCGACGATAATCAAATCTTCAAGAAAACCCAGAGGTCGCGGGAAGACTTTTCTGTAGAGTGGCAGATGTCGGTACAAAGCGGACGAATCTACAGTCGGAGCCGCAGGGGTGGAGCCAATCATGGACCGTGAGCGTGTTCGCGGTGTCGGAGCGATTTTGAATCGCACTTGGGCGCCGGTCATTCTTCGCGCCCTGGACAATGGTCCGCTGACCTTCACGGAGCTGATCGAGGCACTACACGACCGAGCCGAGCCACACATCTCCGAGAGAATGTGCAGCAAGACGTTGCGTGCACTACACCAGGAAGCTCTCATCGAAAGACGGCCCGGACCTGCGGCTCGAGGACATCAGTATGCCCTCACCCCACTGGGTACTGAATTCATCGAAGAGGTGGGTGGGTTCGTTGATGACTGGCTAGCGCGGCACCCGATGTTTCCTCCGTCCGCCTGACCAGCAAACTCCTGCAGTCCGGACGGCTCCGCATTCCAGTGAGATCAGTTCAGTTGCAGCCCTCTGGCTCATTGGAAGGCGACTTCCAGACGTACTCGATCGCGCCTGCCTCGTCGTGGATCACGATAGCGGCCTCCAGAATCGTGCTCACCAACCGGCGGAGTTTGCCAGGATCCGCGCCCGCCCAATGATCTCGGATCCCATCCTCGTCGAGATCGTCCTCGCCAACGGCCTGCCGAATGTCGTCGATCGTGGCCTCCAGCGCCGCTGCGACCACCCGGCCCTCGACTGTGGTGGCGTCGATCCCACCGCGACCCGCCACACAGCCGCAGGCGTACTGGCGAGGGGCCGACCCCACCACCGGAAGGAGACGCTTATCGCAGGATCCACACCGGAGCAGGGCCCAAGCCACCCAGACATTGACTGACCGTTCACCCATGACCGAATTGATTCCCTCCATCCGCTCCACCTCTGAACTTGTGGAAACATGAGCCCATTCCGTCAAAGGTCACTCCACGGCTCGCGCCGCCGCCGTGGGATCGGAGCCGGGAGCTTGCTTTATGTCGCCTTGGTGACACGAGTAGGGCAGAGATTTCAATGACAGAAGCGAGAAACAGCGGCAGTCGGTGATGGTCCAGCCCATTTACTGTGAGCACGTGCACGTCACTTTGGAGTAGCGAATAGCGAAGTACTGATCTCGGGTTCGATCTCGATCTCGATAATGTCGAGGATCGCTTGGAACGCCAGCGCCTTGCCGACGAAGTGATCAACTTTGCGCTGGTCGCCTGAGCGTCGCGCCGCCTCGACAGCTATGGTTGCATCCCTCTTCGCCTGCACAACTTGTTGTCGCACATTGAGCATTGGTCCGCTGTGGCTCGTCATATTCACCTACCTGACTGGCGTCAGCCGTGCGGCTGACGATGCGAGTCCTGCACCGATCTGGTGCCAAACGTCGCGATCCCGGCTACGGGTGATGCTGAGCCGTCCGGCGCAGCCGCGGCCAGTGGCTTTCAAGGCCGTACTTGAGGGCGTGGCTTGGTTGCCGTGGGAGGCGTCCGGCCGTTCATCCGTGCTACTCGCTCGGCGATGGCATCGGCGTCATGTCGAGAATCGCTTCCAGTTGCCGCTGGACGTCGCTGGTCTCGACATCCTCTTCTGTGGATGCCCCGCCGTCACATGGCGACCATTCGATACCGAGCTTCTTAGCTCTCCCGCGCAAATCTGATAACCATTGCCAAAAAGCTATTTGATCGGGCTCAGTGGATGGCAGCGGTGATCGTCCCTTCGCGGCAAGCTGCGTAAATACAGCCCGGACACCCTCGCCGCTCAACGGCCAGTCGAGTTCATGCGTATGCGCCACAAAAATCATCCCCCTGAGTGGACACGTTTGGATCAGGTTTGGAGGAAATCAATACGACTTCCCCCGCGCTCAACCTGACCGCCCCGCTTCATCGCTGAGCACGAATGATTTCCGCCACTGCTGCGACCTCACGGAAGTGAAGGTGGTGAGCCGGCGATGGTGAGACAGTGCTCGCAGACGCCGGGACGAGGCAGGTAAAGGAGCCTCGTTGCACCGTCGTGGCCGTGCACGGCGATAATGTCCTCGGTGCGGTCCCATTCGCTGGTTTGCCAGATACCGCTGCGAGGCCCGTTCCATTGCGTGGTGGCGCGACCGTTCGGCCACTCCACACCCCACGACACCAGGCCACGCCCTGAGACGCCGCTAATGTCATTGACGCGCCACAAATAGAACAATCGCGGTTGATCGGCTACCGTCCGCGCCGCCGACGTGACTGTAAGCGGCTGCTCGCGCGTGCCGGGCTCAGTACTCACCGCAGTTCGCTCCGTACCGCGTCATCGTCGTGTGCCGTCGCCAGATGCGCACCGCTGAACACCGGCATCTCCACGCCCACGCGCGCGGGTTCGAGGCGCACGATCACGTGCTCCCACGCGTCGTGCGCTGCCCGGTAGACGATCGGCGTCCTACACGAGGCGCACTCACCGCGCGCACCCTCGATCGGCGCTGAATCCGCCGCCGCTGTTGGTTCGGCCGGCATTGTGGCGGTCACCCCGATACCTTCCGTGTCCGGGGACGCGGCTTCGGACGGTCATCGACCGGCCGGCCGCGGCGTGCAGGTGACTGCTGAACCCATCCGTGAAGAACAAACGCGACCCGATACACGTCCTGGATCACGCCCTCGCTCGCGTTCTCGGCTGTGGTCTCAGACGGGTTCTGGGCTCGGCTGGGCGGCGAGACGCATCGTTGGAGGCGGGTGGGCACATCAATTTCGTTCACTGGCTCCGCGTTCGCGATCGTTTCGGCAATCACCGTTTACTCCTTGCTCGATGCGAAGAAGGTCATCAGCCGGTCGCGGATCAAGGCCGCGGACTGTTCTGCTGGTCGCTGGTTGCAGTCCACCCGTAGCACGTCGAATCCGGCTTGAATTAACCGCTCGGTGGCCTGCCGGTAGAAATGGACTTCGGCGTGACTGCTGCTGGGCGAGATCTGGAAGCGGTTATGCGGCCCGCGCTCCGTAAGTCGTTCGGAAATCACGTCGGGGTCGGCTTCGAGGATCACGGCTAGGTCGGGTCGGTCGGCTTCGGCGTTGATTTGCCAAAGGAACGCCGGGTCAATGCCGTCGAAGCGTTGCATGACCAGCCCTGAAGGGACATAACGGTCGGAGATGACGAAGCGGCCGGCCTCGGCGTGCGGGCGGATCTCCACCTCGAGGTGGTAATAGCGATCTGCCGCGTACAAGCAGGCGAGCGCGTGGCCGGTAATCGTCTCGGTTAAGTCACGACACATCGCACCAATCGGGCCAGTGGATGGCTCGGCGGTGATGTACACGTCTTCGCCAGCGGCGACAAGGAGTTGCGCCAGGTGGCGAACAATCGTTGATTTCCCGGCCCCGCTCGGTCCATCCACGCTGACGAACACGCCGCGCGCCGCTCCGCTCAGAAAAGGCCGGAGCTTCATGTTCGTCCCCTTCTGACGGATGGCCACGGAGTTTCTCGAGCGTTGCCGCCTTGCCCGCGCGAGCAGCACGAACAGGCGTGCCGCGACCAGCGCGTCGTAGGTGGCGCGGTGCGGCGACAGGTCATCGGGCAGACCGTCCGCGAGGCCAAAAGACTCGACCAATCTGCCAAGCCGGTAGCTGTCCCGCCCCGGCACCAAGCGGCGGGCGAGCTTGAGCGTGTCGAACACCTCAGGCGTCTGCCAGTCATCGAGCTTGCGGCTCAGAACGCCGACATCCACGTGTGCGTTGTGGGCCACCAGGGCGTCAACGTTCAGGGCGCCGAGCACGTCGTCCTTTACCGCGTCGAATACCGGCGAGTTGGCCAGGTCTTTGTTGGTCAGGCCGTGAATCCGGGTCGCGAAGTGCGTGATCTCCTCGTCCGGGAGAACCAGCCAGCTCACCGGTTCCCCGATGGCGCCGTTCACGATCGGCACGGCGGCCAGTTCCACCAGGTCGGGCGGCTGCTGGCCGTTGCCCTCCACGTCCACGACCACGTAGCTGAGGCTCGTCCAGTCAGCCATCGCGTTTGTCTTCCTTCCAGCCGATATCGGCTCGACCGTGCCGACGCTCGACGTGCGGGTGACGCACGTCGTGCACCTGAAAGCCGAGCGCATGTTGCAGGTAGTAGCGCGGCTGCTCCGTCTCCAGCCCGGACACCACGGCTGCGCGGTCGGTGATGTCCACGACCACCAGACCACGAGCCTCTGGCAGTGTGCCGGAGGCATCCCGTATCTGGCTGGGTGACGGCACCCGGTGAGCACTGGCGCACAGGTCAAGCTGACTCAGCGGGCAGATGTCGCACAGCTCTCGGATGCCGTAGTGGCCGTTGTAATCGGGCAGACCATGCGCGTACGCCACGGCACACGAGGTCTTGCGGAACAACGGCGTCGTCGTGTCGAAGGCGGCCAAGACCCGCCGCTCCAAGGTTTCCGGCACGATCTTCCGACGCGCGGTGTCCTCGTACGGCTCGGGCAGGCCGTTGGCCTTGTAGTACTCGGCGATTTGGTCGCGGTAGAACAGCAGTGAACACTGTCGCATCGGCGTGACCCGCCAGCCCGTATGCCTGGTCAAGGTGCTCGTCGGTGTCGTTCAGACCCGGCACCAGCGGACGCCAGTACAAAACCGTGCGGTACCTCCGGCGATCCGGCGCGCTCATGAGCTTCAAGGACTCAGCGGCCACGTGCGAGGGGTAGGGCTCGATGTCCTTATTGTCGATCCCGGAATAGGTGAACAGCAGCGTCACCTTGAGGTGCTTGAGTGCATTGAGCCGGTCGATGTCTGCCGCCTTCATCTGATGGCGCGTAATGACCAGGACGTGATTGGTCATCCCGCGGCCGTCGAGGTCTTCCAGCACGGCGAAGGTGTGCGGCCGAACGGCGGGAAGGAACGGGTCGGTCGCCCGGTTGAACACCTGGACCGGCGTCACATGCGGCTGGAAGTAGCGATGGTTGACCAACTCTTCGACGGCCTCCGCGTCGGTCATCAGGGCACGCGGCACCCGCTGATCCCAGAGGCCATAGGTGTGTCGGATGCAGTACGCGCAGTCCAGGGGGCAGCCCTGGATGTGGTTCAGGCTGAGTCCGCTCTTGCGGTACTCGACAACCTCGCGGGCGCGTGCGGGAAGTCGGTCGATCTGTTCCCTGCTCAGCAGGGCGACACGTGTCGTCACCTGGCTCACTCCCAGTCCCAAAAGGGGCGAACGCGATTCACCGTCCGAATGGCAGCGTAGAGCCGAAACTGACACCTGAAAAGAAAGTTTCTCAGTATTTCTAGAAATGAACAAACCATGCGGGCGCTCTAGAAATCAGTCGCCATCTTCGGATGTTTCCGGGGCAAGATCGTCTATGACGCGATTAATGAGGGTCCGCGCGCTACGCCCGTAGCTGGCGACTGCCGCGAGCTGTTTCGAAGGCGTTCCCGTACAGCTCGATCTCCTGCGGCTGACGCAGGTCAAGCGCCGCGCTGAAGGTCTCGACCAGTACCCGCTCGTTGTCGTATATCCAGAAGCCATGCCACGGCGAGGTGGCGTACTGGGTCTCGAAGCCGACGATGCCCAGCCGCACGTTCGGTAGTTGCGAAAAAGAGATCAATCGGTCGAGCTGGCCGAGCATGACGTCCGTGGGGCACAGTCGGAACCTCAACGCTGCCTCTGTCAGCACGAAGTGGAACCGCTTGTCGGTCCGATACAGGATCTCTTGGCGCCGCACGCGGGCAGCTACCGCCTCGTTGATGTCATTCGGGAGCTTCAACCGGCGGATACCTTCAGCGAACCGAGCACGGGCATATTCCGCGGTTTGGAGGAGACCAGGAAGCACTGTCGCTTCGAACACCTGGAAGAGCCGCGTCTTCTGATCCCACTCGATGTGTTCTTGTTGCCGGGGTTTCAACCCGGTACGCAGGATCCGCTGCCACTCGGCATGTTGCACCTCAAGCGTGTGCAGCGAAGCGAGCAGAGCCTCAGCCTCAACCTCGGCGTTGGTTGCGCGTGTCCATGCACTGATGTCGTCGTCGGTCGGCGTTGCCGGCCGTTCTCCAGTTTGGAGATCTTAGACGGCGGCCACGACAAAGACTCCGCGAGCTGCCGACCGTTGACGCCAGCGGCTTGGCGTAGCTCGCGGAGTCGTTTGCCAAGGGCATTCCGTGCCTCGTGGACGTTAGACGCCCCGGAGCTGCTGTTCAGTGGCAAAATCGTCCCGTCCGGTGGCATGATGCCAGGCAGCATCACGCCAGTAGCTGTGCTTCACGATCTCGTTCGCATCTTCGATGACCTCGCCACCAAGGAAGGCGCCGTTGTCGTCCAAGTGCATCCGTACCAGCTTCCGAGAATCGAAGAGCCAGTAGTCGTGGTTCGGTAGTCCTACGAACTCGGCCTTGTCCCGCTCCAGGTAACGGATATCTTCACCCGCCCCATTGGTGAACTGCGCGCACCACACACCAAAGCGGCTGTAGTCGGTGAGCGGCATCGTCACCACGCGGACACGGGCGAACCGGCGGCCCTTGGCCGTGGCCTCGCGCAACATGTCCAGCCAGCTCTGCATCCACGGCAGGTCATCCGGTTCCCCTGCGAGGAACTTGCGCAGGGACTCATTCTCGTAACTGGCGTCGTACTGATCGCGAGCTTCGAGCCGGTACGCCGTGTGCTCGAAGGAATGGAAGAGCTGCCGGAACTCCGGACCGGGCTTGATGAGGGAAGTCAGCGTTCACCCTCCTGCTCCAGGTAGCGGCGAGCGTAGAACGTCAGCACGTCTTCCGGGATCTCGATCAGGGTTTCGTGGTCGGGCACCTGCCCGATGTCCGCGAGCGCCTCGGCGTCGGTCACCTTCCAACCCTGCGCGATGTAGGTCACGCGGTCGGTGCGGTCCGTGGCGAACAGGGTGGGCGAGTTGTCTACCTGCGAGTTCGGGTCTTTGCCGAGGAACTTGGCGCGCATCTTTCCTCCTTGCTAGAAACTTTGTGAAGCATTCTCAACGATGATGTCTTATGAGCTACCTGAGGTCAACGGCGTGCGGCTGGCGGCACCGAGTCCAACCGGCGCGGCGGGTCTCCAAGTTGTCGTTCGCAATGTGACCGGCGGCGATTGGGCCGTGCTCGCTAAGCAGATCTCGAGGACGAGCTTGCTTCGGAACTCGTCGACCATCGCAGTCCCGCCGACCGGCCGCACCACGCCGCGACTCCGCCTACAGCGCTGTAGTACGGCGCTGGCGTGAAAGCACCTGCCTGACCGATGGTGGCCGGATGGTCGCGTGCGTTGAGCAACTGGAGAACCCCTACCGGTGGACTGGTAATTGGTGCGCGAGTTGCTGGAAGTGTGGCAACGGTGCCCATGCTGTGTGGTGTCGATGACGTTTGGCGCGACTGACGACGACGTTGAGAAGGTTCGGTCTGGCGGCGGCCCTAGCCTGACTCCGGTGGTCGTGCGGCCGAACCAGTCAACACGTACTCCAAGCTGCTCACCCAACCCGCGGCGGCCGATAGCACGAGTGGGGAGGTGAGCCGACAGTAAAAAGATCACTAGCGCTCACGAGCTCGACATTCGATCGCTAGCCAGAGCCGACACCGCAGGCATCCATCTCACTCGCGTACGATGCACCGCTCCAGCAAGGTGGTGAGCGACCAGCGTATGTGAGGTTCAGGCCGTGTTCATCCATCACCGCGAGCCCGACCCACCGCCGTGTTGCCGGTTCAGGAGGCGTCTTACTTAGCCCACCATGGCGCTAGTTGAGCGAGATGTTCGCAGACGGCCTCTATGTACGCATCCTCGGCTGGCCGGAGCGAGCTGAGGTCGACGATGGCGGGTGGAATGTTCATTTCCTGGTCGGAGCTGATAGGCGGAGCTATCCACGCGTCGTGCATGGCGCGGCCGGCTGTCGCGCGCAACTGCTTGGCAAGGCTGGCGTACGCCGCGCCGACGATGAGTGACTCCGCGGCAGTCCAGGCGAGGTGATAGGCAATATCGGCCTGAATTTGTCGGAGTTGCTCGGACAGTCGGACGCGTTCCTCGGCGGGCACATCGGCGCGGCGTCGGTGGATGGCATAGGGAAACTCTTTGTAGGCACTATAGGCGGCGAAGGCTTCGGCGAAGGCTGAGCGGATGCGACTGCGTTCTTCCTCGCGGCCTTTTCGTCGCGCGAGCCAGATGTTGATGCCAGCGGTGATGAGCGCGGCGAGAACCGCTCCAGACAGTACGGTCGCCAACAGCAGGTTCGTTCCAGTGGCCGGGGTGTCTGGAAGCGCCGCCCTTGGATTGCCAACGAGTCCGACGGCCTCGGCGCCGAGCGATGCCCCGTGTCCAGCGGACAGAGTGAGTAAGACGATCATGAGTCGGTCCTCACGCTGCGTTTAGCCACTCGTCGGGTGCAGCCATACCGGCTTGTAGGTGTGGGTACTCTTCTCCGGGCCACTCACCCGTACGACGCCACCACTGTTCTCGCAGCAGGTGGGCGATGACGTGTCCCAGCAGACTGGTTCCACCGTCTCTCTGGGTCCAGCGGAGACTGGAAGGGTCGTCGTCTGGATGCCACATGCACAGCGTGCCGTCCCGGTATCGGTGGGGAGAATCGGCAGGGCCGGTGGTATAGACGGATGGAGCGAGCGGCGCAAGAGGGCTGAAGACGATGGTGATGGTCTGTTCAGGCAGGTGATCGACTCGTAGCTCGACGGCGAGCGCGAATCCGCCCCGATGGTGCCGCGGTGGGCGTACCGGGCGGACAGACAAAGTAGTGGCTGCGAGTTGCCTCTGGAAGAGGATGCGCGCCGCCGGCGCGGCGTACCAAGCCTGCGGCCGCCACCTGATGCCTCCTCGACTCACCGGTCGTACCGTGATTCACCGTATGCGCGGGTCGGTCGCACGACCGCCGACGTGCCGGCGAGGCCTAGCAACGCGGTCGAGATCGGTTTGTTCCTCCGTAGGGCGGCTACCGCCCGCTCAACACCAACAGCGGCCGGGTCGTCAAGATACTTGAAGAAGACCTTCGACAAGCCAGAACTGACCGCGTCACGGTCATCGTCGTGCCTAAGCGCCATGGCTAGCCCATCAGCTGCGACGCGCAGACGCTTGACGGCCACATTGCGCGATTGAAGGAGACGAACGTTTGGTGACACCCCGGCCGGATCTGTCGTCGCGGCACCGGAACTGACCCGCTCGGCGGCGTCGGACAGTACCGTGCTGAAAGCGCGGGCCAAGCCGGTGCCGCTCTGCACAAACTCCCAGGCCCACACGGTCAAATTATGTGATGAGAAGGCTGGGCTCGCATACTGCTTGTTCCATGCCTTCAGCAAGCGGATCACGCGTCGGCGAGTGCGCCGAAGCGACTGGCCTCCCTGAAATGAACAGCTCAATGTGCCGCTCTGGATCGGATGCCTCCCAACGATTGGTATTCAAGTTCGGAATCCATAGGCCCGTTCCGTCCTTGCGGGTGAGAGCAAGGACGAGGTCGACTGTGGGGTCCTGGCCGTCGACCGGCTCGCCGAAGGAAATTTTCGGCCCGCGCTTGGACTTGCCGCATCGAGCACCTGGGGACCTCTCTCGGATCTCGGGGCCGAGATGGGAACATAAATCTGGAATGATCGTCTGAGGTGTTTCGCCGTCTCCATCCGGACCGAGTTTCGGGTAATACCGTCGATCTAGCACCAAACCACCATCGCCGTCACCGACCGGGTGGATGAAGGTGTGTTGCGGCAGGGAGCCGCTAGCATATGTTCGGTTCGCGCCTGGGAATCGGAGCGCGATCTTACGAGTGAGTTCGAGTCGTTGGCGGGCTTCGGCCACCGCCTCAGGGTGAGCGTCGATCTGGGCTCGCACGTAATTGAGGATGTCCTCGGTGTGGCTGGTCATATGGTTCGCCTTCGGATGTCAGGGCTGGAGGTCGCCCGCTATGGCGCGCATCAAAATGCTGCGCGGAGCGACCTTTTCAACCGCTCACTACAGACTGACGACATACCTGCGTGATTGTCCGGTCTTGGCGCGACCGTAAGTCATCCGTAGTTTCAAGCACAATCGAGGCAGGCTAAGCTGCTGCCCTCGAAACGAGTCGGCGCCAGTACAAGGAAACAGCTGTTGCATCGACGGTCATTTTGCATACGGGTTGTCGTACATCCGCAATGGCCATCCTGACATTCCGGCTGCCGGCAGGTGACACACGGCGGACCAGCCACCTTGAAGCCCTCGTCGCAGGTCGCGCAGGTCCACCAACGCGGGGATCCTGGCGTACCGGAGAACGGCCGAGAGGGGGCGAAGGAGTGCCAGCCGGCATTGTCCAACGCCAACACAGCAATCAAATACTGGACGTCACACCAGACCGCGTCCCCGTACAAGTCGTCGCTGGTACTCCCGTTGCGATACGACACGAACGTGCGGTCGCGGCGCGCTGTTCGGCCGCTGAGCAGAGCGGCCTCGATCAGCGGTGTGCCGGACTGATCCGAGCGGCGCGCGGGAGGGACAAAGGTCCGCGCTGCGGCAAACAACACGGTCCCGCGACCATCGAGGAGAACGACGGCGCCGGCTCCGGCGAGTCGTTGCGCGGCCCACACACAGCATGCTTCTCGGGATGCTTGCGTGCGGCTGAAGATCTCAACTACGTCCTGTGCGGTGGGCCCACGCGCGCCAATCAGCCCTCGTAGTTCTTCGTCCGCGAGTAGTACATGCGCAGCGAAGGCATCACACGCTTCCTCCTGGAACTGATTCGGATCCGAATACTCAAATGTGCGCTCCCCAAGCAACGGGTCTGTTTGTTGGAGATGATGCCCGAGCTCATGCAGGGCTGTGAAGCCTCGGCGGCGGTGCGACGCGGCGCGGCCAACGCGCAGGGTCGGCGGTGGCGGCGCCGGGTGGTAACTACCCGCGACGGAACAGCGGTCTTCCCCAACCGACTCGTCCACCATCTCCACGCAGACGTCAGGCCAGGTTTCTAGTTCGCTGACTGCCGCATACCGCAGACGGCTAGTAACGCCCGGCCGGTCACGCTCAAGGAAAGCCAGCATCGCCTCTGCTTGTGTCTGGGCCTCCAGGGTGTATTGGCCAACACTACGAGTCCTCATCGGCGCGACCGACTCGATGCTCCACCACATGCCGAAGGCGAGCTCCCCAATCTGGTGCCTGCCCTCCGGTTTGCCGCGCGGCCATCACGAACGCCCCATATCCTGCTTCGATCCTCACAGCGGCTTCGTCGACACCTGATTGGTCGGCCCACGTCTTCCAGACCGATCTCCATCGAGGGTGGTCGATCTCTGCCACTAGCCCAGAAGGGAGCGGCAGCACGGCTTCCGCGACTTTCTGGGCTGACAGGCCTGTCACATCAGCGACTGATCCAACCATGGCCGGCGTCAAAGGCTTCTTGCCGCCCAGAAGAGCCATCACCTCGTGCTGAGGGATTCCAAGCGCTGTAACCAAACTCGCGAGATCGAGTGATTTGCCGAGCAACCGACCCAAGGGGACCGCCGGCCGATCGCTAATTGCTATGGGAAGTGCCGGCGCATTCCGGAGATATACAAGGTCATCTTCCAAGTCAGCGCGCGCGAAACGCTGCGGCCGGATCCAACGGTGAGTGAGTACCTTCACCGCGCCGCGTACCCGCTGGAGGCACCTGGTCAGGCGATTTCCAGATGGCGGCTGTCCACCGGACAATGTCAATAGACCAGATATCGATCGGGCGTTCCAGGACGCGTAACGGCAGAGGCCCGAGCTGGTCAACCCAAAGGGTGGATTCAACGCCAAACACTGCCGAGCCCCTATCCAACACCAAGCAGTTGTCGTCCTCGACAGGCGGATCAACCGTCACTGGCGCTCCCATCACCCCGTCCTCACAGAGAGCCACGACAAGAACGAGAAGGCTGATGTCGCCCCAGTTTGACCGCCATACCTGGCCGACCTCGATCTTCAACTCGTTGGGTTCGCCGAAGCGGCGCCGGAGCCCTTCGCGCGTCAATGCCTGCGGTCCTCGGGCCTGGCGTGTGAGGTCAAGAAGCCGCTGCGACATGGGGCGGTCACTCATGATGTCCTCCCGCAATCGTCAACCAGGTAAGTTGACGTTTCAGTTTCAGCTTGACGACGCAGCTCCGGACTCGTCCGGCGTCTACGTACAGCATGCTCATTTCACTTCGATGACACCACACAACCGGATCACCTCCAGCCCCACTGCGCGCACGTCATCGCCCTCCCCCACGAGTTCAGCCAGCCTCTCTTTAAGACACCTCATCTGGTGATATGCCTGGCTTCGCCCGCAGCCGACAAGCCGCCGCACCTCCTCGGCATTCTCCAGGTGCGGCACGAGCAGACGCTGTAACGGCGACAGCATGCCCACGATGGAAAGAGCGGTCGCGGCGGCATCTGCCTCATCCTCGGCAGCGATAAGTTGTTCCTCCGGAGAGAGGACATCTGCGGTCAACTCGCCAACTGATTCATCGGTCAGAGACATCTCGATCGGGTCCAGAACCACCGGAAACCGCCGAGCGAACACGACCGTCAGCTGCCCGATCTCCAAGCTTCCAGATGCCGCAGAGAGGACTGCGACGGCAACAGACCCTAATGACGCTCGGTCCGCAACCGGTGCTCGGGACTCGCCCGACCACTTCGGAATCCGCACACTGCGCACCATCCGCGCTGCGACAACAAGATCATCGGTCCTTCCGGACCACGGTGGGTCCGACGTGCCCACCATCCGCCATCGTCCGGCACCCGGCTCATGAGCCGGAACCTTCTCAATGCGGTCGTCCTTCGACAACACATCCTCGAGAGTTCGCCGCAACGATCCGAGACGTGACTTACGTGCCCGATCGATCAGCCAATGTCGGATCGACACACGTAAGTATCTGCCCAGCGCAGCGTCGTCGCTGACTTGCGCCAGCAGCGTGGCCACAAGGCCGTCCAGACGTTCGACGAGAAAGCTGTGGAGCAGGTCCTCCCTGACCGCCGGCTGCCACCCGCCTGGTGGCCGGAGCACGGGAAATCGCTGAACCTCCTGCCAAACCAGCTGATCAATCAACCCAACTGATATCGGGCCGAGGTATCCGAGGTCGTGTAGCTCTCTCTCATAAGCGGTGATGGGATACCCCCTCAGCAGGCGCCTAGAATACGTCGAGTGTGTTCCCGATCATGACCAATCAGCGTCGATCGAACTGACTGGCCGATGACACTCCAGTCGTTCGGCCACGAGGCCAGAGGCTGATGCCCTTGTTCGCCAAGGGTGGCTGCCGGCGACGAGGCGCTGGCCAGCAGGAGCCCAGAGCGGAAGACGAACTGGGCCTCCTGTTGCCCAGAGTGACAGCCTCAGGATGGTTTCTCAACGCGGCGCGCAGCCAACAACGACCGACCACGCCGAGCGCCGACGCGGGTTCGAACACCTCTGGGCACGCTCTGGGCACGCAACTTGATCAACATGCAGACTCATGCACGCTTTTAGCACCTCGAACGAAGATCACGAAATGACGAAACCCCAGCCCACAACGTACGAGCCAGGGTTCGATGCGATAGACGTGCGCAGCAACGTTCAAGCCACAAGCAACGTATTACGAGTGCGTCGCTCTGGCCAACTGAGCTAAGGCGGCGTGGTACCAGGTGCTGTCGAGGAGTCTACGTGAGTGCCAGTCTGTGCAGCCTGCGCGGGTCGGGGTGGCTCTCTCAAGTCAACTGCCTGTGTCAGCCCGTACCAGGCTGTATCGCCTGGTTATAGATCCTCTGGGCACACACTGGGCACACAATCCGAGGTCCCCCACTCCTGGAGATCGTGACTCTGAGTCACGGTGGAGCGGGGAGACTGATTTGCGTCGAGCCTCAGTGCCACACTTGAGGGGTCCTCTTGGCCACTGTGAGGATCATGCCGCCAGAGCCGAGATCGACTGTTGTTGATGTCCGCGATCTAGTTCCGCGCAGTCGATCCCGAGTCTCTCCTGGGAGGCGTTGCGTCGTTGCGGAGATCGTGGCCGGCGATCGTGCCGATGACGCGGTTCGGTAGACCTTGCCGGCTCGGGCGTGCGCCTCTGTCCGGGAGAGCAGGTTCCCGACCTCATCCAGAACAACTGCGTCGGCGGCTGATGGGGTAAGTGCCACCGCTGCGGAGCAGAACTGAGCCCGCAGGGTGCGTATGCGGCTGATTGGTGGCGAGACGGAAACCCAGCTCGTGTTGACGTTACGGTCTAATCGACGTCCTCGAAATACTGGGCCACGTCGTAGTTCGCGATCAGGTGAGCCAAGCCGACAGGTGTTTGTCCGGAGGCATTTTCTTTACGGGGGTCCGCTCCAGCTTTACGGAGCAGGTCTATCATCTCGCCGCGGCCTTGCGACGAAAAGACGGCGACGCCCAGTGGTGTGTTCCCGAATTTATTGACGGCATCTACCGATGCTCCACGGTCCAGAAGGACAACAGCGACGGGCACGTTTTGCTGCTGAGCCGCTAGGTGCAGTGGACTGAACCCGTCCCTGTCCTGCAGGTTGGGATCCTCGCCTGCGTCGAGCAGAATAGCGGCGTCCGCAGAGCTCCCGGTAAGGGCGCAATAGTGCAGTTCGGAGCGGCCTTGCCGATCAGTCACGTCAACTCCTATGGCTGTTCATACTTATGGCTCATATTATTGTACGGATCTTCGATCCAGTAGTGGCTCGGGTCGTTCTCGAACTCTATGAACTGACTACGTGACCAGTTGTTCGCCCGCGCCATGTCTCGATTGCGCCAGTATTCAAAGCCGGGCCGATGACCAAAGTGAAACGGGCCGTCCGCGGGAATGATTTGAAATGTATTTGGATCGATATAGTTACCGTCGGCATCTTTTGGGTGGGCGTCGAGGATAGCCTGTTTTGTCGAGTTACGCAGGGTTACTCGATCATACCTTGAGTCGGCCGCGCCGGATGCGTCAGCTGTTGAGACGAAGTGTCCGCCGGCGTCACGGATAGAGCCATCGCCTGAATAGTAGTAGGTTCCATCACCCAAATCGTAGCGTTTCGTCACCACTGGTTGACCCGAGGATGGTTGACCACCGGACGGGGAGGCGTACGCAACTGGACCTACAACTGGAACCCGTCCGTCAGGTGGTTTCAGGCGGGAGCGATCACCTGGTCCACCGGTGCCGATGGGACCTTTGGGTGGAACAAGTTGGGCGGTGGGATCCGGTGGCGACTGAGGGGTGTTCGGGCTGGTGAGGGTGTAGCAGGTTGCGTTGCAGGTGGTTGTCTTGGTGGGGTCGGTGGTGGTGCCGGCTTGGTTTTGGAGTTGTTCGCTGCCGGGGAGCAGTTTGATGGTTTGGCCGCGTGTGTTGGGTGCTTCGGTCAGGGGCGCGCGGGTGATTGATGTGGCGAGGTTTTTGAGGAGTTGCCATTCGTTGATCAGCCACTGCGGCGGGGGTGGTGGTGGGCCGTGAGGGGCGCCGCCGCTTCCGCCGTTGCCGAATCCGCCCCAGGCGCCTCCTCCGTAGCCGCCCGGAGGATCGCCGAAGGTCGTGCGTCGTGGGCCGTGGTCGAAGTCGAGCACGCTGTAGTCGTAGCCATTGCAGGGGTCGCACTCAGGGCCGTAGGCAGCCTCTGCTGGGAATGCGAAGAACCACCCTATGGCAGCAATGCCGATGATGGCCCCGCCAACGAGCAGGCCACCGACTCCGAGCGCGGCGCCGCCAACTTCGGCAGCGCCCCCGGCAAGGTCAGCTTCCCAGGCTGCGAAGTCTGATTCCGCCCCATCAATGATGCATTGGATGCCGCAATGGCCTGTGGGGTCGGAGCCGTTCAGCGGGCTGGCGTCGCCGTATGTGTAGCGGTTGGTGGAGTTTGTGGTGGGATTGAGGGTCCAGGTGTCACGGCTGGTGAAGCCGCCGGAGGTGGGGTCGTACCAGCGGGAGGCGGTGTTGAGGAGGCCGTCGGCGGACCAGCTGGACTGGTAGCCGACCGCGGGTGTGGTGCCGGAGTTGGCGGTGGCGACGCCGAAGGGGTCGAAATTGGTGCTGCCGGTGAGGGATCCGGTGGCTGGGTCGATCGCACCTGTGATGTCGGTGTGTTGGTCGGCCAGTAGCAGTCGGCCGGTGGTGCCGGGGCGGTCGCTGATGGGGTTTCCGCCGGGGTCGCGGTTGACGGTGGACGTTCCGCCGCTGGCGGTCGGCAAGGTGACGGGGGTGTTGGTCGGGTCGTCGTAGCCGACGAGCGCGTTGTTGACTGTCGCCGCTCGGTTCAGGCTGTCGTACGTGACTGCTGTGGTGTTGGTGTTCGCGCCGCCGCCGGTGTCGGTGATGGAGGTCAGTCGTTCGAACGCGTCGGTGGTGTAGCTGGTGGTCGGGGATCCGGTGCCGCTGGTGGACATGCTGGCGCGGGTGCCGCGGGCGGTGTAGCTGTAAGTGGTTCCATCGGATGTGGACGTGAGTTCGTTGCGCGCGTCGTAGGCGGCTGTCGTTGACGTGGTTTGGGACGCGGTGTGCGAGCGACCGCGGTGCGGTTGCGGCGTCGTCCAGACGTGGTTGTTGCGGTGGCCCTCCCCGGTGGTCGAGCCGGTGATGCGGTGGAGGGACATCCGGCGTGGACCTGGCGGGTCAGACGGACACCTGTGATGTCGGTGTGTTGGT
>NZ_WOTO01000047.1 GCF_010993775.1 Fodinicola feengrottensis | reverse complement strand
TCGGGGACCGGTTCGAAGGTGTGGGGGACCTTACCGACGGCAGGGGGTGGGGATGTGTGGCCGTTCAAGTGGAAAAGATCGCGTCCGGGCTGGACGTGCACGTCAATCAGGTGTTCCTGACTGAGGATGAGACCAGCAGTCGGCGCCACCTGCTGTTTGTGGCTGACCGGGACCCGCTCGCGATCGGCGCTGGCCGTACTGACCTGCTGGACTGCAAGCCGCGCAACATTTGGCGGCCGGTCAAGTTCGGCAAGGATGAACGCGATCAGCTGGTGACGCTGTCGCTGCTGTGGATCTCGGTCATAGTCGGCGCCCAGCCACGTAAGGGAAAAACGTTCGCCGCGCGGCTGCTCGCGCTGTTTGCCGCTGCTGACCCGTGGGTGAAGCTGATCATCGTTGACGGGAAGAATTCGCCGGACTGGATCAAGTTCCGGATGGTCGCGCATCGGATCATTTTCGGTACGCACCCCAACGTGAACGACCCCGATCCGGTGGGGAACCTGCTCGCCACCCTGGATGAGATCCTGGCGCACATTGACCGGGTGAACGAGCAGCTGGCCGCGCTGCCGGTCACGGTGTGCCCGGAAGGCAAGCTCACCGAGGAGTTGGCGCGCGACCCCCGGTACCCGGATCTGCGAGTGTTGTTGCTGGTCATGGAAGAGTTTCAGGTCTATTTCGAGACCGAAGACCAGGCCATCAACAAAGAGATCGCGGCGAAGCTGTCCCGGATTCAGGCGGTCGGCCGTCCGCTGGCGTGAGCATCCTGTCCAGTTCGCAGAAGCCGGCCGGAGTCGGCGCCGGAGATGTGGGCCGGTTGTTCAACCGGTACCGCGACAACCACGCGGTGCGGTTCGCGCTCAAGTGCGGCAACCGGATCGTTTCTGAGGCTGTGCTTGGTGGAGACGCGTACGCCGAAGGTTTCGACGCGTCATCGCTGCCAGTCGGGGACAAGTACCGGGGCGTGGGTTTCCTGTACGGCGCGACCGATGAAACCCCGACCGTGCGGACGTTCCTCGCCGACCACGGCGACGCTGAGAAGATCCTGACCGCTGCCCGCGCGCACCGCGAACGGGTCGGCACCCTGACCGGCATGGCCGCCGGAGAGGACATGGCCCGCGCATCACGCGACGTTCTGACGGATGTCCTGACGGTCTTCACCGGAGACGACCGGTTGCACTGGACCACCATCTCCAGCCGCCTCGCGGAACAGATGCCGGAGCAGTACGCCGACATCACCCCATCACCCCGGACAGCATCTCCGCGCAGCTGCGCTGCGCGCTCTCGGCGTACCGAGCGGCAACGTCAACCGGGACGGACAGGTCCGCAAAGGCGCCAAAGCCGCCGACATCAAAGCCGCGATCACCAAGCGCCAAAACAACGGAGCGTAACCGTCCAGTAGATCGCTGACGGACCGGTGAGGTAGCGGGCGGCCCGCTACGGGTAGCGGCTGCGCGCTACCCAGCCCGCTACCTCCCACAACAGCCCCCACCAGCCCACATATCCGCAGGTAGCGGGTAGCGGGCACCCCCTCTCACGCCCAAAAACAGCCCAGGAGGCACCTACCATGCTCCACCTTGCCGCTACCGCCACCTTCACCGCCGCTACACCCAGTAACCACCCGATCGACGGTCACACCCTGCACGGACCACTGCTCTCCCTCGCCGTTCACGCCCTGCCGTGGCTGCTGCTGGCGCTGCTGCTGTGGGTCCCGTACTACCTGCTGACCTGCTGGACATGGCCATTCGCCAACTGCCGGAGATGCGGCGGACTCGGCAAACGCCTGTCACCGTCCGGCCGCACGTTCCGCGAATGCCCCCGCTGCGGCGGCAGCGGCAGCAAACTCCGCGCCGGCCGGTACCTGATCAATCACCTACTCGCCAACCGTCGCACCGCGCGCAGGCATGAAGACCGCCGCGAACGCCAGCGCTGAACAGACCTCAATCCATCCGTTTCACCGTTCCTGAAAGGACACTCGCCATGCCTGGACTGCCCGAAATCACGATCGTCGGGACGCTGACCGCTGACCCCGAACAGCGATTCACCAAAAGCGGAATCGCGGTCGCCAACTTCACCGTCGCGTCCAATGACCGTCGCTACAACAAAGAAAGCGGTCAGTGGGAGGACGGGGACGCGACCTTCTTGCGCTGCTCGATCTGGCGTGACTACGCCGAGCACGTCTCTGAGTCGTTGGCTCGCGGTCAGCGGGTCATCGTCGTTGGTCAGCTGCGACAGCGCAGCTACGACACCGCAGAAGGCGAAAAGCGCACGGTCGTCGAGGTTGACGTACGCGAGATCGGCCCTGCCCTGAAGTGGGCGACGGTCAAGGTCGCCAAAGCTAAGCGCGGCAACGCAAACACCACCCGCAACGGCGGCGAGTCCGACCCGTGGACGGCGCCCGCTGCCTCGGCAAAGGCCAGCGGCTACAGCGAAGAACCGCCGTTCTAACTCAGCTCTCCGGCTGGCGCGCCGGACGCATTCGGCGCGTCAGCTCTGCCCACCTGACTACGACGACCAGGAAGACACCGACGTGATTACTCCACACGATCTCATCATGGCTGGCTGGGAGCTGGCCGCGCGTGGCTGGCCGGTCTTCATGCTCGGCAGGTCCAAACGCCCCGTTGCCAACTGCCCCGACTGTCGGCCAGGCGCGGCCGGTGGCCACGACCCGGAACTGTGCCACTGCCTGACCTGTCACGGCTTCTACGCGGCCACGACCAACCCGGCCCGCATTGCGGCTGTCGTACGCGCCACCCGGCGGCCAGCTGGCCGTACGGACCGGCGACCGTGCGCAGCTGCTCGTGGTCGACGTAGACCCCGCGCACGGCGGAAACGCCAGCCTCGCCAGGCTGATCGATGCCGGCATAGCCGCGCCAACCGCACGCGTGATCACCGGAACAGGCGGCCACCACCTGTACTACCGCCACCCCGGCCAGCCGGTGCCCTCACGGCCGCTGCCCGGCTATCCCGGCATCGATATCAAGGCCGACGGTGGATACGTCGTCGCGCCACCGTCCACAAACCGGCGCACCGGCCGGTCGTACCAATGGGTGACGGACGGGCGCGCCGTAGAGGAGATGCCCCCGCCGCTGGTTTCCGCATGCCTCAGCCAGAAAGGGCCGGAGCGCATACCAAATGCCGCCGCAGCCGGTCCAGTGCGCACCGTCGCGGCGGGGGGCATCTCCTACCCCGACCAACTACTCAGCTGCCACCTGGACGCCGTACTCCGCGCACCGGTCGGCAGACGCCGTACGACCCTCTACGGCGCCGCGCGGGGAGTGGCTCGCATGGTCGCCGCTGGCGCGATCAGCCACGCCGACGCGGTCGCCGCGCTGACCGAGGTGGGGCGGGGCATGGAGCAGAGCGAACGGGAGATCTGCGCAGCCATCGCCGGCGGATTCCGCGACGAAACAACAGCGGCATGACCGCGCGCGCTTGCGGTCTGGATTGGCGCGATCGCAGCCATTGGGGAGGCGGACGAATGCTGCCCTGCCGGCACTGCCACCGACCCGCACTCTGCCGCGACGCCACCGGCCAACCGGCGCACAAAACCTGCGCTGAGCAAGCAATGACCAGCGATGCCACCGAACGCGGGGAGATCACCGCATGACTACCAAAACCACGACCGGCGTCGAAATGCTCGACGCCATACGGACAGCAATTACGCGATACGTGGTGATGCCCAATCAGGCGACTACCGATGCCGTCACGTTGTGGATTGCCGCAACTCACGCGCAACCGGCGTGGGCACAACGCCCCGCGGTTGGTTATCCGTGGCCCGGAACGGCGCTGCGGAAAGTCACGCCTGCTCGATGTCGTAGAGGCACTCAGCCATGACCCGCTGCTGACCGTCAACGCATCGGCCGCCGCCGTCTATCGGTCGGTAACCGTCGACCCGCCGGTCATCCTGGTAGACGAGGCCGACACGATTTTCGGTCCCAAAGCTGAAGGAAACGAAGACCTGCGGGGGCTGCTCAACGCTGGCCACCAGCGCAACCGGCCGGCCGTGCGGTACGACGCATCCACCAACAGCGTGCAGCACTTGGAAACCTTCGCTATGGCCGCGCTTGCAGGCATCGGTCAAATGCCGGACACCATCGAAGACCGCGCCATCATCGTCCGCATGCGCCGCCGCGCACCCGGCGAAAAAGGTGGACACCTTCCGGTACAAGCGCGACCGCCAACCGCTGCGCGCTTTCGCGACCAAACTGACCAAGTGGCTGCGGGTCGACCTGAAAGCCCTTGAACGCATCGAGCCGGACATGCCGATCGAAGACCGCGCCGCTGACACCTGGGAGCCACTCGTGATCGTCGCCGACTACGCCGGAGGAGACTGGCCGGACCGGGCACGCAATGCCGCCAAAGGGCTCACTGAGCAGGCGGCCAGCGACAGCCAGATCTCTGACCGAGTGCGATTGCTGGCCGACTGTCGCAAGGCTTTCGGCGTCGATACCGCACTTTCCACCGCGACCCTGTTGGACCGGCTGAAGTCCGAGCCGGAGGCGCCGTGGTCGGAATACGGCCCTGCCGGGCTGACCGCAATGCGGCTGGGCAACATCCTGCGGGAGTACGAGATCCGCTCCGGAAACATCCGATTCTCAGACGGCGTACAAGCCAAGGGGTATCAGCGCGTCGATTTCACAGACGCCTGGAATCGGTACTGCCCGCGTCCGCTCAAGGCTATTGACGGCCCGGAATCTGGCGCCAACAAAGCCAACCTGACCGGGCAAGCCGTCCCGGTCGTCCCAGCCACATCTGTGCAGGTCAACGCCGGGACGCCTTAAGCCATTGGGACGGCTAAGCCGTCCCGCCCAAAACAGCCGTCCCAGGGCTGACCAGCAAAAAAACAACCCTGGGACGGCTGGGACACCACCCCCAGCTAAACGCCATCCGATGCGCTGATCTTTGGCGCTCCGAATAGAGGGAGAACCTCGCGATGACCGCCGCGACGACTGGGCAAAAGGTCCTGCTGGACGTGCAGGAGGCAGCCCAAATGTTGAGCATGGGTCGGACCGCCGTATTCGAGGAGATCCGCCTTGGTCGCCTGAAATCCGTAAAGCGGGGCCGTACTCGGCTCATTCCAGTCCAGTGCATTGAGGAGTTTGTGAGTCTCCTCCTTTCTGAGATGGGGGAGTGACGTGGCCGAATCGAATTCAGGCGAAACCAAGAAGCGCCGGAGTCGCGGCGATGATGGCGTGTATTTCGACCAGTCGAAGAATTGCTGGGTCGGTGCAATCTCAATGGGCTACGCAGTAAATGGGAAACGGCGTAGGCCAAAGGTGTACGGCAAGTCTTCGACTGAAGTACGCGACAAGCTGAAAGAGTTAAGAAAGGAGCTGGAAACGGGTGTCAAGCCGGAAGCCAACTACACCGTTGCCAATGCGGTAACCGACTGGCTTGCGCGGGGCCTCAAAGGCCGTAACAAGAAGACCGTAACTAAGAATCGCCAACTTGCCGAGAAACACCTAATACCGCTCATCGGCAAGGCTAAGTTGCCGGATCTGACGGCTGATGATGTTGACGACTGGCTTGAGACGCGCACAGAGATTCTGGCTACCCGGTCGATCAGGGACCTCCTGGCCGTGCTGCGACGCTCGATTACATTCGCCCAGCGCCGCGACAAGATCGGCCGGAACGTGGCATCGCTGGTCACAGCGCCAGAGGGTACGGAAGGCCGGCCGAGCAAGGCGTTGACGCTCGGTCAGGCATTCGCACTGCTCAAGGCCGCAAAGGGGAGTCGCCTCTACGCGTACGTCGTGCTGTCACTGCTGACAGGAATCCGAACAGAGGAGGCACGAGCGCTCAGGTGGGATCACGTCGTGCTGGTGTCCCTGATCAAGCAAATACCGCCGTACATCATGGTTTGGCGATCCGTACGAGAGCACGGCGACACGAAGACTCGGAAGAGTCGTCGCAGCCTGGCTCTGCCACTGCTCGGTGTGGCTGCGCTGTGCTGGCAGCGAGCGGTACAGGAGGCCGACCGGCGAGCGGTTGGCGATGACTGGTCCGAGCATGGCCTTGTCTTCTGCACTCGGTACGGGAAGCCGCTCGATGCTGCCAACGTCCGGCGGGACTTTCGGGGCATCCTCAAGAAGGCTGGTCTAAATCCGGAGGAATGGACTCCCCGCGAGCTGCGGCATAGCTTTGTCTCGATCATGTCGGCGAACGGCGTAGCGCTCGAAGACATTGCCCGCCTGGTCGGCCATAGCAGCACGGCGACAACAGAGGCGGTCTACCGCAAGGAGCTGCGCCCGGTCATCACTCAAGGCGCCGACGTGATGGGCAACCTGTTCAATCTGCTGCGCCAAACGGCTTAGGCTCCCTGTTTGGCTCCCCGGTCGCCGCAGATAGCAATCAGGGCCGGTTTCCAGAATATGGAAACCGGCCCTGACCTGCTGCTATACCCGTCGGGGTGGCGGGATTTGAACCCACGACCTCTTCGTCCCGAACGAAGCGCGCTACCAAGCTGCGCCACACCCCGGGTGTGCGTGAATGAGTCTAACTGAGACGTGGAAGCGCTTTGACGGCAGGGATCATCCGTTTGGGATGAGGGTGAGCAGGGTGACCTCCGGCGGGCAGGCGAACCGGATTGGTGCGTACGGGGAGGTGCCCATGCCGGCGGAGACGTTCAGCCAGGTGTGGCCGGACCAGCGGTTCAGGCCGCGGGCGTACGGGCGGTCGATGCCGCAGTTGGTGACCAGGGCGCCGTAGCCCGGCACGCGCAGTTGGCCGCCGTGGGTGTGACCGCACAGCAGCAGGTCGTAGCCGTCTTCGGCGAACCGGTCCAGGACCCGGGGCTCGGGTGAGTGGGACAGTCCGATCCGCAGGTCAGCGGCCGGGTCGGCGGGGCCGGCGATGCGGTCGTAGTAGTCGTCTTGGGACAGGTGTGGGTCGTCCACGCCGGCGAAGGCGAGCCGGCGGCCGCCGGCGGTGACGGTGGCGCGGGAGTTGGTGAGGTCGGCCCAGCCGGAGGCGGTGAACACGTCCCGCAGGTCCTGCCAGGGCAGGTCCGGCCCGAACCGGCGGACCTGCGGCTTGCCGAAATACCGCAGCGGGTTCTTCGGCAGCGGTCCGTAGTAGTCGTTGCTGCCGAAGACGACGGCTCCAGGACGCTCCAGGAGCGGCGTGAGCGCGTGTACGACGGCCGGCACTGCCTCCACGTGGGCGAGGTTGTCGCCGGTCACCACGACCAGGTCAGGGTCCAGCGCGGCCAGCTCCCGTACCCACTCCTGCTTCGACCGCTGGCCGGGAGTCATGTGCAGGTCCGAGATGTGCAGGATGCGCAGCGGCTCGGAGTCCGGCGCCAGCACTGGTACGTCGAAGCGGCGCAGCGTCCACCTCGTCCGCTCGATTCCAGCCGCGTAGCCCACGGTAGCGATCCCGCCCGCGAGCACGGCCAATGACAATCCGGTGCGCCACTTCATACCGACCAGGCTAGTGTCGTGCCTCGTGAGCGCTCTCAAGGACCGCCTGTCCACCGACCTGACCACCGCCATGAAGGCCCGCGACCAGCTGACCACCGGCACCTTGCGGATGGTGCTGTCCGCCGTCAAGACCGCTGAGGTGGCTGGAAAGTCGGCTCGCGAGCTGACCGACGACGAGGTGGTGCTGGCGGTGCTGACCGCCGAGGCGAAGAAGCGCCGCGAGGCCGCCGAGATCTTCGACACGCGCGACCGTGCCGAGCTTGCCGACCAGGAGCGCCGCGAGACCACGATCATCGAGCGTTACCTGCCCCAGCAGCTCACCGACGAGGAGCTGACCGAGCTGGTCACGGCCGCTATCACCGAGACCGGCGCGGCCGGCCCGAAGGCGATGGGCCAGGTGATGAAGGTGGTGCAGCCGCAGGTCATCGGCCGTGCGGATGGTGGCCGGGTGTCCGCCGAGGTGCGGCGACAGCTCGCGAGCTGACCGCGGTGGTGTCACTGCGGCTGGCCGTGCCGGCGGACGTGCCGGCGCTGACCGCGTTGGTACGCGGCGCGTACGAGCACTATGTGCCGCGGATCGGCCGCGAACCGGCGCCGATGACGGACGACTACGCCGAGGTCGTACGACGTGGCCACACCTGGGTCGCCGAGCGTGCCGGCATCGCTGTCGGCATGCTCGTCCTGGTGCCTGAGACGGACCACCTGCTGCTGGAGAACATCGCCGTACGCGCTGATGCCCAGGGTGGCGGGATCGGCCGGCTGCTGCTCGTACAAGCCGAAAGCGAGGCGGTCCGGCTCGGGTTCGTCGAGGTCCGGCTCTACACCAACGCGGCGATGACCGAGAACATCGCGTACTACCAGCGCCACGGGTACGTCGAGATCCATCGGGCCGGAAACGACGGCTTCAGCAGGGTGTTCTTCAGCAAAGTCCTCTAGACGAAAAAGAACCCCCGACCACGTGGCCGGGGGTTCTTTCGTCAAGCTCAGACCTGGGGTTTGGCGCGCCGGCCATTCGACGTGGTGAAACCCGGGTTGTAGAGCGCGAACGGTGGCAGGCCGGTCGGGCCGTGCCCGGGGCCTTTGGTCGGGGTGCCGTGCCCGGTGCCCTGGGTGGTGCCGCCGCCGGTGCCGGGTCGTACGGTCCCGCCGCTGCCGCCGGCCTTCGGGCTCGGGGTCGGGTCGGGTTGGCCGGCTCGCCGGCGTGCGAGTGCACGCCACCGTTGGCCAGGCTGTCCGGTGGCGGGTCGAAGCCCTTCTCCGGCATTCCGTCGACCGCGTTCGCCATCGCCGGGCCGAAGATGTAGTTGGCGATGTCGGGACTGTCGTTGTTGTCCGTCCCGTGGAAGGGGTTGTCAGTGTCGGTGGAGAACGACGCTCCGGCCAGCTGCGGGACGAAGCCGGCGAACCACACCTGGCGGTTGCCCGGCGTCGAACCGGTCTTGCCGGCCATCGGGCGACCCACCGCGTTGCCGACAGAGCCACCGGTGGCCCAACCGCAGTGGCCGGCCTGGGCGGACTGGGCGACCGGGCAGCGCGCCGCGTCGGTGGCCGCGTCGGCGACGCCCTTGCTGAAGACCTGCTTGCAGTTCGGAGCGCCCAGGCTGAGGGTCTTGCCGTCCGGGCCCTGCACCGACTGGATGGGCGTCGGCTCGCAGTATTTCCCCTCGGCGGCCACTGTCGCGTACGCATTCGCCATGTAGAGCGGCCAGGTGTCCGAACCCTGACCGAACGTCAGCGAGAGACGGCCGGGGTTGTCTCCACCCTTGATGATCGAGTCGTAGCTGTTCGTGCCGGTCGCGCCGGGGAAGAACGAGATGCCGGCGTCGCGCGCGGGCTTTGGCCACGTTGGTCACCTTGGCGGCGATCTCCAGCTGGATGAAGTACGTGTTCACCGATTCGCCGAAACCGCTCCACATGTCCCGGTAGCCGTTCATGGAACCGTTGGAGTTGGCGTTCGCCACCGTGTACGGCTCGCCGTCGTCACCCTTGGCCTTGGTGGTGTACGTCTGCCCCGAGTAAAAGCCGGTGTCCAGCTGCATGCCCTGCCGGAGCGCGGCCAGCATGGTGAACATCTTGAACGTCGATCCGGATGGATAACCAGTGGAGGTGGTCTGGTTCTCCGGATCGCCGGTCAGCAGCGGGTTCTCGTTGTACTGCTTGAGGGCTCGCCCGGCCGCGCCCTTCGGAGCCTGGTCGAACGTCCGGTTGACGGCCAGCGACCGGATCCGGCCGGTGCCGGGCTCGATGAACACCACGCCCTGAGTCAGGTCGGCGCCGCGGCCGCCGCCGACGTTGTCCACCGAGTGCTGAGCAGCCGCCTGCATGTCCGGGTCCAGCGACAGCTTGATGGTGTAGCCGCCGGTCCGGATGGCGGACCAGCGCTCATCCGGGGTGGCTCCGAGGCTTGGCTGCTGCTGCGCCCAGATCCGCAGGTAGTCGCAGAAGTAGCCCCAGTTGTTCTGCGCGGTGATCGCGCCGTTGGGCAGGCAGGTGCTGGGCAGCGGAGTGAGGTTCAGGGTCGGCTTGTTCTTCTTCCCGTCATTCTCCTGCGCTGACGTGATGTATCCAAGCTGCTGCATGCGGGTGAGCACGTAGTTCCGGCGAACCTCGGCCTTGTCCAGGTGCAGCGGGTAGTAGCCGGGGCTCTGGATGAAGCTGGCCAACAGCGCGGACTCGCCGAGCGTGAGCTGGTCGACCGACTTGTTGAAATACCGCTGAGCGGCGACGGCCACGCCGTACGCTCCTCGGCCGAAGTAGACCGTGTTGAGGTATTTTTTTTTCCAGGATCTGCTGCTTGTTGAACTTCTTCTCCAGCGCGACGGCATACCGGATTTCCCGCAGCTTGCGCCCGAGGGTCTGCTGGACGGCCGCGGCCCGGGCGGCGTCCGAGGTGGCGGTCAGTGCCAGGTCCTGCCGAACGTACTGCTGGGTGAGCGTGGACGCGCCCTGGGTGCTGCCGCTGCCGCTGCTGACGAACGCTCGCAGGATGCCCTTCAGGTCGACGCCGTGGTGCTCGTAGAACCGGCTGTCCTCAATCGCGATCACGGCGTGCTGCAGGGACTCGGGCACCTGGCTGAGCGTGACGTTGACGCGGTTCTGGTCGCCGTGCAGGGACGTGACGTACTGCCCCTTGTCGTTCAACACCTTTGTCGTCAGCGGCAAAGGTGGTGTCTGCAGCTCGCTGGGCAGGTTCTCGAAGGTGTCAGCGCCCGCTTTCGCGGTCAGGCCGGCCACCGCTGCGGCCGGGAGCGCTGCCGCGGCGACCACTATGCCGGCCAGCAGGCCGCACAGAAACAGCGATATCAGATTGGTAAGCGGATTGCGGGTCCGGGTACTCGTCACCCGGACGAGAGTACGCGGCGATGCTGACAGCGTTGAGCCCGCGCCAGTCATGCGCGCGGAGTAGTCGCAGGTTACACGCCTGTTTCCGGTGCGTAAGGGCCTTGTCAAGGTGGCGCTGAGCACACCAACTCAACCGAACGGCTGATGTCAGATCGGGCCGATCAGCCGGTGTGGCACTTGGTGTCCGGTTTCCTACCGTCTCCCCAGGGGTTTAAGACCTACAAGACTGAGGGGGGTCCCGGACGTGACCGATCGGGTCGAAGGCTGGGCTTCCAGGGCGGCTTGCCGCACGCGCAATCCGGATGAGCTATTCGTTCAGGGGGCTGCGCAGAACAAGGCCAAAATGGTGTGCATGGGATGCCCGGTGCGAACCGAGTGCCTTGCCGACGCTTTGGACAACCGGGTGGAATTCGGGGTTTGGGGTGGGATGACCGAGCGGGAACGGCGGGCGTTGCTGCGCCGTCGCCCTGATGTGTTGTCCTGGTCCAAGCTGCTCGACACCGCACGCCGCCTACACCTGCTCCAGCCGACCGCGTAACCAACGCGAACTGGAACTGGTCTCCGCTACGCCCGGCGACCGCCGGGCGACTGCTCTAGAGCCGTGTTCACCTTCGTCGTCAACGTGGCCAGCATCTGCACTTCGGCCCGACTCAGGTGGTCGAACAAGTGATGCCGCACGTCCTCGACGTGCCCTGGCGCCGCTTCTTCCAACGTGGCGAACCCGGCATCGGTCAGTACGGCCACCGAGCCGCGCCGGTCCGTCCGGTCGTCCTCGCGGCGTACCCAGCCGGACTCCTCCATCCGGGCGATGTGATGGGACAGCCGGCTCCGTGACTCGCCGGTGAGCTCGGCCAGCGTCCCCATCCGCATCTTGCGATCGCTCCGAGTGGACAGCACGACCAGCACGACGTAGTCACTGTGCGAGAGGCCGCTGCGGTTGGTCAACTCGTGGTCGAGCCGGGCGAACAGCAACCGAGTGATCTTGACGAAGCCCTGCCACGCCTGTTGTTCCTGCGGATCCAGCCAGCGCGGTTCGGTCACCTCGGCATTATGGCGGGCGGTGGCCGCCACCGGCCCAGCCGAACCGCCGTTATTCGCCAGCCAGAGCGGCACCCACCCGGCGCAGACCGGCCAGGTCGTGGACGTCCTCGGGCTGTGTTCGTACGGTCGCCACCGGCACGTTCGGGTGGCTGGCGGTAAACCGTTCGGCGACCCGGGACTGAGCGTTCACCAAGGCGACGAGGTCGGCGTGTACGCGCAGGACCTCGGCTGTGGTCGGTGACTCGCCGGCGGCTTCCAGCTGCTGGGCGGCCGCGATCGCCTCGCCTGCTCGGCGGTGAGATCGCCGGCGGCGACCTGGTCGACTCGGTTCAGCACCAGCCCGGCCAGCGGCATGTTCTCCTCGACCAGCCGGTCGGCGAAATAAGCCGCTTCTCGTACCGCGTCCGGCTGTGGTGCGGCCACCACCAGAAAAAAGCGGTGCCCGGGGTCTGCAGCAGCCGGTACGTTTCGTCGGCCCGCTGACGAAAACCGCCGAACATCGAGTCCAGCGCGGAGACGAAAGTGGACAACTCGCCGAGTAGTTCGCCGCCGAGAATTTTGCTCATCGCGCGGGAAAAGAACGACAGCGCGCCGGTGGCTATCCGGAAGACGCCGCGGCCGCCGACGCGGGCCGGGGCGAGCAGGATCCGG
Source organism: Fodinicola feengrottensis (assembly GCF_010993775.1). Lineage (GTDB taxonomy): Bacteria > Actinomycetota > Actinomycetes > Mycobacteriales > HKI-0501 > Fodinicola > Fodinicola feengrottensis. Next base: position 58,285 of record NZ_WOTO01000047.1, on the reverse strand, counting down.
AGCATCCGGCCATCCAGGAACTTCGCCAGATGTTGAGGCGCGTCAAGGAAATCCAGCGCCGACCGGGACGGCGGAGTGTCCACGATGATGAGGTCCCACTCGTTCGCCTCGCGAAGCTGGCCGAGCTTTTCCATCGCCATGTATTCCTGCGTACCGGAAAAGGTGGAGGACATCGCCTGGTAGAACGGATTCGCGAAGATCTCCTCGGCTTTTTTGCCGTCCGAATGGGCAAGAACCACCTCGTCGAAGGTGCGTTTCATGTCCAGCATCATGGCGTGCAGCTCGCCCTTGACGGCGTCTTTCACCGTCCACATCAGACACTCTTCGAGGGGTGTTGTCGAGTTCGGTCAGGCCGAGCGACTGGGCCAGCCGGCGGGCCGGGTCGATGGTCAGCACGACCGTACGGCGGCCGGCCTCGGCGGCCCGCAGGCCAAGCGCGGCCGCGGTTGTCGTCTTGCCTACTCCGCCGGAGCCGCAGCAGACCACGATCCGGGTGTGCGGGTCGGCCAGCAGCGCGTCCACGTCCAGGACGGGAGGTTTCGCGGTGGTCGGAGTCATGAGACGTCCTCAGGACGAGACACGGCTGACCCCCTGCGCGATGAGGGTGTCGGCCAGCTCGTACAGGCCGCCCATGTCGATGCCGTCGGGCAGGAACGGCAGCTGCAACAGCGGTGGCCCCAGCTCCTCAAGCTCAGCTCGCAGTCGCTGCTCCAGCTCGACCCGCAGGCGGTAGTCGGCCGCCTCGCTGGCCAACCCGGCGAGGGTGGCCTTGTCCACCGGCAAGCCGGCGGCGGCCAGACCACGCTTCAGCTCGGCCTGGCTGACCTTGGTGCCGGCCAGCCGGGGCGACCGGACCGAGTTGACCACGACCGTACCGACCGGCAGCGACAGCTCGCCGAGCTCCGCGATCGCATCCGCGGTCTCCTGCACGGGCATCTCCTCCAGCACGGTGACCACGTGGACGGCCGTGAGCGGCGAATGCAGGACGGCCGCGACACCGTCGCTCTGGGTCTTGATCGGGCCGACCTTGGCCAGGCCCGCGACCTCCGAGGTGACGTTCAGGAAGCGGCCGATCCGGCCGGTCGGCGGGGCGTCCAGGACGACCGCGTCGTACCGCCGGTGCCCGCGTTCCATCCGGGTCACCGACTCCTTGACCTTGCCGGTGAGCAGCACGTCTCGGACGCCCGGCGCGATGGTGGTGGCGAAGTCGATGGCGCCGAACCGCTGCAGCATCTTCCCGGCCCGGCCGAGCCGGTAGAACATCTCCAGGTAATCCAGCAGCGCTTCCTCGGCGTCCACCGCGAGCGCCCAGACCTCGCCGCGGCGAGGTGCGGAGCCGATCTTGCGCTCGCCGTACGGCAGCGGGGGCACGTCGAAGAGCTGTGCGATGCCCTGCCGACCCTCCACCTCGACCAGCAGCGTGCGCTTGCCGTCGGCGGCCAGCGCCAACGCGATGGCGGCCGCGACGGTGGTCTTGCCGGTACCGCCCTTGCCGGTCACCACGTGCAGCCGGGCGGTCGGCCAGTTGCTACGTCGGGACACGGGTTGACACGCTAGTCGGCCGCCGCCCGACACGCTCGTACAAGTGCCCTAACGCACCCGTGCCTGGACAGCGAACGACCCGGGTCGGCGAGGCCGGCCCGGGTCGAGTATGGCTGGGTCGATCAGGGAGTGGGCTTGAAGTCGCTGAACTTGCACACCTTCCAGCCGCCGCTCTGGTTGTCGACGGTCAGGTTCCAGGTGCCGCTGACAGTCTGCGGCGTGCCGCTCACCGACGCGGACAGCGTGACGTTGGCGCCCACGTGCTCGGTGCTGCTGACCGGATCGTCGCTGCTGATCGAATACGTGAAGCTGGTCAGCGTGAAGCTGCCACCACTGCTGCCGGACATCGGGTTGGCGGGCATCCCGCCGCTGCCGTACTGGCTCTTCAGGGAGTCGCAGAGGATGCCGGTCGCCTTGGAGTTGTCCTGGTTCTTGATCGCCGTGAAGAACGTGTCGGCGGCATCCCGGGCCGACGAGGCGCCACCGCCACCGCCGAGCACACCGGTCAGGAACAGCACTAGTACGAGGCCGCCACAGCAGAGCAGCAGCGCCGCGCCGCCGCCGACGATGCCCAGGATCAGGCCGGTGTTCGACTTCTTCGGCGGTGGTGCCGGGAACCCGGCGTTCGGATCGCCGAAGCCGGGTTGCCCGTACCCGGCTTGCGGTTGCCCGTACCCGGGCTGGGGCTGGCCGTAGCCGGGCTGCTGCCCGTACGAGCCCTGGTCGCCGCCGTAGCCGGGACCCGACGGCTGGCGCGTAGCCCGGCCCGGAGGGCTGCTGGCCATAACCCTGGTTGGGGTCGTACGGCCCCGGCGGGTAACTCATCGCGACTTCCCCTAACGCACGGATGCACTACCTGGCTTCGTTGCCGTTCAGGGTAGTCGTACCCGCGCAACCCGCAGCTCGGGCGGCCGGAGGATGTCAGCCGGTGAGCTCGGGCGACGTGAACGCGGCCGAGCACACCTTCCACCCGCCCGAGCCCTTGTCCACTCCGAGTTTGTACTCGCCGCTCACGTCGTTGTCCTCGCCGGACACCGTCAGGGTCAGGTTCGCGTTCGCCACCACGTCGTGGTGAGTGGCGCTGGTCGGGGTGTCCGAGGCGATCGTGTACGAGAACTTCTTGAGCTGGACATCGGACGGGTCGAGCCCGGGCGGCGCGCCGGCCGGAGTGCCGTTCTGCAGCGCTGGGCAGGTGACCGCGTTGGCGGCGTTGTCGTCCTTGTTCTTCACCGCGGTCATGTACTTGTCCGCCGCTTCCCGGGCCGAGGACGCACCACCACTGCCGGTGTCACCGGTGCCGCTCGTACTGCCCGTGGTGGGCAGGCTGCCGGCGCTTGGCGGGGGGTTGTTCGGGTTCTGCGCCGGCACCGGCTGCGCGGCCGTGCTCTTGCCGAATGGCTGATAGATCACCACACCGGCGATCACCCCGCCGCAGCACAGCACTGCCAGCAGGCCGCCGATCACACTCAGCGTGATGATCAGGCCCTTCTTGGACTTCTTCGGCGGCGGTGTGAAGCCGCCTTCCGGCGGCTGGTTGTAAGCCGGGTCAGGAGTATATGGACCAGGTGGATAGCTCATAGTTGTCCCTGCAGACGTTCGGTATTGACGGACCGTCACGGTAACCGCGGGTGATTAGGGCTGCCTTAAAGCGCCGGACAGGGCGGTGGTTAGGGTGCGGCCATGCAGAAGTGGGAGTACGTGACGGTGCCACTGCTGGTGCACGCCACCAAGCAGATCCTGGACAACTGGGGCAGGACGGCTGGGAACTGGTCGCCGTCGTCCCCGGACCGAACGCCGAACAGCTGGTCGCCTACATGAAGCGCCCGAAGGAGTAGCGGATGAGCGTCAAGGACAAACTCGCCGAACTCGGCATCGAGCTGCCGCCGGTGGTGCCGCCGGCAGCCGCCTACGTGCCGGCTCTGCGTACCGGAAACTACGTCTACGTCTCCGGCCAGCTGCCGTTCGTGGACGGCAAGCTGCCGGTCACCGGCAAGGTTGGCGCCGAGGTGACCACCGAGGACGCGGCCAAGCATGCCCGGCAGTGTGCGATCAACATCATGGCCGCCGTGGACGACCTCGTCGGGCTGGAGTCGGTCGTACGAGTGGTGAAGCTGGTCGGCTTCGTCGCCTCCGCGGAGGGCTACACCGGCCAGCCGGTCGTCATCAATGGCGCCAGCGAACTGCTCGGCGAGGTCTTCGGCGAAGCTGGCAAACACGCCCGTAGCGCTGTCGGCGTCTACCAGCTGCCGTTGGACACCCCAGTCGAGGTCGAAGCCATCTTCGAGGTCCAGTAGCCCTTTCGTGGGGGTGCGGCGCGAAACTGTCGTACCCCTCGGGCAGATTTGCCCCCACCCAGTGACGGGTGGGGGGTGGGTTTGAGGACCAATGTTCAACTAAAAATTAAGGTCTGCCTCTCGACCCACCCCCCGCCCGTTCAAAGGGAGGGGGAAAGAAAAACAGACACGTACGACAGTTTCGCGCCGCACCCGGGGGACAGCCGCACCATCGGATTCCGATTGTGACAAGTGCCGCTGGCTAGTGTCATCGGCAAAGAACGCATATGTGGTGATTGGTCGGACTTCGGAGCATCGAAACGTCGGCCGGAGCACATACGATGTGCTGTTGTGAAGCGCCAATTCGAGATCCCCGCCGCGATCGCCGCGCAGGCCAGCGCGGCGGCTCGTCGGCCGGCTGCGGAGAAGGTCGAGAAGCCGCCGGTCAAGAACGCCGTGACGGTCATCTTGATGATGGGACAGCGACGCCGGCATCGAGGTCTATCTGCTTCGTCGGCATGGCTCGATGAAGGCTTTTGGCGGGATGACGGTCTTCCCCGGCGGCACGGTGGATCCGGCCGATGTGGCGGCCGTGGACGTGCCGTGGTCGGGTCCGGAGCCGGCGCGGTGGACCCGGCCGCTGTCCGCCGAGCTACCGCTGGCTCGCGGGTTGATCTGCGCGGCCGTACGGGAGACGTTCGAGGAGTCCGGTGTGCTGCTGGCCGGGCCGGATGACCACACCGTGGTGACGGACACCGGCACCGCGCGGTGGCGTGCGGTGGCCCGCTCACTGGAGGCACATGAGACCAGCCTCACCGACGTGCTGGCCGCCCACGGCCTGCGGCTTCGCGCGGATCTGTTGCGGCCGTGGTCGCACTGGTTGACTCCGGAGGTGGAGATCCGCCGGTTCGACACCAGGTTCCTGCTCGCCGCGCTGCCGCCCGGCCAGCAGACCGGGCCGGTCGCCGCCGAGGCCAGCGATGTGGCATGGGTACGGCCGGCCCAGGCGATCGCCGAGTTGGACGCCGGCGAGCGGGTGATGGTCCCGCCGACGGCCCTCACGCTGTTGGACCTCACCGAGTTCGACACGGTTGGGCAGGCACTGGCCGCCGCCGACGGGCGGGAGATCCAGCGGGTCACTCCGCAGTTCCAGCCGACCGGCAACGGCACCCTCCGGTTCGTCACGCCCGAAGACCCGGCCTACCGGACGGAGACGGCCTGATGGTGGAGCAGGTGGCCGACGGCGTCCAGCTGGTGCTCGCGCCGAACCCCGGCCCGATGACCCTCGACGGCACGAACACGTATGTGATCGACGGCCGGATCGTGATCGACCCCGGCCCGGCCGACGAGGGGCACCTGGCCACCGTCGCGGCGCTCGGCGACATCGAGCTGATCCTGGTCACGCACTCCCATTTCGACCACACCGAAGGCGTCTCCCGGCTGGTGGAGCTGACCGGCGCGCAGAGCCGCGGCCCTGGTGGGATTCGATGAGGGCGAGCAGGTCGCGCCGGACCTGATCGCGGTGCGTACGCCGGGCCACACCGACGACTCGGTCGGTCAGCTTCGTCTGGCACGACACCGCGGCCTTCACCGGCGACACGGTCCTTGGCCGCGGTACGACCGTGGTCGACAAACTGGGCCCATATCTGTCCACCCTGCGCATCCTCAGAGACCTCGGTCCGCTGAAGGTCCTGCCTGGTCACGGCCCGATCCTTGCCGATCTCGGTGCCGTTGCCAACGAGTATTTGCGGCACCGCGAAGCGCGGCTGCAGCAGGTCAGAGACGCGCTGGCCGCCGGTGACACCACCGCGGAACAGGTCGTGGAGCGCGTGTACACGGACGTGGACCGGTCGGTCTGGCCGGCCGCCACCATGTCCGTACGAGCACAGCTCGAATACCTGGACAGCTCGCCGTGAGATGCCCCGTGTGCGGGACTGTCGCGGTCCCCGGCGCGCACTTCTGTCACGCGTGCGGCGCGGCCCTGCCGGCCGCCACCGTCGGCGTCCCCACCGAGCGGCGGGTCGTCACCGTGCTGTTCGGCGACCTGTCCGAATTCACCGCCTGGTCCGAACAGCTGGACCCGGAGCGGGTCGGCGCAGTGACCGATCGAGTGATGGCCGCCTGCGCCCAGGCCGTCACGGCTTTTGGCGGCAACGTTGACAAACTCGTCGGCGACGGGATCATGGCCGTGTTTGGCGCACCGGTCGCGCATGAGGACGATCCGGAACGAGCGGTGCGAGCGGCGCGCTGGCGATGCAGCGGGCGGTTCGCCGGATGGTCGAGGACGAGGTCGGCGGCGGCCGCCGGCTCGGCCTGCGGGTCGGCCTCAACACCGGCGAAGTCGCCGCTGGCGTGCAGGCCGCGCTGTCGTACACAGTCATCGGCGACACCGTCAACACCGCGGCGCGACTCGCCGACGCGGCCGGGGTCGGCGGCGTGTACGCGGGTGCCGCGACCCAGCGAGCGACCCGCGACCGGGCCGGCTGGCGGCGGCTGCCGCCGTTGCGGCGGCTGAAGGGAAAACGCGAGGCGGTCGAGGCGTACGAGCTGCTCGGCCTGCGGGACGCGCCGGGCGCCCGGCCGGGCCTGGGCGACGAGGCGCCGTTCATTGGCCGGGAGGCCGAGATGGGCCGGCTGGCCGGCCGCTACCTGGAGGTTTCCGACCGAGAGTCGAGCCACGTGGTGGTCATCACCGGCGATGCCGGCATCGGCAAGACCAGGCTCGGCACCGAGTTCGGCCGGTACGCCGAGACCACCATGAGCGGCTGCACGCTGCGGGTTCGCTGTGCCGCGTACGGCGATGGCCGGCTCGGTCCGCTGCTGCGGCTGGTCCGGCAGGCCTGTGGGGTGGAGCCGGACGACACCCGGGCCGAGATGGCCGACCGGATCCGACGGACCGTCGACCGGCTGCGCGCTCACGCCGACAGCCGTAAGGATGGGACCGATCTGCAGTCGGCGCTGGAGCCGTTGCTGGCGCTGGTCGGAGCGGCCGAAAGCCCGCCGCGGCCGACCGGGATGAGCGCCGGCAGCCGGCCGCCGGGCACCGAGGCGCGGGACATCATGCCGGCCGCGGTGGCCAACCTGCTGCGGGCGATGTCCGAGGAGACCTGCCCGCTGGTGATCGTGATCGACGACGCGCACAACGCGCCGCCGCCGACCGCGGCCGCGCTGGCGGACGTGATCAGCCGGCTGGATGGATCGGTGCTGACGCTGTTGCTTGGCCGGGCCGAGCTGAGCCGCGGCAGCGAGCTGCCCGGCCGCTTCCCGGACGCCGAGGTGACCGCGCTCGCGCCGCTGTCCGGGGCGGCTTCGGCCCGGCTCCTTCGGGCCTACCTGGGCGGCGGCCAGCTGCCGTCGGCGGATCAGGACCGGCTGCTCGCGATCGCCCAGGGCAATCCGTTCTACCTGGCTGAGCTGGTGGCGCTGCTGGTCGAGCAGGGTGCGCTGACGGGCGGCAGCGGGGGCTGGCAGCTCAAGCCGGGCAGCCTGGCCGGACGGCTGCTGTCGGTGGACCTCGCAGCGGTACTGACCGCCCGCATCGACTCGCTGCCGGCCGGCGCCCGCGCGCCATCCTGCGGGACGCCGCGGTGGTGGGCGAGCGGATCCCGGTACGAGCGTTGGCGGTGTTGCGGGCGGAGCAGTCGATTGGCGTGCCATTGCAGCTGGACAGGCTGCCGAAGGACATCGCCGAGCTGGTCGCTCGCCGGATGCTCCGGCCGTCCAATCGCGGTGGCTACACGTTCGTGACCGCGTTCATGCGCCAGGCCGCGTACGCCGGCGTTGGCAAGACCGAGCTGGCCGCGCGGCACGCCCGGCTGGCTCGCTGGGCCGACGCGCTCGCGCCGGACGATCCGGAGCTGGCCGGCATCGAGCGGGACACGTTCGTCGCCCGGCACGCGGAGGAGGCGCTCAGCCTGGCGGACGCCATGCGGCTCGCCGCGAGCTCCGACCCGCGGACGGTCGTCTCGATCGATCGGCGTGCCGCGCTCGGCCGGTTGGCCACCGCCGCTTTCGCCGACTCGCAGCCGGCGCAGGCCGCCGCGCTGCTGGATCGCGCGGCCGCGCTGGCCCGTGACGAGATGCCAGCGGAGTTGACGCTGGCCAGAGCACGTGCGTGGGTGCGTACGAGCCGCTATGCCGAGGCTCTCGCGCTGGCCGAGCGGCTCCGCCAGGACACCACCGCGGACGACGCGGATGGGCAGGCGATCCGGATGGGCGCGCTGCTGGTGATCGGCGACGCGGAGCGCGCGGTCGGCCATCTGGAAGAGGCCGCGCACGCGTGGCGGACGGTTGCCAACGCGTGTGGCGGGCCGCCTGAGTACGAGACGGAAGCGCTGCGCCGGCTCGGCATGCTCGACTACCTGACCGGCCATCTCGCCGACGCCGACGAGCGTTTCGTGCAGGCGTACCAACTCTCCCTGTCCCAGCACGACCGTCCCGGCCAGGGCTGGGCGCTGCAGAACATTGCCTGGTCAGCGACCTCGCGGGGCGACTTCGACCGAGCCGAGATGGCGCTGGACCGGGCCGCCACCCTGTTCGTCGACCTGCGGGACGTTGCTGGCCAGTCGTGGGTGACCGGCACCGAGGCCTTCGTGCGGCTGCTGCAGGGCCGGCTGCGGCAGGCCGGCGCGCTGGCCGCGGAGTTCCTGCCGTATGCCGAACGCCTCGGCGACGAATGGGGCCTTGCCGCCGTCCAGATGGTCGACGCGTACGCGGCCGCCGAGCTCGGCGAGCTCGCTCGCGCGGACCGGCAGGCCCGGGTCGCACTGCGGTCGTTCGAGCAGCTCGACGACGCCTGGGGCCGCTCGCTCGCGCTGGTCGTCCGGGGGGTGGTCGCCCGCGACCGGTGCGCCGACCCGGCCGCGCTGGCTGGCACCGCGCGATCCCGATTTTCGTCGAAGCCGTGCGGATCGCCGAGCAGGCCGCGCACCCGCTCACCTTCGGCGTCGCCCGTACGCTGCTGGGCTACTGCAAGCTGGACGCCGGCGACGCCGCTGCCGCCGAGGCGGACGCCCGCGCCACCCTGGATCTGATCACCCCGCTGCAGGTCACCGAAGCTGCCGCCGTCGGCCCGGTGGTCCTGCTGGCCAGGGCTCGCCGCGCCCAGGGCGACCTGGACGAGGCGATCAGCCTGCTTACTGACGTGGCCAAGGCGGCAGCCAGCCCCTCCCTGGTCTTCCCGCGCCGGCAGGCCCTCGCGCACTACGCGGCGATGCTCGTCGACGCCGGCCGCGCCGAGGAAGCCCTGTCCTGGGCGCAACGGGCAGGTGACGTGCCAGCCGAAGACGTACGAAGCCGCGTTGTCGCCGCCCGCGCCCTCGCCAAGGCGCTGGCCGCCACCGGTGCCACCCAGTTGGCCTGCGAAGCGATGCGGGAGGCGTGCGCCCTCGCGTATTCCACCGAACAAGTCAGCGAACGTGCCGCCACCGACGGCCTGGCCGACCGCCTCCTCTGCCGCTAGTGCGGCGGGTTTACCAGGGCTCGCCCCACGAAATGCGGCGGGCGCGTTTGTACGTGTCGCCCTGGCGTTTGGAGACGGTGACGTCGGTCAGGCCGTCCGAATCGGTGCACAGGCGCAATAAAATGTGACCCGAACGCACTTGGGGATGCCGCAAAACGCGGGCATTCGCTGGGTGTACGGGCAACCGCGTGGCGGCGACGTAACTGAACTTTTCGTCTTCATAGCCGAGGTCGGCCTTCTTCACTCTGCGGTGGAGGGCGGATCGGGGCAGCCGTACCGAAAAATGGCACCAGTCTGGGTCCACAATCGGGCAGGTGTCGTCGTGTGGGCAAAGGCGCGGCGACGCTCATGCCGAGGCTGACGAGGCGCTCGCGAGCTTGGCGTACGACGGCGAAACCGCGAGGGGTGCCGGGTTCGACGATAAGAACAGTGTTCGCCGACAAGGCGAGACGGGACAGCACTGTGTCCACAGTGGATGGTGAAAGCTCGTTCAGGCTGTAGCCGGCGATGGCCAGATCAATGGTCGGGAATTCTTGATGGCGGAAAGATCCGCGAGCTGGCCGGAAACCCGGTCCAGCGCGGGTGGCAGTCGGCGGGCTACCGCGGTCATCTCCGGATCGCGTTCCAGGGCGATGCTTTCCTGCAGGGAAGCGAAAGTTTCGGCGGCGGCCCAGGTCGCCGCGCCGGCGCCGGAGCCGAGATCCAGCAGGGTGGCGGGCGCCAGGTTCGGGATCGCGGCGGCCAGCGCGGAAAGGGCGGTGGCGGTCGCCGCGTACGTGGCAGGCATCCGGTAAACGGCGTAAGCGATCGCCTGTTCAGGGCGTAGCTGGGCTGCATGGGACAGATCGGCGGCGGGGTCGTGATACCGCGCCTGCCAGCGGTCCACCTCGGCGGCCAGCCGCTGGGCACTGACACCAGCGGCCAGATCGTCGAGCGCGGCCATCAGTTTCGGCGGTGGTACGGGCACGCCGAGCAGCGTATCCGGCGCTACCTGGATGCCCGATCGCACAGTCGCGAACCTGATCCAGGTCAGCCGACAAGCGCGGGCCAGCCCCTGCGGTCAGCGGGCGTAAATTGACAACCCGCCAAGCAAATATCGCCAGATTCAGCGGCGACAGACCACTAGCCAGCTCAGCCCTGGGCCGGTGAGGTTTCGATGGCGAAGGGCGGCCGGCTGGTGCCGGTCACCCGGAAGCGGCCCCACGGGTCCACATCGGACAGGGTGGCGGCCGCTTCGCCCTCTGGCGTACGGATCACCACGTCTTTCTTGCCCTTGCCGACCAGTTCGGTGACAGCGGGATCGGCGGCGACTCGGCCGTACCAGTGGTAGCGGCCGTCGATCGGCTGGAAATACCCGCGCAGCTCGAGCTCGATTTTCACCGCGACTTCGGCGTCCGCGGTGTAAATCGTGGCAGGGCCCTGGTAGCCCTCTTCATCGTGGTCAGACATCGAGGCTCCTGTACGAGTAGGTCCCACTCACAGCTTGACAACCACCAGCGTACGAGAACATGCTACCAGATGTATCGCTTACATTTGGTAGCACTCAGCTGGAAGGGATGTTCGCGATGACCGGAGCGTTGGCGACCTCCACTCGGGAGAAGACCGCCGCCCGCCTGCTCAACTCGTCGGCGAAGAACTCGTACGACCCGGAAATCGACATTGACTGGGAAGCGCCGCTGGTAGACGGCATGTATTTCCTGCCCGAACAGCGGATCTCGCTCTACGGCACCCCAATGTGGGACCGGATGACGCCCGAGCAGCGGATCGAGCTGTCCCGGCAGGAGGTCGCGAGCATCGCCAGTGCCGGCATCTGGTTCGAGATGATCCTGATGCAGATGCTGCTGCGCGACACGTACAGCGTCGACCCGACCCGCAAGCACCCGCAGTGGGCGCTCACCGAGATCGGCGACGAATGCCGGCACTCGGTGATGTTCGCCCGGCTGATTGAGCGGATCGGCGTGCCGGCGTACCCGGCACCGCGGCTCACCCACGAGCTCGGCCGGGTGATCAGACGGTCGGGTTCGGGCCGAGCAACTACGCGGCGATCCTGGTCGCGGAAGAGATCCTGGACCGTTTCCAGCGCGAGGGCATGAAGGACGAGAGCGTGCAGCCGCTGGTCCGGATGGTCAGCCGAATCCACGTGCTGGAAGAGGCCCGACACGTCACCTTCGCGCGTGAGGAGATCGCCCGCCAAATGCAGCGGGCGAAGGCGCCGGCGCGGGCCTGGCACCAGTTCATCAGCGGCGCGTCCGCGCAGGTCATCGCCAGGACGTTGGTACGTCCGCAGTGCTACCAGGCGGTCGGCTTGGACCCGGTGCAAGCGCGCCGGGAGGCTCGCCACAGCCCGCAGTTCCAGGAAACCCTGCGCTGGGCTGGTGAGCGGCTGGTCGGCTTCCTCGACGAGGTCGGGCTGACCAAGGGGCCGGGCCGGTTCCTGTGGAAGCGTTCCGGGCTGCTCGGCTGACCAACGGCGGTTACATTCGTGCGGAGGGGGTTGCGATGTTCAGAGTCGAAGATGTGGTGGTTGAGCGGCGCGGTACGGGCTCGCCGCTGGTCCTGTTGCATGGCATCGGGCACCGCTGGCAGGCGTGGCAGCCGGTGTTGAACCTGCTCGCCGAGCGGCACGACGTGATCGCCATCGACCTGCCCGGCTTCGGCGGCTCGCCGACGCTGCCGGACGATCGCCCGTACGACATGCTCGCGGCGGTCGACACCTTCTGCGAGATCATGGCCGCGTACAAGCTCGACCGCCCGCACCTCGCTGGCAACTCGCTCGGCGGTGCACTGGCTCTGGAGGTCGGCTCTCGCGGTCTCGCGTCTTCGGTGACCGCCCTGTCGCCGGCTGGGTTCTTCGGGCCGGTTGGTCGGGCCTGGGCGATCGGCGTGCTCTCCAGCATGCGGCGCAGCGCGATGACCTCCGAGCGCAACCGGCAGCTGATGGTGCGGCGCAAGCCGCTGCGGTTGGCCGGCGGCAGCCTGCTGTACGGGCGCCCGTCCCTGCTGCAACCCCGAAAACATGCTGGGCGACCTGCAGGCGATGGCCAACGCGCCGGCCTTCGACGCGGTGGCGCAGGCGGGTCGCTCGTACCGGTTCCGGGCCACCCCGCCGACCGTGCCGACCACCGTCGCCTGGGGCACTCGGGACCGCATTTTGTGGCCCCGACAGGCAAAAGTAGCGGCCCGCCTGCTGCCTGACGCCCGGCACGTGCCGCTCCCGGGTTGTGGCCACATCCCGATGCAGGACGACCCTGGGTTGGTAGCTCGTACGATCCTCGCCACCTGTCGCCGAAGTGAGGTAGGCGTCCGCGCGTAGGCCCGCCGCAATAGCCAGACAGGACCTAAGGATGCGGAATGGCTGCCAGTAGCTGTTGGGTGTACGGGTGGGTGGGAGTGTCGATGACCTCGGCGCTGGTCCCGCGCTCGACGATTTTCCCTTCGTACATGACCATTAGTTCGCTGGTGAACTGCCGAGCGGTAGCCAGGTCGTGGGTGATGTAGAGGACCGCGAGGGTCGCGCTCGTCCTTGAGTTGGTTGATCAGCTTCAAAACTCCGAGCCTGATGGTCACGTCCAACATGGACACCGGCTCGTCGGCGAGTAACACCCGCGGCTTCGCGGCCAAAGCGCGGGCCAGCGAGATGCGTTGACGCTCGCCGCCGGAGAGTTCATGAGGAAAACGGCCGATAAAACGGCCTTCCGGCTTTAGGTGGACGGTGGCCAGCAGCCGCTCGATCTCGGTGTCGATCGCTTCCTGCCGGCCGGTGGCGCCGTGGATGCGCAGCGCTCGCGTCAGGTGATAGCGGACGGTGTGCGCTGGATTGAGCGACGAGAACGGGTCCTGCAGGACCATTTGCACATCGCCGGTGTACGCCCGAAAGTCCTGGCCGCGGCGAATGCGTACGGGCGAGCCGTCCAGCAGAATGTCGCCGGCGGTGGGGCGCTGCAAACCCGCCAACAACTGCGCGACCGTGCTCTTGCCACTGCCGCTCTGACCCACCAACGCGCCGTCATCTGGCCGCGCTGTAGCTGGAAACTCACGTCGTCGACAGCCCGGAAGGTGCCGGTACGGCCGAACCACCGGTCGGCTCGGCGGCCGAAGTCCTTGACCAGGCCGCGGGCTTCCAGGACCACGTTGTCCGTCACGTCAGACCGCCACCCCCCGAGGGCCCGCAGGGAATCCAGCAATTCCCTGGTGTATTCGTGTTTCGGCCGCAGATGTACGTCATCGGCCGCCGCGTATTCGACCAGCTCGCCGTGCCGCATGATGGCGATGGTGTCGCAGATTTCCAGCAACAGCGACAAATCGTGAGTCGTGAAGATCACCGAAAAGCCGTACCGTTCCCGGAGTTCCAGCAGCAGCGTCAGGATTTGCCGTTGGACCAGCACATCCAGTGCGGTTGTCGGCTCGTCCAGGATCACGATCGCCGGGTCGAGCGCGAGCGCCATCGCGATGCCGGTTCGCTGTTTCATGCCGCCGGACAGCTCGTGCGGATAGCCGCGCGCAGCCGGTGTGCCGGGATGCCGACGCTTTCCAGCAGGCTGCCAGCCAGCTCGCGGCGCTTCTTTTTCGCCATGCCAGGGCGATGCCTGCTGATCACGTCGTCGAACTGGGCGCCGATGGTGAGGACGGGATTGAGCGCGTTCATCGAGCTCTGCAGCACGATCGACAGCTCGTTCCAGCGAAAGCTCCCGAGCTGGGCCGGTCCCATCTTCAGAATGTCCGCGCCCTCGGGGTCGTTTTCCCTGAAATAGACAGCCGAACCGCCGGTGACCTGTGCGGATTTGCCGAGCAGTCGGGCCACCGCGCCGGTGAGGGTGGATTTTTTCGCTGCCGCTTTCGCCAGCCAATCCCAGCAGTTCACCGCGATGCAGCGTCAGACTCACGTCCTTGACCGCGTGTACGGGCCCGTCGGCGCTGAGATAATCCACGCTGAGGTGCCGAATTTCCAGCAGTGGTGGAGTGTCGAAGCCCGGCCCGGATGGCATCTGGGGCGATGGTGGTTGCTGGACTGGACTGCACCTTGGCGGCTCGTACGGTCCGCAGCCGCGGATTCGCGTACTCGTCAATGCCGAAGTTGACCAGCGACAACCCGGTGCCGATCAGGGCGATGCACAAGCCCGGCGGCAGGAACCACCACCAGGCGCCGGCGAGCAGCGCCTGCGATTGCTGGGCGTAGAAAAGCATCGAGCCCCAGCTGACCGTGGTCAGGCTTCCCAGGCCCAGGAAGGAAAGTCCTGCCTCGGCCAGGATGCCCACCAAGATGGTGAACAGGAAACTGCTGGCCAACAGCGGGATCTCGTTGGGCAGCACTTCGAAGAAGATGATCCGGGGCAGCGTTTCGCCGGAGGCTCGGGCTGCCTGGATGTAGTCGCGATTGCGGATGGACAGCGTCTGCGCCCGGATTGACCGGGCACCCGAGGCCCACGCGGTGATGCTGATGATGATCGCCACTGACTCGATGCCCTTGCTCGGCAAGTAGCCGGCCAGCACGATCAGCAGCGGCATCGCCGGAATGAATGACAGGAAAACACTGGTGACCAGCGACAGCACCTCATCGACTATGCCACGTAGGTAGCCACCGACAAGCCCCACCACGGACGACACCACGGTGGCCACGACAGCCGCGAGAAGGCCGACCGCCAACGAAATCCGGCTGCCATAGAGGAGTTGGGCCAGCACGTCCTCGCCGGCCTGGGTGGTGCCCAGCCAGTGCGCCGCGGACGGTGGCTGCATCGAGTCGGCACCGGTGGCCGACGGGTCGATGCCGATCATTACCGGGCCGATCGTCGCCAGCAACACAAAGAACAAGATGATGGCTACCCCGACGGTGATTTTTCGGGACCGCAACAGGAAAGTCAGCAGCGACTTCATGAGGCACCGCTCGCGTTCGCCCGGATCCGTGGGTCGAGCAGCACGTACGCGAGGTCCGCCAGCAGGTTCGCCGCGAGCACGGACAGCGAGATCACCAGGAAAAGCCCCTGCATCAGCGGAAAGTCCTCGTTCTGGACGGCCTGGTAAGCGTGTAGCCGACGCCTGGATACGAGAAGATGACCTCGGTCAGCATCGAGCCGCCGACCACGAATCCCAGCGACAGCGCGAAACCAGTGAAGCTCGGCAGGATCGCGTTCCGGGCCGCGTACGCCGTCATCACCCGCATCCGGGAAAGTCCCTTGGCCTGCGCCAAAGTCACGTAGTCCTCGCCGAGGGTGGTGATCATCATGTTCCGCATGCCCAGCAGCCAACCGGCGATCGAGCTGACCACGATGGTGATCGCCGGCAGCAGCGCGTGATAAAGCACGCTGCCGATGAATTCGCCGCTCAGCACTGGCGGGAGGTCGGTGTCGTACGCTCCGCTGATCGGCAGCCACCCGAGGACCACGCCGAAGATGAACACCAGCAACAAAAAGCATCCAGAAGTACGGGATGGAGTGCAGGAAGGTGGTCGAGGGCACCAACATGTCCGTCCAGCCGCCGCGTTTCCAGGCCGCGATGATGCCAGCGGACGTGCCCAACACGAAACTGATGACCGTACAAACGCCAATCAGCCCCAGCGTCCACGGCAGGGTGGTGGCAATAACGTCCGACACCGCGGTGGGATAGAAGCTGATCGAGCGGCCGAGGTCGCCGTGAAACAGGTTGCCGAGATAGTCCCAGTACTGGTTGAGCAAACTCGCGTCGCTGAGGCCGAATGCCTGCCGCAGCGACGTGATCGCGGCCGGATCGACCTGTCCTTTGAGGCGGTCCACCAAAAGGTCGACCGGGTCGCCGGGCATCATCCGTGGGATCAGGAAGTTGATGGTGATAGCGGCCCAGGCGATCACCACATAGAGCGCCAGCCGGCGGGCGACGAACCTCATCCAGTTGCCCGCTTGAGGTGGGTGATGACCAGCAGGTTGTCCGGGAACTGGTAGGGCGCGGGCAGTGCGTACGGGTCGGTGGCGGACGGCCAGCCGGTGAACTTGGTGGTCCGGGTCTGCGACCAGTTCGCGCTGCCCAGCAGTGGAATGACCGGCAGCTGCTCGACCATCACCTTTTCCAGGCCGTAGACGGCATTGCGCAGCTGGGTGGCGTCCTCGGTCTGGTCGAAAGTGCTGAGATAGCCGTCCGTGGCAGGGTCGGACCAGCGGGAATAGTTGGACAGCGCCTGCTGGCCGATGGGTGCGGTGAGTTTGCTGGACAGAAATGGCCGATAGAGATCGTAGGGGGACGAGCCGCCGACCGAGCCGGCGATCGCCATGTCGTAGTTTCCGGTTTTCAGGGCCGCTTTCCACGCCTGCGTCGACTTGCCCTGCGGGTCGACCTCGATGCCGACCCCCTTCAGCTGACTCTGGATCAGCCGGGCCATCGTGACCCAGTCACTGAATCCGCTCGGTACGAGAAGGGTGAAGGCCAGTTTCTTGCCGCCGGGACCGACCCGGATCCCGTCCGCGCCCTTGCGTAGCCCGGCCTTGTCAAGCAGCGTGTTCGCGGCCGCCGCGTCGGTCTTGAACTGAAGATCTTTGTATTGCGGATCAAGATAAGAGTCGTACGCGCCGGCCGTACCAGCCCAGTGGGTGACGCGGCGGTCTCATAGCCGAGTGCGGCCACTTTGGACAGTGCCGCGCGGTCGATGGCGGTGCTGATGGCCTTGCGTACGGGCACACTGTCCAGCGGTGCGCGTTTGAGATTGGAGACCAGGTTGACCAGCCCGTCGGCCGGATACCAGTACTGGTTGTGCGCCTTGTCTTTGTTGACGAAAATCTGGTCGACGTGCGCCACGAAACCGCCGGACCAGTCTAGCCGGCCCTGGCCGAGCAGGCTGTCGAAACTGTTCGCGGACACGGTCGGGAACTGGATCTTCTTCACGCTGATCTTGCCGGCCTGCCAATAGGTCGGATTGGCCTTGTACGTATAGACCTGAGGGCTGAAGGTGTCCAATGTGTACGGTCCGGTGCCGATCGGGTTCGGATCGGTGAACGTCATCGGATCCTTGCCGGTGTAAACATGTTCGGGCACCGGGGTGATGGCGCCGATCTCTTAGCGTCTGGGCATAGCCGGGCTGGTCGAAGCTGAGCACGACGGTTTTGGCGTCCGGCGCGGTGGCTGACGTGTCGGTGACGTTCGTGATGTTCAGTGCGGGATTCTTGCGCAGCAGGTCGAAGGTGAAGGCGACATCCTTGCTGGAGAAGGGTTTGCCGTCCGACCAGCGAACTCCGGTGCGGATGTCGATGGTGAGTTTGTGGCCGCCGTCGGACCACTGCGACGAAGTGGCCAGCCACGGCGTCGCCTGGTCGGGTTTCATCGGCGTGTAAATGGTCAGCGGCTCGTAGATCAGGCCGCGCGCGCCGGCGTTCACCGCGGTCGAGAAGGGGTTGAAATTGCGCTGGTAGCTGGCCGCGGAGTCGGCCATCACCACCAAAGTGTCCTTCGCTGCGGCCGCCTGACCGGCGCCGGCACCACATCCTGCGAGGCCGGCGGTGGCCAGCACAGTCGCCGAGAGAGCCGCGATGAGCGGGCGTCGCATGGGATGCTCCTTATTGCGAAAGGGAAGTCGTGATCGCGGCGAGGTCGGCGCGCATCAGCTGGAACCGCCGGGTGACCGAGAAGCCGGCCTGTCGGTAAAGGTGGCCGGCGGGACTGACCTCACCGGTCCAGAGGAACCACGCGGTGTGCAGTCCCTCGGCCCGCATCGCGGACAGCGTCTGGTGCAGCAGTATTTTTCCCAGCCCCGCTCCGCGCAACTCGCCGTCCACGCCGAACGGACCAAAGCGCTCCGCAATGCCGCGGTAGGCCGCGTACATCGCGAAGCCGACCACCTGGTCGTGCCGCCAGGCCACTCGAATCCGGCCCAGCCCATGGCCGTGTCGCAGGGATTCCCGGATAGCGTCCGCCCAGTCCGGCGCGAAACCGTTGGCAGCGAAGGAAAGCAGTGCCGGGATTTCGCCCTCGGTGGGGATGTCGAAGCGGTAGCCCTCGGTCGTACGGCGATCTCGCAGGTGGACGACATCGGCGGGCATCGCATACCCGACCAGCGTTCGGTCCATCGCCACTGGCTCGCCGCGCACCTCGAATCCGGCCCTGCGCAGGAACAGGTCGCCGTCCGGATAGGCGGCGGCCTCCAGGCCGGGGACGAAATAGTTCGGGGGTGTAGCAACCGAAGTCCACGATCGTACGACCCGCATCCAGTAGAAAGTCCACAGTGGACCGCAACAACTGTTGCCCGACCCCACTGTGCCTCGCGGCCGGCGTGACGAACAGAAACGGAATCCAGCCGAGGTCGGGCTGCAGGTCGGTGCCGCTGGCGGGGGTGAGCCGCCGAACGGCGTACGCACAACCCACCAACTCGCCGTCCGCCTCGGCCACCAACAACCCGGCCGGGTCGAAATTCTGGTCCAGCAGAACGTATTCGAAGAACCAGTCCCGATCGACCGGGTCGAACCGGATGCTGTCGTTCCAGCCCGCGACGATCCGGTCCACGTCGGTGGACCGAAAAGGCCGGTAACAGATCTCGGTCATTCCGCGGCCTTTCCGGACAGAGTGCGTGGCTGTGGGCAGGTTACGGAGGAGGCAAGATCAATGTCAATGATTAACGAGTACGCCGGCGGGCCGCAGCGGGCCCGTACGCTGCGACAGGTTCGTAAATGTCCACCGAATGGGACGGTGTCCAACGGTCGTCAGAGCCGGCCAGGAACCGTTCGCGACGGTGAGTCGAATCGCGGTTGAGCTGCGGGGTAATCGTTGTAAAGAAATTCGGCAGTAACACCGCGCCATCGATCGAGGTGGGGTTGATGCCGAGGTAGTTGGTGGAGTGGAAGCCGTACGTGTCGGCTCGGCTGCCTGAGGAAAAACTGACTGGACCGAATGTCAGCTCAGGCTGGATACGGGTACGACAAGATCCCCGGATCCACCCAGGAAAGCGGCGAGTCGATCGCCCCCAGCACCTCGTCGGTCGGTGCCGACTCCCGAAGAGCGGAACTGCCCCAGAGCAGATCGATCATGAACCGACGGCCGGATGCGGCCGGCCGCCAGTCAAAGTCGGCCGGATAACGCTGGCGGATCTCGGTCAGCATCGCGATCGCGGTGCGTACTGGCCGCAATTGCGCCGGGTCGGTGAGGTGCAACTGCACGCCGTGCACCAGTTCCCCAGCGAATTTCCCGAAAGTCGGAACGTACGACAGCGCCCGAAAACGTACGCCAGGAAGCTCCCGATCGTTCAGCGCCGGCGCCAACCGGTTGTCGACGTAAGGCGCGCCGATGATCTCGAACGGCCGGGTGGTGCCGCGGCCCTCGGAAAGATTGGTGCCCTCAAACAAACCGGTACCCGGATAGACCAGCGCGGTGTCCGCGGTCGGCATGTTCGGGGACGGGAAAAACCCACGGCTGGCCGGTGTCGGCCGCCAGCATCCGCCGATCCCAACCGGTCATCTCGATGACCCGCAAGTCCGCGGGACGGCCGGCGTCGGCAGGGATCGCGTCGGTGTTCAGCCAACGGGCCAATTCACCGTACGTGAGCCCATGCCGGATCGGAATCGCGGCCCTGCCCCACGAAACTGCTGAATCCGGGCTGCCGGATCGGGCCCTCGGCACGTAGACCCCCGAGGGGATTGGGGCGATCCAGCACGGCGAGGGTGATGCCGGTACGAGCGGCCGCCGCCATCAGGTCGTACATGGACCAGACGTACGTGTAGAACCGCGTGCCCACGTCCTGCAGGTCGACGGCGAGCGTTTTGATGCGGGACGCCATCAACATGGCGTCCAGCTCGGCGCCTTTGTGTTTGTACGTGTCAAAAACCGGCAGTCCGGTGACCGGATCGCGGTCCGCCGCCTCGCTTTCGCCGGCCTGCGCGGTGCCGGTCAATCCATGCTCCGGACCGAAAAGCGCCGTCAGCCTTACGCCCGCGTCCACAGCGGCGAGAGCGGACGGCCGCAGATCGGCCAGTACGCCAGTGTGGTTGGTCAGCAGCCCGACCGGGCCGTCCAGCAACGACGGATCCGAGCACAGCCGCTGGATCCCGATCCGTACGGTCATCACCGCCCCGGGCACGTCCACCGGCAGCCGGCCACCGGCCCGGCTGCGGCCAGTCAGCACCTGGCCGACAGCCTCGAGGGCGAGTGCGTCGTCGCCGTAGCTGAGCACCCAGGTGTCGCCGGCACCAAGGCCCGCGTCGTACGGCTCGCGAATCGCTACTGCGGTGAATCCGGTGTCGACAGCGTCGAGCAGCGCCTGCTGGCCAGGCCAGCGCCAGGCCGACCGGGTGACCAGAACGGTCCGGTCGGCCGCCCCGGCGACTTCGGCGGCTCGTACGACCGCGGCCTGGTCCGGATCGCTGCCGGTGTCGACGGCGATCACCTGCGCACCGGCCGCGCTCAAGGCGGCGGCCAGCGCGTCCGCGCCGGTCGCGAGGCAGCCGACCAGGGCCACCGATCCGCTGGTCACCGGGCGCAGCGGCGAGCCGAGCACGGTGATGCCGGCGAGCGCCAGCGCAAGGGCGCCCCCTGGATGCGACGGGTTGTCGACCTCCAGGTGCAGGCCGTCGAACAAGCCGAGCCGGCGCTTGAGCCGCAGCACTCGCCCCACGGCTTGGTCGAGGCGTTCCATCGGCACCCGGCCGGAATCCACCGCGCGTACGACAGCGGCGATCGCGGCCTCCACGTCGGCCGGCATCAGCAGCTGGTCGGCGCCGGCGAGCAGGGCTCGTACGGCCGCCTCCTCGGCCCCGTGCCGCTCCCGCGCGCCGGCCATGTCCAGCGCGTCCGTGACGACGACACCGTCGAAGCCCAGTTCGGTGCGCAGCAGGCCGGTCAGGATCGGCTCGGACATGGTGGCCGGCTCGCCGGACGGATCCAGCGCGGGCATCGCGAGGTGGGCGCTCATGACCGCATCCACACCGGCCGCGATGGCGGCCCGGAACGGCGGCGCGTCGATCTTGCGCCAGGTCTGCTGGTCATGCTCGATGACCGGCAGGCCGAGGTGGCTGTCGGTGGCGGTGTCGCCATGGCCGGGAAAGTGCTTCACCGTGGCCGCGACTCCGCTGTCCTGCATGCCCTGGACCTGCGCGGTCACATACTCGGCGACCTGCGCCGGGTCGGAGCCGAAGGACCGTACGCCGATCACCGGGTTCGCCGGGTTGACGTTGACGTCCGCGACCGGCGCGTAGTTCTGGTTGATGCCGAGCGCGCGCAATTCGGCGCCGATGATCCGGGCCGCCTCGCGGGCCGCGCCCGGGTCGCCGGTCGCCGCCAACGCCATCGCGCCGGGCACCGCGAACGCGGGCGTACGCAGCCGCGCGACGGTGCCGCCTTCCTGGTCGGTAGCGACCAGGAGTGGCACTCCAGAGGAATGGGTGGCGCGTTGCACGGCCGCGGTCAGCTCGGCCACCGTCGCCGGGTCGTCGCCACCTGCCTGACCAGGGAAGTAGCACACTCCGCCGACCCGATAGCGGTCCACCAGCTCACAGGTCTGGGCCACCGAATCCAGCTGAACAGCGCCGGCACGCTGGTCGGGCGGCAGCCGCAGCGCGTTCGGCGAATGCCTTCCCACCGGGATGACGAAGAGTTGGCCGACCTTGTCGGAGACAGTCATTTGGGACAGCTCGCGGCGCCCGGAAGTCGAAGATGACATCGGTTTGAGACTAGTCGCCATTGCGGTGCGAGATTGCCGTACGACACATCGTGCGGCTTCGTTAAGGTGGGCTGATGGCAGGTGCGGTCGGACGCAAGGCCGGTGGCGGCACCGGCGCAGCTGTGGATGGCCGCCGGTCCCGGTGGGACAACCACCGGGCTCAGCGCCGCGCGGAGTTCGTCGAGGTGGCGACCAGCGCGGTGGAGGAATATGGGCCGAGTACGTCGACGGCGCAGATCGCCGATCTGGCCGGCGTCGCCCGGCCGATCCTCTACCGGCACTTCAAGGATAAGGACGACCTGCACCGGGCGATCGCCCAGCGGGCCGTCGCGATGCTGGTCGAGCAGCTCACCGGGCGGCTCAGCGAGGTCGGGTCGGCCCGCGAGCTGATCACCCAGACCGTCGACACATACCTGCAGTTCCTGGAAAAACACCCGCATCTGTATCGTTTCGTTGTGCAGTACGCGGCCTTCACCCGTACCGGCGCCGATGTGGTGGCGGACGTGAAAGGCGCCCTCGCCGCGCATGTCGGCACGCTGTTCCACCGCTTCCTGCAGCGCTCGGGCAAGGACGACGTGCTGGTCGACGCGATGGCCTTCGGGGTGATCGGCTTCGTCGAGTCGGTCGGCAACTGGTGGCTGGAGAACCGGTCCGCGATGGACCGCGCGCCGGTGTCGGAGATGCTCTGCGGCAGCATCCTGCGCAGCATTCGCGGCGCGCTGAAGGACCGTGGCCTGGATCTGGACCCGGACGAGCCGTTGCCCTGGTTGCAGGAGTGACCGGACCGACCGGGCGGGTGCCCATCTCGCCGGTTCCCGGCTACAGCAACCTCCGGGTGCTGGCTCGCGGCGGCTACGCCACTGTGTACGTGGCCACCCAGACCTCGATTGGGCGTGAAGTCGCGCTCAAGATCGACACGCGGTCCGTGGAGGACGAGCGTGACCGGCGGCGATTCCTGCGGGAGGCGCAGGCGGCCGGCCGGCTGTCCGCGCACCCGAACATCGTGCCGGTGTACGACGCCGGCGTGACCGGCGACAGCCACCCGTACCTGATCATGGAGCTCTGCACCGGCGGCTCGTACGCGGCGCTGCTGAAGCGCAACGGGCCGCTGGAGGAGCGCCGGGTCCGGGACATCGGGGTGAAGATCGCCGGCGCGCTGTCGGCCGCGCACAGCGCCGGCATCCTGCACCGGGACGTGAAGCCCGGCAACATCCTGATCAGGGCCTTCGGTGAGCCAGGGCTGGCCGACTTCGGGCTGGCGTCGATGCTGCACTCGCAGCGTTACACCTCGCTGGCGTTGGACGCGCTGACTCCGGCGTACTCGGCGCCGGAGGTCTTCAAGGCCGAGCGGCGCCCGACCACGGCCGCGGACGTCTACTCGCTTGGCGCCACCCTCTACGCGCTGCTGACCGGTTCGGTCGGCCGCCGCGCTGGCCGGCCAGCGGGACGCCGTCCCTGGCGACCGTCGTCATGCTGCAGGAACGCCCGATCCCGGACATCGCGGAGGTGTCCGCCGAGTTCGTCGAGGTGCTCCGGCATTCGATGGCGAGCGACGTCGACGAGCGCTACGACACCGCGGACGCCTTCCAGTACGCGTTGGAGTCGCTGTCCCTGCCACCGCCTGGCTCGACCACCACCTCGCTGCACAAGTACATCCCGGAAGGCGAATATCTGCCGGAAGGCGGGCACCCGGCCGGTCTCTCGTCCACCGGGTCGCCGTCTCTTTCGCCTGGTCACACGTCCGGTTCCCCGAGTTGGGGCAGTCCTTCCGGTCCGCCGACCGGTGGTTCCCCCTCCAGCGGTCCGCCGTCCAGCGGCCCCTCCTTCGCCTGCGGCAGGTCCGGTACCGCAGTCGGCGGCGACCGGCCGGATGCCGATCCCGGGGCCGCTCGTACGCTCGCCCGGCTATCCGCCGCCAGCGGGGCAGGCGCCGTCTTTTTTTCGGCCCGGTGGACAGTCAGGCCAGCCTGGACTTTTTGTCCCATCGCCCGGACCGGGACAGCCACCTGCCCGTCCGCCAGCCGTACCGCCGGTGCCACTGCCACCAGGCGGCGGTTCGTACAGTGGCCAGCCCGGGATCGCTCAGCCGGGCATTGTCCAGCCGGGTGTCTCGGGCGGTGGTCCGTACGGCGGTGGACAGGGGTATCCGGTGCCGCCGCCTCAGGTCGGACGCCCCACTGGGCCGTACGTGGTGACCGCGCGGCCGTCCGCTGGGCAGCAACCGGCCGGCCAGGCCGAGACCACGTTCCTGTCGCGCTTCTCCAACGGCCAGCTCGTCCTGATCACCGCTGGCGTGGTGGTCGCCGCCGGCATCGTCATCGCGGCCGTGGTCGCGGTGGTCCTCATCCTGAACCACTGAACTGCTGGGTTACTGAATCCCGAGTCGCTGGCGCCACCACGAGCTTGACGTTTGGTCGCCACCATCGGGCGTGTCGACGACGACGAAACGTCAAGCTCGCGACGGGTTCTGCTAGCGGGCGCGGCGGGCCAGGCGCTCGTGGTCCAGGAGGACGACGCTCTTGCCCTCCAGGCGGAGCCAGCCGCGGGAAGCGAAGTCAGCGAGGGCCTTGTTGACCGTCTCGCGGGAGGCGCCGACCAGTTGGGCCAGCTCCTCCTGCGTCAGGTCGTGGGTGACCCGCAGGGTGTTGCCTTCGCGAGAGCCGAAGCGGGCGGCCATCTGGAGCAGGTTCTTGGCCACTCGTCCGGGCACGTCGGTGAAGATCAGGTCGGCGAGGGCGTCGTTGGTACGACGCAGTCGCCTCGCCAGCACGCGGAGCAGCTGCTCAGCGATCTCCGGGCGATTGGTGATCCACGGCCGCAACGCCTGTTGGCGCAGTCGGGCGATCCGCGCGTCGGTCACCGCGACCGCGGTGCCGGTCCGCGGCCCCGGGTCGAACAGCGACAACTCGCCGAACATGTCGCTGGGGCCGAACACCGCGATCATGTTCTCCCGACCGTCGGCGGCCCGGCGGCCAATCTTCACCTTGCCGGCCTCGACGATGTAGAGACTGTCGCCGGGGTCGCCCTCGGAGAAGATGACCTGGCCGCGTGGGGCGTCGAGATGCTCCAACTGGGCAGCCAGCGACTCGGCGGCGTCCGGGTCCACTCCTTGGAACAGACCTGCCCGCGCGAGCACTTCATCCATGTCCGCACCTCCGCGTACTGAGAACACGATCATCAGGACCGCGCCGTGAGTCTAGGGCTCTTTGCCGTCGGATGTGCGGTTAGGCACGGCCTGCGGTGCAGAAACTGCCTTTTCGGCGGTGATCATCGGGTTGCGAACGGTGATCCACCCCTGATCAGCCCACTGTGACCGTACGCCGGCACCTGCCCGCCGCGGCAATGCGGCGGCACCCGGAGCGCGTTTGTGTCGTCTTGCCGCCGTAGTCTTTGCGAGGTGACCGGTGCCGCGCCGCGGTGAGTCCTGCAGCCTCTTCTGCCAAGCCGAAAGCGGCCGAGTCGCCGCTGTCGCTGACCAGGCGGGCCCGCAAGATGCACAAGATCCTCGCCGACACCCACCCGGACGCGCATTGCGAGCTGGATTTCCGCAGTCCGCTGGAGCTGGCGGTGGCCACCATCCTGTCCGCGCAGTGCACCGACAAGCGGGTGAACGAGACGACCCCGGCGCTGTTCCAGCGCTATCGGTCCGCCGCCGACTACGCCGGCGCCGACCGGATCGAGCTGGAGGAGATGATCCGGTCCACCGGCTTCTACCGGAACAAGACGTCCTCGCTGATCAAGCTCGGGCAGATGTTGGTGGAGAAGTACGACGGCGAGGTGCCGGGCCGGTTGGAGGACCTGGTCACCCTGCCGGGCATCGGTCGCAAGACCGCGAACGTGGTGCTCGGCAACGCTTTCGACGTGCCGGGCATCACCGTGGACACGCATTTCGGTCGGTTGGTCCGGCGGTTCGGCTGGACCGCCGAGGAGGACCCGGTCAAGGTCGAGTTCATTGTCGGGGACCTGATCCCGAAGAAGGACTGGACGATGCTGTCGCACCGGGTGATCTTCCATGGCCGCCGGGTGTGTCACGCCCGCAAGCCGGCCTGCGGTGCCTGCACGTTGGCCTCGCTCTGCCCGTCGTACGGGACAGGTCCCACTGACTATGCCGACGCGGTCAAGCTGCTCAAGGGCCCGCGAGTCGACGAACTGGCGGCGATGGTCAAGCCATGAGGAGGCGGTGGGGGCGATCCTGGTGCTCGCCGTGGCGGCCGCGATCGCGCTGGTGAGCTGCGCTGGGACGCCCAGCGGGGGCACCGAGGCTGCCCAGACGAGCAACGCTGGACAGTTCCACGGGTCCGGCTTCGCCGCGTGCCCACCGGCCGCTCGGACCGCCGCTGGTAACGCTGCCAAGAGCGCCGGGCAACGGCTGCCGGCAGTGCCGCTGACCTGCATGGACGGCTCCGGTCGGAGCGTGCGACTGGACCAGCTGACCGGGAGGCCGATGGTGGTCAACCTGTGGGCTTCCTGGTGTCAGCCGTGCGGTCAGGAGTTGCCGGCCTTCGCCCGGCTGGCCGCTTCGGCGGGGCAGACTCTGGTTGTGCTGGGCGTGTCGACCAAAGACGATCCGGGCCGTGCGGTGGCCGCCGGCCGCGATGTCGGTGTCCGGTTCGCCAACGTGTTCGACCCTGACGTGGCGGTCGAGCGCAGCCTCGGTCGTACCAACCTGCCCATCACCCTGCTGATCGGCCCGGACGGTGTCATCCGGCACGTGTACGCGGGGCCGGTGCTGACCGACGCGGCGCTGGCACAGCTGGTCCAGCAGTATCTGGGGGTGCCGGTCCGGTGACGATGCCGCTGCCGGACTGGATGGACAAGCTCGTCGACGCGGTCAGCGGCGGCTTCGAGTCGCCGCTGGACCGCTACCGGCGGGACATCGAGCCGATCGGGCGGCCGGCCGCGGTGCTGATGCTTTTGGCCAGAACGCGCCGAACGTGACCGGTGACGGGGTCGTGCCCGGACCGGACATCCTGTTGCTGGAACGGGCCGCCACCCTGCGCAATCACGCTGGCCAGCCGGCCTTTCCTGGCGGTGCGGTCGATCCGGAGGACACCGGCGTGGAGCAGACCGCGCTGCGGGAGGCGAACGAGGAGACCGGGCTTGACCCGTCGTCCGTACGTGTCGTCGCGAGCCTCCCGCCGCTGCCGGTGCCGGTTTCCCGTTTCCTGGTCACGCCGGTGCTGGCCTGGTGGGAGCGGCCGCACCCGGTCGCCCCGTTGCACCGCGAGGAAGTGGCCTCGGTCACCCGGGTGCCGGTGTCCGAGCTGGTCGACCCGGCGAACAGGGTGACAGTCAGACACCCGGCCGGTTATGCGAGCCCGGGTTTCGCCGTCCGGGGCATGGTGGTGTGGGGGTTCACCGCCGCGCTGGTGTCCGGGTTGCTGGATATCGGCGGCTGGACGGTGCCCTGGCACCCTGAGCGCGTTTTGGACGTTCCTTCTACGAGCAGTGATCTTGGCCTATCGGAGGAGGAGCGGTGACCGGCAGCGTTGTCGACATCGTGCTGGTCGTCGTGGTGATCCTGTTCGCCATCAACGGATACCGGCAGGGGTTCGTGGTCGGCCTGCTGTCCTTCGTGGGCTTCATTGGCGGCGCCCTGCTCGGTCTGCAGCTGGCTCCGTTGATCGCCGAGCGGATCGAGGACCCGCTGTGGCGGCTGGTGGTCGCGCTGGTGATCGTGTTCCTGGTGGCCAGCGCCGGGCAGGCGCTGGCGGTGATCCTCGGTTCGGCCGTCCGGGACCGCCTGAAGAACCGCGGCGCGCGTACGGTCGACAGCCTGGGCGGCTCGGGCCTGTCCATCATCGCCGTGCTGCTGGTGGGCTGGATGGTCGCGGTGCCGCTG
Organism: Fodinicola feengrottensis; assembly: GCF_010993775.1. Lineage (GTDB taxonomy): Bacteria > Actinomycetota > Actinomycetes > Mycobacteriales > HKI-0501 > Fodinicola > Fodinicola feengrottensis. Next base: position 30,566 of record NZ_WOTO01000047.1, on the reverse strand, counting down.
GCCCGGGCACCGTTCCCGGCGCTGTCGTACCAGGTGAACCACTCGGCGATCATCCCGGCGATCAACAGGGTCGTGCCGACGCCTGTGCAGCAGCGGCTGTACGCGTCCTTTGCCAGCACCATCGACACCGGTGACTTCCCGGACATCTTCGACCCGCTGACGCCGACCAAGGTGCCGTCGGTGGCCGCGCCGAACTCGGCGCTGGCGAACTCCGCCGTCGTGCGGGCGGCGCACCCGTCGATCCTGAAGGTCATCGGCGACGCGCCCAGCTGCAGTCGGCGGCTGGAGGGGTCTAGCTTCGTGATCTCGCCGCACCACGTGCTCACCAACGCGCACGTCGTCGCGGGCGTCACCGAGGACCTGCATATCGTGATGAACGACGGCACCACGTTGCCGGCGACGGTCGTCCTCTACAACCCCGAGCACGACGTTGCCATTCTGGACGTGCCGGGCCTGAATGCTCCAGTGCTGTCATTTGACTCGTCCGCGAACAACGACGCGGACGCGATTGTGCTCGGCTATCCGGGCGACGGTCCGTACACGGCCACCCCGGCTCGGATCCGGGACACCCGGGAGCTGATCGGCCCGGACATCTACAAGCAGCAAACGGTGCACCGGGAGATTTTCTCGCTGCGTACGCAGGTGCACAGCGGCAACTCCGGCGGCCCGCTGCTGAGCACCGACGGCCAGGTCTACGGGGTGGTGTTCGCCGCGTCGCTGGACGACGCGGACACCGGTTACGCGCTGACCGCCAAGGAGGTCGCGCCGGACGTGTCCGCCGGCCGCAACCTGTCGAACCCGGTCAGCACCGGCACCTGCAACCCCGAATAACTACCCCTGCTTCAACCAGTGCAGCAGGAGGTCGTTGACCTCGTCGGCTGCTTCGGCGTGCGGGAAGTGACCGATCTGGGGAAGCAGCCGCCAGTCGTACGGGCCGGTGGCGTAGCGCCCCGAGCCGTGCGCGGTGGACGCGAGGATGTTGGTGTCCAGAGCGCCATGCACCTGCAGCACCGGGCCGTCGATCGGCTGCGCGAGCAACTCGGCGAACCGCCAGCCGCTCGGTCTGGGCAGTGACCGGACCGCCCAGCGGAAATACTCCAACGCGCAGAAAGCCGCCTGGCTGATCGCGAAGGCCTGCCGGCAAACCGTTTCGTAGTCGGCGAAATCCGCGGTCGTCGTCCACTGTGGAGCGGACCACTCGCGGAGCATCCGGCCGACCTGCGCACTGTCGTCGCGGGTGAGCCGGTGCTCGTACCGGGGCAGTTGGTAGAGCCCGAGCCGGCGGCTGGCGCGCTGCTGCGCCGGGTCCGCGGCGAGCGCGGACCGCAGCCGGCGCGGGTGCGCGCTGCCGATCATCATCGCGACCCGCCGGACCGTACGCGGGTACAAACAGGCGGTCGTCCACGCCAGGTAGCCGCCGAGGTCGTGGCCCACCAACGCGGCGTCCCGCTCGCCCAGTGCGCGGACCAGCCCCGCCACATCGCTGGCGAGCGTGTAGCCGTCGTAGCCGCGCGGCGGTTTGTCACTGGCGCCGTATCCGCGCAGGTCCACCGCGACGGCCCGGTACCGGCCGCCACCAGCGGTTCGATCTGGTGTCGCCAGGTCCACCAGAACTCCGGGAAGCCGTGCAATAGCAGCACGAGCGGACCCTGGCCGGCCTCGACGACGTGGAAGCGGCTGCCGTTGGCGTACACCCCGCGGTGTCTCCACGGGCCGTCGATGAGGACCACCGACTCGTCCGCCCTCCGCATCGATCCAGCGTGTCACACCGCGATTCGACGGCTCGTACGGTTGCCAATATATAACAGTGCTATGTATTCTGGTCACGTGACGTGACCGCGGACGTCCATGCCATGGGCCGTGTTGACCGCTCGCCGGAGTTGCTCCCGGTGGCGGACGAGCCGCTGCGCGCGATCGCCGACAGCCTGGTGGACACCACCAGTCGGCTGATCCGGATGGTGGCCCGAGAGCGGGCCGGCGCTGGCACGTTGCCCAGTTCGCAGGTCCTGTTGCTCGCGCTGTTGGACGATCTCGGCTCGACCCGGATCACCCGGCTGGCCGAGTACGAGCACTGTTCGCAGCCGGCGATCACCGCGCTGGTCGCCCGCTTGGAAGTGCAGGGGTTGGTGCGCCGAGACGCGGACGAGTCGGACCGGCGAGCGGTGCTGGTCTCCATCACCGATTTCGGGCTGGCGCGACTGGCGGAGTCTCGGCGTGCGCTCAGTGCCCGAATTATGATGATCTTCGATGACTTATCGGCAGACGAACAGCGCAGACTCGGCGAGGCTGTGACCGAAATTCAGACACTTTTAGGGCTTTCCGGTCGGCCGGTGGACCCGAGAAGTGATACAAAGCACGTGTCCGGCCCGGTGCCGGGCGCCTGACTCGACACACACAGCCGAGGAGGCGACAGCGGTGGGATATGAACCAGTACGGGACCCCGCTGGATCATCAGAAGGCCAGGAATCGTTTTCCCCCTCTCCTCAACCGGTGATTGCCGGCTTCGACGGCTCGCCGTCGAGTGAACACGCACTGGCATATGCGGCCGGCCTGGCGCGGCGGCTCGGCACCCGGCTGGTGGTCGTCTACGTACGTTCGACCGGCACCGTGATGCCGACCGGCTTCGGCGCCCTGGACGTGCTGCCCGACGACATCGCCGACTCCGATCTGATCCATCAGGTCGGGGACGTGCTGTCGTGTTGCGTGGTGCAGTGGGAGCTGGTGGAGCGGATGGGATCGCCGGACCGGGAGCTGCTCGCGGTCGCCGACGAGCTGCGCGCGGACGCGGTGGTGGTCGGTCGCTCGGCCTCCCGGCTGCATCGGCTGGTGGGCTCGGTGGCCGGCCGGATCGTCCGGCGCTGCGACCAACCAGTCGTCGTCGTTCCCTAGTCGTTGTTGTAACGACAGACGCTCTGGTAGCAGCGATTTCCTTTACATCGTTGCAGAATCTTTCTGGCGAGCTTTTGTTCGTACGCGGAGTAAAATGCTGGCGAGCACCGCGGCCAGCACCGATCCGATCATGACCGCCAACGTGATGCGTTGACTGTGTGCGCTGTCCGTGAAAGACAGTTCGGTAATCAGTAGGCTCACGGTGAATCCGCAGCCCGCCAGCAGGGCCACCGCGATCAAGTCCGGGACTTGCATTCCGTCCGGCAACTGGCCGAGGCGCAGCCGTACGGCGGCCAGTGCCCCGCCCGCTACGCCCACGAGTTTCCCTACCACCAGACCGAAAATGACCGCGATCGCGACGCGATCGGTGAACACGCCAGCCAACGCGCCAGCATTTACCGGCACGCCGGCGGCAAAGAACGCGAAGAGCGGCACGCAGACACCGGCCGACACCGGGCTCAGTAAATGTTCCATCCGGACCGCCGGCGGCAGTTCCTCCACCTCGTCTTTCTTTACCCTGGTGAGCAATCCGAGCGCGATACCGGCCAGCGTCGGGTGCAGGCCGGCGGCATGCACGGCCACCCAGACCGCGATCGCGAGTGGCACGTAAATCCATGGCGTACGAATCCGGCCGTACTGCAGCAGCCAGTAAACCGCCAGCAGGACAATGGACACCCCCAACGCGATGAGCGACAACTTTTCGCTGAACAGCACGGCAATCAACAGGATCGCGCCGAGATCGTCCACAACCGCGAGGGAAAGCAGGAAAATGCGTACGCCGCTGGGCAGTCCAGGAGCGCTGATCGCCAACACCGCCAAAGCGAAAGCGATGTCGGTGGCCACTGGCACCGGCCAAGCCGACGAAATTCCGTGAGCCCCGAATCCGACCGCCAGACAAACCACCGCCGGCACCACCATGCCGGCTATCGCGGCGATCGCCGGCAGCGCCGCCCGGCGTACGGACGACAGCTCGCCGACCACCAACTCACGTTTGAGTTCACATCCAGCCACGAAAAAGAAAACCGCGAGCAACCCGTCCTTTGCCCAACTGTCCAGGCTCAGCCGCAGATGCAGCACGTCCGGCCCAACGGTGAATGCCTTTATTGTCTCGTACGCACCGGCTAATGGCGTGTTCGCGATCAGCACGGCCAGCGCCGCCGCGATCAGCAACAGCATCGCCGACCGTTTCGGTACGCAGCAGTCTCGCCACCTCGACGGCGGCCAGTGCGGCGGCTTTGCCGGCTTTGTGACGGGCGGCGATAACGGCGGCTCCAGGACTCGGTACGTTTCTCCAATACAGCACAGATCCTGACGTCTCGCCGGTTGACCGCGCAAAAACGGCCGGGACGCTGTCGCGCTCCGGCCGTTTTTGTTGAGCTGTCAGCGAGAAGTCTCGCCCAGCACCGGCGGTGGGGCGTCGGTGTCGTTGCCCCACACCATCTCGTCCTCGGTCAGCCAGGTCTGGTATTCCTCGTCGTGCTCGTCGGTGGCCCGTCGGCCAGTGGCAGCCATCCCACCGCCGCCTTGGCCGGCGGTTGTCGCCGATGACGGCGCAGCGGGTGCTGGACCGCTGGTGGCGGGGCCGGAGTTGGCGAGCCCGGCGCCACTGGGAAACGCGGCCGCGCCACCCGTACCGAGGCCCGCCGCCGCGCCCGAACCAGCGCCGGCGAGGCCCGGGCTGGTGAGTCCGGCGCCGGTCGTACCACTGGCTCCGGACAAGCCCGAGAGCGCACTGCCGGCCAGTCCGGTGCCGGCCGGGGTGGTGACGCCGATCGGAGTGCCATGGCTGGTGCCTGGCAACCCGTTCACGCCGGTGGTGACCTGGCCAGGTGCGCTGCCGTCGGAATGGGACAAGTGCGCGGTGCTGGCCGCTCGTACCGCTGGGCCGGCGGACACCGCGGCACCGCCGTTGGCGGTGGAAAGCGCTGGGCCGGCGCTGTTGTACTGCGACGGGAGGTGAGCTGGCGCTGCCGTCGGTGGGCCGGCGATCGCAGTGCCATGCGTGGCGAGCGCGTCGGCGTAGCTGTTCATCACGTCGACGGCCTTGTCCCGCGCCTGACTTTGCTGCTGTTTGCCATGAATGAGACCAGCGGCAGCCGCGGCCGGACTGATCAGCAGGCCCGCGCCGGCGTCCTGGGGTGGGCGCGTCGGCGGTGTCCTTCGGGTTGGGCATTTCCCGCTTGGCGTTGAGCAGCGCCGGTCGAACCGCGCTCATCGAGTCGTAGCTGGCGCTCAGGTCATTGCCCAATGCGTCCGCGAAGGTCGAGATTGCGGTCACCGCGGTGCCGTACGCCTCGAAGGCGTCACCGTGCCAGACGCCGGCCAGTTTGCGCAGGTCTGAACCGATGTCGTGCGCCAGGGTGTGGACGCTATAACGCTGGACATCGTACGTATCCGCCAACTCGTTCACAGCGTCTGGCTCACCGGACATCAACTGCTGGTAAAGCTGGTCATGGCTGAACTGGCTGTAGTCGGTGGTGAGGTAGAGGTCGGCGGACATGTCAGACCACCTCGCCGGGCTGGGCCAAGGTGGCGCCAACCGGGGCGATCCGGCCGGCCACGTCCTGGGCGTTGGCGTGGTTGAGCGCCTCGACCGTGGAATAGTTGTGAATGATCTGGTCGGTGCCGGCAATCGCCACCTTGATCGACTCGTGCAACCGGGTCAGCCGCTCGACATACGCATTGTTGCGGGTCCGCACGGCGGACGTGTAAACCTCACCGTCCGCCATGTTTCCCACCGGTGGCCCGCTGGGCGGGATTTTCCGCACCGCGGACAGAATCGTCTGGGCCTGGGAAAGTCGCGTCTCGAGCGCTTTCCGGAAATCCTGCAACGAGTCGATATCGAACTCGACATCCATGTCTTACTCCCCGTGTAGATCTGGCAGTGAGTCCACCCGCCTGCACACAGCTTAGCCGTTCTGCCCGAGTTTGTGGCCGTGGTTATCCACATTCGCTGGTCAACCAGCGGAAAAAAAACGGCTACCGGTTATTCGCACTGGTGGTAGCGGGATTCCGGGCGGCCGCGGCGGACAGCGTCGGACCGGTCGGCAACAGGCTGAGCACATTGGTCGGTACCAGTTGCGGATCCACCCCGGTGTATCCCAGCGCGGCCAGATCCGCCGGCGAACCGATCGGAAAGCGCATTCCGGTGTCGGTGATCAAATAAAGCGTGCCGGTGGTGACACCAGTGGCGGGCAAGTCGCGTACGATCGCGCCGCGACCGCCTGGGACAACGATCCGATTCGCGGTCGGCTCGGCCGAGTTTGTCGCCGATGCGGTCGAATTCTGGCTGCTGAAGCCGGCCGGTGTGGAGCTGACAGCGAACAACTGAACGGTATTGCCGCCGGAGGTGGACAGTCCGGATTTTGGCAGCCCGGATTTTGGCAGCATCGCGCAAACGCTCGCGGTCGGGCCGTTCATCATCGCTTCCAGCCGCGGCACGGCGTCCGGATAGCCGGTGGGGACCTGCTCGGCGGTGCTGGAATGGTGTTGCGCGTACGTACTGGGATCAAGGGAAGTCGGGGTTCGGCCGCCGAGCAGGAGTTTGGCCGCGGTTTCCCCGAGCGGCGCGAGGCCGTCCGGGAGGACCGTCAAATACTGGGCGGTCGTACCGATCTGAAAGACCTGACCGATCTTGGTCGGTGTCCCCTCAATCGCCGGTCCCGGCTGGCCGTTGTTCGCGATGGTCGGTTCCACCAGGTCGGGGCCGGCTGGCACGGCATTCAGGAAAGCTGCGCCGACCTGCACGACTTCGGCGCTCGCCCAGCCCAGCGCGGCGCGCTCGCCATATGCGTTTGGCACCCGCAACCGTTCGCCGTGCCAGAGCAGGTAAAGCTCCTGACTGCCCTGCGGTGAGACCAACACCCCGGAGTCGCCCAGCGGCTTGCCGCCGGCCGACAGGCCAATCGCCACTCCGACGTACAACTGCGAGTCGACGTCAGACACGTCGTTGCCGGTGCAGACTGTCCATGGCGCGTTGACGAGTTGTTCGCTGCTGGGCAGCGAATCCGGCGCGCCCGGGATGCCGAAAGAATCGCCGCGCGGTACGCCGGCGAGGGAATTGCGGGAAACCGTGTTGATCGTCGGATTCGGCTGGCCGACGGCCAACAGCGCGGAGGTGAAATTCAGCGCTGGATGGAGTTTGCCCTGCTGGTAGACGAGCCGGCTGCCGGTTTCCTTCTCGATGGTGATCGACTGTTCGTTCTTCCAGCTGGTGTTGCCGGACGGGTTGAGGAAACCGATGACGCCAACGGCGGCCACCGCCAACACCGCGATCATCACCGAGCCGAAGACGGACAATCCCAACCGGCGCATCGGCAGGTCATTGCTTTCCGGTTCACCGCAAAGCAGGGCGGAGCCAATCCGCCGGGTGACGAACCTGTACGCCTGCAGCTGTTCTCGGCGTGAACGCACGTTTTCCCGCACCCCCGTGCCGGCAGTTGAATTATGTCTTCCGGTGTCTTCCCGCTCCATCAGCCGAGCGAGCGCCCCCCTACAATACGGCCTCATGTCACTCATTCCCACCCCGCAGCCGCGCGGCCCGGGGCGCGGCCCGGGTGGGAGCACCGCCGGGGCCGGTCGCCGGCGCTGCGATGCGCCCGGTCGTACGAGCCCGCCGCGGCCGCCTCGGCGCGGTCCTGGTTGGCCAGGTCGTCGCGCTCCAGATCGCCGCCGCCGCAGTCCTGGTCGGGATGGGCTTCGGGCTCATCGGACTGGCCGTCGGTGCGGTGGTCGCGCTGCTGGTGCTGGTTGCCACCTTCACCCCGGTCGGTGGCCGTTGGCTGTTCGAGACCGTGGTGCTGCGTTGGCGGCTGGCCACCCGCCGCCGGCGCCGGTCCCGGCCGAACATCGCCGACCACCGGCTGCGGGCGTTGACCGAGCTGGCCCCGGCGCTGGTCGTACGAGATGTGGCCGACCGGATGCAGCGGGTTGGCATCGCGTCGGATGCGGACGGCTGGTTCGCCGCGGTCGCGGTCGTCAACACCGGCGGCCTCAACGGGCTGGGTGCCGGGATGCTGCCGATCGCCGAGCTGACCGCGGTGCTCTCGGAAGGCGGCCTGCGCGGCGCCCGCCTGCAGGTCGTCACTCATGCCGTACCAGCGCCGACCACGTCACTGCCCGCTGGTTGCCCGGCTTTCGTGTCGTATCAGGACTTGCCCGGCGCCGCCGCGGTCGCCGCCCAGCGGCACACCTGGGTCGCCGTCCGGCTGCCCGCGCCGGCCGCCGCGGACGCCGCCGCGAGCCGTGGCGGCGGCCCGAACGGCGTCGGCAAGGCACTGGCCGCCATCGTCGGGCGGGTCGCGAAGGTGCTGGCCAGCGCCGGCATCGAGTACCGGATCCTGGACACCGTGGGGCTGACCGAGGCGTTGGCCCGCTGCACCGGCCTGGACGCCGCGCCGACCACCCAGGACGCAAGGATCGACGAAGGCTGGGACCGGTTGTTGGCGGACGGCGTGGCGTACGCGTCACTGGCCGTCACCCGGTGGCCCGAGCAGCGCCCCGGGGTGCCCGGCCTGTTGTCCGTACTAGCGCGCGTACCAGCGGCGATGACCACGCTGTCGGTGTCGTTGGACGACTCCGACGACGGCACGGTGTCGCTTCGTACGCTGTTGCGGGTGGCTGCGCTGCCGGCTGCCTTGCCGGCCGCTGTCGCGGCCGCGAAGAGTGCCGGCCGGGCAGGCCGGTTGCCGGCTCCGGCTGCTGCAAGGGCAACAAGCGGCCGCCATGTACGCGGCCGCACCAACCGGGGGTGGAGTGCGATGACCGGACCACACGGGGGAGCCGATCAGGGGGCCGTGGGGCCACCGCCGGTCCCTCCCATCCCTGCGGGCCCTGGCCGTCCTGTCGGTCCGTACCGGCCGACTGGTTCGTCCGGTGTTGGCGGTCCGTACGAGCCAGTCGGTTCTGCTGGGCCGCAGTCGGGTACGTCCAGTCCGTTGGGACCGACCGGTTCGGCGCCGGGGTCACCGCCGTGGCCGTCAACTGCTCCGCCTGGTCACCCGAGTCGGTGGGGCGCGCCGCCGCCGTCCGCCGCGGCGGGTCCGCCCCCGGTCCCCTCAGGGGCGTCTGGTCCCGCTTCCGGTCCACCTCCGCTCCCACCGGCCGGCCCGCACTCTGGTCAGCCGGCTGGTCCCGCTTCCGGGCCGCAGTCCGGTCGGCCGCCGGTACCCCCCCAGGTCCGGCACGTTCTGGTGCCGTAGGTCCTGGAGCGCCGCCTGCTGTCGCCCCGGTCTCTTCCAGCCGTGGCCCTGCGCTGGCTCCAGTGTCAGGCACGGCACCGACCTCAGGTCCGGTGCGTACGTCCGCGTCTGGTGCGGTTTCGTCAGGCGCGGCGCCAGTTTCCGGTGTCGGGTCGGTGTCCGGCGGCTTTGGTCCAGCGTCCGGCCTCGGGGTCAGCAACCGGCCGGGCTCGGGGACGCTGGTCTCGACCGGCCCGGTCTCGGCTGGTGTCGTCTCGGGCGTGCCGTCCTCTCGCGGGACGGTCTATGGGCGGGGTGTGCGGCCCGTCGGCGGCCCGGAGACCGAGCCGAGCGTCGACCTCGGACCACCAGCCGGTGCCGATCTGCCTGCTCACGGGCTGGCCACCGCTGAGCTGGATCGTCTTGAACTGCCCGTCGACCCGTCCGGGGTGATCCTCGGTGCTGATGTCGAGTCGCGGCCGGTGGCCATCCGGTTGTTCCGGGAGCAGTCCACCCGGCTCACGCTGATCGGTGGCCTGTGGGTGACTCGCCTGATGCTGCTGCGCGCACTCGGCGTCGGCGCCCGGATCGTCATCCAGACTCAGCGCCCCGGCGCGTGGCAGGGCTGGGGAAAATGGGCCACCGGCTTCGACGACCGCGTCGAGGTGGTCCAGACCGCGCCAATGGCCGTCGCACCTGGCTCGGCCTCGGCCCCCGTACTCGTCGTCAACGACTCCGGCCCGTCGCCGGCCCCCCTCGCCTCCGGCCTCGGCCCCTGGCAGACCCGGCTGACCGTGCTGCCAGAACTGTCCGCCTTCGGCTTCGGCGCGGTCGCCGACTCGGACCTGGTCCTGATGCAACGCCTCTCGCCGGCCGAGTCATCCCGCCGCCGGCGCTGTCCTGCGCCTGACCAGCCAAACCGCCGGCCTGATGCAGGCCATGCACGACGACATGCTGGCCCTGCTCGGCGGCGGCGCCGACGCGCTACCTCTGGGTCAACGCGACCCCCATCGAACGCGAAGCCTTCGGCCCACCCCGCCGCGGTTGAGTTTATGGCGGCAGTTCCTGCCGCGGCGCGAAGGTGTTCGCGTCGCCGGGGTGCCCAAAGGGCGGGCACCCCACCGCAGTGGCTCTGGCCGCAGTTCCTGCGGCGGCGCGTCCGGTTAGCGTCGCCGGTGCGCCCAAAAAAAACCGGGCACCCCACCGCCACGAACCTGGGCGACCTCCGGTCGCCGCGCGAACGTGGGCGGCCTACGTGCGCCGCGCGGGCGGGGGGTGGATGGAAAACTGTGTGGCTGGTTTAGCCGCGACAAGCCGTAGCGGCGCGAAATTGTCGTAGGTGTCTGTTTTTCTTTCCCCCTCCCTTTGAACGGGCGGGGGGTGGGTTGAGAGGTGGACCTTAATTTTTGGTTGAACATTGGTCCTCGAACCCGCCCCCCACCCGTCACTGGGTGGGGGTGATTTTTGGGGGTGGGTACGACAGTTTTGCGCCGCACCTGGGTTTGCTGTGGTCTTGGTCGTTGAGTGCGGCACAAAACCCCCGCACTCGGTGTCGAGTGCGGGACATTGTTCCGCGGTCGATGAGCCGAGGGGCTGTCCAATGGCACGAAAACTGTCGGGCTGTTAATTCTACGAACGGTCAACAGTCTACGAACGTGCGGTCGCGTACAACGCCCAGTGTTGCTGGAGAGTAAAGGTCAGCTGGCTCACTACACATTGACACGAACTTAGTTCGTTGAGTAGAACTTAGTTCGTAACGATGTTCGCAACCGTAGAAGGACCCCCATGACCAAGACCGCTCTGATCACCGGAGTTAGCCGCGAGGCCGGACTAGGCTTCGCTGTCGCCCGGCGATTCGCTGAACTCGATTTTCATGTCATCCTCGCCGCACGCGACCTCGCAGCGGCCGAAACCGCTGGCCGAGCGGCTGCGCGAAGACGGGTACGCGGCGACCGCCCTGCGCCTGGACCTGGCCGACCAGGCCAGCATGGACGAGGCCGGCAGTTACGTCACTCAGACCTTCGGCCACCTCGACGCACTGGTCAACAACGCCAGCGGGATGCCCGACTACCGGGTCCTTTCCGCGCTGGACGCCGACATGGACGTCGTACGCTCCGCGCTGGAAGTTTCGGTGATCGGCCCGTGGGCCCTGACCCAGGCGCTGCTCCCGCTGCTGACCGCGGCCCCGGCGGCCCGGATCGTGAACGTCTCCAGCCTGGCCGCGCAGCAGGTCGCTGTCGGCCTCGACCTCGGCGAGCCGATGCGCTCCCCGGCGTACGCGATGGCCAAATACCTGCTCAACGCCCTGACCGGCGTGCTCGGCCGCGCGTTGAAAGACACTCCGATCCTGGTCAATGCCGTCGACCCGGGCAACACCGCCACTCACCCCGAACGCGTCGACGAGACTGATCGGCCGGCCGTGGACAGCGCCAACGACATCGTCTGGGCCGCGACTCTCGGTGCCGACGGACCGACCGGACAGCTCTTCGTCGACCGCAAGCCGGTGCTCTGACCAGCTCACACTGCCCTCGCGTAAACAAAGTGAGAAAGAAATGACTGAAGTGCGAACGACAAGCTCTGTACGCTGGTGGATCCTGGTGGTCATCTGCCTGGCTCAGTTGATGGACGTACTCGACGTCACCATCGTCAACATCGCCCTGCCCAACGCCCAACACGATCTTGGCTTCTCGCTCGGCGACCGGCAGTGGATCGTCACCGCGTACTCGCTCGCCTTCGGCAGCATGCTGCTGCTGTTCGGCCGGGTCAGCGACCTGGTCGGGCGCCGGACGATGCTCTTGATCGGACTGGTGGGCTTCGCCGCGGCGTCCGCTCTCGGTGGCGCCGCGCCCTCTTTCGGGGTTCTAGTCACCGCCCGCGCGCTGCAGGGACTGGCCGGCGCGATGCTCGCTCCCGCCGCGCTCTCGCTCGCTGCTCTCGACGACCTTCACCGAGGCCAAGGAACGCGCCACCGCCTTCGCCGTGTGTCGGCGGTGTCGCGGGGTTCTGGCGCGGCCGTTGGCATGCTGCTCGGCGGCCTGCTCACCCAGTTCCTCAACTGGCGCTTCACGCTCTACGTCAACGTCGGCATCAGTGCCGTGGCGCTGGTCGGCGTCGCCATTCTGGTGCCCCGCCAGGCCAAGATCACCGACCGGCCCACGCTCGACATCCCCGGAGCACTCATCGCCTCGGCGGGCATGTTCGGCATCGTGTACGGCTTCGCCAACGTCGAATCCCACTCCTGGAGCGACCCGAACACCTGGGGATTCCTGGCCGCGGGCGTACTACTGCTCGCCCCCTGTTTGCCTGGTGGCAGACCCGCGCAAAGCAGCCACTGTTGCCGCTGCGCGTACTCCTGGACCGCGCCCGCGGCGGCTCCAACCTGGCGATCTTCATCGGCGGGATCGGTCTGTTCGGCGCCTTCCTGTTCCTGAACTACTACATGCAGGAGATCCTGCGGTTTTCGCCGGTCATGACCGGTGTCGCGTTCCTGCCGATGGTCGCCACCCTGGTCCTCGCCGGCGGCCTCTGCACCACCCAGCTCTACCCACGCTTTGGCGCGAAGGTCCCGGTGCCGGCGGGCATGCTCATCGCGGCTGCCGGCATGGCCTGGCTCACCGGCATCGGCCCGGGCAGCTCGTACGTCGGAGGCCTCCTCGGCCCGCTGATGCTCTTCGGTTTCGGGGTCGGCGCCACCATGGCTCCGGCGATGAACGCCGGAACCACCGGCCTGGCCGAAACCGATTCTGGCATTGCCTCAGCGACCCTCAACACCGCGCAGCAGATCGGCGGTTCCATCGGCATCGCCCTGCTCAACTCCCTGGCCGCCTCCGCCCTCACCCGCTATTTGGCCGGCAAGGACACCAGCAGTCCGCTCGTCCAAACCGCTGGCGCGATCCACAGCTACACCTTCGCGTTTTGGTGCTGCAGCGCGATCTTCGCCGTCGGAGCCCTCATTTGCGGTGTCATTCTGCCGGCCGGCAAACCCAAACCGCCGACCCCGACCCGCATCCCGCTGTCCCTGTCGCGCTGTGACGGTGATTGTTAGCCGGTGAGGCCGCGGACGTACGAATAGAGGCCCAGAACTCCGATCGCGAGCGGCACGATCGCGACCACCAGCAGCACCTCGATGATGTCCAGGGCGCGTCCCCAGAACGGCGAGAATCGGCGGCCCGGGATCACCAGGCCGGACAGCAGCGCGATCACGACGACGGCGAGAACTCCGCCGACAACGGCCGCCAGCCGGATGACCAGGCCGCCGGCGGCCGCGAAGCCGACGGCCAGCAGCACGAGTCCGCCGAGGCTGGCGATCAGCAGCGGGAGTCGTTGACGAACGCTCATAAGCACGCGCGTACGCATCAGCAAGCAACACCAGCGCCATCACCGCACAAAGAGACCAGCCGAAGACACTTCCTTCCAGCACCAGCAAAATCTCGGCGAGCCCGGTGATCAACGCGGTGGCGACCAGGAGGCCGACGAAATAGCGGTCGGCCAGTTCGCTGCGGCGCAGCACCTGCTGGCCGGGCACCGAGTCGGTGTCCGTTTTCAGGTCTTCCGGACCGGTCGGAATCGCCGGCATCGGCAGCCGGGCCAGCCGGAACGAGAGCAACGGCAGCGCGGGCGCGGCGGCGGCAAACGCCACGGCGGCGGCGACCGCCGCCACCCCGGCTCCGGTGGCCGGCGTCAGCACCACCATCGTGGACCCGACCACGCCAAAGAGGCCGGCGATCGCCAGCGTCACGAAGGTTGGTACATGGTCGGCCACCGTGAGCGCGACCAGCACGGTCATCACTGTCATCAGCGTGAAGCCGACCAGCGCGTGGGGCGCCCCGAGTTGGCTGATCGTACGGCCGCCGCCCAGGGCCAGCAGACCGGCCAGGAATGCGTAAACAATGGCCAGCCCGCCCAGAATCGCGCCCGTACGAGCGTCTGAAAGTGCGCGGGAAAACGCTGCGCCCGCACCAAAAAGCACGAGTGCGATTAACCCCGCCACGGACGCGCCGAGGAATTCCGGCGGACCGGCGGTGGCGATCACCGCGGCGGCGAGCAGCAATCCGGCCGTACCAGCGACCAACCCGACGACACGGCTCGCGCGGGCATTCCAGCGGCCGCTGCGACTGTTCGTGGCGGTGGCGATCGCGTCCACCACGTCGTCGAAAACCGCCTCCGGCGGTGCCGCCGACCGCGGGGGGTGAAATGCAGCTGCTCGCCGTCCCGAATTTCCAGTTGCACGCAACTGCGCCCGGTGTCCAACGGCGGCGCGCCGAGCCGGGACAGCGCCCACCCGCCGTGTGCCGAGCCGGCGTCGATCATGTCCTCGCCGGCATATCGCAGCAAGGTGGGCACCAGCTCGGCCAGCGGCACTTCCTCGGGAAGTGCCAGGTCGATGCGGGTACGAGGGGCACCACACACAGTCACCCTGCAGAGCCCGGAAGCCGCCACCGCCATGATTTGGTTCCTCCCCGTGTCTCCCGAATCGTAGGCAGACTACATACGATGGCGCGGATTGCGGTTGAGTCCACGGCCGCACACGGGGAGGCTTTGCAGTGGCGACTGTTCTGTTTCGGCGCCCTCCGCGCCGGCACGGTCCACCGATGCCGCGCGGTGAAATCCTGTTGGAATCACCGCCGGAGCTGCCGGAGGTGTTGCCCAAGGGGCTCGGCCGGCTGCTGATGATCCTGCCGGCGATCGCCGGGGTCGGCGCGGTGGCGTTTCTCTACGCCGGCCGCGGAGGTGGTCCAGTCACGTACATCGCCGGCGGGTTGCTGGGCGTGTCGATGATCGGTGCCTTCCTCGGCGGCGCCGGCGGCGGTGGCGCGCAGGAAAAGGCGGAGTTGAATGCCGAGCGCCGCGACTACATGCGTTATCTGGCCCAAATTCGCCGGCAGGTACGCCGTGCCGCCAAGCAGCAGCGCGAGTCGCTGACCTGGCGCCATCCGTCGCCGGATGCGCTGTGGTCGGTGGTCGCCGGCCGGCGGCTTTGGGAGCGCCGGTCGGTGACGACGACTTCGGCGAGCTTCGGATCGCGGTCGGGCCGCAGCGCCTCGCGATCCAGTTGGTCACGCCGGAAACCAAGCCGGTCGAGGACTTGGAGCCGATGGCGGCGATTGCGCTGAGGCGTTTTGTTCGCAGCTATACGACGGTTCCAGAACTGCCGGTCGCGCTGTCCCTGCGCGCGTTCGGCCGCATTGTCGTACAAGGTGATCGCGCGCGGGCGTTGGCGCTCGTACGCTCGCTGCTCGGCCAGGCGGCCTCGTTCCACTCGCCGGACGACCTGTGGGTTTCGGTCTGCGCGCCGTACGACCGGTGGGGCGACTGGGACTGGATCAAGTGGCTGCCGCACGCGTTGCGGTCCGGCCGGCCGGACAACGCCGGCCCGAGCCGCCGGGTCGCCGAGACGTTGGAGGAGCTGGAGACCGAGTTCGACGAACTGCTCGCCGGCCGGTCGCGGCACTCGCCAAACAACCCGCCGGTCAAGGACCAGCCGCATCTGCTGGTCATCCTCGACGGTGGCGAGGTGAGCGGCGACTGTCAGCTGCTGGGCGCGGGATTGCAGGGCAGTACGGTCATCGACCTCTCCGGCGTCGTCCCGCGCGATGTCACCCGCTCCACTTTGGTGCTGCGCATCGACGACGACGCCATCTCGATCGTCAGCCGAAACGGCTCCTCCTCCATCGGGGCTCCCGACCTGCTGTCGAAATCGCAGGCGGACGGCCTGGCGCGACAACTCGCGCCGTACCGGATCAGCCAGACCGCGAACGCCGACGAGCCGCTGTCGGTCGCCACCGAGCTGCCCGACCTGCTGGCCATCGGTGACGCCGGCGCCATCGATCCGACCCTCACCTGGCGGCCGCGGCCGAACCGGGACCGGTTGCGGATCCCGATCGGCCTGAACCCGGACGGCATCGCGGTCGACCTGGATTTCAAGGAGTCGGCGCAGGAGGGCATGGGCCCGCACGGCCTGCTGATCGGCGCCACCGGTTCCGGGAAGTCCGAACTGCTGCGTACGCTCGTTTCCGGACTGGCCATCACCCATTCGTCCGAGACCCTGAATTTTGTCCTTGTCGACTTCAAAGGCGGCGCGACCTTCGCGCCTTTGGTGAACCTGCCGCACACTTCCGCGGTCATCACCAACCTCGCCGAGGAGTTGCACCTGGTTGACCGGATGCAGGACGCGTTGAATGGCGAGTTGGTCCGCCGCCAGGAACTTCTGCGGTCCGCCGGGAACTATTCGTCCGTACGCGACTATGAACGTGCCCGCCTCGCCGGTGCCGACCTCGCCCCGCTGCCCAGCCTGCTGATCGTGTGCGACGAATTTTCTGAGCTGTTGTCGGCAAAACCCGATTTCATCGACCTGTTCGTGCAGATCGGACGGTTGGGTCGATCGCTGGCCGTGCATTTGTTGCTGGCATCCCAGCGGTTGGAGGAAGGGAAACTCCGAGGTCTGGACACCCATTTGTCGTACCGGATCGGGCTGCGCACCTTTTCTGCGGTCGAGTCGCGGATCGTCCTGGGTGTTCCGGACGCGTACGAACTGCCGTCCGCGCCTGGGCACGGTTATCTGAAAATCGACACCCAGACGATGATCCGGTTCCGGGCCGCATACGTTTCCGGGCTCTATCGCGATCCCGGCGAGGCGCCGTCGGCTGGCCGGGTGGCCGCCGCCGCGCGTCAGGTTGTCCCGTACACGCTGGCACCGGTGCAGGGCAGCGCCGACGACAGCACACCGATGCCGATGCCGACCCGCGACGAGGACGCCATCGGCGACAGCCTGCTCGATGTCATCGTCCGTCGGCTGGCCGGCCAGGGCCCGCCGGCCCACCAGGTCTGGCTCCCGCCGCTCGGCGAACCTCCCGCGCTGGACCAGCTGATGCCGGACCTGCAGGAGGATCCGGACCGCGGGCTGTGTCCGGCCGGTTGGGCGGGGCTCGGCCGGCTCACCGTGCCGGTTGGCATCATTGACCGGCCGTTCGAGCAGCGCCGTGACGTGCTCTGGGCGCGGCTGGAAGGCGCTGAGGGACACGTGGTGGTGGCCGGCGGCCCGCGCAGTGGCAAGAGCACCCTGCTTCGCTCGCTGCTCTGCTCGCTGGCGCTCAGCCACACGCCGCGCGAGGCGCAGTTCTTCGTCCTCGACTTCGGTGGCGGCACTTTCGCCGGCCTGCGCGACCTCCCGCATGTTGGCGGGGTGGCGAGTCGTACCGACGCTGAGGTGATCCGGCGGGTTGTCGCCGAGGTGAGCACCGTTCTGGACGATCGGGAAAAGCGGTTCGCCGAACTGGGTGTGGACTCGATGTCCACGTACCGCCGGCGGCGAGCCGCTGGCGAAATCACCGATGATCCGTTCGGTGATGTTTTCCTGATCGTGGACGGATGGGGGGCACGGTTCGGCAGGAGTACGAGGATCTTGAGCAGGCCATTACTCAAATCGCCGCACGTGGTCTCGGGTACGGCGTACACGTGGTCATTTCGGTGGCGCGCTGGATGGAGATGCGTCCGGCGCTGAGCGACCTGCTGGGGACTCGATTGGAGCTGCGGCTCGGCGATCCGTCCGATTCGGCGATCGACCGGCGGGTCGCGGTGAACGTACCGGCCGGTAACCCGGGCCGTGGACTTTCCCGCGAGAAACTGCATTTCCTCGCCGCGCTGCCGCGTATCGACAGCAGCCGTTCGGCCGACGATCTCAGCGAGGGCGTCACTGACCTGGTCGCACGCGTACGCCAGGCATGGAAACACGAGGCCGCACCGCGCGTACGACTGCTTCCCACCCTGCTTTCGGCCGCGGAACTGCCACCGCTCACCGACCCCGGTGGGTTGCCCATCGGGATCAACGAGTCGCAGCTGCGGCCGGTTTTCCTGGATTTCAGGAGCGATTCGCATTTCGTGGTGTTCGGCGACTCCGAATGCGGGAAATCGTCTTTCCTACGCCACGTGCTGACCGGATTGGTCGCGCGGCACAGGCCAGACGAGGCCCGCATTCTGATAGCCGACTATCGTCGCAGTCTGCTGGGCACGGTCGAAACCGATCACGTGATCGGCTACGCGGCCTCAAGCACGTCACTGCAATCGATGATCAAAGACGTAAAAGCGGCCATGACCCAGCGGCTTCCGGGGCCAGATCTCACCGCCGAGCAGTTGCGGAACCGGAGTTGGTGGTCTGGACCAGATCTTTACGTCGTTGTCGACGATTACGACCTGGTGGTCACCCCGTCCGGAAACCCGATCTCGGCATTGCTGGAGTTCATTCCGCAGGCGCAGGACATCGGCCTGCACCTGATCATCGCGCGCCGCAGCGGCGGTGCCGGCAGATCGATCTACGAGCCAGTGATGCAGCGAATAAAGGAGATTGGCAGCCCTGGAATCGTGATGGCCGGACAACGCGACGAAGGCGCTCTTCTAGGCAACGTACGGCCTTCGCAGCAACCGCCGGGTCGCGGCACGATGGTGCGCCGTAAAGACGGTGTTCAGTTGGTTCAGCTCGCGTACACACCGCCGAGTTAGCCGCATGAATCCGCTGATGAGGCCGCTTGGTGTGGACAAACGACTGCAATCGGTTGTCCACCTCGTGTAAGGTTATCCGCGTTCGGGCCGGCATATGCCCGGCCAGTCAGGAACTCAGAACGGGGTGAAAGATGTCAGGTGGCTACGGTTATACCGAGGGCGCCCACGCACAAGCGTCAGCCCACGTCCGGCAGGTGTCGCAAGACCTGCAAACCGAGATCACCACATTGGGGAACAAGCTCGAGGGCCTGCAGGGCCAGTGGGCCGGAAAGGCGGCGGCAGCGTTCCACAACCTGCACGCCACCTGGACCGCCGATCAGCAGAAGCTGAACACCGCGCTGGAAAACATCGCCCAACTGCTGGACCAGGCCGGTTCGACGTACAACGCGGCCGAAGACCAGGAGCACTCGACCTTCAACAAGATCATGGGCTCGCTGGGCGCGTCCTGACCCCTGATTCCCTGACTATTCGAAGATTGAGGTTTTCCCGATGTCAGACGCAGTAAAGGTTCAGTACGAGGCACTGCAGAGCGCGCACCTCGACATTCAGGGCGCCTGGAACCAGATCACCCAGCAGGCCGAAGACCTGCGCCGCTTTGTGAAGAACTTCGCCGACAACTGGCAGGGTTCCGCGTCGCAGAGCTACCAAGCGCAGCAGGCCCAGTTCGACCAGGCCATCAACGGGATGGCGTCCATCCTGAACCAGATCGGCACCGCGGTCTCGGTCGCCAACGACAACTACCAGGCCACCGAATCCGCCAACAAGGGCATGTTCGGCTAGCCCATCCCACGTACGCGCTCGATGGCCCCGCCCGACTCCGCTCGGGGCGGGGCCATCGATCTTTCACCACCACCCACGGGGGCTCGCGATGACAGAGTCGGGCTACATTCATTTACCCAACAAGGGCGACAACGGGGATCCGCTTCTTGGCGCCGGCAAGGACCTTTTCACCCCACCGCATGATCCAGACCCTGGCTCGGTACCCGCATTCACCCCCAGGCAAGGGGAAAACGAGCAACGACGGCGTACCGTCCACACCCAGCGGCTCCGGCAGCATCGAGGTCAACCTGGACGCAATGTCGAAGGTTCCTGGCTGGCTGACCAACGTACAGACGTATGTGGGTCAGTTGAATGCGTCAATCTCGCATCTTCGAACTCAGCTCGGGATCGACCAGTCTCAGCCCAAAACCGGCACCTTTCCGCCGGGTATTCGTGTCTTCAATCAGGTTGTCGGTATCGACGGTGCTGTCTCGGCCCAGTTGAACAGTATGGTGACGCAGTTGGGGACGGCGGTCAGTGCGACCAATCAAATCATCGCGAACTACAAGACGACCGAAGCTCTGAATGCCGCCAATGCCAACGACATTGACTCGTTGTTCACCGGCGGTGGGTCTGGTGCTTCCCCAAGCGGTGCTTCTGTTTCACCGTCAGGTTCGAGTTATGACACCGGCGATGGGAAGGTGTCGAACTGATGGGCAATTTCGATACTGGCGGCGCCAAGCTGGTAGCGGTCAGCCTTCAACGAGTGACACATCCGCAGGGAATTCCCGGCCTACGGGGAGCACCTCGTCGGCTGGAGCTCCGTCTGCTCCGCAGCCGTACACAGGACAAGCGTCGGGTAGTGGCGTGCGTGCGGCGGTGTCCCCTGAGCCTGGTCACAAGGTGGATGGTTCTGGTTTCGCCGCTGATTGGGAGACGATGGTCAACCAGGTGGTGGTTGATGGTTGGCCGGGGGATGTGGCGGAGGCCGGCCACGGCTGGACCGCGTTGTTGAAGAACCTCGGTGAGGTGTCGACGGCTTTGAAGAAGCACGTCGTTGAACTGAAGACAAACAGGGTGTGGTCTGGTGCGGCTTATGATGCGTACGCGAAGCACGTCACGACGCTGGCGACTGACCTGGATTCGGTCCTGGAGAACGCCAACGCCAATGGCGGGGTTGGGCTTGCGCTGCAGTCCGCTGCTGGGTATCTCGCCGCTGCGCAGGAGTCGATGCCGATTCCTCCGACGATGGTTGGTGACATCATCGAGGCGCGGCAGGCTCATACCCATGTCGCCGACGGTGCTTTCCGGCAGGTTTTCCTGGACTTGGCTCCGCGCGCGTTCTCCCTGGCTTCCAAGATCCCCGGGGTAGGTGACGTGGAGAACTGGGTGGAGAACAACCTCAACATCCACACCGCCGAGGCCCGCAAGATCTACAACCAGGTCAACACCAACACATCCCCAGTCGCCGACAGCATCCCCACTGTCTCCTCGACGGCATTACCGTCTGCTATTACGGACAGCACGAATCCTTACCAGACGGGTGTCAGCCCAACTGGTGGAGCGTCCGGGATTGGATCGGGCGGAGGTGGGTCCGGCGGGCTCCCGTCACCAACTGGTGGGGGTGGCTTCGGTGCTGGACATCTGCCCAAAGGATCTGGTGCCGGTTCTTTCGACGGAGGCAAGCTGGGCGCTACAGATCCGTTCAAGCCAGGAGATCATTTGACCGGGTCAACACCCCCAGCCGGTGACGGAGTAGGCCTCAAGGGTGTGGGATCCCCGCCGTCTGGCGGCGGTCTTGCTGGAGCGGGTGGTGGCGGTGGGGGTCTCGGTGGAGCGAGCGCAGGAACTGGGAGGGGGCCTCTTTCGACTCCCGGTACCTCACCTTTCGCGGGAGCTGGAGCGTCCAGCGGGATTCCCGGCGGTGGGTCGACTGGGCGTGAGGTGACCCCGACATCCGCCGGACTTGCTGGAGTAGGGCGGGGCGGTACTGGTTCGGCTGGGCAGGCCGACGGCCGTAGGAAGGGTTCGAATTTGCTCTCCTCAGGGCGCGCCAAAGGGAATGGAGAAAAGGAAGACGAACAAGGTTCCCCAACTGGGTGGTTGTATGAAGATGACGATGTATGGGGTGGTGAAGGGGATGCTCCACGGTCAGTTCTTGGTACCTAGCACGACGGGCGACCAGGGCGCGGAGCTTGACGGAGCGGGCGATTGAGTACGGCTATGCGAGTAACGCGAGGAGGCGTCGGCAGACTCCTCCTGTGCCTGGTCTTGGTAAGTGCTGTTGTTGGATCAGTGCCGTTCACGGCTTCAGGTGCGACCTTGCGTCAAGGCCAGTGGTACCTCGACGTACTGCACATCCAAGCTGCCCAGCAAGTCGCCAATGGACAGGGTGTGGTTGTAGCAGTGATCGACAGTGGCTGCGATTCCAGCGTGCCGGCTCTGTCAGGCCGCCTCCTAGCTGGAACTGAATTTGGCCTATCGTCGAGCCCAATGGGTACTGTCGACACTAGCAGTGTTGGCCACGGAACCCAGATGGCTGGAATTATCGCTGGTACAGGCGCGAACGAGATGACTGAGCTGGGAGTCGCGCCGGGGGCGACGATCTTGCCTATCGCAGTCCCGGAATCTGCTATTAGCTCGGATAGCAATATCGCACAGGGAATTCGATGGGGAGCTGACCACGGAGCAAAGATAGAGAATATCTCAATCGGTTTTCCAGGGTATGTTCCGGCTGATTTAGCGGAGGCTGTGCGATATGCTCAAAGTCGAGACGTCGTGGTTGTAGCCGGCGTGGGCAACGTCAAGTCCACGGGTCCGGCTGTCTCCGGCCTGGCCGCGTTGCCCGGTGTAGTCGCGGTCTCGGGCGTTGATGAGAAGGCAAATTTCTGGTCCGGATCAGCGCATGGTCCGGAAGTTGTTCTATCAGCACCGTCCGTGCATATCGTCGCTCCAGTACCAACCCGAGTGTATGCAAACGGAATCGCGACTTCTGACGGTACGAGTTCGGCGACGGCGATTGTTTCGGGTGTGGTGGCGTTGGTGCGGTCTAAGTATCCGAGTTTGGATGCGGCGAATGTGATCAATCGTTTGATTAGGACTGCGGTTGATCAGGGGCCGAAGGGGCGGGATCCGTATTTTGGTTTTGGGACGGTGCATCCGGTGGAGGCGTTGACTGAGAACGTTGCTCCGGTGTCGGGTAATCCGTTGATCGGCCCTGGGCAGGATGGTCAATCGCCTGCGGCTGGTGGTAGTCAACAGGCGTCGCCGGGGACTGGTAGTGGGTCTGGTTCGAGAAGTGGCGGCGGGGTGCCGGTGTGGTTGTGGGTAGTTGGCGGTGTTTGTCTTCTGTTCGTTTTGGTCGCGGTGGTTGTTCTTGTCGTGGTGTTGGTTTCCTCTGGTCGCCGGAGACGTCGGGGCTTGGGTTCGTCGGGGTCGTACGGGCCGGGAGGGTTTCCGCCGCCGCCGGTGGGGTCAGGTCCGCCGCCAGGTGGCTATCCTTCCGGGTCTGGTGGTCCGTCATCGGCGACCACCATGTGGCCGCCGACCGGCGGATCGCCACCGAGCGCAGGTGGGCCTACGGCAGGGCCACCGAGTAGCTAGCGGAAATGTAGGCCGCGAATTCACTAGGAACGGGGAAGATGTGACTGGGTTTGATGGAGTCTCACACGCTGAGGCGGAGCAGATCCTTGCTGATGCCGACAAGCGCCTGGAAAAGGTAGGTGAGTTCCAGGAGCGTACGAAGGAACTCGTGGGCAAAGCTGAATCCAAAGACGGTCGGGTGACTGTCGAGTACGGAGCGACCGATGGCCTCACGACCTTGAAGATCGATCCGCGCGCGATGCAGATGCAGTCACAGGAATTGTCCGAGGCGATAGTGGCGACGATTCGGGCGGCCACTTCGGACCTGCGAGACAAGACCACTGCGCTTGCGAAAGACATGCTCCCCAAGCGTGAAGAGAAGTTCGATCGGGCTGCTGTGCGGCAACGCCTCGAGGAGTCGCTCGCTCAACTCACACGTACGGCCAACAGAGCACCGGGCCGCAAACAGAGTCCAGGACCGTCCGCGTAGGGACACGGACCGGACCGGTAGTTAGCGAATTCGACCGATCGATCGCAGGGTGAAAGGTGATGTTGTGGCGGATCTCCAGGGATATTCCAACGCGGAAACAGAACACCTTCTTCATGACATGAAAGAGCGGTTGCGTTTGCTGGAGACAGTGCGCGACCGAAGTAAAGATCTGGTGGGGCGGGCAGAGTCGGACGATGGCTTGGTTTCGGTGGAATATACAAGCGTGGATGGCGTACGAGCGCTGAAAATTCATCCGCGGATGATGCGCAAGCGGCCGGAGGAATTGTCCGAGAGCGTCATCTCGACGGTACGTGCCGCCCAGGGCGATCTGCGCCTAAAGGCGAGCGACGTCCTGAAAGAACTGGGAGCCGAGGTACGCGGCGACGTCGGATCGTCGTCGAATCTTCAAGCGACTCGCGCGAAGGTCCGCGAATCTTACGAAAGGTTCGCCAGCGACACGGATGCCGCAACCGCTCGACTGCGTGAGGCTCAGTCGAAACTCAGGAAATAGGCGCCCTAGTCTTCGCCGGACGGCGGCTCTGGACTGTTCTCGCCTTCGTTGGATCCAGACGAGCCATGGTTCTCTCCGCCGTGGCCACTGCCTGGTTCCGACTCGTCCGGCTTTTCGTAGCGGGTGCCCTCTCTGATGGCTCTGGTTTTGGCTCCGTCGGTGACATATGAGGCGGATGCCTGAAGCACTTCAGGAATGGAGTCCACCTCGGCCTGAGTGAGGTTGGCAAGTGAGGTGGTGTCGCCAGTCACGAGAGCCTGACCTACCGCACCCCCAACGGCCAATCCTTGCAGGACCGCTCCTGGCAGCCCCAAGATTCCGACGTAGATGAGTTCGGCGGCTTCCACGACCCCCAAAAGCGCCTCGATAAGCTCGTTGCCGGCTGCCTCGGCCGCTCCGAGCGTCTCTGCATCGGCTGCTGCAACTTCCAGTGCGATAGTAAGGACTGTGAGAGAAATACCGGCGCAGAATATGTCCCATGCGAAAATGGCCAGCCCCGCAGCATCGAGCGCGACTCCGCTGACCTGCAGGCCGATGCCGCTTGTTTCGACAACTGCCGCGAGTTCCTTGGTCTTCTTTTCATAGTCGTCCCGATCGAGGCCCTGCCAGGTCGACTCAGGCACACCCGAGACCAGTTGTGTCAGGTCCTGTCCTGGTGAAGATATCCAGGCGCTCTCCGGCGTGACGCCAGTTCTCACCACCCTCGAAGACCTTTCCTGGCTCTCCGCTTCCAGCCTCGAACATAAAAATAAGCGGAATGGCCGCGGGGAGGAGGGTGCAACAAACACCCACGACCGCCTGCGCGGCAGTGTTGATAGGTTTCCCGACGTCCAGAACGTTAGACATGTCTGCTGGTCTCCTGGCGAATACGAGTGGGCAGGTGGAAGTGGCGCCGGACGAGCTACCGGGTTCGTACGGTGCTGTGGTCCTCTGCCGAACTCCATGACTGGGCGACCTGGTGAAGCGCGCCCTGGAGCTTCCCAAGCTCCTCGACAATCCAGTCCACTTCTTTGAGCCAGTATTCGTGGGCTCCCGGATAGCAGCTACTCAGCAGAACCCCGTCAATGCTGAAATCCTCGCTGCCCAGCTCCGCCTTTTCCAGACCAGCTTTGGCTTGTTCCAGCAATGGACCGAGCTGATTGACGAGGTCGTCACCATGTTGGGCAATGCCGTCAGGGTCGAATTGAACACCACTGCCGCCGCTTCCGCCGCTATTGGCGCCACTACCAGATCCTGATGGTGGGGGACCGCCGCCACCGTCTGGACTCGGCGAAATATCGCCGGGTCCACCGGCGCCAGACGGGTCGTTAGCGTAGCCGCGAGACCCGTACGGGCTGGACCGCTGACCGCTGTGCAGCGGGTTCTGCGACTCGACGCCATCACCGGCGCCACGGCCGCGGGACTGGTCGCTCGAATCTGACGGGAGTGGTGGAAAACCCCCCGGCGGTTCGTACGGGCTGGTTGGTTGCTGCGGGCGAGCGGTCGGGATGGATATTCCCCGGCCGATCCCAGTGGTGTCCGGGTCTGTGAGGCCCGCATAGCCATCGTCGTTCGTGGTCACAATTACTCCCCGTTGTCTGAGACCCAGAACGCCGATATTTCGTCACCGAACGTGTATCTTCTCTCGGATCCTGGGTCGTCCAAGTCACGATATCAGCGGAAGTAAATCCGTCGCCACGAATGCTGGCAGATTGTCCTGATTGGCTGGAGTGTCAGCCGAACTCGCAGTGGAGCAACGGCCGGGTGGCATGTGCGGCGCGGTTTTGTCGGGGTGGCTGGTTACCGTCGTGGGGTGAGTTTGACGAGTGCGGTTGAGGCTGTGTTCCTGCCGGCGGAGCCGGGTGGGGTGCCGCGGGCTGGGCAGGTGGCGTTCTGGGGCGAGGCGGCCAAGGGGCACCAGGAGGTCGAGCTCGTGCTCCCGCATGGCGCTGGGGTGCGGCGAAGGCGGGTGCCGGCGCGGATGATGCCGGTCCAGGAGGCGCTGCCGGCGCTTCTGCGAGATAGCGACGAAGCGAGTCGGTCCGTGCAGGCCTGGTCGGCGGCGGCCTTGGCTGGCGTGGGGTTGCTGGCCCGGGGGCGGCTGCTTCCGGCGCGTACGAGCGAGGGCTATGGCAGTTGGCGGGCCGGGCCCCTGGATCCGGCCGATGTGCAGTGTGGTTGGCGCAGCTGGCGAAGGCGATGCCGGTGACCGCGCATGCGGTGCCGATTCCGGGCAGCCGGCCGCTGCGGGTGTATGCGCCGGACGAGCTGGTGCGACTGTTCTGGGACGCGCTCGCCGACGCGTTCGTACGCACCGCTGGCGCCGCCACCGCGATGGGCGCGCCGGCTTTCACCGCGCATGAACCGGTCGAGGTCTCGGGGCCGACGGACTGGCTCGATGCGGTGGAGCAGTCGGAAAAAGCCGGCGTGCGGGTGGTGTTGCGGCTGGAGCTGCCGACCGCGTTTGACGATCCGTGCCAAGCGGTCGTGCAGCTGCGGAGCGTGGCGGACCCGAGCCTGGGGCTGGACGCGGCGCAACTGTGGCACGCACCGCCGGCAGTGCTGGCGCGGTTCGGCGAGAATGCCGACACGGACTTGCTGCTGGCGTTGCGGGCAGGAGCGCGCGCATGGCCGCCGTTGGCGGCAGTGTTGGCGCAGGCGAGTCCGACCGACCGCGATCGACCTGGACGACGACGCCGTCGATGACCTCTTTGACCGGGGTGCCGAGCAGCTCGCGAGCGCAGGCATCGACGTGCTGTGGCCGGCCAACTTGGTGGCCGACGAGATGAAGATGAAGGCCACCGCGACGCCCGCGCCGGGCCGAGAGACGGACACGGCGGCCTCGGCATGGCCACACTGCTGCGGTTCTCCTGGCAGCCCACGCTCGGTGGAGAGACGCTGACGGAGGCTGAAATCGCTGCGCTCGCCGATGCGAAGCGTTCGCTGATACGGCTGCGAGGCCGTTGGGTGAAAGTGGACCGGGCACTGCTGGCCCGGCTGCGCCGCCGGCAGGACCGGACGTTGACTGGGCTGGAGGCGTTGACGGCGGCGCTGACCGGTGAGATCGACATCGACGGCGAGCAGGTCGAGTTCAGTGCTCCGCCGCAGATCGCCGCCCTCGTTCATCGGCTGTCCACTGTGGACAAGCAGGCCATCGAGGTGCCGGCGGACCTGAAAGCAACCCTTCGGCCGTACCAAAAAAAACGTGGTCTCGCCTGGCTGGCGGCAATGACAGACCTCGGCCTGGGTGGCTGCCTGGCTGACGACATGGGGCTGGGCAAGACCATCCAGCTGATCGCGCTGCACCTGCATCGGCGGGCTCGGCAGCCGCTGCCGACGCTGGTGATCTGCCCGACCTCGCTGTTGGGAAACTGGGAAAGAGAGCTCGCGAAATTCGCGCCGGACGTGCCGGTGCGGCGCTATCACGGCGGTCTGCGACACCTCGACGAGCTGGCCAAAGATGAGGTGGTGCTGGCCAGTTACGGTGTCGTACGCCGAGACGCGGATGCGCTCGCCCATGTCGACTGGGGCGTGGTGGCCGCGGACGAGGCGCAGCATGCCAAGAATCCGTTGTCGCGTACGGCCAAAGCGATCCGCAAGATCCCGGCGCAGGCACGGTTGGCGCTGACGGGTACGCCGGTGGAGAACCGACTGAGCGAGCTCTGGGCCATCCTGGACTGGACAACGCCAGGGCTGCTGGGCTCGCTGGATGGCTTCCGAAAGAGCATCGCGATCCCGGTGGAGCGTTATCGCGACCAGCAGGCGACCGAGCGGCTGGCCCGGATCGTCCGACCTTTTCTTTTGCGACGCAAGAAAACCGACCCGGGCATTGCGCCGGAGCTGCCGCCCAAGACCGAGACTGACCAGATCGTGTCGCTGACCACCGAGCAGGCGACGCTCTACAAAGCCGTCGTGGAGGAGACGATGGCCGAGATCGAGCAGGCCGAGGGCATCGCTCGGCGCGGGCTGGTGCTGAAGTTGCTGACCGCGCTCAAACAGGTGTGCAATCACCCAGCGCATTACCTGCACGAAAAGGGCCCGGTGGCCGGCCGGTCCGGAAAGCTCGCCGCGTTGGACGAGCTGCTGGAGGTGATTACCGCGGCCGGCGAGTCGGTGCTGATCTTCAGTCAGTACGTGGAAATGTGCCGGCTGTTGGAGACACATCTGGCTGGTCGTGGCATCGGGACGATTTTCCTGCACGGCCAGACAAGTGCGACGCAGCGGGACGTGATGGTCCAGCGGTTCCAGGACGGTCTGGCGCCGGTTTTCCTGCTGTCACTCAAAGCTGGCGGGGTCGGGCTGAATTTGACCCGCGCGAGTCACGTTATCCATTTCGACCGCTGGTGGAATCCGGCGGTGGAGGACCAGGCGACCGACCGGGCTTATCGGATCGGCCAGGACAAGCCGGTCCAGGTGCACCGGCTGATCGCCGAAGGCACCGTGGAGGATCGGATCGACGTGTTGCTGAAAGGCAAACGTGCCCTCGCGGACGCGGTGGTGGGCGGTGGTGAGACCTGGCTGAGCGAGCTGTCCAATGACGAGTTGGCCGATCTCGTACGGCTGGGCGAAGAAGTCGAGGTGCGGGCATGAGGCGATTTGGCCAGACCTGGTGGGGAAAACAGTGGGTGTACGCGCTGGAGGAGCGAGCCTGGCTGGACCGCAACAGGTTGCCGCGCGGGCGGACGTACGCGCGCCAGAACACGGTCAGTGGCCTCACCGTCGGCCGCGGTGAGGTCACCGCTTTGGTGCAGGGCCGGCGTGCCCTGCCGTACAAAGTGGTGATCCGGGTTGCGACTTTTGACCACAAGGACTGGGAGCGGGTGGTCGCCTCGATCTCGACACAGGTCGGCCGGCTGGCCGCGCTGCTGGACGGTGAGTTGCCGGCCGAGGTGGTCAAGGACATCGAGGACGCCGGCTGCGACCTGCTGCCTGGCGCCGGCGAAATCCGTCCGAAATGTTCCTGCCCGGACTGGGCTGACCTGTGCAAACACGCGGCCGCAGTGTGCTATCTGGTGTCCGATGCAGTGGACGCCGACCCGTTCGCGCTGCTGATGCTCCGCGGCCGGTCCCGCGAGGAGATCCTCGCCGCGCTCAGGGCCAGGCGGGGCCGCGAAGCGAAGTCCAGCGGGCCGGCCGGGCCGACCGGAGTCAATGCGCGGCAGGCGTACGCACGACAGGGGCGACCTGCCGGCGTTGCCAGCTCCGCAGTTGCCGCCATCGACACCGGGCCAGCCGGCGCCGCTGCCGCTGGATCCGCCGTTGGAAAGCCGGGTGACGGTGGCGTTGTTATCTGCGCTCGCGGCCGACGCGGCTTCCCGTGCGTGGGAACTCGCGACCGGACTGGCCGATGGTGGGCTGGCGGTGGAAACCGAGGTCGACCTGGCGCGCCGGGCCGCCGGGATGCTGGGCAACGCCGAGTTGCCGGCGTTGGCCAAACGCATGTCGCTGCCGCCCAAGACACTGGTCAGATGGGCGATTGGGTGGCGTGAGGCGGGCGCTGGCGGAGTCCACGTCGTCAGGGACGAGTGGCAGCCCAACCCGCTGCTGCTGGAGCCGGCGCGGCTGGCGATGACCGAGTGGGGTGGTGCGGCCCGGGCCCAACGCAACCGGGTGACCTGCGGTGATGTCCAGCTCCGGCTGGGCCGGGACGGCCGGTGGTATCGGCTGCTCAAGTCACCCGCCGGCTGGGACGTGGACGGCCCAGCCGCCGACGACCCCACCGACCTGATCGACAACGACTAGGTGGCTAAAGCTCAAGGAAATCGCGAAGGCTGTCCGCGACGGTTTCGACGCTGCTGGGGTCCGCGACGCCGAGCCGCCGGGTGAAGCGGCGCGTGGTGATGGATCGTACGTCTTCGGGGCGGGCGACACTCGGCCGATCGAGGCCGCCGCTGACCACCGGCGTGTGGTGTCGCAACGGCCGGCTTGACGTGGTCAGCGGCACCACGATCGCCAGGTGGATGGGCCAGTTGTGGAAGGCGTCGGACGACATCACCAGCACGGGCCGTTGGCCGGCCACCTCGTTGTCAGCGGTCGGATCCAGGTCCGCGAGCCAGATCTCGCCCCGTCGCGGGGCGCTCAACGCTGAAGATCCGGATATTCGTTTCGGGCTGGCGGGAGGGTGTCCCCGGCCAGTTGATCCCAATCGTGGCTTTCCGAGATCTCGGCACGAAAGCCAGCCGGGTCCTCACGCGCGTAGGTCTCGTACTGCTCAGCGATTTCCTTCATCCGCTCGGCGCGCTCCAGGTCGCGGCTGACGCTGTCCAGAAGAGCGCCGAGCGTGACGTGACGGCGGTGAGCGACTGCTCGTAAGCGGTCCCTGACACCGCTGTCGACTTTGATCGTCGTGTCACTCATACCATCGAGGATACTTATCTGCATACCGCGATGGTAGAGCGTCAGCTGACTGCGCCTTGGTGCTTATCCACAGCGCTGCGGATAAAGGTCAGCTGGTTTTGATTTGTTTGATGATGGCGTCTGCGACGGCTTCCGGCGCGCGTTCGGGGACCCAGTGGTCAACGCCGTCGAGTTCGATGAATTCGTACGGCCCGGCGACCTTGCTGGCGGTGTTCTCGGCGGCGACCCGACCGAGGGCGATGTCAGCGTATGCAACACAGAGGTGATCGGTGGTGACTCGGGAAAGGGCGCTCTGTGCTGAGGGCCATCGCGCGATACCAGGACA
>NZ_WOTO01000049.1 GCF_010993775.1 Fodinicola feengrottensis | reverse complement strand
CACCGCCTCGGGCGCCGGGGCTTATTGTGTGCAGTACTTCCACTCGCCGTTCTCTTTGACGACTGTCGCGACGATGGTTGCCGGGTCGGGTTTGCTACTGGAGTGACCGGTCACGGACGCGGTTGCCGTGTCGCCGACCACCTGTATGTCGGATATCGAGTCGACGGTGAGGGACAACAGCTTCTTGCGGTCGTTGTCCTGCGGTCCCAGCGTGTCGAAGTATGTCCTGAGCTTTGCGCCGAGGGAACTGCAACTGTTCTGAACGATGTTGTCGATATTGGTAGTGGCCACAGAGGTGTAAAACGCGCGGATCGCGATGCTGACCTTCTCCTGGTCCGACACGAACAACGCACCGCATCCGGTGGTCGCGAGCATCGCGAGACAGAGCGCACCCACCAGAGTCACCTTCAGACTGGAACTGGGCCTGGGACTCGAGCTTGTGTACGGCGGTCGCCTGAGAGCAGCTTCCGTGACAGTTTTCGCCCCGTGGATGTCGTTCACGGCCTGGGTCCTTTCTCGGGTTTGGCAAACGGGTACGGACCCGCCCACAGTCCGGCGAGGTCGATGTCGGACAAGTCAACCCAAGGTCGCCGGCCACCGTGGGCCAGGTGACCGCCCCGTTCCCGAAAAGCGCTCTACAGGCCTCCACTGACCAGGGGGTATGGCTCGCCGAGAGAGGACACTGAGCGGACCCAGAGTGGACGAGTACGGACCTATCTGGTGTCCGGTGGTCCTGGCCGGAGCATCGCACTTCGCGAAACACGCCACGACCCTCGCCGCTGGCGTATCGCCGCGCGTTTCGTGCCCGTACGACTTCCGTCGGCTAGCCTGCGCGCGGACCGGTCACGTCGGGTATCCCACCTATCCGGGGATGGCCGGTGTCCGCGGGTTAGCGTGGTAGCCGGGAGGCACCGCGCCCCGTCCACATCCGCTACGAGTCACAGGTAGGGCCACCGCAACGATGAAGATCATCTACACCTATACCGACGAGGCGCCGGCGCTCGCAACGCACTCTTTTCTGCCGATCATCGAGGCGTACGCAGGCAAGACCGGCGTCGACGTCGAGACCCGCGACATCTCGCTGGCGGCCCGCGTGCTGGCGCACTTCCCCGACCTGTTGACCGACGAGCAGCGGGTGCCCGACTCGCTCGCAGAGCTGGGCGAGCTGGCCAAGACTCCCGCGGCCAACATTATCAAGCTGCCCAACGTCAGCGCCTCGATTCCCCAGCTCAAGGCCGTGATCAAGGAGCTGCAGGGGGCTGGCTACGCGGTACCGGACTATCCCGAGGACCCCAGCACCGACGCTGAGCGGGCCGCGCGTTCCGCGTACGACTCGGTCAAGGGCAGCGCGGTCAACCCGGTGCTGCGCGAGGGCAACTCGGACCGCCGCGCGCCCGCGTCGGTGAAGCAGTACGCCCGCAACCACCCGCATTCGATGGGCAAGTGGTCCACCGAGTCGGCCTCGCACGTGTCCACCATGAGCGACGGCGACTTCCGCCACTCCGAGACCTCGGTGACCGTCCACGACGCCGCTGAGCTGCGCATCGAGCACGCTGCGCCCGACGGCACTGTGACCGTCCTCAAGCCGTCCCTGCCGGTGCTGGCCGGCGAGATCGTGGACGCCGCGGTACTGAGCAAAAGCGCGCTCGAGAGTTTCCTCGCCGAGCAGGTTGCGGACGCCAAGGCCAAGGGTGTGCTGTTCTCGGTGCACCTCAAGGCCACGATGATGAAGGTCTCCGACCCGATCATCTTCGGGCACGCGGTGCGGCAGTATTTCGCCGACGTGTTCGCCGAGTACGGCGCGGACCTGGCCTCGGTGGGCGCTGACCCCAACGACGGCCTGGCCAGCGTGCTCACCGCATTGACCAAACTCCCGGCGGACAAGCGGGAGGCCATCGAGGCGGCCATCACCGCTGCGTACGGTACCGGCCCAGCGCTTGCCATGGTCGACTCGGACCGCGGCATCACCAACCTGCACGTTCCCAGCGACATCATCATCGACGCATCCATGCCGGCCGCGATCCGTTCGTCCGGGCAGATGTGGAACGCTGACAACCAGCAGCAGGACGCCAAGTTCGTCATCCCGGACTCGTCGTACGCTCCGCTGTACGCCGAGACCGTCGACTTCTGCCGCGAGCACGGCGCGTTCGACCCGGCCACCATGGGCACCACGCCGAACGTCGGGCTGATGGCGCAGAAGGCCGAGGAATATGGCAGCCACGACAAGACGTTCGAGATCGCCGCACCGGGCACCGTACGCGTGGTGGACACCGCCACCGGCGACGTGCTGCTGTCCCACCAGGTCGAGACCGGCGACATCTGGCGGGCCTGCCAGACCAAGGACGCCCCGGTCCGCAACTGGGTCGAGCTGGCCGTTTCCCGGGCCCGCGCCACCGGTGCCCCTGCCGTGTTCTGGCTGGACGAGACCCGTGGCCACGACGCCGAGGTGCTTCGGAAAGTACGCGCGCAGCTGGCCGAGCTGGACACCGACGGACTGACCATCGAGATCCTGCCGGTCGACGAGGCCACCCGCTACACCCTGGCCAGGGCCAAGGCCGGGCAGGACACCATCTCGGTCACCGGGAACGTGCTGCGGGACTACCTCACCGACCTGTTCCCGATCATGGAGCTGGGCACCAGCGCCAAGATGCTCTCGATCGTGCCGCTGATGAACGGCGGCGGGCTGTTCGAGACCGGCGCCGGCGGCTCGGCGCCCAAGCACGTCCAGCAGCTGGTCAAGGAGAACCATCTGCGCTGGGACTCGCTCGGTGAGTTCCTCGCGCTCGCGTGTCGTGTCACTGGAGTTCCTGGCCACCTCCGACGACAACCCAGGCGCGGCGGTGCTGGGCAAGGCCCTCGATGACGCCACCGGCAAGCTGCTGGAGAACGGCCAGTCGCCGTCCCGGCGGGTCGGTGAGCTGGACAACCGGGGCAGCCACTTCTACCTGGCGCTTTACTGGGCGCAGGCGCTTGCCGCGCAGACCGTCGATGCTGGGCTGGCGAAGGTGTTCGGTCCGCTCGCTGAGCGGCTGGCGGCGACGACCAGGAGAAGATCGTCGGCGAGCTGAACGGCGTACAAGGCCACTCCGTCGACCTGGGCGGCTACTACTACGTCGACAAGGCCAAAACCGACGAGATCATGCGGCCAAGTCCGACCCTGAACGCGGCGATCGCGCAGTTCTGAGGACGGGCCGTCCCGGCGGCCAGAGTTGCCGCCGGGACGGCGCAACCAGGAGCCACGGACCTCGGCGAGCTGGGCTGTCGGCCGCAAGTCGTTAGAGGAGTTCGACTTCGACGACCCGCCTGCGGCCTCAAGGGGCCCGTCGAGATGGGGACTCCGTTGGCGAGGTCGCCTCGACACGTACGCCTGCGTGCTGGCGGACGGTGTCACAGCTGAGTGGGGATAATCCTACCGACAACTGGGGGAATGCCGTGTTGCGCCGTATCTTCGGCTGGCCCAGGCTTTCTGGGAGAAAGAACACCGCGTGAACGGGAGCAAACGACATTCCATGAAGCGAATGATCAGAACGATTTTATTTGCTACTGCTGGATTTTTGACAATTGGCGCGATTGTGGTGCCTGCGGCGCAGGCCGGGACCAGGCTCGACCCGGCCGCGTTGGCCAAGGCCATTGAGATCGTGCCAGTCGACCACGCCGCCGGTGACCTCGCCAGGGTCGTCTCGGGTGCGGATAGCTGGCAGGGAACCGACGGTGATTTGCAGACCGGCCAAGCTATTGCGCCGAATGCGCATTTCCGGATCGGCAGCGTCGCGAAGTCGTTCGAGGCGACCATCGCACTGCAACTGGTCGCCGAGCACCGGATCGACCTGGAACAGACCGTCGAACACTATCTGCCCGGACTGCTGACCAAACCCTTCCGGGTGGTCACCGTACGACAGGTTTTGACGATGACCAGCGGCCTGCCCGAGGTTGGCGGACCGTCGGTCACGATCGACCAGCTCATCGCGAACCGCTTCGACTACCAGTTGTTCGACGAGATCATCCAGCAATCGCTGCGCCCCAAGAAAAGTGTCTGGCCCGGGCCACGGTTTCCGGCCGGCACCCGGCAGTCGTACAACTCGCTGGACTACCGCGTGGTCGGCGCGTTGGTCGAGAAGGTGACCGGCAAGCCGTACCCGGCGGTGCTCCGCGAGCGGATCGTGCGCCCGTTGTCGCTGACGCAGACCGCGGCGCCAGGCGTCGGCCCGCGGCTGCCGGTGCCGTATCTGCACGGCTACCTGACCAACAGCAAAGGGCAGGTCGTGGACGTCAGCGAGCAGAATGGCAACCCGTCGAGCATGTACTCCACGACCACGGATTTGGACCGGTTCGTGACGGCGCTTTTCCGTGGCGATCTACTGCCCGCGGCACAGAATCAAGTGATGTTCAGCCCGCCGCGCGACGCGAACGGCAACCTCCTGCCGTACCAGGGAGCTGGCAACTGCAACACCGGTCTGGACGCTGGAAAAGCTTGCCTGGGCATGGGCGTTGGCAGCCTCACCCTGCCGAACGGCACAGTTCTGTGGGGAAAGACCGGCGAGGACATGGGATATTCCAGCGGTGTCTTCGCGACCCGTGACCTCAGTGAGCGTGGCGAGTACGCGGTGGCCGAGACGACCACCAACGACCCGATGACCGTCCCACGGCGGCTGCTCGCGGCCGCTTTCAGCAACTAACTCCGAAATTGCTCGGCTGCCGACCGAGAGCCGACAGCTAGCTCGGCACGAATGTGTGGTTGGTGATCCCGGTCAGCGGCGGCTGGTGGCCAGGATGATGAGGAACTGCCCGCCGCCTGCCTCGAATGGTGGCGGTCACCGGCAGCCCTGGTACCAGTCGGGAGAACCGGTCCACCAGCCAATCCGCCGCATCTTGGGCGTCGTGCTTGGTCGGGCAACGGGCCACCATCTCGCGGCCCCCCTTGCGCTCCAGCCTCCCGGCAACGGTGATCAGCGGCGCGGGTTCGACCACCCGCAGACGGTCCGGCCAGGCGATGACCACCTTGACCGCGCCCTTGCGGGTGTTACACCCGCGGTGCGCGAGGCGCTCGGCGACCTTGGCCTTGCGGTCGGCGGTCCGGCTGTCGACGCTGGGACCCCGCGGGTCGTTCACCGCCATGTCGGGGTCGACCGGTTCGTCGCACACCCAGCACCGCCCGCCGTCACGCTCGGCCACATCATCAAGGAGACTCACCCGAGCAAACTAGCCTGCCCGTCCGCCGTCCGCCGAGGTGGTCGACCGACAGGCTGTGGCTCCTACACTCACCACCATGGAGCTGGTGGGCCGCGACCGCGAGAAGGCCGAGATCTGCGAACTGCTGGATCGTACGGCCGCGGGAGAGGGCCGGCTTCTTGTCGTCGTCGGACCAGCCGGCGCGGGAAAGACCGCGTTGGCCGAATACGCGGCGGCGCAAGGAAAGAGCCGTGGGCTGGAGGTAGTACGCGCTGCGGGGGTCCGCGGCCAACCGGCGCGGTTGGTGTGGATGCAGGTGTTGGAGGATCTCGGTGCCGCAGACGCCGCGCGAGCACTGCTTGTCGAACCGGCGGTCGCCGAGCTGGACGCTGCGGCTCGGGCGCTCATTCGCGGGACACGACGGCTGGTGGTCCTCGACGATCTGGACGCCGCCGGTGCGGAGGCTCTTGCGGTGCTTCCAGTCGTGGCGGGCCGGCTGGCTGGCAGCGGTACGGCGGTCGTGGTGACCGTGACTGAGCCGCCGGGTGTCGGACGTGAGATGTCGCTGCGGTCGCTGACCGAGGAACAGCTCGGCACGGCCGTGGCCGAGCACCGGCCGGCCGTACGGCACGCGTTGTGGCTCGCTTCGCGCGGACTTCCCGGCCCCGCACGGGAGCTGGCGGTCGAGCTGGCGGGTCTCACGGATCAGGACGATCCGGTGGTCGAACTGGCACTACGCGCGCCGTCGCAGACGGCGTTCCTGGACGTGGACCCGAATCTGCTGAGTCTTCTGGAGGAGGCTGCGGCCCGGCCGGCCGACGATGCGCCGCGATCTCGCGTACTGGCCCGGTTGGCGCGTGAACTTCTGGGCGATGCCACCGCGGCGAACCGGCGGCGCGCACTGGTCGACGAGGCACTGGACTTGGCCCGCCGGTCAGGTGACTGGCAGGCACTGGTCGAGGCACTCGGTGCCCGGCTGTACGCGCTCTGGGATCCCAGCGCCGCCCACGACCGGTTGGTCGCCGCCGCGGAGCTGGTGGGGGGGTTGGCGCGCCGCGCGGGCGACGGTGAGCGGGAACGTGACGCGATGTTCTGGCGGTTTGTCGCGTTGATGGAGCTCGGCCGGGTCAGCGAGGCGGAGACCGAGCTGTCCGCGTACCAACGGGCCGCCGAGCGAGCCGGTGACTCCTCCGGCAGGATCATGGTGATGGCTCGGCATGCGATGTTGGCGACCATGCGGGGCCGGTTCGATGAGGCCGAGCGGCTGGCCGCCGAGATCGCCGAATACGGTCGACGGATCGGCCATCCCGATACGCAGAACCTCACCGGCGTTGGTTCGTGGAGCCAGCGCTTCCGGAACAAGGCGGTCTGGCCGCGGGCGCTGGAGATGCTGCGGCCGATTGCGAGGCGTCGTCCCGGTCATTTCTTCGACGCCGACGTGGCCGAGATCGAAGTGATGTTGGGCCACACGGCGGAAGCCGCCGCCACGCTCGAACGGTTGCTGCCCAAGGTGCTGGTGGCATCCGGCCCGCGCTGGCTGAGCGTCGTCGTGGAGCTGACCACGGTCGCGACCCAGCTCGGTGACGCGACGGCGGCCGAGCAGCTGTACGGGGCTCTGCTGCCGTACGAGGGAAGGTTGGTCATCCGGGCCGGCGCGGTGATCGAGTTCGGGCCAGCCAGCCACTACCTTGGCATGCTGGCGGCGACCGCCGGACGGTTGGCGGACGCTGGCGCGCATTTCGAGCGTGCGATCGCCTTCGAGGAGCAGACTGGCGGCCTGACGATGCTGGCCATCACGTCCGCCGCGTACGCCGACCTGCTGGACCAGATCGGCGAGCCGGAACGCGCAGCCACGGCCAGGACCCGCGCCCGGACGCTGGCTGAACGCCTCGGCATGGCCGTCCTGCTTGAGCAGCTGGATTCCGGCGCCTGGTCACTGCGGCAGGACGGCGACGACTGGCTGCTGGTCGCCGGTGCCGAGACCGCGCGACTGCGAGACAGCCGTGGCCTGCGCTACCTGCGCGCGTTGGTTGCCGCGTCAGGTCAGGACATCCCGGCGCTGGACCTCGCCGCCGGCGGCGCCGGGGTCGGCTGGCAGTGGCGCAGCGGCGATCCTGGACACCGCGGCTCGTACGGCGTACCGGCGTCGCATCGAGCAGATCGACGCCGACCTGGAGTCCGCCGACCGGGCCGGCGCCGCCGACCGAGCCACCGGGCTGGAAGCCGAACGCTCAGCCATCATCGCCGAACTCCAGCAAGCCACTGGGCTCGGCGGCCGGCAGCGCAGACAGTCCGACGACGCGGAGCGCGCCCCGGGTCAACGTCACCCGTACGCTCCGCCTCGCGATCGAGAAGATCGAAGCAGTCGCGCCGCTGACCGCCGTCCACCTGCGTGCCAGCGTACGAACGGGCCGGGTCTGCCGCTACGAGCCCGGCCCGGACGGTCCGAGCTGGGTGACCTGAGCCGACCGTACGAACTGTTCGGTGCCGATTTACGCCTCCACAGCGACGAGCACAAACACCACACGAGGCGGCGCCGATGCGAGCGAACACATATGAGCCCGAGACCGACCAGCTCGTGCGCCAGCACGGCGAGCTGCCTTCGTTCGACGGCGAAGTCGGCAAGCTCGCCGCGCGCGATCCGGACCGGGATGGCCGACCTCGCCGCAGCCGTACGCGGGCAGCGGCCGGATGCACGACAGCGGATAGCCGCGGCGGCCGGCGCCGAGTTGACCAGCCGGATCCATCGGTATTGCGTATTGCTGGCAAGCGAGGCCGGTTCTCTTGCGCCTTCGCCCAAGCCGCTGACCGCGCGTGAGTACGAGATCGCGCTGCTGGTGTCCGACGGCCTGTCCAACGCGCGCATCGCGGCCCGATTGTTCATCAGCGAACGGACGGTGGAAACCCACTTGCGCAACAGTTACCTGAAACTGGGTCTACTGACCAGGGTCTCGCTAGCTCAGTGGGCGGTCCGCCACGGCACGTACGATCACGAACTCCTGGACCAGCGGAATGCCAGCGTCCGTACGGATGTCGGCTAGCCTGGCAAAGGCGGCAGCCTTGAAATCCGGTATCCGCGCGGGCGCGAGCTGCTCGAGATACCAGCGATAGCCATGAGACCAACCCCATCCGCCACCACGCATCCTCATCTGGGAACACGACGTCGATGCGATCGGTCGTGACATCCAGGTCGGTCAAACCCGCCTTGATGAGAGCCGCCCCGATATTTTCCGGCGAAGGCAGTTCCGTGAGCTCCGGCATCGGCCGGAGCTCGAACTCACGGCAGAGATCGCTGAGGAAATCCCAGTCGGGTCCGCCGCCAACCTGCCCACTGGACAGAAATCGCCCGCCCGGGCGAAGCACTCGTACGATCTCGGGCAGCCCGCGGTCAAGCCCAACGAACGGCAACGCGCATCCGCAGAGCACCACGTCGAAGGAGCCGTCCGCGAACTCCAGCTCGCCGCAGTCCATCACCAACGCCTGCGCCGTCCCCGCACCCGCCTCGGCGAGCGCGCCGTTCGCCCGCTCGACCATGGTCGGTGCCGAGTCAATCCCTACCGCACGTCCGGTGGCCGTCACCGCCAGCGCCGCCGGCACCAGTGACGATCCGGTCCCGCACGCGACGTCGAGAACGTGCTCACCTGGCGCCAGCCCGGCGCGGGCGACCAGCCGCTCACCCATCGGCTGGAAATAAGGCACAACCGTCTCGTACGTCAATGCGGCGCGATTCCACACCGCCGTTGTCCCGTCCATCATCCGCTCCATCCATCGAAACCTTGAACGCATTCAGAATGCCGGTCCGGGCGGACGCAGCCAATCAGGGCTGGCACTGAGATCTCCAGGCGACGCCCGCTGCTCATACGGGTAGCCCTTCGCTGACTGTTGCGAGGCAACGGATTTCATTTACTCGACCTGACATCGGGCCTATGTGCGGGGCCGCCGGCGGTTAAGCCAGATCAGGAGGCGGAGTAGGCCGACGACGACAAAGAGCAGTCCGGCCGCCGTAGCGGCCAGGCAAAAGAGGAAAGCCTCGTACGCGTTATTGAGTGTGTCGCCGCTGTCGAGATAGACGTTTCGCGCGCCGTCATACCGCGCCGCGATCGTTTCGCCAGCCTGGTAATAATAACGCGCTGGATTGAGCCCGACCGCCCAACTGGCGGCCACCTGCTCCCTGCTCCCGGCCCGTTGGAATTCACCGGTGCAGAGCTGTTCGCTGCCGCCTTTGCCCTGCCGGCCCCAATGGCACTCTCCAATCCGGAATGTGCCCACTGCTCCTTGGCTCGTCAAAACCTGAATTTCTCGGAACGTGGCCGAAAGGCCGGAGGATCCGTACGGGAACAGCAGCAAACCGACGATGATCGCCGCGATCAGAGAGCCTGGCGGCCGCGCCAACGGATGGCGGCG
Source organism: Fodinicola feengrottensis (assembly GCF_010993775.1). Lineage (GTDB taxonomy): Bacteria > Actinomycetota > Actinomycetes > Mycobacteriales > HKI-0501 > Fodinicola > Fodinicola feengrottensis. The sequence continues at coordinate 58,822 of NZ_WOTO01000049.1, read as the reverse complement.
AGTCTGTCCGAGAAAGGTCACCGGTTGATTGTTGCCGTCGGGAACTGGAATGTCTCGACTTGAGGTCCCATCGAACGTCCGGTCTGCCCGAACAAGCAACCGCTTGTACGGGCGCCCGTGCCGGCCATGACACCGTTCTACCGCCACCACCGTCAAAAAGATCGAGTTCGTACGATCGGAATGTAGTCATTTTCTCAATTATCTAAGCAAAACGCAGAGCGTGCGCATTCAAGCCCTAAGCAATTAATGGCGTGGGGGAGGGGTCCCGGTTGGGGCCTCGTAGGATCCCTGCGTGATCAGAGATACCGCCGTACGTCTACAGGTCGCTGCGGTTCTGGCGGCAGGCTCATGCGTACTCGCCGCCTGCGGCTCGGCGCCGAGAGCTCCGCAGCCCTCGCCGTCCAGAACGGGGCCTGACCCTGCGCTGGTGTCGTGGGCCACCGGCTATTGCAGTGCGGTCAAGCGCATCCAGCTGAGCGTCTATGTGATGCCGAAGGAGTACGACATCAACTCCGACGCCGACCTGCCCAAGGCCGCCGCCGGACTACAAACGCTCGACGCAGCGCTGACGACCGCGGTCACCGGGCTGCGGAAACTCCCGAAGGCGCCGCCCCCGGCGCAACGCGCGGACACGCTGGCAGCGGGCGAGTTGACCTTCTACAGCGGTTTGTTAGGCAAGGTCACCCAATACCGCACTCTCCTGCCGCGAGGGGGCGTCCAGTACCAAGGCGGCGCTGACTGTGACCGGAGTCGACCTCGCCTCGCACACGTCGGCCGTCGAAACCGACAGCGTGCCGGGCCTGCGGCAGGCGATGAAGGCCACCACAGCCTGCGAGCTCGTCGGCTAGCGGTCTGTCTGTGATTTGCCCGATGGTGGATCCGGTGCGCCCAGACGGCTTCTGGGCGTCAGAACCGCCGTGCCAAATCAAAGACAGACCGCTAGAGGCGTACGCCTCGGTCGCCGAGCGATTCCAATAGCGCGCGCAGGGAGTCGGACAGTCGGTCCAGTTCCGGGCGGTTGAGGCCGGCGAGCAGGCGTTCTTCGTTGGCGACGTGTTCGCCGATGAGGTCGTTGACAACGTCGTTGCCGTGGGCGGTCAGCCGGACGCGCACCGAACGGCGATCGACGTCGTCGCGTATGCGTTCGACCAGCGACTTCGACTCCATCCGGTCGATGCGGGCGGTGATCGCGCCCGAGGTGACCATCGAGGTCTTCAACAAAGGCCGGCGGACAGCTCGTACGGCTCACCCGCCCGGCGCAGTGTCATCAGCATGTCCACCTCGCTCTAAGCCAAATGCTCTTAGTTCAGCGGCATGGACACGGTGATCGTGCGATCGTCTGATGGCCGACACAGCATGGAACAGGCCACGGATCTGCGTTGGCGGTTATTTTGGGCCGGATCCTCCGTTGGCCCTTGCACGACACAACGAACCTACGGAAAGGGCAATCCAATGACTGAGCTGAACGTGGAACGTGCGCGGCAAGCGATCGTCGAACATACCCGCCGTCTGGGGGAATCAGCCGCTGCGGCCGGACCTGACGCCGCCGTGCCGACAGCCGCGAAGTGGACCATCACTGACCTGGTCGAGCACGTGGGCCAGACCCAGCACTGGGTCGCGGAGATCATCGAGCGGCGCATCACTGACCCCACCCAGCTGCCCACGGAGATGGCCGTACGCCCCGCCGACCCCCGACAGTGGCAGGTGTGGCTGTCGGAGTCCGGCGCGGCGGGTCGCGAGCGCATGCTCCGATGAGGCGCTCGACGCGCCGGTGTTCAACCCCGCGGGAGACGAGCGGCCCGGGACGCGATTCTGGATGGCCAGCATGGTCAACGAAGCGGTCGTCCACGGCTTTGACGCAGCCACCGCGGCGGACCGACCAGCCGACATTGACGCCGACATCGCGGCCGCGCTTATCAGCAACCACCTCGCGATGCTCACCGCTCCCACATGGGCGATGCAGCGGCCGGAGTCCGCCCACGCCATCCGGGGCACCGGGCAGACCCTGCAATGGCTGGCCACCGACACCGCGGACGACGCTGGCGCTTGGTTCGTCGAACGGCGGCCTGACGGAGCAACGTGGCGGCCCGGAACCCAGCAGGCCGATGTGACGGTGACCGGCTCGGCACGATCACTGCTGCTGACCTTGACCCGACGACTCACGCTCACCGACCGCGAAGCCACCACCATCAGCGTCGACGGCGACACCGACCCGCGCCCAGCACTGGCTCGACAACACCGCCCATGTCAGCGGCTGACCGTAGGGCGTCATCGCGCCTGCGGTTTGCGGTGTTCACCGAGCTCATGGAGATCGTCGCGGTGGCGGAGCAGTCGATGGTCAGCAATGCGGCCAGTCTGGCTGTTTCCCCTCTCAATGGACGATGCGGTACCGCAGGTGTGTCGCGTTGTTGCCTTCGAGTCGGCGGACGAGCTCCAGTTCGACGTGGCCGAGTCCGGTCGGCTCGAACAGTCGCCGGCCGTCACCCAGCAGTACGGGCACGAGGTGCAGTTCGAGTTCGTCGAGCTGACCAGCTGCCAGTAATGCCTGCGCCGCACTCGCGCCGTGGACCAGCACGGCTCGATCTCCCGCTGCTTCGCGGGCCTCGGTGGCACACGCGTTGACGTCCGTGTAGAACTTCGCGCTGCCGGGTGGCTCGTCGGCCGGGTCGATGTTGTGTGTGAGCACGTGGATCGGCACTCCGTCGTGGTGGTCGCCTTTGCCATCGACCGGCCAGCTCAAACGTGCGGCGTCCGGACACCACGGCGCCGGTCGAGCAGGCCTCGGCGTACACCTGCCCGTTGATCCCCTCGGACATCCGGTCGTCGAGCCAGTTGAACAGTCGACCTCCGTCGCGGCCGAGTTCCTGGCCCGGTCGGTCGTCCGGCCCAGTGATATACCCGTCGACCGACATGGACATGTAAAGCCGCAGTGGCGTCCTACTCATCCTCATCCCCTCCCTCGTAGCCGACAGCCGTGTAGAACGAAGACACCGGATGTCATTTACTCAACGGCCTGTTGGCGGATTGCAGTATTTGTTCGATTGTCCGCCGAGCCTTGCTCACAATATCCTTGTCGTTGATCCGTAGTCCGATATTCGTCGCGCAGAGGGCGGCGTCGATTTGGAAGGCGGCGAGCTCCGGGTCGAGTTCGGCAGTGCCTTTTTCTTCTTTTGCATGGCGGAGTTCGTCCGCGAGCAGTTCACGCCAGCGGGCTTTCGCCGAAGAGGGTGTCCCGGACCAGCCCGGGTCGACTGTCGAAATCGGCGTAGTTGGCCACCCAGAAGCATCCGCCGGGAAACAGCGGGGTTTCGGCGTACACCAGCCAGCGTTCGACCAGTGCGCGCAGTCGAGCGACGCCGTGGTCCGCGCTCAGGGCGGGTTTGACGACCGCTTCGGTGAACATTTCGCGCGCGCACTCGATGGAGGCGAGCTGCAACTGTTCCTTGGTGCCGAACAGTGTCTGCACGCCGCTCTTGCTCAACCCCAGATCAGTGGCCAGTCGGCCGATGCTGAGCCCGTTCAGGCCTTCCATCGATGCCACGTCGACCGCTCGCCGGGTGATCGCGCGCCTGGTTTTGGCTCCACGCGCGAGCCGTTGGTCGATTGTCGCCGCGTCCGGATCCATCGCAGAGCCTCCCGTCGCTAGGTCTCGGTGACCTTACTTACGTACGACCGATCGTACAACTTCTGCCGAGACTGTCAGGAGTGTCACACTGCTTGGTAAAACAATACGACCGATCGTATGTTTTGTGTCAGAGGTTGGATCGACGAAATGAGGAGTCTGTGGAAAGCGATCGGATGTTCGAACTGGCGCAGGCGTTGGCGATCGCCAAGAGTCGGCAGGACGTGTCGGCCGCAGTGCGGCTGCTGCATGAGGACATGGTGTTGGTGACTCCGGCGTTCGGGACCCAAGCCCGTGGCCGGACCGCGAACGCCAAGGTGTTGACCAGATTTTTCGCGACGTTCCCTGATTACCACGTGGTCCTCGACGGACATGCCAGTGATGCGCAGACCCTGGTCTGCTGGGGCCGCCTGTGGATGACCATGACGGGGGACCGGTTCGGCGTTGTCCCCAACGGCAGGCGTGCCGAACTGCCAGTGTTCATCCAGTTCTCGTTCAAGGACGACCTGATTGCCGGCGAGCAGTTCTTCTTCGACCTGTCCGAACTCTGTGCTCAGTCGGGAGTATCCACCGACGCCGTACGGGACCGCCTTTTCGGAGCGGCGGCATGACCGGAGACCGGCGAATACAGGACGTTGGCGCAATTAAGACCGCACATCTCTTTGACATCGTCGTCGATTTGAACCCTCCGCTGAACATCGGTCACGGGCCGTTCGGCCGGCGGGTTCTTTTTGGGGGCCGCGGGCGGTACGTTCGAAGGGCCGAAACTGAAAGGCGAGGTGCTGCCAGGAGGCGGCGACTGGGCACTGTTTCGCCCGGACGGCACGATGACACTGGACGTGCGGCTGACGCTTCGTACGCATGACCAGGCATTGGTGCACATGACCTACGGTGGTCGGTGGGTGGTGCCGGCCGCCTTACGCAACGACCTGACGGACCCGGTCAAGAGATATCAGATCGACCCGTCAGCATATTATTTCCGAACAAACCCGCTGTTTGAAACCGGGGCCCCTGAGTACGCCTGGCTCAATGACGTTGTGTCTGTCGGATCGGGGTATCTGGTCGAAGGCGGAATCGCGTACAAAGTCACCGAAATCAGTAGAGCGCATGGATTCGGTCACGTCCAAGACAAAAAGGTGCGTACGCGCGGCGGTGTCGGGGCTTCGCGTTAGCCGCTGGCTGCGGTAGACGTTGGGGGCAATTCCCGGCCCCGGGTGAATACGTCGGCGAGTGTCACCGCAACGCCGGTGTCGGCCGACTCGACGGCGGCTTCGACCATGGCGAGGCTCATCAGGTTCTCGTGGATTTCGCCCATCGGTGCGACGCCGGTACGCAGCGCCTCGACGAAGACCTGAAGCGCGCCGGCGATTCCCGAGTACGGAGAGGCTGGACGGTCCAGCGGTGGATGGTCGGAGGCGAGTTCCGGATCGTGGTCGCCGTCCCAGTGCGCGCTGCCTTTCTCGCCGGAGATCCGCCAGGTGCCGTTCCAAGAGGTTTCGGCGCCCGCCGCGCACCAGCTGCCGACGTACGTGTAGCGGGCGCCATCGGACATTTCGAACACAGCCGACGCGTTGGCATCGCCGCGATACCAACTCACGACGGGTTCCAGGACTGGCAGGTCACCGAGACCGGTTCGGCGGCAAGCAGAAACCGTGCGGTGTCGAACGAGTGGATGGCCATGTCCACCAACAGCGGCTGCCGCATCTGGTCACGGAAGCCGCCGAACCGGGGCGCCCGAAAGAACTCAGTGGTCACCGAGCCGACCGCGCCGAGGCCCTCGACCATGGCGCGTAACGCGAACACCCGCGGGTTCCACCGCCGCGACTGGCTCACCATGAACAGCTGCCCGGTCTGTTCGGCCACGGTGGCGAGCCGGACGGCCTCCGCGAGAGTGCTGGCGGCCGGTTTTTCCCCCAGCACCGGCAGTCCCGCACGCAGCGCGGCCATGGTCACCGGGAGATGCGCGGCCGGAACCGTGACGTTGACGATCGCCCGGGCGCCGGTGGCGGCGGCGACCGCCACCGCGTCAGCTCCGATGGGGACGTCCATGCCGAGGTCGGCGACAGCGGTACGGGCCGCGTCCTGGTCGATGTCGATGTCGACGACTCCGGCAAGGCGTACCAGCGGGTCGGCCTGGACAGCGGCCAGCCAGGCCCGGCCCATCGAGCCCGCGCCGACGCACAACACCGGCAGCGGATCGTCCACGGAGGATGGCAGGGTGGCGAACGCGTTCACGCCTGGTTCTCCAGCGGTCCCTGGTAGCCGTGCCCGCGATAGAAGTCGTTGGTCTCGTACCGCAGCAGGGTGGGCAGTGAGCGGGTCGGCTGATCCGTGACGCACCACTGGACCGCGTTGGAGATGACCTTGCGTACGCCTTCGTGGTGGTAAACCGGGTAGTCCTGGTCACCTGGCTTGAAGTAGAAGATCTTGCCGTGCCCGCGCCGGAAGGTGCAGCCGGACCGAAACACCTCGCCGCCGGAAAAGCTGGAGATGAACACCAGCTCGTCCGGCGCGGGGATGTCGAAGAACTCCCCGTACATCTCGTCCTCTTCGATGATCATCGGGTGCGGAATGCCGCGGGCGATCGGGTGCGTCGGGTTCACCGTCCACACCAGCTCGCGGTCATGCGCACTGCGCCAGCGCAGGGTGCAGGAAGTGCCCATCAACTTGCCGAAGATCTTCGACCAGTGTCCGGAGTGCAGCACGACCAGCCCGAGCCCGGACAGTACGTGGCGGTGCACCCGCTCGACGACCTCGTCGGCCACCTCGGCATGCGCGGCGTGGCCCCACCAAGTCAGTACGTCGGTGTCGGTCGGCGAGGATCTCTTCGGTCAGGCCGTGCTCGGGATCGTCCAGGGTCGCGGTGCGTACTCGTACGCGGTCGCCGAGGTTGGCCACGATGCCCTCGGCGATTGTGGTGTGCATGCCGTCGGGATAGATCTTCGCCACCTGCTCCTCGAGCTTCTCGTGGCGGTTCTCGCCCCAGACGGTGACCCGGATCGGCTTGTCTGACAAAGGTCTGCCTTTCATTTGACGGCGCCGCCCGTGACGCCAGCCGCGACGTATCGCTGGGCGACGACGAGCAGCAGGACGGCGGGCGGGAATGGAGGCCAGTACGGCGGTGGCCATCACCGCGCTCCAGTTGCTGACGTACGTGCCGATGTACTGGTAGAGCCCGAGCGTCACCGGCCGGATCGTGTCGGTGGTGGTCAGCGTCAGCGCGAACAGGAAATCGCTCCAGCTGAACAGGAACGTGAACAGCGCCGCGGTGATGAGCGCGTTCCGGCTCATCGGCAGCACGATGGAGATGAAGGCGCGCAGCTGCCCGGCGCCGTCCACCCGGGCCGCCTCGATCACCGACGCCGGCAGGTTTCCCATGAACGCGCGCATGACGAGGATGCCGAACGGGATGCCTGCGGTGGCGTCGGCGAGGATCAGGCCCGGATAGGAGTTGAGCAGCCCGATGTCGTTGTACGCGCTGTAAAGTGCGTTGGCCACCACGATGCCAGGCACCATCTGGCTGATCAGGATCCCGAACAGCACCACGGTGGCCCAGCGCCAGCGGAACTGCGCCAGCGCGTACGCCGCCGGAGTGGCGGATCATCAGGCTCGCCACCACCGTGCCCAGCGACACGATCAGGCTGGTCAGCAGGTGGCCGCCCTGCTGCGAAATCGCGCTGGTGTAGCCCTGCAGGCTCAGGTGCACCGGGAACCACGGAGTGCTCTGCGCCGCGCCACCGTCCTGCAGCGACACGTTGAGCATCCAGTAAAGCGGGAACAGCAGCACCGCGAGCAGCAACAGACCGATCGCGGAGTTGCCCAGCGAACGTACCGACTTGGTGGCACTCATCGCGGCCCTCACTCGTCCACAGCGCGTCGGTTGACGCGCAGGTAGAGCAGCGCGAAGACCAGCGAGACAACGATCAGGACGTTGCCCAACGCGGCACCCTGCCCGAAGTCGAACTGCTGGAACGACAGCGCGTACGACTGCGTGGCGATGGTCTGCGTCGCGTTCGCGGGGCCACCTCTGGTCAGGCCCAGGATGATGTCCAACACCTTCAGCGTGTACACCACACCCAGCACCAGCACCACCGTCACGACTGGACGAAGAAGCGGCCAGGTGATGTGTCGGAACGCCCGCCACCGGGTGGCGCCGTCGATCGCCGCCGCCTCGTACAGCTCGTTCGAGATGTCCTGCAACCCGCCGTAGAGGATCGTGGTGTTGAACGGGATGCCGATCCAGATGTTCACGCCGATCACCGCCACCAGCGCCAGCCGGGTATCGGTCAGCCAGCCCGGGTGCGTCGACACCAGATGCAGTCCGGACAACAGCCGGTTCAGCGCGCCGTTGTCCTGGTCCAGGATCCACCGCCACACCGTGGAGGAGGCCAGCAGCGGGATCAGCCACGGCAGCAGCAACAGGGACCGCAGAACTCCGGACAGCGGGAACCGGCGCTTGAAGAACAGCGCCATCCCCAGCCCCAGCACGAACTGTCCGGCTATCGATCCGACGGTGAAGAGCACAGTGTTCAGCACCGCCTGGCTGAACACCGACGAGGCGATGACCTCGGCGTAGTTGCGCAGCCCCCCCCAGGGCGCGTCCCCGGTGTAGAACGTACGGGTGGTGTACGACTCGAAGCTCATCAGCACGTTCTTGACCACCGGGTAGCCAAAGAACAACAGCATGTACGCCGCGGCCGGCACCAGGAACGCCAGCTCGCCCAGCCGGGTCCGCAACCGGTGGTTCCGCCGCCACCGGCCGGTCCCCAGGACGCTGCCCGCCGGGCGTCTGACGACGGTCGCGGTGTCAGCCATTCTGGGCCTGCTGCAACGCCTTCATCGGTGGTACGCCGCCGGCCAACGCCGCCTGGACCGCGGTGTAGATCTTGGTGGCGGCCTTGGGCCAGTCGGCGCCCAGTTCGCCGGTACGGGCCCGCAGACTGGGCACCAGGTCCACGTACGTCTTCATGGCCGGGTCCTGGATGGCGAACTGCTGGGCAACCGCGGTCTTGGTCGGGATCGTCTGGGTCAGCTTGGCGATGGCGAGCTGGTTGGCGTCGGAGTTGAGGCAGGTCACGAACTTCGCCGCGGCCGCCTGCCGGTTCTTGTCGCCGGTCTGCGGCACGGTCCAGGTCTCGCCACCCAGCGGAGCCACCGTCGTCTGGCCGGCCTTGGGGGTGGGGATCTGCACGATCCCGTAGTGCAGGCCGGCGGTGGTGTCCAGGACTGGCTGCTGCCACGGGCCGTTCACCATCATCGCCGCGTTACCGGCCTTGAACTGGTCGTTGACGTCGGCCTGCGCCCAGTTGACCGCCGATGCGGACACCGAGTGGTCTTTGACCAGGTCCACCCACAGCTGCAGCGCCTGGGCGTTCTGCGCCGACGCGACCGTCTTCTCGTCGCCACCGTTGGTCCACATGAACGGCAGGAACTGCCAGGTGCCTTCGTACGTGTTGATGGCCGAGAACGCCATGCCGTACTGCTTGCCGACGGTCAGCTTCTTGGCATCGACCTTCAGCTCGTCCCAGGTCTTGGGTGGCTGTACGCCGGCCTTGGCGAGTATGTCCTTGTTGTAGTAGAGCGCGATGGTGTTGGTGTTGGCTGCAGACCGTACAGCTGCCCCTGGTAGGTGGACGCCTGCACCACGCCCTTGGCATACCCGTCGGTGGTGATGCCGTAGGTGGACAGCGGGCTGAGCGCGCCGGACCCGGCGATCTGCTGTAGGTCGGGGTTGTCCAGCATCAACACGTCGGGCAGCGTGCGTGAGGACGCCTGTTGGAGCACCTTGGAGATCAGGTTCGCGCCGGGCACCGCGTTGCGCTTGATAGTGACGCCCTGCGCTTTACCGCACTTGGTGAGCAGGTTTCCCCACGTGGTCATGCCCGGGTCGGTGTTGTAGTAGTCCTCGACGGTCAGGCTGCTCGTACTCGCGCTGTTGCCGCTGCTGCAGCCGGCGATGACCAGCGGTACGGCCACCGCCAGGGCGACCAGCGCTGGCAGCCAGGTTGCTCGTCGGTTCATGGTCCTGTCCTTCCAACCGGGGGACGATCACATCGTCGATACGTATCGACGATGGTGATGCGAAGGCGCACTAGCTGAGGTCAAGGGGTGGCACCGCCCCCCGTGGTCTCGCGCCGGGTCAGCCGCGGGACGACCAGTTCGACGCCACTTGGCGGTGGGCCACCGACATCTGGGTCGAGCAACGCGAAGAGGGTGCGCATGGCCCGCCGGGACACGTCCCGTGGCTCCAAAGAGACGTTCGTGACGGCCGGCTCCATCGACTCCGCGGCGGCGTCCGTACAGACCCCGACCACCGAGACGTCCCGACCCGGCCGCCGGCCGGCGGCGGCCAGCGCACGCAGCACGTGCGGTACGGCCACCGTGTTCGGCACTACGAGGCCGCAGTCCTCGCCGGCAGCCTCCAATGCCGCGGCCACCGCGGCGCGAGCACCGGACCGGGTCCGCTCGAGCGGCTGCACCAGGTGCGACTCGACTCCCGCGGCGGTCACCGCCGCGTCCACACCGCGTTGGAAGCGGGCCACGTAATTGAGTTCGCGGGACACCACATCCGGCGGATAGCCGATGACCGCGATCGGTGGTGCCCGGCGGCCACCAGTTCGCCGACCGCGAGCCGGCCGGCTTCGGTGAAGTCGAGGTCCACGCAGGACAAGCCGTCCGCGTCGTCCGGCACGCCGATCAAGATCACCGGCACCCGCAGCGCCGCGATCACCGGGATCCGCGGGTCGCGCGCCTCGATATCCATCAGCACGATTGCGTCGCACAGGGAGCGGCCACCGAGTCTGGTCAGAGCCGAGGCGCCTTCGTTCGCGGTCACCAGCAGTACGTCGTAATCGACCGCGCGGGCACACTCGGTGATCGTCTCCAGAAACGGCAGCAACCCCATCGGATCGGACACCTCACCGAACGGCACCACCAGCCCGATCACTCGAGTTCGCCGGCTCGCCAGCGCCCGCGCACCGGCGTTGGGCTGGTAGGTCAGCTGCTCGATCGCGGTCTGCACCCGTTTACGGGTCTCTTCCGAGATCGGCCGCTTGCCAGTCATCACGTACGACACGGTGCTTTGCGAAAACACCTGCGATACGAGCCACGTCCCTGCTGGTGAACACCTGAGTCATTGCCAATCATCGATACGCATCGACACCGGGGTTGTGATGGTAACCACACGCGACCACGAACTCAACCCCGACGAACAGAACATCCGACATGCTCGCATCGGGACAATTTTGTCGGGAAAGGGACGCACTTGGCGTACGCGCCGGAGCTGGCGGTGGCATTGTCGCCGGCGCCGACTCGTTCTGGGATGGCGATGTTCGCGTCGACCGGCGGGTGGTCTGGTCGCCAAGCCTCGCCGAATCCGCCGACAGTATGACCATGCTGGGCTGAGGGCGCTGGCGGCCCTTGCCGGCTTCAGTTTCCTCATTGTCGATGTCAGGGGGCCGGTCCGGATCGCTCGGCGATACTTTTAGTCGACGAGTGGGTTTCGTACCTTGATCGCGGTGCTGAAGCGTCCGAAGTCCCGATCGGCCGACCAGAGTTCTTGGACGCCATGTGCGGCGCAAAGAGCGGCAATTCGCGCGTCGTGAACCATGGGGCCGATAACTTTTCCGTTGTTAAGCAGAATTTTCAGCTGTTTCCAGTAACCTGCCGGCTCGCCCAGCAAGGTGAGGGTGGGAGCTGCCAGCCATCCGTCGAGTTGGGTGATGGCTTGGTCGCGGGTGCTGGGCGGGTCGTAGATCTTGCGATGGGTGGCGATGGCGTAGAACTCGTGCAGGCACGGCCAGGGGATGGCCCAGCTGGAGCGTCCTTCGGCGAGACCTTTGATCTGGGCGGCCGCTGCGGCGTGGAACTCGGAGTCGCGGCGGTGCGCGTAGACGAGGATGTTCGTGTCGACGGCGATCATGCGGGCTGCGAGTAGATCTCGTCGCGGACCTGTTCCCAATGCGCGTCGCGGAATTCCGGCTGCAGTCCGTGACCATCAACGCTGGCGTCGGGCAAGGTGAATGGCGGCTCGCCGGTGCGCTGTCTGATGACGGTGCGTAGCCCAGCTTCGACCAGCTCTTTTAGTGTTGTTGTTCGCTCGCGACGGGCGATCTCCTGTGCCTCTCGAACCAGCTCGTCAGGCAGGTTCACAGTAGTCTTCATACGGCTAACCATATCACCTGAGCCGTATAGCCGGCTCGCGTTTGCAGCGTCACCTTCGCGGCTGGAGCTGCCCAGGGAACTGCACGACGTGGCCGCCCACCACCTCAGCGGCATGGTGCTGCAGGCGCACGCCGCCCGGATCATTCAGCGCAAGGCTCCCCAGGAATTGGACGAGTCGGTGGCCAGCATCGAGATGGCCGGCGCGGAGGCGCTGGCCGCGATCCGCCGGGTCGTCGGCCTGCTACGCGAGACCACCGAAACCGGCAGGCCCAGATCGGAGCAACTGGGCGAGCTGATCGACCAGTTCGAACGGCACGGTCCGGTCGTACGCCAGCTCGCCGCCGCCGTCGCACCGGCCGGCGACATACCGCTGTCCGGGCGCGAACTGGACGTGGTCCGGGCGATCGCCCGTGGCCGTACCAATCAGGAAATCGTCGCGGAGCTGTTCATCTCACTGAGCACCGTCAAAAGCCACCTGTCCGGCATTTCAGGCCAAGCTGGGCCTGCGCAACCGGGTCGAGGTCGCCGCCTGGGCGTGGGAGAACCGGATAGCCGGAGCCATCTAAGCCGGGCCGATCACGACGGACGCGTCCGTCGTGATCGGCTGCTCCAAGTCCTCGGCGGTCAGGCGAATTCGGCGATATAGCACCCCGAGATCCAACCGGTCACGCCCGTACGCCGGTCGGTGGAGCGGTCCCAGACGAGGTCGTTGCAGCCGGGAGGCGAGTCGCCGAAGCCGGTCTCGTGGATGATCAGCAGGTCGCGCGCGCAGAGTCCGACTGCCCCGTAGCCGGTGCCCGGGCCGCTGCGGATCTTCACGTTGTCCGTGCATCCGCACACGGTCGTGGAGGTGTTGCAGTAGGCGGCGGGAGAGGCCGGAGCCGCCGAGGCCGGTGCGGCGAAGGCCAGTACACCAGTGGCGAGGGCGGCGGTTAGTAGTGTTTTCACGAGGTCCGATAGTGACACCGGCCGCTGGCATTTCACTGTCAGGCGGCTGTCGACTTGTCCGGCATCCTGGCGGTTTCGGCCCGCGATCGTTAACTGGCGCGTAGATTGCCGGCTGGCAAGTCTGGTCGGGAGGAGCCCCGGGATGACTGTACGACGTGTCCTGCTGGTTTTGGCCGTACTCACGGCGATGCTCGGATTGTCGGTGCCAGCCGGCGCTTACGTCGAGCCTGGCGCCGACAATCCGGTGACCGCCGAGCCGCCGGTTTCGCGACCGGCCGGGCCGCATTGCGCGGTCACGCTCGCGAACCACTTCCTGTCGAACGCGCCTGACGGCACACCGCAGACTTTCTCCGGCACGCTCACGCCGCCGGCGGCTTGCCCGGGCCCGTGGGCGAAGGTCGTTATGGACTACACGGTGAGCGTCAGCGGGCGTCAGTACGACCGGATTGGCGACCTGCGGATCGGCGACACCGAGGTCTACTGGGGGACCACCGAGGAGCCCGGCGGGCCGACACCTATCACGTACACGGTGTCCAAGGACGTGACCGAATACAGCGCGCTGCTGGGCGAGCCGCAGTCGTTCACTGGTGGCATCGGCAACTACCTGAGCAGCGTTTATACCGGCAACTACGACCAGACCGTGACGTTCACGTACTACCGTGGCGCGGCGCCGGACGTCCCGGATGCGGTCGTCGGCTTCCCGGCCCAGCATCTGTCGCCGGCCGCGAATGTCACGCACCTGAGTCTTCAAAACCTGCCGCGGAACATCACGCGTGCCTATCTGGAGGTCACGCTCGAAGGTGGCGGCTGCGACGAGCAGTGGTTCAGCGACGTACCAGCCGACGTGGCGGCGAAATACCCGAACGCCGGCATGTGTACGCACGGCCCCTACCGCGAGGCTGACGCCTCTCTCGACGGCACGTCAATGGCCGCGGTGCACACCTTCCCGCACATCTATACGGGTGGGATCGTGCCGACGTTGTGGCGCCGATACCGGCGATCCACACGTTCAGCCTGCAGTCCGAGCGGGTAGACATGACGCCGTTCGTGGGCCGGCTGGTCGACGGGCGTACGCACGATCTTGCGTTCAGCGTGCAGAACAACGGCGACTCGTGGAGCGTTGTGGCCACGCTGCTGCTCTACACAGATCACCATTGGGCGCGTACGTCCGGAGCGCTCACGACCGCCAGCGTCGCGCCGACCGCCGTGGAGCACGTGACGGAGTCCGCGATCAGCGGCGGTACGCGCGTCGTCGACAGCACGTCGCGTACGGACGTCACGGCCGGCTATGTGGACACGTCTGCGGGCCGGGTCTCCACGCGCGTGGTGCGCACGATGGCCTATCGCAACGACGACACGGTCACGGCGAATGGCCTGGCGCAGAGGATCGTCCAGTCGGACGCGGGTACGCAGACCGCCACGTCAACGGCCGGTGGACGGATCGTGGCGAGTACGCGGCACGCGTACGACTATCCGATCACGATCGACTACTCGGCCGCCGCGTACGTGGACGACCAGAACTTCTCGCTGACCGGCACGGTCGACATGACGCAGACGCTGGTCGACTCCGTCGCCGGTGCATCTACCGAAAACGTGCGGTCTTACGGCATCCTGTCCCGTACGAACGGCGTGACGAGCGAGTCCGACGGCCATTCGACGTCGCGCTACGCCGGCGTCGACGACCGTGGGCATCCGTACGTCCAGGTCCTCGCCAGCAACCACGGTCGCGTCGACCGGAACTGACTGTAGCGCTAAAATATATGACAAATGTATATAGTTTCTGAGTTGTTGGCAACCCTTTTCCGGCTTGCCGTGAATTTTCGTGCCGTGATGATATTCACCATGTTCTGAAGGTTGACGGTGCGGTATCGTCCCGATCCGTGCTGGCCACGAATGCATTCAATTCCACTTCTGATACCCGTCCGCCGTTGGACGGGCATCAGCTGACCTGCGATGACGTGATCGCGATCGCGCGGGGTACGGCGACCGCCGCGCATCGACGCGACGAGGCGGTCGGTCCGAAGGATGGCGGCGTCGCGCGCGGTGCGGCAACGTGTCGTCGAGTCGGGACAGCCGGTCTACGGCGTGACGACCGGGTTCGGGGACAGCAACATCCGACAGATCTCGGCGGCCAAAACCGCGCAACTGCAACGAAATCTGATCCTTTACCACCTCACTGGCAGCGGGCCGGTGGCCACCGTACAGGTCGCCCGCGCCACATGGCCATCCGAGCCAACTGTCTGGCCCGCGGCTATTCCGGCGTAAGACCGGAGCTGGTGCAGCTGCTGGTCGACTGCCTGGAGCACGACATCACCCCGCTGATCCCCGAACGCGGATCGGTCGGCGCGAGTGGTGACCTGGTTCCGCTGTGTTACCTCGCCGCCATGCTGATAGGCGAGGGCGACGTGCTGTACGGCGGCAAGCGGATCACCGCCGGTGCCGCGCTGGCCGCAGCCGGCCTGCGGCCCATCACGTTGGAAGCCAAAGAGGCCTGGCGCTGATCAACGGCACGTCGTTCATGGCCGCGTACGCGGTGTTGGCCCTGCAGGAGGCCACCGAGCTGGCGTACGCTGCCGAACTCTGTACGGCGCTGGCTTCCCAGGTATTGCTCGGAAACCACGCGCATTTCGCGGAGTTCCTGGAGCGCCAGAAGCCGCATCCCGGGCTGGCCGCGAGCGCGGCCACGGTCCGGACCCTGCTGGCCGGATCCCGGCTGGGCGATCCGGATCGCCGGTCCGGGCCCGCTGCCGTCAACGGGTTCCGCGAGCTGGACGTACCCATCCAGGACCGCTACTCGGTTAGGTGCGCGCCGCACGTCATTGGCGTTCTGCGGGACACGATGGGCTGGGTGGAGTCATGGCTGACCGCTGAGATCAACTCGTCCACCGACAACCCGCTTTTCGACATCGACGCGGATTTGGTGCACAGCGGCGGAAACTTCTACGGCGGTCACGTCGGGCAGGCGATGGACGCCTTGAAGCTCGCGGTCGCCAGCGTCGGTGACCTGCTGGACCGTCAGCTTGAGCTGGTGGTGGACGAGAAGTTCAACCGTGGCCTCACGCCCAACCTGATCCCGCGGGTAGCCGACCACGACTGGGCCGCGGGCCTGCACCACGGGTTCAAGGGAATGCAGATCACCGCGTCGGCATTGGCCGCCGAGGCACTGAAACTCACCAATCCGGCGACCGCGTTCTCGCGTTCCACCGAGGCGCACAACCAGGACAAGGTGAGCATGGGCACGATCGCCGCCCGGGACGCGCGCGATATCGGCGAGCTGGTCGCGCAGGTTACCGCGATCCAGCTGCTGGCGCTGTGCCAGGCGGCTGACCTGCGCGGTCCTGAGCTGTTGAGAGCCCAGCCACCCGGGCCGTGCACGTACATATCCGCGACCGGGTCTCGTTCGTCGATCAGGACCGCCGGATGGACGGCGACATCACCGCGATCGTCGCCCAAATCCGTTCCGGAGCGCTCCGGAACGTCAGTTCCTTCTGAGAATCCAGGGAGCCCGCAGATGACAAACGACTCGTACGACGTGGTGGTGATCGGCGGCGGACCGGCCGGTTCGACCAGCGCCGCGATGCTCGCCGGCCGCGGCTACTCGGTGCTGGTCCTGGAACGGCAGCGTTTCCCACGGTTCCACATCGGCGAATCGATGCTGACGTACACGGCCGCGTTGCTGGACCGGCTGGAGCTGGGCGACCGGATCCGGGCGACCGACTTCCCGATCAAGACCGGTGCGGAGTTCTGTGACGAGCAGGGCCGGGCCACCCGAGTCGACTTCACCGACCAGGGCGAGGGCCGGGCGCTGACCACCTTCCAGGTGGAGCGTTCCGAGTTCGACGACATCCTGTTGCGGCACGCCACCGACCGCGGCGCGCAGGTCGTGTTGGAGGCGCGAGTCAACCACGTCGACACGGTCGACGGTCGAGTTGTTGGTGTCACGTACACAAAAGACGGGGAACGGCACACGGTCACCGCGCGGCACGTACTGGACGCGAGTGGCCGGGCCGGCGTGATCGCGAACCAGCACCTGCGGTCCAGGAAAATGGCCGAAAGGCTGAAGATGGTCGCGGTCTTCCACCATTTCGACGGGGTTCAGGAGACAACCAACCCCGGGGTCGAAGGTGACATTCAGATCGGCAGCCACCGGGACGGTTGGGTGTGGGCGATCCCGATTCGGCCGAACAAGCTCAGCGTCGGTACGGTCACCCGGCCGGAAACCCTCCAGAGCGCAGCGTCCTCGGAGCAGCTGTTCACCGACCACGTGTCCAGAATTCCACGGATTCGTCAGCGGATCGCCGGACTGGACGGCGGCGAGCTGCGTACTGAGAGCGACTTTTCCTACTACAGCGACACAGTGACCGGGCCGGGCTTCTTTGTGGTCGGTGACGCCGGATGTTTCATCGACCCGATTTTCTCGGCCGGCGTGTATCTCGCGGTCAGCAGCGGCCTCAAGGCCGCGGAGATGACCGACCAACTGCTGGGTGGTCACCTCAGCGAAGAGGACGCGGGGGAGCTGTACGGCCGGTTTTACAAGACCGGCTATGACACGTACTTCCGGCTGATCTGTGCTTTCTACGACCACGATTTCAAGATCGGCCGATTCCTGAAGAGCACCGGCGTGCGGGTGGATCCGGTGTGGGTCGCGAGGCTGCTCGGCGGCGACTTCTGGAGTGCGAAGAACGCGTTGGGCAACCACCTGCGTGGTCTCCCTGAGTACGCGACTTTCGCTCCGTACGAACCACTTTTCGGTTGCCCGGTCTATCCGGAGCTGGACCGGTTGGAGTCGGCGACGCCAGACCTGACCACCCGGCCGGATCTCGTCGGACAGTCCTGACGATGTCCAACGTCCTGCTTGAGTGCGAGGGCTCGATCGGCTGGGTTGTGTTGAATCGGCCGGAAAAGCGCAACGCGATGAATCCCGCGTTGAACGCCGAGATGCTCGACGTACTCGACGAGGTGGAGGCCGACGACAGCATCGAGATCATGGTGCTCACCGGCGCCGGAACGGCGTTCTCGGCCGGCATGGACCTGAAGGAGTATTTCCACGAAATCGACTCCGCACCGCCGGCCCGGCAGCGCCAGGTCCGCAGGGAAGCGTACGGCTGGCAGTACGAGCGGCTGCGGATGTTCCCGAAGCCGACGATCGCGATGGTCAACGGCTGGTGTTTCGGTGGCGCGTTCACTCCGCTGGTCTCCTGTGACCTGGCGATCGCCGCCGAGTCGGCAACCTTCGGGCTTTCCGAGGTCAACTGGGGAATAATCCCGGCCGGTGTGGTCACCCGGGATCTCGCGGCGGTGCTCGGATATCGCACGGCCTTGGACCTCATCATGACCGGCCGCACCTTCGACGGACGGGAGGCCGCGGCGATGGGGTTGGTCAATTCGGCCGTACCGGCGGCGGATCTGCGCGCTGAGGTGATCGCGCTGGCTGACCGGCTGCGGGCCAAGAACCCGGCGACGCTGCGGGCCGCCAAGGAGGCTTTAGATCTCCCATGACATGCCCTGGGAGCAGGCGCGCGACTATCTTTATGCCAAGCTCGACCAGATGAGGTTGCACGACACCGAAAACGGTCGGCAACGTGGGCTGGAACAGTTCCTGGACAAGCAGTTGAGACCAGGTTTGACGGCCGTTCCCCGCGAGCCACCAGCCTCGTTGTGAGGGTGGTGCCATGAACGAATCGCTGGCGACCATTCTGGAGACAATCGCGGACCTGCGTGCCGATCGGCTGGCCATCTCCCAGGGCGACCGGCGGTTGACCTGGGCGGAGCTGGATAATCGCGCGGCCCGGCTGGCTGCCTACCTGGCCGGCCACGGCATCGGGCCGGGCAGCCGGGTCGCCATCGCGCTCTACAACGGTCCTGAGTACATCGAGAGCGTTTTCGCGGTCCTGAAACTGCGAGGAGTGCCGGTCAACGTCAACTATCGTTACCGGTCAACCGAAATGCGGGAGATCCTGGCTGGATCCGGCGCGCGGGCAGTGGTTCTGGACGAATCTCTCAAAGAGCGCTTCGACGCCGTACGCGACGACCTCCCGCGGTTGCGGACCTTCTTGGTCGTCGGCGCGGTGGGTACGTACGAAGAAGCCCTCGGTGATCCGGCGCCGCGCATCGGTCGCAGCGGCGACGACCTTTGGGTGACGTACACCGGCGGCACGACCGGTAGTCCGAAGGCCGTCGTCACGAGACATTCGTGGGTCTACAAGGTGTGTACGGTCAACGGTTTCACCCTGCTAGGACAGCCGGTCCCGGACACTCTGGAAGATCTTCGAGCAGCCACCAGGAAAGTCTCCGGAGATCAGCTCGTCTACCTGCCGGCGCCGCCGCTAATGCACGCGACCGGCATGTACACCACCCTCGGTGGCTTGGTCGCGAGCGGCAGGATTGTCTATTTGGCAGGCAAATCGTACGATCCGGCCGAGGTTGCCAGGACCATCGAACGTGAACGGGTGGACACGATGTCCATTGTCGTCGGCGACGTTTTCGCCAGGCCGCTGGCGGATGAGCTTGACGCCCACCCGTACGACATCTCCAGCCTGAAGCGCATCGTAAGTGTCGGATTGGCCTGGTCGAAGGAAATCAAAACCCGGCTGCTCGCGCACGGCGACATTCTCTGCCGGGAGATGGTGGCGGCCACCGAAGGAGGCCCGTTCGCCTTCTCCGAAATGACCAGGGAAAAGCCTGCCGAACTCCGGCTGGCACCCGGCGCCAGGGTGGTCGACGAGAACAACCGCGATGTCGAGCCAGGTTCCGGTCAGACCGGAATCATGGCCGCGCCGGCGGACAATTTTGTTCACTACGAAGGCGATCCGGATCGTACCGAACTGACCTTTCGTAGGTTCGACGGGCAACGTTGGGCAATGCCCGGCGACCTGGCCACCGTACGTGCCGATGGCACCGTGCATCTGCTTGGTCGGGGCAGCGGCGTTATCAACACCGGTGGTGAAAAAGTACACGCGGAAGAAGTCGAACAGGTCGTCGCCAGGCACCCGGCGGTCCGCGAGGCAGTGGTCGTGGGAGCGCCTGACATGCAATGGGGCCAGGTGGTAGTCGCGATCGTCCAGCTTCAGCCTGACGCGACTCTCGACCTCGCCGCACTGGCCGCCCACGTCAGCGACTTTCTCGCCGCGTACAAGAAACCACGCCGCCTGCTGATTGTCCCGGAGATCCGTCGAAGCCCGGCCGGGAAAGTGGACATGCGCTGGATACGCGACGAAATCGTGACCAGCTAAGAACTGCCACGGTAGCCGCCGCCTGCGCGCGGCCGGTTTCGGTTGGTTCCCTCGTACGAACGACCTTCCCTCGCACGGCCTCGCTCGCGCGAGGGAGTCCGAGATCGCTCGCTTCGGCGATACGCGGCCGGCCGTACTTCTCTAGCGTCCTGATTTGGTACATCAGCAGACATAGAGGAGACAGATGACAAATGACATCACCATCCCCAGAGTAAGGCAACTGTCGGCGTGGCGCAGAGCCGGCGTTGCCGTGCTGGCAATGGCGTGGGCAATGGAAGCCATTGCGATCAGGATTGACGTGCGCTAACTAAGGAGAAGAAGAAATGATCGCGCTCAACACAAACCGGTCGCCTGCGTGGCGCAAGGTCAGTCTCGCCTTGGTGGCACTTGTTCTGACACTGGGGACGGGCTTGGTTCAGACAACAAGCGCGTCGGCCGACACTTCATTGGCGCATGTCCGCACTACTGACAAGATTGAGCCGTCGGCTGCTGCGGCTCATGCAAAGGCCAATCCTGATTGCGTTGGTCAAGTCGTTTACGAAGTCCACGTGCAGGAGCTCGGTTGGCAGCCGTCGGCCTGTGATGGCGGCGACGCTGGCAGCACCGGCAGCGGTCTTCGTTTGGAAGAGATCCAGATGGTCGTTGGATGGGGAAACATCTGCCTTCAGGGTCACGTTCAGAACATCGGCGACCAGGAATGGAAATGCGAGGACCTCTCTGTTCGCCGGCGCGCGGAGGCAGGAACAACGGGCCAGGGTCTACGCCTGGAAGGCGTTCATATCCTGACGTGGGGAGGCCCGACCCTTTGCGCGCAGGCATACCTCCAGAACACGGGCTGGCAGCAGGCGCAGTGCGGTGCCGCCGCCATCTGGGTGGGCACTTCAGGTCAGGGCATTCGGATGGAAGCCTTCAGGGCGTGGCGTAACACGTGATTCACGCGCGGATCGTCACCGCCGCATACTGAATCGACATGCCCGCAGGGTATCTCGCCGAGACCAAACAGGTATTGGGCATCTGTCGCTGCCCGAACCAGACTTCTCAGGGTGACCGTTGGCTGTTGGGGTATTCGACCGCTGACGAATGTCATTGAACACGGACCACCCTGCTGTCCTTGAACCATTCCGAAAGGAATACGGAAATGCGAAAGCTTCTTGCTGTACTGGTGGCTACTGCCGTCTCGATCGGATCTTTCCTCGCTGTGGCGGAATCGCCCGCTGGTGCGGCGCTGATTGCCAACTCCCATCAAAATGTCACTCTCGTCGACCGGCAGGGTCATTTGCGTACCGTCGTCGCCAATCAGAGCCCGGCGCCAGGGGTGCCGGCAGAGGTGCAGATGTACCAGGTTGCCGCGTCCTACATGCACAACAAGAGTAAAATCGAAGCACTGGCCGAGAGCCTCTGTTGGGATTCCTACGGGTGCTTTTTTGCTGATGCCAACGGTGGAGGCCAGCTGATCCGAATTCCAAACGGTCAGGGAATCAACGATCTGACGCAGATACAGTGCCCCGTGACACTGGGCTGCCGGGCCGGCACATTCAATGACAGTCTCACCTCTTGGGCGTCCAACTGGAACTTCACCGGCTACGTCGACGCCCACTACGGATGCCATGACGGCCTCTGCTGGCGCCTTGAGCAACTCCCCCGAGGGGCATACCGGAACGTTCCCGCGAACGCGAATGACCAGATCTCGTCCATTCTCGGCTAGCGACACCTGATTCCCTGGTGCCAGTAGGTGGAGGCGCCGGATTAATATCCGGAGCCTCCATCGCGGCCGCCGCGGAAGCGATATTCCGCTTAGAGAAATGGCGGTGGAAAGAGTCGCTGGATATTGTGGAGTGTCAGCTGTACGGTCACTGCTGACGGCCGTAACCTGCTGAAAACTGGGAGAATCGTTGAAGGCGCACAAGATGGTGCTGGCCCTGGCACTGGCCGGCTCGGTCGCGTTGGTTCCCGGAGCAGTCGATGCGCCGCCGGCGAAGGCTAATTGCCTTAACACGCCGGCGGCGCACACGACCTCTCCGCACGATCCGAACAGCCTCTCGGGAAGCCGCTCCATCCAAGGGTCGGATGCCGCGGAGGAGATCCTGCGCACCGCGTACGACCGGCACACGCTGCCGCGGACCATGCTCACCAAGGGGCCTGATGGCAACGTCCACGCCCGGCTGAGTAGCGGCCAGGCGAAAATTCCGGTAAATGTCCACGTCGTACACGACGGCGCCACCGGCATGGTTCCGGTCAACGAAATCCTTCGGCAGATCGCCGAGCTGAACAGGGACTATGGCAACACTCCGGCGAAGATGTTCAGCTTCTGGCTCCACGACGTCGACTACACCGACAACAAGGCCTGGCACTATGCCATGGCGATGCAGCCGGACGAGAAGGCCATGAAATCCGCGCTGCGCAAGGGCGACGCCAGCGAGCTCAACCTCTATTTGAACGAGCCGGGCTACGAGAAGCCCGCCGATCTGATCGGCATCGCGACCTGGCCTTGGGACTACCAGGCGGCGCCGGAGCTGGATGGTGTGATGCTCAAATACAGCACAGTTCCCGGTGGTGGCGCCAAACCCTTCGACGAGGGCAAGCAAGCGAGCCACGAGACGGGGCACTGGCTCGGGCTCTATCACACCTTCGAGGGCGGTTGCGCGGCTCCAGGCGACTATGTGGACGACACGCCGGCTGAGGCGGCGCCGACCAGCGGCTGCCCGACCGACCTCAAGGCGTGTGACAACACCACTCCGGCGCCAGTCCCACAACTTCATGGACTACAGCGACGACCGGTGTCTGTCGCAATTCACTCCAGGCCAGGCGCAACGAGCGGCCGACCACTGGTTGGCTTATCGCTATCGGGACCGGCTCTGATCTTTCAGGATTATTCTGACGATTGGGCCCACTTCTGGCTCATGCGTTCGTGCGTCGGGGTGCGAGCTGTTGGATGGATGCCGCATAGTTGTACGCAGCCGATAATGGTCGCTGGGGCCACCACGAACCCGAGAATGAAGCTGATTCCTGAGAAGGTGAGCCACAACGGCCCCGGGCCCCAGATAATCAGAATGATCGGGATTCCGGGGAGAACCGCTGAGCCGAGGCCTATCAGGGCCCACGTGCCGGGCTTCTCGGTGACGTAAGCGTGGATCGAGCGCCCACCGGCGAATATCGAGTAGACGACGCAGGCGATTGAGCCTGGGCTGAGAGTGAACCAGTTCAGGTCGTCGTGCCAGCCCACCACACTGAGAACCACGTGCAGCAGGACGTTCCCCCACGGAATCGCCAAAATGAGCCAGCTCGCCGAGACAAGCGCCAGGAGTGCGGCGGCTACGAATCGTACGATGAGGCTACGACGGTCACTACGGGCAGCCAGATCGCGCAGGAGGTCGCTGGTCCGCCCGACGCCCTCGACGGATTTCTTGTACAGGCCGTAGATGAGCGCGGCCCAGCTCAGCAGCGAGATCAGCAGGACGAGCCACGGGTTGTCACCGACCAGATCCCGAAGGATCTCCCAGATGTCCGGCGCGTTCTGAAGGCCCGGCCCATCGGCCAGCTCTATGGCGTGCAGGGCTTCCACGTTCCGCCTTCCCCGAAAACGGCCGCGCTGCCACGGCCGGAGGTAGAGAACAGTCAACCGGTTTTGTTGGCCCAGATGCCGCAGCTGACTGTCGCCATCCTCGGCGGAATGCCTCTGAGCAGGCGATATTAGCCAGTGACACAGGACGATGACCGGACGCCAACCGGCGGCCCGGGCAGGTATAACACGCCGGGTTGCCTCTCCTTCACCACCTATCGGGCCGAACGTTGGGAACCATGGACTAGAACGGTGGTGGTGGGTATTCGTCGTTGGGTGTGACGTCGTAGGTGCGTCCGGTGGGGCTGGTCCAGAGGAATCGTCCTGGTGTGGGTTGGGTGACGGTCCAGCCGTGTTCTTTGATGTCGTTGTGGAATTTGCAGGCCGGTCCGGCACAGTCGTACGCGGTCTTCCCTTCCGATTCGCGGAAAGGGATGGTGTGGTCGAACTCGCAGGTCGCCGCCGGTCGGTTGCAGGCGGGGCCGCAGCATCGTTGGTCGCGGGCGTTCACCAAGTCCCGCAGCGCCTTGGTCGGGCGGTAGCGCGTACGGCCGTGGTCGATCACCACTCCGCTGACGGGGTCGGTGAGGATTCGGTACCACTCACTGGTGTCGTCGCCGGCGAGTTCGCGGGCGCGTTGCGCGGTCATCGGCCCGTAACCACTCAGGACCGCGGGGTTGTCGTCGTCCAGGCTCATCAAGGTGGTGGCGTCGACGCGGAGTTCGATTTTGGTGCATACATTGCTGGGGACGCCGAGGCTGAGGGCGTCGGCTCGGAGTGCGTCCATGGTGCGGGTTTCGTCTTTGGTTTTGAGGCTGCGGGCGATGGTGTCGATGATGCGGTAGATCGCTTCGGCTGATTCGGCGGGCAGGAACGCGCCCAGCAGAGCCATCCCGTCTTCGCAGGGTTGTTTTTCTACTCGCCTCGCCTCTCGGAGACGAGCTTTTTGCGGCGGGTTTCGGCGGCTGCTGGGTCGATTTTGATGACCTCCCGCCGGGCCCTGTCTCGGATCGATCGAGGCGTCTTGGAGTCCGCGCCGGGCAGCACCGTCTCTTCGACTTTCCGAGCGTCCTCAGGGCAGAGGTGGCCGACCTGGTCCGCGAACGTGAACGCCTTACGCAGGTCAAGGTCACCGTGAGACATCCCAGCCATGGTGCCCGGCAGCTCATGGACCAGTTGGTACGCCAATTCAACCGCTTCTGAGCGGCCGACAGGCTCCAGGTCAGTGATGCGGCGATTTCACCGGCCGCGTATTTGGAGAAAGGTGCACCTACGGCGGGTCGGGCGTTGGTGAAGCGGTCCATGAACCGCATCTGCATCGCCTGCGTATACGAAATCACCTTATCCAAGGTTTCGATCGCGGCCAGCGCGCGGCCTGGCGTTCCCCGACGACGGTGGTGAACGCCTCGATGAAGCTGGTGGGTTGGACCAGCCACACACGGATCGCGGTGTCGGTGACGGAGTGGCCGTTGCTGAGATGGACCAAGGCGTGGTGGATGCGCAAAATGGTGCGCCAACGCTGAAACTCAGTTCCCGGCATCGGTGACTATCTTGTCGGCAGCGCGCCGATCACGATGCCTGCTCGGCATGGAGATCGGGCTGGTCCCGGAGCTGTCGGCGAGAGGTGATGCCGAGCTTGCGGAAGATGTTGCGCAAATGCGTGTCGACCGTACGTACGAGGCTGATGAACAGCCGGGCGGCGACTTCGTTGGAGGTGGCGCCGGTGGCGACCAGCCGGGCGATGTGCGTTTCCTGCATGGTGAGCTCGTTGTACGTGTGCGTGGACCGGCCGCGGGCCTTTTCGCCGGTGGCGCGCAGCTCGTCGGCGGCCCGCCGTGCGAACGCTTCGAGTCCCGCCTCGGACAGCATTTCGTGGGCCGTACGCAGCTGAACGCGGCAGTCTTTCCGGCGCCCTTCGCGGCGCAGCCATTCCCCGTACAGGAGGTGGGCCCTCGCTCGGGCGGGCCGCATCGGGCTTTGGGCGAGCAGCTCGACGGCTTGCCGGAAGTGGTCCTCAACCCCGGTGACCAGCCCACGCGCGTAAGCCGCGATCCCCAGGCCAGTGGCGGTTCCGCTGGCTTGGGTGCGCTCGGTCAGCGATGCCAGCGCGGCGGCGGCTTCCTCGTACTCGCCGCATCGGACGGCCGCCTCCACCACCTCGGGCAGCGAGACTCCGGTGAGTGAGAGAAAAGGTCGCCGTACGAAATGGCCTGCCGACCGGCGGCCAGCGCGGCCGGGTAGTCGGACCAGCTGTTGTTCAGCACGGCCGCGGCCCAGTGGACATTCGCGATCAGCTGCCCGATGCCGTGGGTGGCAGCCGCCTTGGTCGCGGCTTCCATCAGCTCGAAGGCCTCCTCGCGGCGGCGCGCGCGCATCGCGGCCAGGTGCAGCCGGTGATAGTACGTCGGCGGTCCGCCGGTCACGTCCGCGAGCGCGTCCTCCTCGGCGATCGCCGCGATGGCCTGCCCGACATCGCCGGTGAGAGCGGCACGGGACGCGACCTGGCTGAGCGCCAGGCGCAGTACGAACGGTGACCCCGACTCGCGACCGGTCTTCATCAACCAGTCGACGATCGTCCAATGTACTTGCGGATCCCACAAATCCGCGGCCAGCATCACCGCGAGCGCCGGCCGCTGAGTCCACAGTGGAGTGTCGGTGCCCTGGAGAACCTTGCGCAGTAAGGGAACCGCGACCCGGTGCCCTTGCGTGGTCAGCAAAGCAAGTGCGTCCAGGATGTCCGGGGAGTGCGGTGCCGGCGCGCAAGTCTGCGCCGCGGCCAGGACCAGGTCCATGACGCCACTGGGCCGGCCGACGGCCATGCTTATTTCCAAGGCGTCCACGAAACAGTCCCGAGATCGTTGCGGATCCAGTGCCGAAAGCCTTTCCCCAGCCCGAATCATGAATGTCGGACCGTCGCCGTCATGCTGTCGTACGAACGCGATCCGGCCTCGGAGCAGATCCACCTCCGCGAGCTGGCGCTCGTCCAGGCCCGCGTTCTCGACGGACGCGAGAAAGTCTGCCGCGGTCGTCGGCGGCGCCCGCGTCGAACTTGGCCTGAGCCGCGGCGAGCGTACGTTCGACCCGCTTGGTCGCGTCCACTGACAGCTCGGCCGCGCGTTCGATGAAGGCCGCCGCGGCCACCACACCGCCGCGCGCCTGGGCGCGCGAAGCGGAACGTTCCAGCTCGGCGGCGACCGCTTCGTCCGGTCCGGCGCAGGCCCGGGCGCGGTGCCAGATCCGCCGGTCTGGGTCGACAGCGGGATCGGTGACGTCCGCGAGCACGCGATGGGCCGTACGACGCTGGTCGGCGTCGGCCGCCAGATAGACGGCAGACCGGGCCAGCGGATGGCAGAACCGGATCCGAGTGGAGAACTCGACCAGCTCGGTGGTGGTGATCGCCGCGCTGGTGGCCTGCAGATCGATGCCCAGCCGGTGGGCGGCCGGCCACAGCAGGCCCGGGTCGCCGGTCGGGTCGGCGCTAGCGATGGTCAGCAGCAGCCGCGCATCGGTGGGCAGATTGGCCAGCCTGGCCTGGAAAGTCCGCTCGATCCGGGTCGGCACCGACGAGGTGTCCGGCACCGCGAACCCGTCGGCCCTGGGCAGGTGCAGCAGCGCCAACGGGTTCCCGCGTGCCTCGGCCACGATCCGGTCGCGTACCTGCTCGTCCAGCGTCATTTGGCTCTGCGCCACCAACAAAGCCCGCGCGTCGGCGTCGCTCAACCGCTCGACCGCGAGACCCGGCAGCTCGTCCAGCTCGCTGGCCGGAGCGGGCAGCCGTACGGCCACCGCCATCGCGACCGGATCAGCGGTGACCCGCCGGGCCACGAAAGTCAACGCCTTCGCCGACGCTGCGTCCAGCCACTGCGCATCGTCAACAACGCACAACAATGGCTGTTCTCTGGCTGCGAAGGTGAGCAGCTCCAAGGTCGCCAGACCCACTCGATAAAGGTCTGGCGGGCCGCTGACCAGCCCGAACGCGACTTGCAGAGCTTCCCGATGCTGAGCTGGCAGCTCGCCGAGATAGCTGAGCGAAGGCGCGCACAGTGGCCGGCAGAGCTGGTGCAGAGCGGCGAAGGGCAGCTCCGACTCGAACTCCGACCCCGACGCGTGCAGCACCTGGAAACCAGACGCCGTGCTGTGGGCGTACGCCAGCAGCGCGCTCTTGCCGATGCCAGCCTCACCGCGTACGGCCAGCACACCGCCCTGGCTCGCACGCGCGGCGCCGATCAGCTCATCGATGGATGGACTGGGTCTCTGCTTGCCTCCCGACCAGTGAACCGTGGGCGGGTGTCAGCGGTCGCATACAACAGACGTTAGTCGGACCCCTGCGGCTGTCCGAGGGGCGGTTGTGTGCGAACGCTGTTCCGGGAGAATTTCGCGTTTAGGCTTGGTACGCCGGCAGTCCGAGCTGGGCGCGGATCTCCTGTTGGACGGTGATCTTGTCGGGCCGGGCGTCGACGGTGAAGACGAACTCCTTGTTCGCGAAAAGTTCCAGGACAGGGTTGGTTTTCGTGTGGTAGTCATGCAACCTGCTGGCCAACGCCTCCGGCGTGTCGTCCTCACGACTGACCAACCGGCCCCCGCAGACATCACAGCGGTCTGCGATTTTTTGGGCTGTGCGCGATCAAGTTGTAGTCCATGCCGCAGCCGGCGCACAGCCGTCGGGCCAGCACCCGCCGATGCACCTCCTCGTCCGGCAACCGCAGCTGGATGACGCCATCGATGTCATAGGTTTCCAGGAAAAAACTCTCGGCCTGCCGGCGGTTGCGTGGAAAACCGTCGACGACGAACCCGTAGTTCCAGTCGTGCTGGCCGAGCCGGTCCCGGACCACCGCCTCGACGAGATCGTCGCCGACCAGCTCACCGGCGGCCATGATCCGGCGAACCTGCGCACCGATCTTGGTGTGGTTCTGCACATGCCAGCGGAAGATGTCACCGACGCTGATCATGGTCAGGTCGAAGTCGTGGGCCAACAGCGCACCCTGAGTGCCCTTGCCGGAGCCCTGAACTCCCATGATCACGTACTTTCGCATGCGCCACAGCGTACGCCGGTGTCCGTCGTTGTCCGTCATTGTCGTCGTTGTCGCCGTGGCATCTGACGAGCTACTGGGGCCGTCGCGTTTAGCTGACCTCCGGTGCGCTTGCGTTGCCTGGGCAGTAGAGGCTGGGCAGAGTTTGTCGGCCGCCGGGCGTGGTGGGGCCTGGCGGCCGGGTGTATTTTCTATGCGGCGAGTTGGTTAATGCCGCGGATGGGTCTTCGTTCGGGGTCTCTGTACGCTGGCGGTATGAATTCGACGATTCCGTCGATGATGCGTACTTCCCAGTCGCTGTGATGGATGAGGCGATGGCAGGCGTCGCAGAGAAGTACGCAGTTTTCTAGGCATGTATGGCCACCGTCGGCCCAGTGGACCACGTGGTGGCCGCGGCACCAGCGGGGTGGTCTGCCGCATTTGGCGCAGCCTTTGTCTCGCGCTATCAGCGCTTTGCGGAGTTGTATGGGGATGAGTCGTTCGGTGCGTCCGACATTGAGCGGTACGCTGTTGCGGCCCAGGATCATGGGGATGATGTCGGCTTCGCAGGCGAGGCGGCGGCCGGATTCGGGGGAGATGGCGGTGCCGGTGTGCGCGTATGCGACTCCGAGGCGTTCGCGGAGTAGTTCCCAGTCCATGGTGATGGTGAGGTGGGGGCGTTCTTGTCCTTGGATGGGGAGTTTCCCGGAGTCCGCGATGAGGTTCAGCGCATCGGCGAGTGCGTCGCCATTGCGTTGGGAAACTGATCGTTGGTCGGGGCGGCCGTCTTCGGCGGGACGAGGTTTGGCTAGTGGGCTCAGGATCTCGCTGAACAGGGTGCCGGTTTCGCCGTCGAAGGAGCCGCTGAAGTTCAGCCGTCCGTCTCTCCCGGTGTGCAGGTTTAGTTCGCGCCTGGGTTTCTCGTTTTCGCGTTCGGTGGGCGCTGGACCGTCGGGGTCGAGGTGGTCGTGGATACGTTGGCCGAGTTCGACGAGCCGGCGGGCGGGGTAGCTTTTCGCGTGTTCCACCAGGGAAGTCTCAGCGTCTTCGCGTTCTTTGATGTTGACGCGGGCGGGGAGTTTGTTGACGATGCCGATGATGGTGTCGATTTGGGAGTCCGCGAGCTCGCCTCGGCGCATGGATTCACTGACAATGCCAAGCTTGGGTGCGAGTGTTTCACCGGTGAGGGTTTCGCTGTTGCACAGGTTCAGGGCTCGTTTGAGACGTCGACCGGCTTCGGTGGGCGATAGCAGCAGGTTGTCTTGGAGCATGCCGATGGTGGTTTCGTGCCCGAGAGCCTTCCCGACCTTGTTCTCGTGAATAGCCGCGACAATATCCAGCACCCGCGCTTGCCGGCGCCGGACGTCCTGTTCAGCTTCGCGCAGCAGGTCGGCCAGTTGCCGGGGGCGACACATCCAGAGCTCTGGAGCGTTGAATTCCTCACCTGCGGCCATGACACTAATTCTACCGTCACCACTGACAGTTTGACCGCGTTTCGTCTATCAGGACATGCTCATTTTCTCAATGCCCCCAACAAAAAACGTAGAGCGCGCGCGTTCAACTAACGGGTACCGAGGCCCACGGGCGAGCGTGCTGTCGGATGTGTGCGCACTGACGGCAGTCGCGGCGATTCCGCTGCTGTTTGTCGTCGGTTGGCTGTCGTTGCCCCCCTGCTCGCTTTTTTCTCGCGTTGGCCATGGGGTTGAGCCGGGCACCGGGAATGACCGCTCAGGACGTGATGCTGCCGGACCTGGTCAGTGGCACCAGTATGCCGTTGGAAAGGGCCACCGGTGTCATCGACGGGGTGGTGCGCGCCGCTCGGCTGATGGGTGTTTCGGTGGCCGGCGTTCTGCTCGTACTGATCGGATCCGCGCGAGTTCTTTTCGTCGATGCGGCCACCTTCGCGGTTTCAGTCGTGCTGGTTGGCGTGGTTGTCCGGGTACGAGCGGAACGGCCAGCCGCCTGGAGCCTGCGCGGCCATGTTGACGAACAGCGAGCTGGATTCCGTTACATAACTGGGGATCGGTTCGTGCTAGCCCTGGTTTTGATGATTGCCGCTACGAATTCACTCGATGCCGGCTGGAGTGCGGTAGGCCTTCCGGTCTATGCGAGGAGCGTGCTGGGCGGCAGCGTGGCGCTCGGTTCGTTGGCGGCGGCTTTCGGCGCTGGTGCGGTCACCGGGTCCGCTGTTGTTCAGCTGGCTGGGACCGTGGCTGCCGCGGTGGCAGACCTTCGCCCTCTGCTTTCTGCTCGCCGGAGCGCCACGCCTCGTTGTCGGTCTTTTGAGGCCGAGCCTGGTGATCATGGTCATCGCGACCTTTGTTCTGAGCGTTGGGTTTGGGACGCTCAACCCGATCATCGACACGGTTCTCTACGTACGAGTACTGCCGGAACTGAGGGCCCGGGTGTTCGCTGTGGTGAACGCCTGTGTGCTGGCGTGCGTTCCGGTCGGTGCGCTGGCGATGGGTGTCCTGGTCGACGGCGTCGGATGGTTCGGCGCGATCCTTGCCTGGGCCGCGCTCTACCTCGCGGCGACACTTTGCCCGCTCGTGTTCCGAGGCTGGCGGGAGCTGAACGCGGAGCAGGTGCGACCGCCGAGCCTTGTTAACTCCTGAGCCAGTCAGGCGTACGGGCGGGTCAGTGTGAGCGCAGCCAGTCGCGGAAGTGGGTGGTGGCCAGGTGGGATCTTCGGGCGCGGTGAGTACGTCGCCCTTGACCGCGGCGAAGAGGCCGGCGGTCTCGTCGTCGATGACGACGCGGCGGTTGTCGCCGGCCGCCTGGATGGCGATGCGGCCCAGCTCGTCCAGCGTAAAGACGTCAGGGCCACCGATGTTGCGGGTGCCCTGCAGTGCGGCGCCAGCGGCGACTTCGGCGACAGCGGCGGCGACCTCGGCCGAGCTGATGGGCTGGATCGGGGTGGTGGGTAGGCGTACGACGTCGCCGTCAGTGGTCCAGCTCATCGTCGGCTCGACGAACTCCATGAACTGGGTGGCACGCACGATCGAGTACGGGATCGGCCCGGCCTTGACCAGGTCCTCCTGCAGCGCCTTGGCTCGGTAGTAGGCGAGGTCGGGCACCTGGTCAACGCCGACGATCGACAGCGTCACGAGGTGCCCGACGCCCGCGGACTGCGCGGCGACCAGCAGGTTGGTCACCGACGTACGGAAGAAGTCGAGAGAGGCGTCGTCGAAGGTTGGCGAGTTGGTCAGGTTGACGGCAACCTCGGCGTTGCGTACGGCGTCGTCGAGCCCCTCCCCGCTGAGGAGGTCCAGGCCGGTGGAACGGGAGTGCCCGGCCACCTCATGGCCGGCCGCGGTGAGGTCGCGTACGACCTGGGAGCCGATGAGACCGGTGCCGATGACCGCGATTTTCATGACCTGCCCTCTCGTCCGGGCTTCGCCCGGCAAACTCGGATTCCTTGTGTCCGAGATCTTACTCGGACATATGTTGTCCGAGTCAAGGGGTGCAGGGAGTCACTTAGCGCGCTGCGAGAGTGTGCGGGTGGTTTTCGGCGGTGGCCGAAAATCTGGTGGCCGCTGGCGGTGGTGCGAGATCATCGCGGCATGACGGTGAATGGCCGGCCGCGGTGATGGCGTACGAACCGGTGCTGGAGCTCAGGCCGAATCGCCGGGCCCTGCGACCTTTCCTGTTCGTCGGCCCGATCGTGGTCCTGCTGGGATTTGGTCGTCTCGGTGCTGGTCTCACTGCGCGAACCGATCGGCACTTTGCTGCAGGTGGTGGGAATCACGACAGCGATCACGGTGTCTATCGCTGCCTATCTCATGCGTCGGTTGTTGGTTCGCGGACCGGTCTTCGTCGCGGACCGGGCCGGTGTCCGAGCGTGGCGTCTCGGATTCGCTGGCGGAGAGCCGAAATCGCTGCGATGGGAGGACATCAGGGCGGTCGATGTCGCTGTCGTCGAAGGAATTGTCGCGCTGCGCGTGTGGCCGGCGTCTTCTTGGGCGACGCTGTCCCCGGTGTGGACGGCCGATGAGGACCGAGAAGCGAACGACGTTCGTGTCGGTCTGCTCGTGCCGGGCGACATCGGCGCCCGTACGCCCATGGACATCGTCGCCATCCTCACCGATCTCGCCGGCGAGCGCTGCCAGGTGCGTGTGACGAGCGCCCGATGACTCGGGTTAGGCGGGTTTCTTCCCGAAAATGTGGACGTGAGACCCCCACTTGCGGTCATCGAGTAGAGCTTGCTCGCGTCGCCGCGCAGGAGGTTGATGCAGCCGTGCGAGCCCGGGCTGTCACCCTCGTACAGATAGGTGGTCGTCTGGTGGAAGCCCATGTCTGCGTGGAATCGTTGCCAGTAGGGCAGACGGACTTTGAAGTACGACGAGATGGTCGACTTTTTCTTGTCCGCGACTGAGAAATGCCCGGGTGGGGTGGCGAGGCCGGCCCGTCCGGTGCGGATCGGAGTCGGCCCGAAAACCACCTTTCCGGCGCTGTGCACCCACATGGTCTGCGAGGTCAGGTCGACACAGACGGTGAACCTGTAGCTGCGGGTGTCACATTTTTCGAGGTTGGCCGCCGCGAGCCGGCGCGCAATGGTGCCGGTGACCTTGCCCGCGTAGCCCTTCGCCGGCATGATCCGGAACCGCTGCTGGAACTTCGCGATCGCGGCGCAGTCGCGCGCTGACTGCTTGCCGTCGACGCTGACGGCTCCGTAGCCGGAGGCTGTCCAGATAACGCTCGACTGCGGCTTGTGCCGGCCCGGTCTCGGCGCAGGACAGGCTCTTGGTGCTGGGAGCGCTGCTCGGGCTGGGTCGGGGAGCCGGACTGGGCGGCAGTTCCGGAGTAGCGGGAGTGTCGGGGGCCTCCGGTGTGATGCTGTTTTGCTGGGTTTCGGCGGAAATGGCCGGTCCGAACGGGATGACGCCGGTGGCGTACGCGACGCCCGCGCCGGTGAGAGTGAGTGCGACCGTGGCTGCCACTGCCAGGCCGATCACCGTACGACGTGCCATGTCCGTGCTCCTTCCGCTCCGACCCCACTGTCGGACTCGCAGAAGTAAGACGTACCAAAGTCAAGCAAGGTTGGCTCTCGCTTTGGTGATTCTTGAGTATTTCCCACTGGTTCTTACGTGGACCAGGTGTCGTGGGTCATGGCGTTGGTGGTTTCGTTCCAGAACCAGTGTTGGACGGCGTGGTTTTTGTCGGTGGCCCAGGCGTGTTGTTGGCGGCCGATGAAGGATGCCGTGGGGTCGGTGGTGATGGAGCCGGCGGCGGCCCAGCTGTCGTGCCGGATGGTGTCGTCTGCGGGGGTCCACCAGAAGTGTTGGAGGCTGCCGTCGGTGCCGCGGGCGAGGACGTGTTGTGCGCCAGTGTCGTCGACCATGATGGAGGGCCGGCCGGTGATGGCGGCGCTGGTGGCCCAGGTGTCGTGGGTCATGATGCTGGGGCCTTCGTCGAAGAACCAGTGCTGGAGACTTCCAGCGGAGTCGATGGCGAATATGTGTTGCTGGCGGCCGATAAACACCGAAGTCGGATCGCTGGCGATGGATCCGGCGGGCGCCCATGACTCGTGGCGGATGGTGTTGTCCGAGGGTGTCCACCAGAAGTGCTGCAGGCTGCCGTCCGTACCGCGGGCGAAGACGTGTTGTATGCCGGTGTCGTCGACGAGAATCGTTGGGCGGCCAACCAAGCCCGCGTTGGTTGCCCAGGTGTCGTGGGTGATGGTGTTTTGTGATTCGTCGAAGAACCAGTGCTGCAGGCTTCCGGAGGAGTCGGTGGCGAAGGTGTGTTGTTGGTCGCCGATGATGATGCTCGCCGGGTCGCCGGTAATAGATCCCGCTGGTGCCCAGACATTGTGGTTGATGACGGACGGCGTGGCGGAATCCCAGTACGCGTGCTGCAAACTTCCGTCGGAGCCGCGGGCCCACAAATGCTGCTGACCGTTGTCCGCCGCGTCGGAAGTGGGTTCACCAACAATGCTGGTCATCCAAATGTCGTGCGTGATTGCGTTGTTGACGGGATTCCAGAACCAGTGCCCAGCCGAACCAGACGCGTCATCGGCAAAGAAATGCTGCTGGCCATTGGCGATCACCATCGCCTGCGAGCCCTCGCCCGGTGAGACGGTGACAACTCCGGGCGGCGGAATGTAGCCCTCGATCCACATGTCCATGACGCTGCTGTACGTGCCGACCGCCGAGCCGTACGCCGGCGTGTTGTGGATGGATGACGTGAGAAGTGCTGGCGAAATGCGCTTCGGTGCCGCTCTGTCCGCCCCAGTCGCCGCTGACGGTCTCGATCGTGCCGCCGCTGACGGCGGTCACGATCGCGACGTGGTGGATGCCGTTGCTGTCCGCCGACGTGTCGCCTTTGACGTTGGAGAACACCACCGCGTCGCCGACCGCCGGCGTGCTGGTGACGATGCCACGGCTCGTACCGTACGTGTAGAAGCTGCGCGCCAACGGGTTCAGGCCGGACAGGTCGGCGACGCCGGAGTTGGCCCACACCCATTTGGCGAAGTCGGCGCACCAGTATTCGGGCTGGCCGCCGTTTCCTGTGCAACTGGTGTAGAAGCTGTGCCCGCCCAGGCTGTTCGCCGCGCAGGCCATGCCGCCGACGTTCGCGTTGGCCAGGCTGGCGATGCCGGTGGAGGTGGTGGCGGCGGCTGGACTGGCCGTGGCCGACACCAGTAAACCGGTCATCAGCACCGAGAGAACGGCTAAGGCGGTCATTCGACCCCATAGCCGGTGATGGGGAGATTGCGCGTTAATTCCATGCATACCGGGCACTCCTCTGTCTTCTCATGACAGCGCCAAAAGCAGTGAAGACCGACTCGCTGTCACTGACCTTTCATCGACTGTCAGCGGCGGCGGCCAATGTCGTGCGGATTGCCGGGTGGGCGGCCCAGGGGCTTTGACCATCCCGGTTCGGCTGGTAAGCAACTGTCGTAGGCCTAACTACCTGTTGACCTGCGGGAAAAACTTGTCAAAACGACCCATTGGGCGGCGCCGGCGATGCAGCGCGAACCAGTGATTTCGGTGCGGTTGCTCGGGCAGTTCGAGCTGACCGTCGACGGCCGGCCGGTGCACGTGGCGGCCGGCCGGCAGCGTTGCCTGACAGCCGCGCTCGCCCTTTCGGCGGGACGGCCGGTGTCCAGCCACGCGCTCGCCGAATGGACGTGGGGTGAAGAGGCGTCCGGCCGGTCCCGGGCGGCCCTGCATACGTACGTCCGACGGCTTCGCCAGGTGATTGGCGCGAGCCGGCTGATCACCACCGCGGACGGCTACCAGCTGGATGTTTCCAGCGACTGCGTGGATGTTCTGCGGTTCACCGACCTGTTGAAGGCGGTCGACCGGGTGGCTGGCGACCGCGACCCGACGCAGGAGTTGGCACTGCTGCGTGAGGCACTCGCGCTGTGGCGCGGGCCGGCGCTGGCCGACATCGAGTCCGAGCGGCTGCGCGACGAGGTGGCGCCGAGCCTGCTGCTGGCCTGGATGCGGGCGGTGGAGCGACGGGCCGACCTGGATCTGCAGCTGGGCCGGCACGGCGAGGTGGTGGGTGAGTTGCGCGAGGTGACCCGCCGCTACCCGCTGCGTGAATCTCTGTGGGAGCGGCTGATTGTCGCGCTACACCGGTGCGGTCGTACGGCCGACGCCCTCGGTGTTTACGACGAGATGGCCAAAGCGTTGCGGACCGAGCTGGGGGTCGCGCGCCAACGCGGCGCTGCGCGAACTGCGCGACTCGCTCGCCGTCCTTCATCCGCTCCGCGACCGTGGCCGGCATCCCGGCGTGGGCGGGCAGCAGGTGCCATGGCGGGTGCGCTGTCAACTTCCGGCTGATATCAACGATTTCGTCGGCCGCGGCGACCTCGTCGAGCAGCTCCAGCGACAGCTCCTGTCGGCGTCCGCGGGGCCGCCGGTGTTGGTGATCGCCGGGCTGCCCGGAGTGGGCAAAAAAGCGCTCTCGCGACCCGGGTCGGGCACCGGATGCGAACGGCGTTCCCAGATGGCCAGTGGCACGTCCGGCTGGACGGCGCCAGCGGGCATCCGGGTACGCCCGAAGACCTGCTCGCCGAGTTGCTGGCCACCGCCGGCCAGCCGGCCAACGAGCTGCCCACGTCGGTGTCCGGCCGGTCGGCCACGTTGCGCGCACTGCTCGCGGACCGGCGGGTGCTGATCCTGCTGGACGACGCGGCCAGCGCGGAGCAGGTTCGGCCGTTGCTGCTGCCGGGTACGGCCGGAAACGCGGTGATCGTGACCAGCCGGCGCCGGCTGACTGGGCTGGAGGGCGCGCAGGACTGCGCGGTGCCGCCGCTGACGACCGTGGAGTCCAACGAGCTGCTGTCGTGCTGGGTGGATGCTGGCCGGCTGGCCGCCGACCTGGACGCGAGCCAGGCGCTGATCAGCGCTTGCGGCGGGCTGCCGCTGGCGTTGCGGATCGTCGGCGGGCGCCTCGCCGCGCGGTCGGAGGGCAACCTCGCCCGGAGTGGTCGCTGAGTGTCGTACTTCATCCCGCACTCGACGTCGAGTGCGGGATACAGTGCTGCGGTCGACGTGCTGGATATCCCACGGACGGTGAGATCACGCCTGGCAAGGCGATGACAACGTGGTGACAGCGGCGTAACAAGACGCGCGCCTACCTTGACTTGTCCTCTTCCGCTGCACCGGAGGGGCTCGTCGCGGGGCGGCGGGCGGAGCCGGGGAAGCGGGCGTTTTTTCTGCCGTTACCCCGAGGGACCTCATGTCACGCAAGAGAACCACCGCGATGACCGCGATCGCGGCCTTCGCCGCATTGACCGCGGCCACCGCGCTGAGCGGGCCGGCCACCGCGGCCGGCGCCCAGCCACTGACCGCGGCGGAGGTCAGCGCGCTGACGATCGCCCCTGGCAACGCCAGCACCTCCGTGATCGTGCTTCTTCGCAATCAGCCGGGCGCAGCCGCCAGAGGCAGCGCGGCCGCGCTCAGCCGGGCCCAGGCGATCGCTGGCAACCAGGCGCCACTGGTCAGTGAGCTGACCCAGGTGCATGCCAAGAACCTGCGCCGCTACCAGTTGATCAACGCGGTCGCGGCGACCGTTTCGGCGGCCGAGGCGACCCGGTTGGCGGCGAACCCGAATGTCGCCCAGGTGCTGCCGGACCGGCTGCTGAAAGTGGCTCAGCCGGCCAAAACGCCAAGCCGCAAAGCTGGCAGCGCCAGCGGCACGGTGCCGG
Source organism: Fodinicola feengrottensis (assembly GCF_010993775.1). Classification (GTDB taxonomy): domain Bacteria; phylum Actinomycetota; class Actinomycetes; order Mycobacteriales; family HKI-0501; genus Fodinicola; species Fodinicola feengrottensis. The sequence continues at coordinate 21,126 of NZ_WOTO01000049.1, read as the reverse complement.
CCGGGACCTGCGCGCCAGCAGGGCAGACCCAGCTGGAGCCGGAGGGCCTTTCCACTACCAACACCGATTCCGCCGATCCGGCCGCGCGAAAAACCGCACGGTCACTGGGATTCACCGGCGCCGGGGTCAAGGTCGGGTTCATCGCCGAGGGCATCGACGTGAACAACCCGGACTTCATCCGGGCCGACGGCAGCAAGGTCTTCGCCAATTTCCAGGACTTTTCCGGCGAGGGCGCGGCCGCGCCAAACGTCGACAGCGAGTCGTTCCTGGATGCCAGCGCGATTGCCGCGCAGGGCCGGCAGGTCTACGACGTACAGAACTTCAGCGCCGATCCGCTGCCCAGCACGTGTGATATCCGGGTCGAGGGCGTCTCTCCTGGTGTTTCGCTCTTCGGCTACAAAGTTCTCGGTACGAATGCCGAGTTCAGCGAGGCCAACTACATCCAGGCAATCGACTACGCGGTCACCACCGACCACGTCGACGTACTGAACGAATCGGTGGTGTTCCAGCCGGTTCCCGGACGTGGCCGCGCTCAACGCGGTGGAACAGGCCAACGACGCTGCCGTACGCGAAGGTGTCACCATTGTCGGCGCGACCGGCGACGCGGGCACCAACAGCACCATCGACGTGCCCTCCACCGACCCGAACATCATTTCGGTGGGCGCCAGCACCGACTTTCGCTGGCAGGAACAGACCAACTACACCGGCGCGCGGCAGTTTTCCACCGGCTGGCTGAACAACAACGTCTCGGCGATCACTTCGGCCGGCTTCACCCAGTCTGGTCGTACTCTCGACCTGCTGGCACCTGGGGACGGCTCCTTCGCGGTGTGTACGCCAAATCTGGCGATCTACCTGGACTGCGCTGACTTCACTGGCAAAGCCTCCAGTGTGGTCCGTAGCGGCGGCACCAGCGCGGCGGCGCCTTTCGTCTCGGGTACGGCCGCGTTGGTCATTCAGGCGTACCGCAAGGGTCACGGCGGGGCGAGCCCGACGCCAGCACAGATCAAGCAGATCGTGACGAGCACCGCGCAGGACCTCACTGCGCCCTCGAACGAGCAGGGTGCCGGGCAGGTCGACGCGTACCGCGCGGTGCAGGCCGCGCAGGGCAACACCGGTTCCTCGGTGCTGGTGGACCAGAGCCAGCTGAACTCGGTGGGTGCACCGGGTGGTAAGCAGAATTTCACCGTGCACGTCACGAATACCGGCGCCAGCACTCAGACGGTCAACCTCAGCGGTCGTACGTTCGGGACACCACGGACCGTGGGCACCGGCACGGTGACGTTGAGCGACTCGGCCAGCGATCATTTCACCGACTGGAATGGCACCAACGACAATTTTGGTAAATTCACCTTCACAGTGCCCGCCGGCGTACAAAGACTGAAGGGCTCGATCGCCTTTCAGTCCGCGGCCAATGCTGGCGGCAACGGGCGCGTACGACTGGATTTGATTGATCCGACAGGCAAACTGGCCGCGAACTCGATTCCGCAGGCCATTGGGCCGGATGGCAACTACGGCAGCGCCGATGTGGTGCTACCGGCCGCGGGCATCTGGACGGCGGTCATGTTCAGTGCGGTGTCCACCTCCGGTGGCACCGTCGGACCGGTGAAATTCCAGGCGGATGTCGCGAACACCGCGGCTTTCGGCGCGGTCAGCCCAGCCACTATGACGTTGGCTCCGGGCGCGCGAGCCGGGCCGCGACGGTCACCGAAACCACGCCGGCCGGTGCGGGTGACTCCAGCGGCGCGCTGGTCGTGAATGGCAGTGGAGGGCAGCACAGCTCGCTGCCGATAATCATGCGCGGCCTCGTCCAACCGACCAGCGGCGGCGCTTTCACCGGCACCCTGACCGGCGGAAACAACTTCAACAGCGACGACGGCCAGGCGAACTACTACCAGTTCGACGTGCCCGCCGGTGTGTCGAACCTGAAGGCCAGCGTGAAGCTGACCAACGATCCGGGCGACACCGTGGAAACCCAGCTGGTGGCCCCGTCCGGTTACGCGGTGGGAAGTGGCAGCAACCAGCTGACCACGGCGTACAACCCGACCACTCGGGTCGGCACGTTCAGTCCGCAACTGGGCACCGACGCGTACGCACGAGCGCCGCAGGCCGGTCGATGGACCTTGGTCATCCGATTCCCGGGCAACGTTGTCGGCGACGAGGTGTCGCAGCCATTCACCGGCTCGGTCACCTTCAACACCGTGAAGGTCGACGGGTCCGCGGTTCGTACGGCAACGAAACGGCCGCTGGCCGCGAAAAAACCGGTGGGGATCACCGTTCCGGTGACCAACACTGGGACCCAGCCAATGAACTTCTTCCTTGATCCACGGCTGAACACGACCAGCACGCTGACGCTGGCGCCGGTCGAGCCGCAGACCAATTTCCAGTCTCCGTTGAATTCCTCGGAAAGCTCGCCGGCGTGGTTGGTGCCGACCGAGAGCTCGCAGTTCACCGTGACAGCGACCGCGTCGGCGCCGATCGGCCTCAACTACGGCCCGGAATCCGGTGATCCGGTGACTTTGTCGACCACCAACGGAACCACCGCGACCGGCTCGATCACCGGGAGTCCGCTGCCGAACGGCGTGTGGGCGGCCAACGTCGTACAGATCGGACCGTTCGCGGCACCGACCACCACGACGGCGAACCTGTCCGCGACCGTACGGGCCGCGCCCTTTGACGCGAACGTCGTTCCGGACGCGACCGATTTCTGGCAGACCTCGGTCACTCCCGCGACCTCGATGCACCTGGTCACCGTCCTACCTGGACAGACGGTGACGCTGACCGCGAACATCACTCCCACCGGGCCTTCGGGCACCACCGTTTCCGGCACGGTGTATGTGGATTCGCTGGTCGTGGGCAGCACTTCGACCGAATCCGGATTCGAATACAACGACTCGGGTAGCACCGAACCGGCCGGAGACGAGCTGGCGGCGATCCCGTACAGCTATACGATTAGCTAGCCAACTGACAGCACGCGAGGGATATGGCCCCTCGCGTGCTGTCCTTAATATCGTTTAGAAGCAGCAGTGAACCGGTTGCGGATGCGCGGGATCCAATGCGTTGTCGACGAGGTCGTAAACGCCTTTGTCGTACGAGAGACTGGCGTGGTCGACGGCGTCGAACGGGCACGAGTTCTGCACCCACGTGTTCGTCACGCCAGGCTCGGCGATGAAGGCGGCCGTACCAGCCGGGGTGACCACGAATTCGTTCCTGGTCTCGATAATCGTGTAGCTGACCCCCGGCTGAGCGACCGGACCGGCGTTCAACGCGGTCACCACGGCGGAGCCCGGCACCTGGTCGCCGCAGGCCGGGCAGGCCGCGCCGATCACGTCGGTGATGCCGAAAGCCTTACCCAGCAGGGCAAGCCCGTCCAGAGTGGTGCCGTGGGTGGTCGGGGAGAGGCCAACGAAGCTGTGCACTTTGCTGGCACCGTTGAGATTCTTGAGGTAGTACTCGCCGATCAGGCCACCCTGGGAATGCCCGACGAGATCGACCTGAGCCGCGCCCGTACGCGATCGCACCTGGGTCACGAAGGTGCCGATCTGAGCCGCTGAGGTGGCGACCGCGCCAATGGTCTGGATGAGCGAGGACGGGCTGCCGCCAATCACCGTGCTGTAGACGCAGTAGCCGCGGTTCGCGAGCGTCGGGCCGAGGCCGGACCAGTCGTCGATCATGTTGCCGAAGGTGCCCGTAATCAGCACGACCGGCCGGGGGTGGGCCGCGCTGGGCTGGCACGACGACACGTTCACGCCGGCCGGCGACCCGGCCGGGTTCGGTGTCGAGGCGGCGATGCCCTGCCCGAGGTTCGCGAGCACCAGGTAGTGCGGAGCGGCGTTCGCTGGGGTGGCGGCGGCGAAAAAAACGCCGTTAGTACGGCCGCGAGTATTGCCACGGTCGCGAGAAAACGGTGGGTTCGAGCGGGCACGACAGCCTCCAGGCGGGATGGGGGTGAATCTGAAGTGGTGCCGTTTCAGAAATGTGGTTACCGGAGAGTAGACCTGATGTGGCCCAGACCACAAGACCCTGCTTCGTTGCTGATCACGTGCACTATCGGCCGCCCTGGTCCGGCGGCGCCCTCTAAGGTTGATCGCATGACTCAGCCCGGGCCGCAGCGCCAATACGCCGGACGGTCGGCCGCCGAGCGCCGCGCGGACCGGCGGAGCCGGCTGGTCGACGCCGGGCTGCAGATGTTTGGCACGGTCGGCTACGCGATGGCGCCGGTCGGGCGCATCTGCAAGGTCGCGAACCTGTCGACCCGGCAGTATTACGAGGAGTTCGGCAGCCGTGAAGCTGCTGATGATCACGGTGTACGACACGATCAACACCGAGGCGATCGAAGCGGTCGCAAAAAAGCGGTGGCAGCACTGGGAAATGCCACCTTGACGGCGCGGGTCGAGGCCGCTTTGCGTACGTACGCGCGAAGCACCGCTTCCGACCTGCGCAGCGCGCGCGTCGCGTACCTGGAAATCGTCGGAGTGAACCCGGCGATCGAGGCGCATCGGATGGCGTGGCGGCGTCGCTGGGTGACGCTGATCGGTGGGGTCCTGCAAGCCGCGATCGAGCGCGGCGAGATCGCGGACCGCGACTACCGGCTCGCCGCCGGCGCTTTTGTCGGCGCGGCCAACGGCCTGCTGCAGGACTGGTGCGCCACCGACGACCGCGCCCCACTGGACGACGTGGTCGCCGAGCTGTCCCGGCTCGCCGACGCGCTCACCCGCTAGCGCGCTCTGTCGAGCGGCCTTGAGTGGCCATCTGTCGGAAGCTGGCCGCTGCCAGTGGACTTGACATTCGTCATGGCCGAATGATGACAAGTGCTACTTGTTGGAATCGTTTTCCTTGACTAAAACGATGGACCATCCGGCGGCGGTCAGTCCGCGCATTCTCGGCACTATCGCACCGAAAGTCGAGGATTTCCCATGAAACTCAGAACAGCTCTAGCGCTCGCGATCGCCATCCCTTCGGTGGCCGCTGGGTTGGCGCTGCCATCGGCAACAGTCGCCGCCGCGCCGGCGGCACCCCAGCTTTGGGAAGTTGTGGGCGGTTTCGGCAGCCCGGATGCCTGCGACCGTTACGGCAGCGGTGGTGAGGCCATCGGCCGATGGCGAACGTATTACTGCGTGGAGGACGACCGGCCTCTCGGCACGGTTTGGGATCTGTATGCCGACGTCATCTAGATCGTAGAAGCCGGGATCCCAACACACTGCGTGGATCCCGGCTCCGCGAAACGGCCAACCCGCTGTCGTCATCAGGGCAGGATGCCTCTGTGTGTTCGGCTTTTAACAGGTAGTGCTACCTATTGTTCCAGCGCCTTCGGCCTGTCGGAATGAGGACACCCGTCCCGCACCACGCCTGACCGGAGGTTGTGCTCATGAGAAAGACCTTGCGCAGATGGGGTCTCGCAGCGATGACCTGCGGTTTCGCGGTCGTGCTGATGACCGCCGCACCGGGCACTGGGCTAGCTGCCAGCGCGGCACCCGCGCCGGCGGTGCTTGCCACCGACTTCCACGGCATCGTGGCGCTCTCCAACTGCTCGGGCTCGGTGGTGAAGACGCCGACCGCGGCACTCACCGACCCGGCGCTGGTGCTCACCAACGGTCACTGCATCGAGTCCGGATTTCCGCGGCCCGGCCAGGTGATCACCAATCAGGCGTCCAGTCGGACCTTCTCGCTGCTTTCCAAGAACGGGCAGTCCCGGCTCGGCACGCTGCGGGCGAAGAAGGTCATCTACGCGACGATGACCGGCACGGACGTGACCATCTACCAGCTGACCACGACGTACGCGCAAATCCAGCAGACCTACGGGATCGCGCCGCTGGAGCTGTCGGCCAGCCATCCCAGCGCCGGCGTGCACATCGATGTGGTGTCCGGCTATTGGCGGGCGATGTATTCCTGCAATATCGACGGATTCGCGTACGAGCTGCATGAGAGCGACTGGGTCTGGAAGGACTCGATCCGCTACACCTCGCCCTGTCACGTCATTGGCGGCACGTCAGGTTCCCCGGTCGTGGAGACGACAACGGGCAAGGTCGTTGGCGTCAACAACACCACCAACGAAGACGGTGAGCAGTGCACGCTCGACAACCCGTGTGAGGTGGACGCGGCCGGCGGGGGGTGACGATCCATCAGGGCATCGGCTACGCCGAGGAAACGTACGGCATCCCGGCCTGTCTGAAGGCCGGCAGCGAGATCGATCTGAACCAGCCCGGGTGCACTCTGGCCAGGTAGTAGTCATGCTGTAACGGCATGGCAGCGATGCGAAATCGTCGTTGGACGCATGGGTGTCTGGGTGGCTAGTTTCTCCTTCAGGTACCGATCAAGGAGAGACTTTGAAGCTGATATTGGACAATCCGGCGACCGTACCGGCACCGGTCGGTCCTTTCGCGCACGTCGCCCGCGTCGACGGCACTCTGCTCGTACTATCCGGGCAGATTGCCGTCGACGACGCGGGCGAAGTGGTCGCCCCCGGCGACATCACCGCCCAGGCCGAGCGAATTTTCGAGCTGATCGGCGGGATCCTGGCCGCACACGGCGCCGATTTCGGCTCGGTGGCACATATTCGTACGTTCATGACCAACCTCAATGACCTGCCCGGCTACGGGGTCGTAAGACGACGGCTTTTCCCCACGGATCCGCCGGCCAGTACGACGGTGGAGGTCAGCCGGCTGTTCCGGCCCGGCGCGCTGCTGGAAGTCGAGGTCACCGCGGTCGTGTAAGCCCCTGCTCCCGGGCTGGCCAGTGAAAGGGAAATGAAAGGCAGCCATGCCTACAGTGTCGCCGTCCGCGTTTTCTCTCGACAAACAGGCGGAGACACGATGAGGTCAACATTCAGGAAAGGCACGTCGCTGGCGTGTGCGCTGCTCGCGGCGGCGGCGATCATCGCAACGCTGCCAGTGCAGCCGGCCGCGGCGGATCCAGGTTTTTGCGGCGTACGCGTGCAAGGGCCCTATCCGGATCCCAATTCCAACCCGACCGGCGCCAACGGCATTTTCACGTACCTGGCGAAAAACAAGTGCTCGATCGGCTGGAGTTTCAAGGTCGTGTTCGTGCACGGCAGTGAGATTCCGTGCGCCTATATCGGCCCGTACGCGCTGCACACCTACAGCGCCATCTGGGCGGACGACTGGAATCTCGTTGTCTGCTGAGTCCGGAACCGAGTTGACCGCGAGCGTTTGGAGAAACGAGTCCCACATGAGCGCCCATCCTGTCCGGCCGCGGCGAATCGCGCGCCTGGCCATCGCCGGCACCGTCGCAACCCTCGCCGCTATCGCCCTCCAACCGGCCCAGCCGGCCGCCGCCGATCCGGGCTTCTGCGGAGTCCGGGTCGGACTGGAATCCGGTGTTGACATGAACATGATCTACACGCTCCGTAATCAGTGTCACCTGACCTGGAACTTCCGGGTGTTCATCCCGGCCGTCGGCCGCTATGCCTCGCCGGGCTGCCGGCCGGTCTCCGGCGGGACGTACGGCTCGTACACGGACTTCTACGCCGACGGGAACTGGCGGATCGAAGTCTGTTAGCCACCCCCCCCCTGCCTTTCTGTAGTCGAGTGACTACCGAAAGGCAGGGTTGGGTGTTGTTCGTGACGTCCGCCGCACGCATGGCGCCTTGACCGTGCCTGGATGGGATACTGCTAACAAACCATTCGTGCATCTGGTGAGAGGCGGCGCTGGTGAGCCGGACGCCGAGGCTGACCCAGCCCTGCTGACAACACCCGGGGGACATGCCTGTGCCTGCAACGTCGCTGGTCCGGTCCGACGCCACCCAAGCCCTGACGGCCCTGTTGAGCTCGCGGATCCTGGTGCTCGACGGGGCGATGGGCACGATGATCCAGCGGCACACCTTCAGTGAGCAGGAATATCGCGGCGAGCGGTTCGCCGACTGGCACCGCGATCTGAAGGGCAACAACGACCTGCTGTCGTTGACCCAGCCGGCGGTGATCGGCGCGATCCACCGGGCGTATCTGGACGCCGGCGCCGACCTCGTCGAGACCAACACGTTCAACGCGCAGAAGATCTCGCTGGCCGATTACGGCATGGAGGAGCTCGCGTACGAGCTGAATTTCGAGTCGGCGCGGCTGGCCCGGCTGGCGTGCGACGCGGTCACCCAGGCGACTCCCGACCAGCCGCGGTTCGTCGCCGGCGCGATGGGGCCGACCAACCGGACCGGGTCGATTTCGCCGGACGTCAACGATCCCGGCGCCCGGAACATCACGTACGAAGAGCTGGTCGACGCGTATTTGGAACAGGCGAACGGGCTGGTCGACGGTGGCGCCGACCTGCTGCTGATCGAGACGATTTTCGACACCCTCAACGCGAAAGCGGCGATCTTCGCGCTGGAAACGCTGTTCGAGGAACGCGGCCGGCGGTGGCCGGTGATGATTTCCGGGACGATCACCGACGCCTCTGGCCGGACGCTGTCCGGCCAGGTCACCGAGGCGTTCTGGAACTCCGTACGGCACGCTAACCCGCTGCTCATCGGCCTCAACTGCGCGCTCGGCGCGGCCGAGATGCGGCCGTATCTGGCGGAGGTCTCGCGGATCGCCGACTGCTTCGTCTCCTGCTATCCCAATGCCGGCCTGCCCAATGCGTTCGGTGAGTACGACGAGGCGCCCGACCAGACCGCTGCGATCGTACGAGAGTTCGCCGAGAGCGGGCTGCTGAACCTGCTGGGTGGTGGTGCTGCGGCACCACGCCCGAGCACATCGCGGCGATGGCGGCGTGCGTGGTCGGCGTGACACCACGGGTGCCGTCCGAGCGTGCGCCGGCCTGCCGGCTGTCCGGCCTGGAGCCCCTCACCATCGTCGACGAGACGCTGTTCGTGAATGTCGGCGAGCGTACGAACATCACCGGGTCGGCGAAGTTCCGCAACCTGATCCGGGACGGCGATTACAACACCGCGCTGTCGGTGGCCCGCCAGCAGGTCGAAAACGGCGCGCAGGTCATCGACATCAACATGGACGAAGGCATGATCGACGGCATCGCCGCGATGGACCGCTTCGTCAAGCTGATCGCCAGCGAGCCGCCGGACATCAGCCGAGTGCCGCTGATGATCGACTCCTCGAAATTCGCCGTCATCGAAGCCGGTTTGCGGTGCGTACAGGGCAAACCGATCGTGAACTCGATCTCGATGAAGGAAGGCGAGGAGAAGTTCCGACGGGAGGCGTCGCTGTGCCGAAAGTACGGCGCCGCCGTGGTTGTGATGGCCTTCGACGAGGACGGCCAGGCGGACAACCTGGAGCGCCGCAAGGCGATTTGCGAGCGGGCGTACCACATCCTGGTGGACGAGGTCGGGTTCCCGGCCGAGGACATCATTTTCGACCCGAACATCTTCGCCGTCGCGACCGGCATTGAAGAACATGCCAACTACGGCGTCGACTTCATCGAGGCGACCCGCTGGATCAAGCAGAACCTGCCCGGCGCGCTGATCTCCGGCGGTGTCTCGAACGTCTCGTTTTCCTTCCGTGGCAACAACGCCGTCCGAGAAGCGATTCACGCGGTCTTCCTCTACCACGCCATCGCCGCTGGCATGGACATGGGAATCGTCAACGCCGGCGCGCTTGTCGTGTACGACCAGGTGGATCCGCGGCTGCGCGAGCGCATTGAGGACGTCATCCTCAACCGGCATCCGGACGCCACCGAGCGGCTGCTGGAAATCGCCGGTGAGTTCGCCGGCGACGGCAAGAAAACCGAGATCGTCAACGAGGCATGGCGAGAGCTGCCGGTCGACGAACGCATCACCCACGCGTTGGTCAAGGGCGTCGACGACTACGCCGAGACGGACACCGAGGAGTTGCGCGCGCTCATCGAGGCCCGCGGCGGCCAGCCGATCGAGGTCATCGAAGGCCCGCTGATGGCCGGCATGAATGTCGTCGGAGACCTTTTCGGCGCCGGCAAGATGTTCCTGCCGCAGGTGGTGAAATCGGCGCGAGTGATGAAAAAGGCCGTCGCGTATCTTATTCCCTTCATCGAGGCCGGAAAGTCGCCCGAGGACGCCGGACGCAGCAACGGCACGGTCATTATGGCGACCGTGAAGGGGGACGTACACGACATCGGCAAGAACATCGTCGGAGTCGTCCTGCAGTGCAACAACTATGACGTGATCGATATGGGCGTCATGGTGCCGGCGCAGAAGATTCTCGACGCGGCCAAGGAAAACGACGCCGATGTCATCGGCCTGTCCGGGCTGATCACGCCGTCGCTGGACGAGATGGTCACCTTCGCCGCCGAAATGGAACGCCAGGGCTTCGACATCCCGTTGTTGATCGGTGGCGCCACCACTTCCCGCGCGCACACCGCGGTCAAGATCGACAAGAAATACCACGGCCCAGTCATCTGGGTGAAAGACGCTTCGCGCTCGGTGCCGGTCGTCGCCGCGCTGCTTTCCGGCGACCAGCGACCGGGACTGCTGGCGGACGTACAGGCTGACTACGACTCGCTGCGTGAGCGATACGCTGCCCGCAGCGAGGCCAAAGTCATCCTCCCGATCGCCAAGGCGCGGGAAAATCGAACGCCGATCGACTGGACTGGCTATCACCCGCCGCGGCCGCGCATGCTGGCCCAGCAGGCGCCGGACGTACACCACGACGACGAGCGACCGCTCCGCTCGGCTACCCAGTTCGTCAAGACCTTCCACGATTACTCGCTCGCGGAACTGCGCGAATACATCGACTGGCAGCCGTTTTTCAACGCGTGGGAGATGAAGGGGAAATACCCGGACATCCTTAACAATCCCGCGTCCGGTGAGGCGGCGCGCAAACTGTGGGACGACGGGCAGCAGATGCTTGACCGGCTCATCGAAGAGAAGTGGATCAGCGCCTCGGGCGTGATCGGGCTGTTCCCGGCGAGCATGGTCGGCGACGACGATATTGAGGTCTACGCGGACGAAACCCGCGCCGAGGTGCGTACGACCCTGCGTGAGGTGCGCCAGCAGTCCGAGCACCGCCCGGGCGTGCCGCATCGGTCGCTCGCCGACTTTGTCGCGCCCAAGGAGACTGGATTGCACGACTATGTCGGCGCTTTCGCGGTCACCGCGGGACTGGGCATCACCGACAAGATCAAGGAATTCAAGGCCGCGCTCGACGACTACAGCGCGATTTTGCTGGAGTCTCTGGCGGACCGGCTGGCCGAGGCCTTCGCCGAACGGCTGCATCAGCGCGTACGCACCGAATTCTGGGCGTACCAGCCGGATGAGTCGCTTGACAACGAGTCGCTCATCAAGGAGAAATACGTCGGCATCCGGCCGGCTCCGGGCTACCCGGCCTGCCCGGAGCACACCGAGAAGCAGACGATCTGGGAGCTGTTGGACGTCAAGACCAACACTGGCATCGAGTTGACCGAGAGCATGGCCATGTGGCCTGGCGCCTCGGTCAGTGGCCTCTACTTCTCGCACCCGCAGTCGCAGTATTTCGTGGTCGGCCAGATTGGCCGGGACCAGGTCACCGACTACGCGGCCCGCAAGGGCCTGACCGTCGCCGCGGCCGAGAAATGGCTGTCGCCCAACCTTGGCTACCGCACCGACGACGACGAGTAGTTTTTGGCGCCCGAAAGGGCAAACTCCGTGGACCTCGGCTGAACGGCGAGAGCGCCACCCTTACGCTGCAAGTAAACCGGCGGCGAGAGGGTGGCAGTGGAACTGGGTCGAGGCGCTAACACGGCAGTGTCGGGCACCAGCCTGCGGATCGGGGTAGCCGGTGCCAGCCAAGGTACGGTCGATCTGTTTGTCTTGCAGTTGACCGAAAATCGGCGGGTGCGTACGGACAACGACTTGGTGTTCTTCAATCAGCCGGCCTCCCCTGAAGGCGCGGTCCGGCTCACCGACGGCAGCACGGTCGACATCAACCTCGGCCAAGTCCCCGCGGAGGTGGACATGTTGGCCGTCGCGGTTTCGTTGGACGACTCGGTTCCCGGCTCGTTGGCCACCGTCCCGTCGCTAGGCGTCACCGTCTCCGGCGTGGGCGATCCCGTACGCGCGATGGCCGGTGACCTGTCGTCGGAGCGGGCCGCGTTGCTCGTGGAGGTCTATCGCCGGGCCGGCGGCTGGAAAATCCGCAACGTGTCCCAGGGCTGGGCCGCCGGACTGTCAGCGGTGTTGCGGGAGCACGGGATCGACGTGGCGGAGTCCGGCAGCGAACCGCGTACCGCTCCTGGCGAGGAGAAGCTCTCCCTGAAAAAAGAAGGAAAAGCTCGACCTGCGCAAACGTGAGGTGGCGAAGGTCCTGCTGACCAAGCAGGCAGCGGCCGTGCGAGCGCGGGTTGTGTTGGTGCTGGACAAGACCGGGTCGATGGGCTCCGCGTACGAGGATAAGGTGGTGCACCGGGTCGTCGAACGAATGGTCCCGGTGGCCGTACAGTTGGACGAGGACGGCACGCTGGAGGCCTATCTCTATGCCAACAACTTCCTGAAACTGCCCGATTTGCGGGTAGGTGAGTTGGAGACCTGGCCGCAGCGTTTCCTGCACATGGAAGACATGCATGAGGGTCTCGACTACGACGCGATCGGTTACACGAATGACGAGCTGCCGATCATCGCGGAGGTGCTGGCCAGCGCGAAGCAGTCACCGTTGCCGACCCTCGTACTTTTCTTCACCGACGGCGGATTCGTGGAGGAAGACGAGATCGCGGAGCTGATGGTCCGCGCTTCCCACGAGCCGGTTTTCTGGCAGTTCGTCGGGATCGGCGAGGCCGACTACGGCGTGTTGGAGAAACTGGACGAGCTGCCTGGCCGATTGGTCGACAACGCCGGCTTCTTCGCCCTCGACGATGTGGACAAGGTCTCCGACAGCGAGCTTTACGAACGGGTGCTGGCCGAATTTCCGGCCTGGCTGCAAGCTGCTCGTACGGCAGGCATCATTCGCTAGTGTCCTCCTCACCGCGCGTCGGGTTTGTTGGGCTTGTGCTGCCGTTTACCTTTGTCCGAGACAGACTTCCGAGGGTGAGGGGCGCGCGTTGCCTGACAGACGGGTTCATCGGCATCAGAAGTTCCGCCCGGACGAGGCTGAATACGCGGCCGCCATGCAGGAGTTGCGCGACCGCGACCGCCTGATGAACGACTTCCTTCGCGCCAGCCTGCGCTGGGTCGCGGATGACCCAGAGGCGGCCTTGGCGGCACTCGCCCCCTTGTGGCCGACCCCTCGCCCCCGCGGCCGCCGCCCCATGTCGGCCACCGACGAGCCCCCACCTCGGTGACAAACGGATTCGCTGTCAGCACACCGATGTTCACTACCAAAACGTCAAGTTCGCGGCGGCGGGGTTGTACGAGGTTTGTCGTTCGGTTCGTGGGTGTCGATGCCGTACAACGTGCGAGCGCTAGACAGGGAGGGCGAGCTTTCCTCGAAGAAGGAGTCGGCATTGATCCAGAGTAAGAACCTCCCTCACATTCGCTCCCTAGTGACCGCCTGCACTGGCCTGCTGGTGACGGCTGCACTTCTCCTTAACCCGGCCGGCGCGTCAGCATCTCCGGCCGCCACTCACGTCGCCGCAAGGCCGGCCGCAGTGACGCAGCCGATGTCACCAGCGGATGAGTGCAGTACGGCCGAATTGCCGCCCGGGGCCTGTCTTTTCCCTGGAAAGATCAGCTGGACCAACTTCAGCTACGTCCAGTCAGCCAATGCCGAAATCCGGCTGACGCTTTATGCCGGTCAGTGGCTGGTGGTCAAGCCGAGGTCGACCGGTGACATCGTCATTTGGAATGCTCCCCAGGTCGGCAGCAACGGCCGCCGGGCGAGCTTCCAGTCCGACGGGAATCTGGCCGTCTACAACAGCGCGAACCAGGCGCTGTGGGCATCCAACACCTCGGCCGGCGGCGAGGCGAACGTGCTGGACATCCAGAACGACCACAACGTGGTGATTTACCAGTACACCGCGCTCGGCTACCGAGTGCGCTTCGCCACCAACACCAACGGCAGGTAAGAACACCCAAGATGGCCCATGCATCAGCGTGGGCCATCTCGGCTTTACGGGGAGGGTGATGTTTGTAGGCGAGACGCTCCCATAATTCATTGCATCGTCACTCGACAAATCCGGGTGAAAACCTCGCCCGGTAGCCTAACAAAAGTGACGGTAGCGGTCGATACGAATAAAACGGTCATTGAATGGTTAATGGCTCACGGCGTGCCGTATCGTCGGCAATCGGTGCGTTGATAAAGAATATTTGACTCCCTTCCTACTGACAGATGGCATCGCGGTGGGCTACCGTCTCGTTGCTACTTGTCGCGGGGGCAGGAAGGACAAATAGAACATGGCACGGGGGATTCGCGGGATACATCTGCGTCGCGAACGGTGTTCGCTGATTCGTTTACTTCATTTGTCCAGGCCGCGCGCAGTGGCTGGTGTGGCCGCCTTGGTGGTGGCGGCTGGTGTGCTGCCGGCGTGGGGCGCGCCCGCTGCGGCGGCGCCGGTGGCGGTTCCGCGCAAGCCCGCGGCGGCGGTGCCGTTGTTGGATGAGGCGGCGGCCGCGGTGAGGGCGAAGGCGACGGCCGCGCCTGTTGAGGTGTCGGCGTTGACGAATGAGACGCGGTTGGTGACGGCTAATCCGTCGGGCAGTTTCACGTTGACGGAGAATGCCCGTCCGGTACGCGTGCATCGTGGCACGAGTTGGGTGCCGGTGGATCTGACGCTTGTGCGTGCGGGGGATGGTTCGGTGTCGGCGGCGGCTGCGCCGACTTCGGTGGTGTTTTCTGGTGGTGGTTCGGGTCCGTTGGTGCGGATTGGTACGGGCACGGCGAATGTGGCGTTGAGTTGGCCCGGTGGTTCGCTTCCGGCGCCGTCGTTGTCGGGTGATATGGCGACGTACCCGAATGTCCTGCCGGATGTGGATTTGCGGTTGACCGCGGATGTTGACGGTTACACCGAGGTGCTGGTCGTCAAGACGCTTACAGCGGCGTCCAACCCTGCGCTGAAGGCGTTGCGGTTCGGGTTGGCCGCTACTGGCGTGTCGACCGTGAAGGACCGCGCCGGTGATATTGATTTCCGTGACGGTAATGGGAATGTGGTGTTCCATGCCCCGACGCCGACGATGTGGGACAGCCCTTCGGCGCCATCCAAACAGTCGCCGACTGCGACGGACCCACCGGCGACCGAGCCGGACCGGGTGGCGATGGGTGTGGACGTGTCGGCCAGTGCGCTGACGATCACACCGAACCAGGCAATGCTGACGGGTACGGGAACGCAGTTCCCGGTGTATCTGGATCCGTCGGTGTCGGCGGGGCGGCGGGCGTGGACGAGCGTGTGGGCGAAGTTCCCGACCACGTCGTACTGGAACTCGTCGGAGAATGTCGCTCGGGTGGGGCATGTGTCGGAACAGGGGGACGTGGAGACGAACCGGTCGTTCTTCTGGCTGGCGACGGACCCGGTGAACGGAAAGCACATTCTGTCGGCGACGTTGCGGGTGACGAATGCCTATTCGTACTCGTGTACCGCACGACCGGTGGATTTGTGGTTGACCGGCGCGATCACCTCGTCGACGACCTGGAATTCGCAGCCGAGTTGGATGCGCAAGCTGGGTTCGGTGAACGCGGCGAAGGGATATGACTCGTCGTGTCCGGCGGGTGAGTTGGAGTACAACGCGCTGTCGGCGATCCAGCAGCAGGCGGCGGCGGGGGGTGGCCTGGTGTGACCGTGGGGTTGCGCGCGGCGGATGAGTCGGACAGTTATGGCTGGAAGAAGTTCACGGCGTCCAACACTGCGATCGTGATCGAGTACAACACGGTCCCGGCGGCGCCTACGTCGATGTCGGTGTCGGAGAACAAGCCGTGTGTGATTGGTGCTGACCGTCCGACGATTGGTACGGCGACGCCGACGGTGTATGCGACGATGCGGGACGCTGATGCCGGCCAGAATCTTCGGGCGCGGTTTCAGTGGTGGACGACGAACAGTGTGCTTAAGGGCGAATATCTCACGTCGTTGCAGAATCCGGTGAACACGGTTTTCCAGGCGCAGGTGCCGGCCGGGATGTACGCCGATGGTGGTGACATTTCTTGGCGCGTACGCGCCGAGGACGGCACCGATGTCGGCCCGTTTTCGACGTGGTGCGAATACCACGTCGACGCCACCCACCCTGAACATTCTCCGACGGTGGCTTCGACGCAGTTCCCGACTGGTGGTCAGTTGGGGAATGGTGTTGGCCGAACCGGGACGTTCACGTTCGGCCCGAACGGTGAGGTGGGTGTTGTCCGGTACGCGTACGCGGTGAATTCCACCACGATGGATGTGAATCGGTCTGTGCCGGCGACCGGATTGGGGATGTTCGGCGCGCTGGGCGTATACGCCGACGACGCATCGGGACAACTTCCTGATGGTGTGGACATTGGACGCTGCGAACAACCCGAGTCCGCCCACGCAGTATTTCTTTGTGGTGGACGAGCCGACACCTGTGTCGGGGCAGTGGCTGCTCAACGACGGCTCCGGATCCACCGCGGCGGACAGCAGCGCGGGCGGTGGGCATCCGTTGTCGTTGCCGGCGTCGGGGACGAGCTGGGCGGCTGGCCGGGAGGCCGGCGGTGTCGCTTTCGCTGGTGGTGTGGCGACGACAGGCGGTTCGGTGGTGGATTCGGCGAAACCGGTGACGGTTTCGGCGTGGGTGTCGCTGTCGAATGTCTCGGTGTCCTCTGCGGTGGTGGGTCTTGGTGGTTCGCGTACGACGGCGTTGTCGTTGCAGTACGCGGCAGGTTCGCATTCGTGGGTTCTGCGTTCGACCAGCGCGGACACTGATACCGCGACGGTCACGTCGGCTACTGGTGGCCCGGCGCCGGTCGCGGGGGGTGTGGACGCATCTGGTGGGCTTGTATGACCCGGGCGCGGACGGCGCTGCGCAGTTGCGGTTGTACGTGAACGGTGTCCTTGCCGGCTCGGCTGCGGTGTCCGCTGTGTGGACCGCCGGCGGCGGGGTGCGGGTGGGCGGTGACCTGCAGGCGGGACGAATGTGTGTTGCTGTTGCAGGGAAGTGTGGATGATGTGCGGGTGTGGGACCGGGTGTTGACGGATGCGGAGATCGCGGCAGGCGACGTGTGGTTTACTGCACGTCGCACCCGTCCCAGATCCTGGTGGTGATTTTCGCAGCATTTTCCATCCGAAAAAACGACGGCGAGAACCGGTTACTGCACGTCGCACCCGACGCGCAGATCTGGTCGAACGGCACATCCGGCCAATACCCCGCGTTCGCCGCCGTCAGCTCGACGGCGCGCGGTGATCGACCCGGACGGGACGCATCTTTCGGTGACATCAAACGCGATCTGCGCCGTCGCGCCGGTATACGCGGCGCCGTCGCGGAACCCGTACTCGATTTTCGCGAGATTGTCCGCGGCGGTGTAGGGGGTGTTGTCGGTGGCGACCAGGTTCCGGCCGTACGAGTTCGTTTCCTTGTTGTAGTAGTAACCTTGCGCGTTGCCGTTCGAGTCCACGACGTAGTCCAGGTTCCACCGCCACGCCTGCTGACACGACGATCCCGCGAACGTCGCGGCATGGCACGGCTCCCCGGGCTGGTTCCCGAACACCGGGACGGTGTCCACCGAGTTCGTTTCCAGCTTCCCGGTGGTCCACCCCGGCAAGTGGTTCTCGCCGAAAATGTAACGGGTCCCGTCTGGGGTGGTGACCACCCATTTCTCGCCCACGTCACCGCCCGAGCCCGGCTGCGCCGCCGTCGCCGTTGGGTGCGCCAATGAACTTCTGCACCCTGGTGCCGTCATCGACCCGCAGTTTCCACTGATCCGGGTGGTTCACGTCATGGACCAGCTCGACGGCTTTCCCGTTCAACGACAGGGTCGCGTTGTCGCGCTGCCAACACAGGTCACCGGTTTTGACAGTGTTGTTGCCGCCGGTCATGTCATCGCCGCAGCCCTGGAACTTTCGTTCGATGAACCCCGGCCGCAGATCGAAACCCTCACCGATCCACGAAGGCTGATTGTTCGTCGCCGCGACCCGGCCATCCACCGACCCAGACGAATACCCCAACCCCAACTTCGGTGCAGCGCCGCCGGTCGAAGGCGGTGCCCGCAACGGATACGACCAAGAGAAATCCCCACCTGAGCCGCCGGCGGACCAGGTCGCTGACGGCGCCAACGAGGTCGCGCTGAAATCCCCAGAATCACCCGCCGTCGTACCGGCCGCCGCCACGAACGTGCCCTTGCTGGATGCCGGCACGTTCGCGGTCAGCGTCTTCTTGCTGGAGTTGTTCTTGGTCAGCAGCGGAACCAGCCGGCACGCTGGCGCCGCTGGGGTGCTCAGAGCGCAGGCGGGGACGGTAAACAGTGTGAGCCGGTTGCCGTAGTCACCGCCGTACGCGTACTTGAACCCGTCGTACGACACCGAAACCGACACCGACGCCCCATCCGGAACAACGTTCGCCCTCGACGGCCCGCCCGGCGCTGGAATCGACCCGGTGTCGGTGACCGACAGCAACGCGCCCAGAATCCCGGCCTTCGCGTCGCGGCCCGATCGGCGAACGTAACCCGCACCGTGCGCCCATTCGCCGGAGCCGCTTGTGCCTTCGGCGACCCGGGGGCCGGTTTCGCCGCTGGCACAGGACTCACCCATACCGGCAACGCCCCAGCCCTGAGCGCACTGCCGCCCACATCGCCGCCAGGCACGTCCACGGTCGCCGTGCCAGCCGGCCAGGTCACCGGCCCAGGCTTAGTGAAAGCGTCTCGCGCTGGCGCCGGTGGAGCTGGGTTCGCGGCCAGCGGGCGGGTCGCGATCCGCCGATCCGGGTTCGGTAGCGACGACACCGTCGGCGCGGGCGCGGCGGTGGCGGGCCGGGGGGATCCCAGCTCACCGGCAACGTTGCCGCCAGCAGCAACGCCAACCCAGCCGCCAACACCATCAGCGCGCGCCGCCTGAGCGCGCGCGCGGCGAGACGGGGGCACCCCCGAAAAACGCCGTACCAGGACATGCCGGTGAACAGTTGACGCACCGCGAACCTCCACTGCCAAGCGGCCACACACTTGCCCGTGGACCGAAACGACAAGCAAACGACACAAACCAGCCGCGCCCGATAGAGGCGCTATTTTCTAAGCGGAGCCAGTGAAAATCCCATAGATCTGATCGTCGGTCAACACACCCGAGTACGCCCGCACGTCGTCGATCTGGCCCGGCCAGTAATTCGTCACCACACTGTTGTAGCGGCTCGCGCCGATATGCAGCGACCCGGTCGCGTTCCACATGGTCGCCGGCGCGGGCATCACCGTCGGGCCGCCGTTGCCGTTCGTATCGGGTGTGGTGTTGCCGTTCACATACAGCCGCAACTGCTTATGCGGCGCGTCATACACGACGGTCAGGAAAACCCACTCCAACGGGCCGCCCGCATCGAACGCCGGCGCGGACGAATTCACCCGCACCAACGGCGGACTCGTCGCGTCCTTGGTCGGGATCACGTACGACCACTGATTCGTGTCCTGCTCGTACTGCAAAATAAACCCGCTGGACACCGACCCATCCTGCGACACCACGCCAGCGAACTTCGACGCATTCGCCAGCCGCGCCCACGCGGTCACCGTATAACTGCCATCCGTACGCAACACCGAACCGCTGGTAGCCGCGAACGAGTTCGTACCATTGGCGTCCAAAGCGAAACCCGGCGGCCGTTCAATCCAAGCCGCGTTCGACAACGTCGCGGCTTTCCCATACCCACTCGCCCGCCGCCGTCGAACCGGTTCCCTCATCGAAACCCCAGCGGCCCACCAGCACCGCCTCGGTCGCCGACGCCGCGATCTCCGCATCCGTCAACACCCGGTCCCACACCCGCACATCATCCACACTTCCCTGCAACAGCAACACATTCGCGCCCGCCTGCAGGTCACCGCCCACCCGCACCCCGCCGCCGGCGGTCCACACACAGCGGACACCGCAGCCGAGCCGGCAAGGACACCGTTCACGTACAACCGCAACTGCGCAGCGCCGTCCGCGCCCGGGTCATACAAGCCCACCAGATGCGTCCACACCCCCGCGACCGGCGCCGGGCCACCAGTAGCCGACGTGACCGTCGCGGTATCAGTGTCCGCGCTGGTCGAACGCAGAACCCACGAATGCGAACCTGCCGCGTACTGCAACGACAACGCCGTCGTACGCGAACCACCAAGACCCACCACCGCAGAGGACACCGAGACATTCGACAGCGACACCCACGCCGAAACCGTCACCGGTTTCGCCGAATCCACCACCGAACCGCCTGTCGTCGCCACACCACCAGCGAAAGCGACACCGCCGGCCTCCCGGCCAGCCGCCCAGCTCGTCCCCGACGCCGGCAACGACAACGGATGCCCACCGCCCGCGCTGCTGTCCGCCGCGGTGGATCCGGAGCCGTCGTTGAGCAGCCACTGCCCCGACACAGGTGTCGGCTCGTCCACCACAAAGAAATACTGCGTGGGCGGACTCGGGTTGTTCGCAGCGTCCAATGTCCACACCATCAGGAAGTTGTCCCGATGCGTCGTCGGCGTATACGCCAGCGCGCCGAACATCCCCAATCCGGTCGCCGGCACAGACCGATTCACATCCATCGTGGTGGAATTCACCGCGTACGCGTACCGGACAACACCCACCTCACCGTTCGGGCCGAACGTGAACGTCCCGGTTCGGCCAACACCATTCCCCAACTGACCACCAGTCGGGAACTGCGTCGAAGCCACCGTCGGAGAATGTTCAGGGTGGGTGGCGTCGACGTGGTATTCGCACCACGTCGAAAACGGGCCGACATCGGTGCCGTCCTCGGCGCGTACGCGCCAAGAAATGTCACCACCATCGGCGTACATCCCGGCCGGCACCTGCGCCTGGAAAACCGTGTTCACCGGATTCTGCAACGACGTGAGATATTCGCCCTTAAGCACACTGTTCGTCGTCCACCACTGAAACCGCGCCCGAAGATTCTGGCCGGCATCAGCGTCCCGCATCGTCGCATACACCGTCGGCGTCGCCGTACCAATCGTCGGACGGTCAGCACCAAATCACACACGGCTTGTTCTCCGACACCGACATCGACGTAGGCGCCGCCGGGACCGTGTTGTACTCGATCACGATCGCAGTGTTGGACGCCGTGAACTTCTTCCAGCCATAACTGTCCGACTCATCCGCGCCGCGCGCAACCCACGTCACACCAGGCACCCGCGCCGCGCGGCTGGCTCGCCGACAAGCGCGTTGTACTCC